>JBGPOS010000099.1:0-9288 GCA_041488155.1 Tepidiformaceae bacterium
AGCTCTTCGGGCGACATGTTGGCGATCTGGTCGTAGATGTCTTTGAAGAAGGTCTCCATCATCGCCTTCTTCAAACTCTCCAGGAGCTCGTTGAACTTGGCCTGGGCCTCCGGATCCATGAACTCGTAGTTCTGGAGTTCCTTCACCTGCCCGGCGACGTCCTCCGGCAGGTTCGAAAGGAACTCCTGCTTGCGGTTGGCGATCGTCCGCAGCATGTCGGCGAATTCGCCAGCCTCGGAAGGCTGCCCCGCCTGCGGTGAACTTGGTTGGCCCGGCTGCTGCTGGCCAGGCTGCCGTTGACCCGCCTGCGGGCGGCCCTGCTTTCCGGCCTGCTGGCCCTGCTGGCCCTGTTGTCCGTCCGTTGCACCCTGTTGCTCGCCGCCGGGCTGCTGTTCGCCCGAGGCCTGCGTCTGTCCGTCCGGACTTGTTTCGCCGGAGACTTCCTCAAGCCGTCGATCGAGGGTGTTGCGCTCCATCTCCACTATCTCATCGAGCTTCTTCTTGATGTCGTCGAACACGGAATTGAGGTTGAACTTGTCGAGCTGCTGTCGTCGCTGTTGGCGGAGTTGTTGGAGCAGGTCACGAAGTCCCTGCATGCGATCGCCCATGGGGCTGCGCATCCCACGCTGAAGCAAGTTACGAAGGGCGTGCTGGAGGTCCCCGAAGTTCATCAGGTCGTCGGTGAGATTGTCGAGGATGTCGTCGGCCTCGAGGTCCGGGACTTCCTGGGTGCCATCCCACAACGAGTAGCGGTAGCGCAGGGTCACGCAGCCCTCCAGCAGGGAGCCGCCCTGGGACGGCCCATTCCAGTACGGTAACCCAATCGCCAGAGCCTCACAATCTCGACGCCGCTTGCGAAAAGCTCCGCGGTCAGCCCAATTGACCACCTTCGCCGGGCAGGAAGAAGATGCCGCCAGATGGCCAGTCCACCTCCGAACGTTCCCGGCCGCTGGCTGGCAGCGTTCGTGCTTTCGCTCGCTACCCTGGCCGCGAGCCTTGTTCTATTGGTCGTGGTCATCCTCGACGCCGCGGCCAGCGACTCCTCGACCGACCTCAGGCCCGGCGACCGCCCCGCCGGGACAGCTTCGGCAGCCATCACCTACCGAGGCGCGCTCCCTCCTACGCTCGAGGGCTTGCCACTTCGACCGGCCGGACCCGGCGAACAACCGGACATCGTCTTCAACACCGGCGTGTCCGGTGGCACCGTCACCCGCTACTGGGTCCCGATCGCAGCACTCGGGGCGGGCGTCGACGCCCTGACCGCAGAACAGCTCCAGGCCGTCGTTGGGGGAACTTCGCCGAACTGGAAGCAGGTGGGCGGGATCAGCGCGCCGGTGGTCTTCGCGGCTGCCGGACCCGAGCGAGACATTGCCTCGGCAGCCCTCTTCGCTCCGAGCGCCACTCCCCAGCGCACGTTCGCGACCTATGAGGAGCTGCGCGCCGCCATGACCCCGGCCTCGGGGATCGTCGCCTTTGTGCCTCTGCTCGAAGTGCGTTTCTCGGTCAGGGCGCTCGCAGTCGATGGCACGGACATCGTCCGCGGGCGCGGCGACCCGGCGCGATGGCCGTTCGTCGAAAGAGTCGCGATCTCGGCCGCCACCGGCAAAGGTCGTTCGGTTGTCGAGACGCTCGCCGCCCGGGCGGCGGCGGTGCTGCCGACCGCGACAACGGTGGTCGTCACGGGCGACATACTCCAGTCCCGCTGCTCCCTCGCTCGCATCGAGGCTACGGGCGACTGGGGCGCCGCTCTTCGCGGTCCGGTTGCCGAGTACCTGGCGAAGGCGGACCTCGCGCTCGGATCTCTCGACGGAAGTATCCAGGATGTCAGCGCACCTTTCGGCTGCATCTCCACCACGAACCTGACCTCGCCGCCCCAGGTCATCGAAGCCCTCACCCTGGCCGGGATCGACGAGGTCACCATCGCCACCAATCACGTCTTCGACTGCGGACAGGCCTTCTGCGGGAACCGGGCCTTCCTGCGCACGATTGAGCTGTTGACGCAGGCCCACATCAAGGTGGCCGGGGGCGGCAAGAATCTTGAAGAGGCGCTCGCTCCTGTTGTGTTCGAACTGAATGGCACGCGATTCGGTGTCCTTGGCTTTGACGACGTGGCGGCAATGGAACTCGAGGCGACTCCTACCGAACCTGGCACCGCGCCCCTCGACGACGACTACAAGGAGGAGCGGGCCGCAGGAGAGCCCGCCTTCTTCCGCCCCGCGTCGGAACTATCTCTGAGTCGCTTCACCGAACGCATTCGCGCTCTCAAGACTCAGGTCGACGTCGTCATCGTGCAGGTGCAAAGCGGGACGGAAGACACCCATGAGCCAAGCCCACGGAGCATCAAAGCCCTCCGCGCAGCCGCCGATGCGGGCGCCGGCCTCGTCGTGGGTAACCAGGCACACTGGGTGCAGGCGATCGAGACCCGTGGGCAGGCGTTCATCGCCTATGCCCTCGGGAACTTCATCTTCGACCAGCGCCAAACCCCCGAGCATACCCAGGGCTACTTGCTGGAGGCGACCTTCTGGGGGAAGCAGCTAGCCAACGTCCGCATGGTCCCTTACCAGATCGCCGACCAATACAAACCGGTCTTCGTGAGCGGCGACCTTCGCGCCAAGATCCTCGGCGATGTGGTCACGGCATCGAGGGGCCTGCCGCCCCCGTAAGAACCGACCCTGATCCGCCGCCCGTGGCCGAGGCGTCTTATCGGACCTCGAACTCCAGCTTCATCCCTTGCTGGAAGTGGTCGACCGTGCTGCCGGCCTCGCCTGTGGCGATGAGACAGGCGAGCAGGTATCTCCCGGGCGCCACGTCGAGCACCGTCTCGCCCGACTTACCGGGCGCCAGATTCTCAATCTCACCCAGGTTGTCGAACGACCCGTCATCCTTCACTCGAAGGACGGCGAGTTCGTGGATCTGTGCCGTACTCGTGTTGTGCGCCGCAAACCGGATCACTCCGGTGGGCACCGATACTTTGTCGGCGCTAACGGTGTATTCGACGAGGTCAACCTGCACTGTGGCTTTCGGTTCGCTCACGTCGACCTCGATGATCACCGTGTTGCCGCCGGGAATATAGCACTTCACTTTCTGCACGCCGGCCTTGCCGGGCGCGGTCCAATCAACGTGGCGGGTGCGACCCGACGGCACGAGCAACTCCTCAAGTTTCGTCCCTTCGATCCCTTCGATCTCGCGGTCCTTCTTACCGTCGTTGGTGACCTCGAGCGTCAGGCGCTCGCCTGGAGCCGCAGCGAACCGTCCCGGCGTGCAGCCATCATCCGTCTGCGTGATCTGGACGACTCGGCGGGGGCCGTCATCCCCCGTACACGAAGCCATCAGCAGGCCAAGGCCAAGACAGCCGGCCAGTCCAGGCAAGAGCCGCAGTCCCGGGCGCGCCAACGCGAGAGGCTTCAGCGGGATGCCCCCTGCGTTGGCGGGACAGCGGCAGCCAACGCTCCGCGGCGGCCCCGGTCGCCTGGAGCCGGCAGGAACAGAAAGAGCCCGAGCGCCGCCAGGAGATACGACCAATAGAGGCCGATCTGGAGGAGGCTCGGCGCTGAGTCGTACCCAAGAAGAGTGTTGAGGAACTTCCCTTGCGTCGAGGTGATGGACACCAGGTGATCGGTGTCCCACGGGCGCGAACCGAGGTCGTCGAGAATCGCGGCGCCGTAGAGTTTGGTCACCGAATTGGCGAGCAGCCCGGCAGCCAGCACGATCACCACTATTCCCGTCGCGAGGAAGAAGGACCGGAGGGGCAGCCGGCTCGTCCCGTGGTAAGTAGCCATGCCGACCGTGGCCGCGACCGCGAATCCCAGGAGTCCGCCGAGGAGATAGCTCGAACCGGAGACGCTCGTGCTTGACCCCGCGAAGAGGAAGAGGACCGTTTCCAACCCCTCCCTTCCCACCGAGGTAGCAGCGAGGAGCACGAGCGCGCTCACGGATCCCCGGTTGAGCGCGCGGTCGACCTGGTCCCGAAGTTCGCGCGACAACCCCGCGGCCTGGCGCTTCATCCAGAGCGCCATCCCGGTGAGCACGACAACTGCGAAGATCATGGCGAAGCCTTCGAAAGCCTCGACCCAGCGTTCATCGAGCTCCTGCGAAGCCAGCTCGAGGGCTGTAGCTGCCACGACGCAAGCCGCTGCTGCGACCCCTACGCCCAGCCATACCTCGCGGAAGTGGCGCCGTTGGCCCGCCGACCGCAGGTAGCCCAGGAGGATCGCCACGATGAGCGCCATCTCAACCCCTTCGCGCAGCGTTACGAGAAACGAGAAAGCCACCCCGGCGCGCCTCCAATCAGGTCCTCGTGAGTTAGTCTTAGCTAATGTTGTTACACAGTCAATACTTACTACTTGCCTTCGGCCCGGCTTCCAGGTGGATCCCCCCGGCCTCCGTGAGGATTCGTTCGCAGAGGCGCCCGCTGCCAGTTCCCGAATCGTGTTCGAGAATGCCCTTCCTGTGATGACTGGCACGCCATATACTTAGGCATCCGCGAAAGACCGCCCCATGGAGCCGCGCATGTCACGGGCACTGGCCGAACAAATCCGCACCATCCCATCGCAGAGGGAGCCGGCGTATCGCCCGGCGATGTTCATCGACGACGAGGAACGAAAGCGCCTCGCCGCCAAACTGGGTGATGCAGCGAACTATGACCTGCAGCTGCTGCGTGCGATGGTGGCCGCCGACCCCTCGAACATAGAGTTCCGTAAAGCCCTCGTGAGCGGGATCGTGAGCGCCGAGTACGCGGGCATCGACGCCTTCAGCCGCAAAGTATGCGAATGGCAGACCTGGCCTGTGCCCTGGGAGCTCATCATGGCGATGGCTCGCCAGACCTGGGACGAGGTTCGCCACGCCCAGCTCGGCACCGGTCTGCTCGAGTCCTACGGAGGAAAGGTGGGCGAATACCCGGACACGCTCGCGGGCAGCCCGCCCAACGAGGCGAGCCAGGCGGCTGCCCGGGCAGGCGGAATCGCCGGCGGCGGCCCCGGCACCGATATGATGCGCGACCCTCTCATCAGCCTCTCCGTCACCAACGTTGCGCTGGAAGGGGCGGCCCTCGACCTGTTCAAGGGGACGTCCGAGCTCGGACGCAAAGTCGGCGACGACCTGATGCAACTGGTGTACGACTACAACTGGGCCGACGAAGTCACACACACAGCCATCGGCGACTACTTCGTCAAAGCGCTCTGCGAAGACAACCCTGCAGAAGAGGAACGGGCCCTTCGGGCCCACGCCATGTTCGAGGCGATGCGCGCGCGCCTGAGCGGCCAGCAAAGCGAAGAGATCCGCACGTTCTTCGCTGAGGAAGTGGAACGGGGGACTGCGGCACTGGCGGGGAGCGCCGCGCCCGCCAGCTACTAGCGTGGCTGTCCGTATCGAACTCGGTCCGTGCATCAACTGCGGCCTCTGCCGCCGCGCATGCCCAACCGATGCCATTCACTTCTTCACCACTCACCATCGGACACACGTCGTCGACCCCGCGGCCTGCATCGACTGCGACCTCTGCGTGAAGGTCTGCCCCGAAGATTGCATCGTCCCTGACGCGGGCTACGTCCACGATCCTGGCGAACTCGCCGAGGCCAAGGCCAAAGCACGGAGCTGGGCCGGGGTACAGTTGAGGACTCGGGAACAATTGCGAAGTCGCGCAGCGGCTGCCGTGGCGGCCGTCACTTCCAGGTAGCGGCAGCCAACTCGCCCGGCCCTCAGACCAGAAACGGAGACACCATGCCAGAGCTTGCGATCGACCCCCGCAAAGTCGGGGGCGCCTTTAGCGTCGATGAGAACGCCCGCCGCCTCATCAACTACCGCTTTGCCGAGAACGTCTGCATGACGACGGCGGGCGGGTGGGCGTCTTCAGCGCTCTCCATCAAGGTCAAATTCGCCCTCGGCGAGCATTGCTACCACGACTCCATCCATTCGTTCTGGCTGGGTCAGCGGCTCCCGGAACTGCGAGTCAGCGATCAGCTCGACATCGAGACACCGCCCACGTTCCGCACATCGTATAAGGCAGAGCCTCCCAACGAAGCGTTCCTGAAGTTCTGCGAGACCATGCAGCTCCAGACTGACCAATTGCTGCGGATCGTCGGGCTCTACCGCGTCTTGAAGACGCACCTCGCCGTGTACTACCGGCATCACCGCACTGTCACTGACCAGGTTTCCGACGCCCCGACGGTGCGCATCCTCAACCACATCCTGCTCGAAGAGGAGGAGCACATCCGCTGGGGCCAGGCTATCTACGAAGAGCTCGCCGACTCTCCCGAGCGGCGCAGGGCGGCCCTGACCTGGCAAATGGAGCTCGAGGATCTGCTGGCGCAAAGCGGCGGCGTGACCGGCGGACGCTGACACTCCGGGCTGGCACAGCCCCCCTCTGCGCGTAGGATTGCCACCATGTCGTCGGAACGCCCATTCTCTGGGATCGAAGTCGTCGAGTTCGGGCAGTTCATCGCGGTACCCTACTGCGCCCAGCTTCTTGCCGATGGCGGCGCACACGTGATCAAGATTGAGGCGCTCGACGGCGACCCCGTGCGCCACCTCGCGCCACTTGCCCTCGGCGAGACCCGCCACTTCATCTCTCGCAACAAGGGCAAGCACACTCTCCCCCTCGACCTCAAGCACCCGTTGGCGAGGACGATCATCGATGCCCTTGTAGCGAGGGCCGACGTGGTCCTCACCAACCTGCGTCCTGGCCTGGCTGCCGAACTCGGCCTCGACCATGAGACGCTCTCGAAGCTGCACCCGCGATTGATCGTTGGCAACGTCACGGCATTTGGTCCGAAAGGCCCCGACGCCAACCTCGCCGGGATGGACCTGGTCGTCCAGGCCAGGAGCGGCCTCATGGCAGCGAACGGTCGCGTCCAGAATGGCCTGCCAGTGGTTGGCGACCCGCCGGTCGCCGACTACATGTGCGCCATGATGCTCGCTTTCGGGATCTCAGCAGCACTCTTTCGCCGCACGACCTCCGGCCTCGGCGGCGAAGTCGACGTCTCGCTCCTGATGGCGGCCATGACCTTGCAGAACAACATGATGATGCGGGTCCTGTCCGCCGACGGCCCCGTCCACACCACCATCCTCGATTGGCTCGCAGAGGCACGGGCCGAAGGTGTCCCGTTCACCGGCCAGGCCGCCCACATGCCGGCCGCTCGCGTCAGCGCGATGGGCAGCGTCTACTATCGAACCTACGCCACGAAGGACGAGGCCATCGCGGTGGCCTGCGTGAGCCCCGGGCTGCAGCGGACGTTCATGCGGGCTGTAGGCCTGACGGATGAGTCCCACGAGCGGCCGATCGCCGATCGAGACGAGCAGGCACGCCACTACGCCAGCCTCCAGGCGCGTATGGAGACGTTGATGGCATCGCGCACAACGGATGAATGGAAGGCGATCCTCGACGCCCACGGCGTGCCGGCCTCGGGTGTGAAGTTCCCGGTCGAACTGCTCGACGACGAGCAGGCGCTCGCCAACGGCATGCTCCACGACATCGACCACCCGGCGCTCGGCAAAGTACGGGTTCTGTCGACTCCGGTAACGCTCGGCGCGGGCGGATTCGTGCCGAGCGGGCCGACGCCGCCGTTCGGGTCAGAGGTTCGCGAGATCCTCGCTTCCCTTGGTTTCGCCACCGGCGACGTGGAGCGATTCATCGAGGATGGCGCGACCCGCGACCACTACACAGGCTCCAGGTAAGTCCCAACCCCGCCGCTGACGCCTCGAGAATCCACCGCTACCATTGCCGCGGTGAAAGTCCTCCTCCTCGGCGCAAACGGCCAGCTCGGCTCCGACATCGTGCGGCTCTGGCAGGACCCGAAGGTGCAGCTGCTACCAGCCACCCGGGCCGACGCCGACGTCACCGACGCCGAGGCCGTCCGCCTGCTCGTCGAGCGCGTCCGCCCGGAGGTGGTTGTCAACACCACGGCCTTCCACAACATGCCCGTCGCCGAACGCGACCCGGAAACCACCTTCCGTGTGAACGCGGTCGGGGGCTGGAACGTTGCGCGCGCGGCGGCCGCCGTGGACGCAACCATCGTCCAGCTCAGCACCGACTACGTCTTCGATGGAGCGAAGCGCCATCCCTACCTCGAAGACGATGCCCGCCGGGCGGTGAACGTGTACGGCGCTTCGAAGATCGCGACCGAGGACGCCGCCCGCATCGCCAACCCGAAGGCGCTGATCGTGCGCGTCTCAGGTCTCTACGGGGTGGCGGGATCCGCGGGCAAAGGCGGCAACTTCGTCGAAACGATGCGCAGGCTGGACCGCGAAGGCAAGCCGGTGCGCGTGGTCAACGACCAGGTTACAGCGCCGACGAACACGGCCGAGATTGCGGACGCCCTCTTACCCCTGGTCAAGGACGGGGTGCTCGGCACCGTGCATCTCGCCGCCGGGGGGGCGGGCAGCTGGTACGAATTCGCGGCCGCGATCTTCGAACTCGTCGAGCTCACGCCGGATTTCGCCGGCGTGACCACTCAGGAGTTCGGGGCCCCCCTCGCGCGCCCGGCCTACAGCGTCCTTGGCACCACCAGGGCCCCGGCGATGCGCCATTGGCGCCTCGGGCTCGAGCGTTATCTCCGCGAAAAGGGGCACATCGCATCGCATTGAACCGGCGCACTACCCCACCACCATAGGGCCGCGTAGCATGCGCCGAGACTCGCAGTTAGCGGGGCGGGAGGCGGAATGCACGTGCTGGTGACCGGCGGCGCCGGGTACATCGGGAGCGTGCTCGTCCCGAAGCTCGTTGGGCGCGGCCACCAGGTCCGCGTACTGGACCGAATGTTCTGGGGCCTGCCTCACTACGCCGGCGAACCAGGCGTGGAACTGGTAAACGCCGACGTGAGACGGCTGCCCGAAGGCGTGCTCGACGGCGTCGATGCAGTCGACCATCTGGCCGGGTTTTCCAACGACCCGACGAGCGAATATAACCCGGAAGCCAACTGGCAGATGAACGCCGTGGCGACTGAGTCGATTGCTCGGCTCTGCCGCGCAAGTGGTGTCAGGCGCCTCGTTTTCGGGAGCAGCTGCTCGCTCTACGACGGCGCCGACCGCGGCGACGAACTCCTCGATGAGGGTGCGGAGATTGTCCCGCGGGGCGCCTACGCCGCCTCCAAGCGGTACGCCGAACAGGCCTTGTTGGCGGAATCAGGCGGTGGCTTCGAGCCGGTTATCCTGCGCCAGGCCACCGTTTTCGGCCCGAGCGAACGAATGCGTTTTGACCTCGTGGTCAACTCGTTCGTGAAGGATGCGCTCGTCCGCCAGCGGCTCATCCTCCATGGCGGGGGAAGAATGTGGCGGCCGCTGGTCAGCGTGGAGGAC
>JBGPOS010000100.1:0-9269 GCA_041488155.1 Tepidiformaceae bacterium
CCCGCCCTGACTTCCGCTGCCATCGCTCCGATGTTGAGGTCCAAGTGGTCCTTGCCGTCGGGCCACTGCTCCGGTGGCTCGGGGCGACGTGGGACCTTGTGGGGCACGTTTGGCCCCGGATAGTGGAAGCGGTAGGCGCCCCAGCGGCCAGCGCCACCGAGTGTCTGCCCCTGGTGCAGGACCTTGCTGCGAATCCCGTAGTACCACTCCTTACCGTTCAGGAGCGGGTGCGGAAGGTACTGGTCACACCACGTCATGTAGCGTTCCGGCTCGGCCCGCCCGTTGTCCGACTGCAGCGCCGCGCAGATGTCAGGGATAACGATGGCCAGGTGAAGCGAGGCCCAGTGACACCCGGCACCTTCGCAGCGAAGCATCTCCTCGAAGTAAAAGCCCAGCTTGTTCACGACCTCCGCTCCTAGTGTAGTGAATCTAACGCTTCTTTACATTTGGCGATCTTCGCCAAGATGCGCTCCACCGGAGCACTCCAGATAAAGACCCGAGGGTGCTGATTGTGATCGTCGAGATAGTCGTGGATCGCCTTGATGAGGACCGGCACGTTCTGAAAGACGCCCCGACGGATGCGTTTGTCGGTCAGCTCCGGAACCACCGCTCGACGAGGTTCAACCAGGAACTCGACGTCGGGATGAAGTGCAGATGGAACCGCGGATGGCGGCGGAGCCAGGCTTTCACCCGGGGATGTTTGTGCGTCCCGTAGTTGTCCACGATGAGATGCAGATCGAGGCCGGGCAGCGTGTCGCCGTCGATTGTCGTGAGGAAGCGGATGAATTCTTGATGGCGATGGCGGGGCATACAGTCGCCGATGACCTTGCCATCGAGCATGCTGAGGGCGGCGAACAAGGTGGTCGTGCCGTTGCGCTTGTAATCGTGCGTCCGCGTCCCGCAGCGGCCCTTCTTCAGCGGGAGCCCGGGTTGCGTGCGGTCGAGGGCCTGGATTTGGCTCTTCTCATCCACGCACAACACCAGCGACTTGTCCGGGGGATTCAGATACAAGCCCACGACATCCGTCAGCTTCTCGACAAACTGGGAGTCGCGACTGAGCTTGAAGGTCTTGACCAGATGCGGCTTGAGATTGTGTCGCGTCCAGATCCGATGGACCGTGGCTTGGCTGAGCCCCTGGGCCCGGGCCATGCTGCGCGTGCTCCAGTGGGTCGCCTGGGGCGGCGTCGTGTGCAGCGTGGCCTCGACCACCTCGTGGATCTTCTTCGCCGATACCGTGGGCGTGCGGCCGGGCCGGGGCGCATCCTTCTCCAGCCCCGCGACCCGCAGGGCCAGAAACCGCTGCCGCCACAGTTGGACCGTCGGCCGCGACACCCCCAGGAGTTTCGCAATCTCCTGGCTCTCCACGCCGTCGCCGGCCAGCGTGATGATCTTGGCGCGCACCACCTTCCGATAGGCGAGCCGCCGGCCCCGGCCCCACGCGCCCAACGTGGCTCGCTCTTCCGGGGTCAGGACGATGGGCGCGGCGGAGCGGCTCACGCTCAGCAGCATAGGCAGCGCAGGCGCATATGTCAACTTATTTATGAGTCACTACACTAGTCTGTTGCCCCGCGCGACCGCCGAGCCGGGCGTCAGCGCGAGCCGCACGTCGGGAGGGAGGTCGTGGACAAAAACCACTCCTGTGCTACGAGGACGTCTGGGCATAGGCGATATGGGGGAAGCGCGGCCAGGCGCTCCGTCGCGGTCGGCGACATCGCGTACCTTTCTTTCCCCCTTGCTCGGGGGATCGCCGCTGCGTTGCTCGGCCCTCATCCGCCGAGGGCGTGCCATAGTCCCATGAGCGACAGGCATGGGCCGTGCCAGCGCTTCGGCCCGCCGCGCGCACAGATTTCTTCTTCTAATCGTCGGGGACTGCGGGCCGCCACCAGGGTGTCTTCCCCCACCGTGGGTATTTCGCGCATGAAGCGCCGCTCGGCTCCGGAAGGCACCGATCGCCGGAGATGGGCCATATCACGTAAGCCAAACCGCGCACGTCGCAGGAGCAAGAGCTTCGTAGCAGGAAGACCCTGTATCATTGCACGAGAAACATCATCCTTTCGCCCCAGCCGCCGCCTTGGCACAGCTCATGCCTCATCTCTTGAAACGTGCATCGAGGATCGGACGAGAAACGCCCTGCTCGGAAGTGCGGGGCTGAGGGCAAAAGAGGCCCTCCTGGCGTTCGCGCTTGCACAACCGCGGTGAAGATCGTTCACGGGATCAGGCGGGGGGACGTTTCCGCGTGACGGCGACGGAGCCGTGCGATGCGGCCCGTTCACTCGACCGCCGCTCGTAACGGTCACGCGCGACAAAGGGAAGGAATATGACCTGCGAAGACTACGACGATGGCCCCGGAGAGAGCTTGGTTGAAAAAGGAGCGCGCCAAATCGCTGCTGTCCTGGCTTCAAGCTCGGTCCGAAACTTGGCGAAGCGCTTGCCTCAAGGCATCAGGAGAGCAATGGTAACGCTGCTTCTGACGGCAGCCGACGTTTTCCGCACCTAGAAAGGCGACGCGTCCCAAAGGGCGGGCCAAAGGACCAGAATGCTCCACCGCGGAGGGACGCGACACTCCCGGGGTTCGAGACGTCCTGCCGCGGGGATATCAGGAAGGAATGGACTGGAGCAGCACCTCGACTGGGCACATCGGAGTCGTCATGGAGCCAAGAACGTGCCCCTCTCACGTTCCCGGCGCGCCGGCTGAAAGCGGCAGAGCGGGTCCTCGGCGAGCGGATCGCCGCTGGCCGCGAAGGCACGGGCGCGCGATCCCCCGCACACCCAGCGAAACTCACAGGCTCCGCACCGGCCACCAAAGCCGTCGGGATCGCGCAGACCCCGGAAAAGGGGCGACGAGCGGTAAATGTCGATCGGGTCGTCGCGCCTGACATTGCCGGCGCACAGCGGGAGGAAGCCCGAGGGAGAGACATCACCCTTGTATGAGATGAACATGATGCCGTTTCCGTCCCGGATTCCCGCCGCGTGGTCGTGAACCGGATGCGCCGCTCGCCGGTTCAGGCCGACTTCGCGCTGCCGACGCTGGATCACGACCCGGCGAAAATGAGGAGCTTCGGTCGTGGTCACGACCGGCCCCCCCTCGATGGCCGCCCCCGCGAGCCAGCCGAACAGCTGCTCACAGGCGTCCGGCGTGATCGCGTTCAAGACGGCACCGCGTCCGACACTCACGAGGAGAAACAGGCTCCAGCGGGCCGCGCCGAGGTCGCAAGCGACTCCGTAGATCGCGGGCAGATCGTGGAGCGTCTCGTCGCTCACGAGCGTGTTCATCTGAAACGGCAGGCCCACCTCGGCGGCGGCCCGGGCCGCGTCGACGGTGCGGGCGAAGCAGCCGGGAACGCCACGCAGGGCATCGTGTCGGGCAGCCGTAGATCCGTCCAGGCTCAGCGAGATCGCCTCCACGCCGCTCTGCTTGAAGGCGGCGATCACCTCGGAGGTCAGGAGCGGGGTGCCGCTGGGCGCCACTGAGACCCCCAGGCCTTTCATCCTTCCCCGCTCGATCAGCTCGAAGAGATCCGGTCGTTTGAGCGGGTCACCGCCCGTCAGCACCAGGTGGATGGCCGGTGAGTCGAAGGCCGCCAGGCGGTCCAGCAGGCGCCCCGCTTCGCCCGTGGAGAGTTCTCCGGGTTCCCGCTCGGGCACCGCTTCTGCCCGGCAGTGCCGGCAGGCGAGGTCACACGCGCGGGTCACTTCCCAGTAGATGCGCCGCGGTGCTCGGTCGAAGACGACTTTGGAATTCATCTCCCCTCCCCTGCCCGTTGCCGCAACCCCTGTGCCACACGGCTGGTCTTCTGCGACAGCCGGAATGCCGCGACTCGCGGCGAGATGAACGTATTCATCGCCGGCCGGGTTGGATGAAGGTCGCGCCCTCCGTCGGGAGCGCCCGCGATGAGACCACCGCCTCGGGCTGGAGCCGGCCTTTCACGTGATATAGTACGCGGCATCGAGGTCGAGGAATCCCGATTCTCTCCGCCTACCCGCCCGCCCCGCCAGGCGGTGGGCGATTTCCCGTCCCGCCAGGACCCCGGAGGCCGAGGATTGGATCAGGCCCCGACTCACCCCGGCGCCGTCCCCAACGGTGAAGAGATTGCGGACGGCACACTCCATCCAGGGGCTCACTCGCACCGAGAGCGAATAGAACTTCACCTCGACGCCGTAGAGCAGCGTGGAAGGATCGCAGATGCCTGGCGTGAGCCGATCCATCGCCTCCAGCATCTCGAGAATATCGGTCAAGTAGCGATAGGGAAGGGCGAACGAGAGGTCACCGGGGGTGGCCACCGTTAGGGGGGGGGCCACCACGCCGTTGCGCCTACCCGCGGGGGGGGACCCGCGGCCCCCCCGCCACTCAGCCAGCCCCAGAACCAGAAACAAGCCCCCCCGGAGGTTGGGCAGACGCGCGACCGAACGGCCGTACGCGACGGGCTGCCGGAAGGGCTCGGTAAAAGCGGTGCTCACGAGGACGGCGAAGTTGGTATTCGCCGTGCGCCGGTCGGTGTAACTGTGACCGTTCACCGTCGTGACCCCGTCGTACGCCTCGAGGATCACCTCGCCATAGGGGCACATGCAGAAAGTGCGGACCTTGTCGTTGAACGTGTGCGAGGTGTAGAGAAGCTTGGCCTCGTACAGCTGGTCGGTCAGAGGCGCGAGGATCGCGCCCGGGACTTCCACGCGGACGCCGACGTCCACGGGGCTGACCTCGGTGGGAAGGCCGAGGTGCTGAGCTTCTGCCGAGAGCCATCCCGCCCCGTCGCGTCCCACGGCAATGACGATGTAGGGAGCCCTGTACGCGGTCCCCTCCGAGTCCGTGACTCCCTCCACGACGCCGTCTCGCACATCGATCCGCGCCACTGCGGCCCCGAAGCGCACCTCCACCCGGTCTCCGAGGGCGTCACGCATCCGCGCCAGCACCAGCGGGCAGCGTTCCGTGCCGAGGTGCCGAAGCCGAGTCGGAATCAGGTTGAAGCCGAGGCACGCGGCGACCGCCTGGAGCTGGCTCAGCGCGGGGGAATCACCACCGAACGTCTTGTTCGGGGCGCCGAACTCCACATACCGGCTGTCCACGGAGTCGATGAGGGCAGCGAGCTCCTCCTGCGAGAGATGGCGCCCGAGATTGCCCCCGACGTCCGGCGACAGGTTCAGTTTGCCGTCGCTGAACGCTCCGGCTCCTCCCCATCCGGTGACCCGCGTCCCGACCCCCGCCAGCCGGCTGGGGAGATCCACGCCCTTCTCGAGCATCAGGACTCTCCCCGCGGAGCAGGCCGCCACTTCGAGCGCCGCGAAAATCCCCGCCGGGCCAGCCCCGACGACGATGACGTCGAACTCCGCGGCTCTGCCTCTCATCAGGGCTGTCTCCTGATCGTGGCGATCCCGACACGGCCGCCGGCCGGGGCCCCGTCACGGCGAAGCCGTTCGGCACCCGCCCGCCGTGCGCGGTCAGTCTGGCCGTAGGGCTCCCCGAGTCGGCGTTCTTGCTGCCGACGAGGGCGGCGTCGGAGGCCCGGAGATCGGCGCACCAGTGAGACGTACCGCGGACCGCCGCTCACACAGCTCCCCGCGGCGCGCTCACGCGAAGTAAGCCTCGATCTCCGCGGTGAGCTTGCTCTCGGCGCCAACCGGATCGGATGCTTCCGCCTTGAACAGGAGCCCCTCTTCGTGCTTGAGCCCCTGCGTTATCTCCCCGACCGCCACCCAGCCGATCCCCTTCGCCTCGCCGATCTCGATCCGCACCAGCCGTCCTCGGATCCGATCCTCTTTCAGCATCGCGACCTCCAGGCCGTCCGGGGTCCGGACTCTTCGCAACACTGGCGCCGCCACCCCAGCTACGAAGAAAAGCAACCGGGGTGCCACCGACGACGGTCGCGAAAACGCGACGTTGGCTTGTTGTCAGCTCCGATACCAGGGACAACGTCTCCCCAGGTGAGACATCCGCGCCGCGCCAGAGTGCTAGGGTCGGCGTTCGCCTGCCTGAACCGTGGAGACGCGCTGCGCGATGCGACGTCCCTGACAGCTCGCGCCGGCCTCGCGAGGCGGGTCCGTGGGTGCGGGGCAAGGCGCCGCCCGGCGAGCCGTCGAGCCCGGCGTCCGCAGGTCTCGCGCGCCGGCAGCCGCTTGGTCTGCTGCGGCAACCGGAATGCCACAGCTCGAGGCGAGATGAGGGGAGGGTGTTGGCGAGCCGGAAGGGTACGGGTCGGGGCCAGGAGATCTGCCGAGGGCCCCATGCGAGCGAGAAAAACCTTGCGGAATTGGCCCATTTCAGAGGGGTATACACGGCCAAGAGACCTCCCCCGCGACTTTTACCACGGGCTGCTAACCTACGGATAGGTTGCCGGTTCATGGTTGTGCCCGTGACACCTCAGATAGCACTGCCCCCTCCCCTGCCCCAGCGAGAGGTACTCGAGACGCCCCTGATTCAGCGACGGGCTCACCACCGTCATCCCCGTGGCGTCGCGGAGCATGAAGTTGATGAGGCGGACGCTCTGGCGCGACCCGTGGGCGTCATGGCAGGCGGCGCAGGGCGCTTGCTTGTCGACCACGTGCGTCCGATGCGGAAACGCGTTCGCGCGATCGTTGATGAGGAAGTCGCGGTTGTGGCACTTGTAGCACGTCGCGTACGTCTGGTAGGACTCGGACGAGAGGTCGTTCGTCTCGTAGTTTCGCTCGAGGAGGGGCGCGTACCGCGAGCCGTGAGGCCCGCGGGGTCGGGTGCCGGTCGGCGTCCACTCGTCGTTGTTGTGGCAGTCCGTGCAGTAGATGATGCTCGCCGACGAGTAGCCGGTCTCGAACCCCGTGATCGTGGTGTCCCGGCCGGCCGCCGCCACCGGATGGTAGGAGGGGTTGCTCGTGCTGATCTTGAGGCGGACGTTCCGCGTGTTGTCGCTGCGGACGATCCCGATCGTCGACTGATCGCGAACGCCATGGCACCGCAGGCACACCTCGTACTCCTGCGTCGCCTCGGTGACGCTCGCACCCGCAAGATTCAGGCCCCGAACGCCCCGCAGCCGTCCCGAAACCCCGGGCGGGGTGGCTGACGTGCCGACCACCTGATGCGGGTTGTGGCAGTCGGTGCAGGTGACATGGCGCGGCATCGTGTAGGGGTCCTCCCGCGGCTCGTGCGTCCAGTTCGTGGCCATGATCGGGTGCGCGCTGGGCTTCAGGAACTCCGTCTCGAGATTCTTGCCCGCCACGTTCCCGTTGTGGCACACGAGGCACACGCCCCGTTCCTCCGCGTTGCTCAGAAGGCGGGGAGGATATGGCGCGGCATGCGGCCGATGGCAGTCCTCGCATCCGTTGTCGGCCACGGTCGCGTAGGGCGTGGTCGGCCAGGGGTTCGTCCCGGCTCCTCGCCAGGTGGCCTGCGAGTTCGCATGGGTCGAGTCCGTCCAGTTCCGCTGCCGGTGACATCCGATGCAGAGGGCCGCGGATCGGTCGTCGGTTCGAAGGAATTTGCGGTTTCGGTCCTCGTGCGGGTCGTGACAGGTCGTGCATTGCAGCTGGCGGGTGCTGTCGAGGCGGAGCGGGCGCGGTATAGCAGAGGGATCGACGAGCTGGCCCTGCTTGAGGGCCAGAGCCGAATCGAACACGAAGGAGACCGGATGGTCGTCCGAGAGATCGGTGCCGAGGGACGCCTGGCCCTGAAGGGGGCCGAGGGTGACGGGACCGGTCCTCGGGGGGACCCGGAGGTTGCCGAGCGCCGTGGTCCCGTCGTGGCAACTCAGGCAGAGGCGGGAGGGGCCGGTCGGCTGATTCAACGTCGCCTCCAGCGTCGAGCTCTCGTAGAGCTTATAGGTGACCGGAGGGAGGTCGCGGTTCCAGAGCGCGCGGGTCTGGCTCGCGCGGTGAGGCGTGTGGCAGAAGATGCAGAGTTCACCGACGCCCGGGACCTTCACGGCGCCCGGGCCGCTGACGGAGAGGTTGTGAACGGTGTCCGCGATTCCCGCGTGGGCGACGGCGGCGCGAAGCAGGACCGCGCAGATACCCGCGACCAGGAGCGCTCTATTCATCGCCCCCGCCCGCCAGGTACTGGAAGATCTGGATCCGCTGGTTGTAGGCATCGGCGACATAGATCCTGTCCTGGGAATCGATGAACACCCCCGCGGGCAGCCAGAACTGGCCGGGCCGGACACCGCGCTCGCCGAAGCTCAGCAGGAAGCGGCCCTGGCGGCCGAAGATCTGGACGGCGTCGAAGAGGGCGTCCACCACGTAGACGTGCCCTTCGCTGTCGATGCCCACGCCCTTGGGCCGGGCGAAATCGCCGGAGGAATCCCCGTGCCGGCCGAACTGGCCGGCGAAGCGGCCGTCCCGGTCGAACCTCTGCACGCGGAAACCCAGGGAATCGGCGACGTACAGTGTTCCCGCACGATCTACCGCGACATGGGTCGGGAAGTTGAACTCGCCCTCGCCCGCCCCCCGCCGGCCGATCGCCCCTGCCGGCGCACCGTCGCTGGCATAGATCCAGATCCGGTGCGCCGCGCTGTCGGCGACGTACAGACGGTTGCTCGCGGCATCAAAGGCGAGGCCGGCCGGGCGCCGCAGGCTGGCGTCCGCGATCGTGCCCGTGAGCGCGAGGTCGGCACCGAAGACGAAGATCTTGGCAAGGAAGGAATCGGCCAGGTAGATCCGATCGTCGGGGCCGACGGCGATCGCCACGGGCGAGACGAGGAGTTGCGCCTTCGCTTTCTGGATCTTCCGGAACCGGCCGCGTTGACTGTCGATGATCCACAACGCCTGCGCGCCCGGGTCAGCCACGAAGAGGATCGAGCCCTTCGCAATCACCGCCGTGGGGCGGATCAGCCACTCCTCGTGCTTCCCCAGCACCACTTCGCCGAGTCGCTCCCAGAAGGACGGTCGAGCGCCGAGATCGGCCGGCCGAGCGACCGCCCGGATGAAGCGGATCCGGCCTCGCGCCGGGGGCGCCGGCCAGACCAGCGAGGCGGGCGCGCCGCGATCCTCCGGCGGTGGCGGGCTGCCCGCCGGCAAGCAGCCCGAGGTGAGGACAGCAACGAGTAACAGGCTGCAGGCCCGGGACGCCATCAGAACCGGCGGATGGTCTTCAAGAGCGCGCGGTACTCCGTCGACTCGGTGTTTCCACGCTGGCGGTCGATGTACTCCAGGGTCGGGCTGACCTCGAGCTTGCGGAAGAACCAGCGCACAAGCAGCCGGGCCTCCCGGATCTCGTCGGTCGGCTGCCGCGAGTCTTCCAGGGTCCTGATACTGGCGCTCAGATCGACGAAGAGGCGGGGGCCGAGGAGGTAGCTCACCGCCACCCG
>JBGPOS010000101.1:0-9239 GCA_041488155.1 Tepidiformaceae bacterium
ACCTCGTCACGGCCACAACGCCGCTCGATCACCTTTGTTAGCCTGTCCAAGGGCTCCATCCTCCAGTTGTTGGCTTCGTCAGCTACAACCTACTGGAAGGCTGGGGCCCTCCTCCCTTCCATGAATTCGCGAGACGCCATCCCGGAAGCTCCACTATTGACAACCCCCACGCCCCCTGCCCACGATCACGTTGCCGCCTAACCGCGAGGAAGGCGAGCCTGGGATTCGGCTCCTGACCAACGTTGTCCGCCTGGACCCTGAGTGGCCGGTACGGACGGGATGAAGCTGGCTCGGACCCTCACGGGTCCCCCTTCTCGCCCCATCCGTGCCCCGCTCGACCAGCGGGGCATCTTCGTCTCCGGGCCGAGAAGGATGTCCCCCTTGCGCACCATGCTGGCCGGCAAAATCCACCGCGCCACCGTCACCGAAGCACGGCTCGACTACGAAGGCTCCATCACCCTCGATCCCAATCTGATGGAGGCCGCGGGGATCCTCCCCTACGAGCTCGTCCATGTCCTCGATGCCACGAACGGCGCCCGCCTCGAAACGTACGCGATCCAGGGCCGTCGCGGCAGCGGCGAAGTCTGCATCAACGGCGCAGCTGCCCACCTCGTCCAGCGCGGCGACACTGTCATCATCCTTAACTACCACCACCTGGGGGAAGAAGCCGCCCGCGGCGCCGCCCCCCGCCACGTCTACGTCGACGCTCGCAACCGGATCGTCCGCACCGCCTACGGCGACGGCTTCGCCACCCCGGCGCGCGATACCGCCGGCATCGCCTGAGGAGTCCCGCCATGTCACGCCTCTCCATCCACAAGCTCAGCGAGTGGAAAGCGCAGGGTCAGCGCTTCGCCATGATCACCGCCTACGACTTCCCTTCCGCGCGGCTCGTCGAGCAGGCCGGGATCCCCGTCATCCTGGTCGGCGACTCCCTCGGCAGCGTCGTCCTCGGCTACGAATCCACGGTCCCGGTCACCATCGACGATGTCGTCTACCACACCCGGGCCGTCGTCCGCGGCACCCACCGTGCTCTCGTCGTCGCCGACATGCCGTTCATGAGCTACCAGGCCAACCCCGACGATGCCGTGCGCAACGCCGGCCGCCTCCTTCAGGAAGGGGGCGCCAACGCCGTCAAGCTCGAAGGCGGCGGCCACGTGGTCCCCCTCGTACGCCGAATGGTCGAATGCGGCATCCCCGTCATGGGCCACCTGGGCCTCACCCCTCAGTCGGTCAACCAGTTCGGCGGCCACAGAGTCCAGGGCAAGACCCCGGCCGCAGCCGCGCGCATCATCAACGACGCTCGCGCGCTCGAAGAGGCCGGCGCCTTCGCTGTCGTCCTCGAAACCATCCCGGCGCCGGTGGCGAAGATGGTCACCGAACGCATCTCGATCCCCACGATCGGCATCGGCGCTGGACCCCACTGCGACGGCCAGGTCCAGGTCTTCCACGACCTTCTCGGTATCTACGACGACTGCCGCCCGCTCAAACACGCGAAGCAGTACGCGCACCTCGGCGAAGTCATCCGCAACGCCGTCAAGGAGTACCTCACCGAAGTCGAGACCGGCGCCTTCCCCACGGCCGAGCACAGCTTCGACATGGACGAATCCGCCCTCAGCGAACTCGCCCATGTTCGATGACCGGGCGCGCCCGACCACCCCTTCTCCCGCGCACGGGAGAAGGGGCCGGGGGATGAGGGCGGGCCCATCTCGCGGAGCGCCTCGGCACGCTACTCCGGGCTTGGTGTGAGCCTTTGCTGATCCTCACCACCCCCTCCACCATGCAGGATTGGCGCCGCGCCCATCCCGGCACCCTCGGCTTCGTACCCACCATGGGCTACCTCCACGAAGGCCACCTCGCCCTCGTGCGCCGGGCGATCGAGGAGAATGCCGCGGTCGCCGTCAGCATCTTCGTCAACCCAACTCAATTCGGCCCGCACGAAGACTACGAACGCTACCCCCGCGACGAAGCCCGCGACCTCGACCTCCTTCGCGCTGCGGGCGTAGCCGCCGTCTACCTCCCCGCCGCTGACGATGTTTACCCGCCGGGCTTCCAGACCTCGGTCACCGTCGAGCGCGTCAGCCAGCGCCTCGAAGGCTCGGCACGTCCCGGCCACTTCCAGGGCGTGGCAACCGTCGTCCTCAAGCTCCTGAACACAGTGCAGCCCGACCGCACCTACTTCGGTCGCAAGGACGCCCAGCAGCTGCGCGTGGTCCAGCGGATGGTCCGCGACCTCGACCTCCCCGTGACGATCGTCCCCTGCGACATCGTCCGAGAGCCCGACGGGCTCGCCATGAGCAGCCGCAACGTCTACCTCTCGCCTCAACAGCGCGCCGCTGCCCCGGTCCTCTATCGCGCACTTTGCGAAGCTCGCGACGCCTTCTCCCGGGGCGAACGCGACGCCGCGCGCCTCCGGGCCCTCGTCGCCGGGCGTATCGCGACGGAGCCGCTTGCGGAGGTCGAATACATCAGCCTCGCCGCCGATGCGACTCTCGACGAGATCGAGCGCACGATCGTCGGCCCCGCCCTCCTCTCCCTCGTGGTCCGCTTCGGCCCCACCCGCCTCCTCGACAACGTCGAGCTCGCCTGATGTCGGGCGTGCACGACCCCTTCTCCCGCGCACGGGAGAAGGGGCAGGGGGATGAGGGGCCGCGCACGGGAGAAGGGGGCAGGGGAATGAGGGCCGCGCACCCGAGAAGGAGCAGAGGGCATACCGTGCTATCCTCGCCCTCAGCGTCGTGAGGAGCGTCGGCATGCCGTCATCCGCAGAAAGCCGCCTGCGCGACATCTGGACCCGGGTCGCCCCGAAATGCGCTGAATTCGACCTTGTCCTCCCCGGCAACCCCTCCTTCGTCTGCCAGGCGAGTTCCTGCCCCGTCCATTGCTGCAAGGTCTTCGGCATCGTCCCGCTCGGCGACCGCGAGGTCATCCGCCTCTCCCGCGCGAGCGGGATCGCGCCGTTGACGCTCATCGAAACTGAAGACGGCGAACCGCTCACCCATCCCGCGTTCCCGGCCGGCCGCCCTTACTTCCTCGCGCGCAGCAACGGCATCTGCAGATTCCTGGGCCCCGATCTGCTCTGCGGGCAGTACGCAGGCCGGCCCGACGCCTGCCGTCAGTACCCCCACTACCTCTTCTTCTTCGACTCACTCACTGAACGCCCCGTGAAGGCGAACTGGTCGGCGATGCGCGCCGCGGTCGGCCGGCTCGCCGCAAGCGGCCCCACAGTTGAAGGGCCCGAGCTCGTGCCGCTCCTCCTCCGCCATCGCGACTGTCCTGGGTTCACCGGCCCGCCCCTCTCGCCTTCGGACTGGCGCACCCTGCTCGACGAAACGCTAGTGCTCCAGTACGGAGACACCAGCGAACCGGCTTCCCCCGCAGCCGCGGCGCCAGCGGAAGTCTTGGGGAAGGTGGGACGCTGAGGGCCGACGGTATCGAATGATCCTCTGTGCTCGACGTTGACCAGGAGTGCTATTCTCGACCTGTCCAGCACACGTTCGAAGGAGTCTCCCATGGGTGAAAAAGAGCAGGGAACAGCAGAAGACGCGGCCGCACGGAGTGGCCACTTCATCAAGACGGCCGGTGTGGAGGGTGGTGGGGACGAGGCAGCCCGCGGCTTCATCAAGATGGGCAGCGTGGAGGGCGAGCGCTGGAAGGGAGCGGGTGATCCGGCCGGATTCGCGATCAACGAGCCGGGAGTCGGCCGCGAGGGAGGTGGCTCGGAAGGCATCGCCGTCGGCGACGAGGGCGTGCGCAAAGCGGGAGGCGGGCAGCAAGAGTACAGAGCCGGCGGCGCTGGTGCGGGCAAGACTTCAGGGACCGATGACTGGAACCCGCCCGCGGGCCTCGCCGGTGGTGGCAGCGGCGACCCGGCAGAGGCCACCAACCTTAACTCCAGTAAGTCGAATGTCGCTCGTACGGCCGGGCAAGCCGGCGGCCCCCCCGGCCCCGGGCCGGTTGAGTCGACCAACCTCAATTCCAGCAGGTCCAACATCTACCGCCAGGGCGGCCCGGGCGACACCGGGGACCCCGGCGGGTCAGAGCTCGCTATCGGCGACCAGGGAGCGGTCGAAGAAAAGCAAAACCCCCATCATCCGGGCCATTAGCGGCCACCGGCGCCCTGGCCCGTGGCTGCGTTAGCCCCCTTCGATCCGGGCCTGACCCTGGCAGCGGCTCTCGCCGCCTATTCGAGGCCCCCTCCCGCCGGTTCACTCCTCGGTCTCGAACACGAGTTCACCCTCGCCGACGGAAATCAGCCCGTCGACTTCCGTTCCCTCATCCACAGCCTCCCGATCGATGGCCTGAGGCTCGACCCGGGCGACATCAACGCCTACCGCTGCCGCTCCGGGCTCGCCCTGACCTGCGATGAAGCCGAAGCAGAAGTCGCGACCCCGCCGCTCCCGGTGCGCCCCGGCTTCGTCAGCGAGGTCGAGGACTGGGACGCGGCCTCCCGTTCGGAGTTGCAGTCAGTCCTGCCGGGCGGCCTGTCCCTCACTGGCTACTCGACCCACCTCAGCGCCGCCCTCCCCGATTCCCTCGCGGAGGCAACCGCCGATCTCTACGCTCGCACGCTTGCTCCCGCCCTGGCCCTCCTCATGGAACGGCCAGACTCGCACGGGCTCTACGTCCGGCCCCGGCCCGGCCGCCTCGAGCTCTGCGGCGAATACGTCGAAGGCCCTCGCCTCGGGGCCGTCGCGGCTTTTGTCGCCGGCAGCGTCCGCGCCTGTGCAATGACTATCATCGGCGACCCTAACGCCCCAACCCTGCCACCCCCGCTGCGTCTGCAACTCCTCCCGTCTCGCGAACGCTACGGCCTGCGCGTCCTCCGCGACGCTCTTGGGTTCGACCTCTACGCCGCTGGCCGGCGCGCCGTGCTGCCACTCGACTCCGGGGCCACGCTTCCCGCCAGCCAGTACCTCGACCTCGCCTGGACTGCCGCCCGCGCCGCCCTGGGTGCCGACGCTCGCCCCGCCGATCTCGCCGTCGCGGACCAGATGGTCGCCGGGGATCTCCCCCTGGGTGTCGAAGGCGAACTTCCCAATCGATCGCCCGCGTCGCCGACCCGTCTGCCTTCTTCCGAATTCGGCCGGCTCCTGCAGCCTCGCGCCCGTCCCGGCTTCACCCTCCGGCCCGTCGTCGCCACCTGGGATTTCACTGTCTTTCTCCTTGCCGACGGCTCGCGTTCCCGCTATGTCTGCATCCCCCGCCCGGCCCTCGCCCCTTTCCTCGACCTGGTCGAACAGGGGGCGCTCGATGATACCCTTCGCTCTCACCTCGAAGCCTCGCCCGGTCGCAACGTCCTGGCATCCCACGCCCAGACCGCCCGTCCGGGCGTCTACGACGCCTTGCCTGACCCCGTAGGGCTCCTCGCTCCCGAGCGTGACCCTGAGGACTCCCTCGGCCCATCCACCCTTGAGCCCGGAACGCGCTCGGCGAAGTCTCGTCGCGGCAAGCTGCCAGCGGGCGCTCGACCGGGCAAGTCCCGGCCGTTCGCCGGGCGACCGGGCAAGCTCACTCCGAGTACCATCCGCCCTTCGAAGTTCATGGTCCCGCTGCCCTCACCGACCACACCGCCGATTGTCCCGCTCGCCCCCCCCCCGCCTCCTGTTCAGCCCGAGCCTCGTCCGCAGCGGGCGCCGTCCGGGCCGGGGCGGCCGCCATGGGTGGTGTTGGGCTCCGCAATTGTCGCCCTGGTCGTAGTCGTCGCCGGCGTAGTCGCCGTGCTTAGCACCAGCTCCAGCGAAAACGGCCCCGAGCCGACGCCGACCGTCACCCAGGCGCTGCCCACAGCCTCGCCGCCTCGTCCGACCGAGACCACCACTCCGGTCGCGTCCTCGACCGCCACAGCGGTGAAGGCCACCGAAACGCAGGCGGCCGGCGCAACCACACCCTCTCCCACCCCGTCTACCCCCACCTCCACACCGACGGTCCGTCCCACCGATGTCGCGAACGCGACCGTCACCTCCACCGCCACGCCGTCCCCCACCTCTACCAGCCCGCCGACCGAGACGCCGCGGCCCACCGCCACGCCGACGAAGTCGCCCGCCCCGACCGCGACTCACACCGCAACTGTCAAGCCCACAGCCACGAAGACGCCTTGCACCCCCACTCCGGGCGCCATCTGCACCCCGACCCCTATCCCCTGATCCTTGGCGGAACGTCGGGCGCACGCCCGATTTGACGGGTAGGGTCGCACAGCTAGGATCGACCGATTCGATAGCTTCAGGGTGGTGCGGTGCGGTCTTCCAGGGCGTTCGTTCTTGGATCTGCTCTCGCCCTGTGTCTGTTAGCGGGCTGGTCGTGCGGCAACGGCCAGTCGCTCCAGGAACTGGCGAACGAGCGCCAGGAGGACACCTCCACCGAGGCCACGGCCTCTCCGGCCGCTTCCCAGTCGCCAGCCGCCGCAGCCTCCCGGTCACCCGCCACGGGCGCTTCGCAGTCTCCCACCGCGGCGGCCGCTGCCGGCGGCGCCAGCGGGAACACTGGCCTCTGCAACGCCATCCCCACCAACCTCAACGTCGATGTCAACGGCTTGCCGAAGGGCCTCCCAATATCTTCTGCGCAGGGCAACGAGACGATAGGCATCGAAGCCTGTATCGCCGCCACGAAGGGCTGCAAGACCACTGCCGACTGCGCTCTTATCGTCACCCTCATCCGCTTCGCCTCACCCGCCGAGGCCCGGGCGGCTATGGCGAAGACCGCCGCCGTCCTCCGGGCGTCCTCGCTCCGCCTCGGCGACGGTGGCTACGAGATCTACCGCGACCAGGTGGGCGAATGGGCGATCGGCTTCACGAAGGGTGCCGTCGGCTTCGACCTCGCCCTTAAGAGCACGAGCACCTCCCCCTCGCAAGCGGAAGGCATCGCGCAGCAGGTCCTCTCGCGGCTGCCATGAGTTGTCCTGCTTGCGGCGACCTCGCCCCCGGGACCGGGCGGTTCTGTCAGCGCTGCGGCTCGCCCCTGTCTGCGAACTGCGGGCACTGCGGCGCCCCCGTTTCCCCCGGCACGCGCTTCTGCACAGCCTGCGGCGCCTCCGTCGCTACCCCCGGCCCTGGCCTCGTCACTGCCTCGGGCGCGGCCGGCGGATCCGCGGCCGCTTCCTCCCGACTCAGCGTGGCGAACTGGGTCAGCTTCGTCGGGTTCGTCCTGGCGACAGCCGGCGCGTTGCTGCCCTGGGCTGAGGTCGGCGATATCAGCGTCTACCCGCTCTGGGGCGACACCACCCGCTTCCGCTTCGGCGACTGGTGGTCTGCGAACGCCGTCGATGGGCTCGTGGCTGGAGGTGTGGCGGCCGCCGGGGCGGCGCTTATGCTCATGCAGCACAACGGCCGTGCAGTGTCTCTCAGCCGCTGGCTGTGGAAGCTCTGCGCTGTGCTCCTCATCCTCGTCGTGGTGCTCGAACTCCAGTACGTCGTGTCGTTCGAAGGGGTCGGCATCGGGCTCGGGCTTGTGGCGATGGCCGCCGGGACGCTGCTCGTAATCTCGCCTGTGCTCGTTCCGTACATCATCCGCCGCTTGCTCTACCCGAACGAAACCTGATCCTCGCGTCGCCTCTCCAGCCCAAATCCGTGCGCCGGAGAAGGGGCAGCGCGGTTACGGCTCCCCTCTCCCCAACAGGGAGAGGGGTCTGAGGGTGAGGGAAAAGGGCCGCCCTCGCCCAGGCTTCCCGCGCAGGTCCGTTGCCCCGGCCGGCCCTGCTACACTGGTGCGGTGCCTTCCTACGCCCCTGCCGATGCTCGCTCCGGGTTCCGTCTGGTCGCCGACTACGTCCCGACCGGCGACCAGCCGCAGGCCATCGAGAAGCTCGTCGAGGGCGTAAATCGCGGCGACCGCTACCAGACCCTGCTCGGCGTTACGGGCTCTGGCAAGACGTTCACCATGGCCAACGTCATCGCCCAGACCGCTCGTCCCACTCTCGTCCTCGCCCACAACAAGACCCTCGCCGCCCAGCTCTGCTCCGAACTCAAGGAGTTCTTCCCCGAAAACAGCGTCGAGTTCTTCGTCAGCTACTACGACTACTACCAGCCCGAAGCCTACATCCCCCGGACCGATACCTATATCGCCAAAGATGCCGACATCAACGAAGAGATCGACAAGCTCCGCCACGCCGCCACGCGCGCCCTCTTCACCCGTCGCGACGTTGTCATTGTCGCCAGCGTCAGCTGCATCTACGGCCTCGGCGAACCCTCCGAGTACCAGCAGTTCGTCCTCAACTTCCGCCGCGGACAGCGCTTCGAACGCGGCGAAGCCATCCGGCGCATGGTTGGCATGCAGTACGAACGCAACGACATGAACGTCGTCCGCGGCAAATTCCGCCTCCGCGGCGACTCTCTCACCATCCTCCCCAGCTACGACGAACTGGCAGTGCGCATCGACTTCTTCGGCGACGAGGTCGAACGGATAGTCGAGCTCGACCCCCTCACCGGCGAGATCATGGCCGAACGTGAGGAGATCGATATCTTTCCCGCCAAGCACTTCGTGACATCGAAGGATCGCCTGTTCCAGGCCATCGAAGGCATCGAAGCCGAACTCCAGGACCAACTCGAATACCACCGCAGCCAGGGCAAGATCCTCGAGGCAGCTCGCCTCGAAGAGCGTACCCACTACGACATCGAGTCAATGCGCGAGACCGGCTACTGCTCCGGGATCGAGAACTACTCCCGCCACCTCCAGGCCCGCGAGCCAGGCTCGACCCCCTGGTGCCTCCTCGACTACTTTCCCGACGACTGGCTCCTGATCGTCGACGAGTCTCACATGACTCTCCCTCAGGTCCAGGGCCAGTTCTTCGGCGACCGCGCCCGCAAAGAGACGCTCGTCGAATTCGGTTTCCGCCTCCCCAGCGCGCTCGACAACCGCCCGCTCACCTTCGAAGAGTTCGACCGCCACATCAACCAGGTCATGTTCACGAGCGCCACCCCCGCCGACTACGAGGTCAGCCGGTCGACCCAGGTCGTTGAACAGGTCATCCGACCCACCGGCCTCCTCGACCCCCAGATCGAAGTCCGCCCCACGAAGAACCAGGTTGACGACCTGATGGAAGAGATCCGAGCCACGGTCGACCGCGGTCATCGCGTGCTCGTCACCACCCTCACCAAGAAGATGGCGGAAGACCTCGCCGACTACCTCACCGAGATGGGCATCAAGACCCACTACCTCCACTCAGAGATCCAGACGTTCGACCGGGTCGAGATCCTGCGCGACCTCCGGCTCGGTGTGTACGACGTCGTTGTCGGCATCAACCTCCT
>JBGPOS010000102.1:0-9181 GCA_041488155.1 Tepidiformaceae bacterium
CGCCCACTCACCGACGAGCAGAAGGCCGCCATCGCCGAGGCCCGCCAGTTCTACAAAGCGAAGGTCGCCGAGCGCGAGATCCTCCACCAGGCCGCGCTTCGCAACGCCGGTACTCACGAGGAGATCGAACGGCTGAACGAGGATCTACGGCGCGACAAGGAGAGGCTGGCGAATGATCGCGACCGTAAGATCGCCGAGATCAGGAGAGAGGAGTCCTTGTAGGCCCAGCGCCCTTCACCCGTGTTCCGCGACCTGGAGCGCGCGATTGTGAAGCCGCAAGCAGCTAAGATCAAAGATCAATCCAGTAGGTCGTGGGCACCGTGTAGCATTCAGCGTTGCGGGCCCGTGCAATTACCGAAGTCGACTCATAGAATCAGGACCACCTAGGCGGCGTCACATTCCTTCGTATGACCGATGTCATCCCTGCCATTAGTCAGCTTTCAAGGGCCCGATAACACCTTAGTCATTATTTTCAGAATCAGTAATCTAATCTCGCAGCGCTCTCTAAAGTCCCCTTCTTGTCGAGGACGACAACCAAGCAGACCGCGTATGGTCAGCGCATCTAGAGCCCCATGAACTCCATCTCGACCGTGCCGCGCTGAGGATCTTCGACCGTCCGTCTAATCGTCCGGCCCGGCTCCAGGACTTCGACCCGTCGGAACCATGCCAAGGACTCCTCTTCGGTCAGTTCCCGGTCAAGCTCGGGGAACTCGAGGAAGATGGGCTTGAACCGCTGCTCTCGTCGGCCTCGGTAGAAAGAGTCCTTCGCCGACGCATACGTCATGAGACCCAGCTCCTCCAGTTTGCCAAAGGCCTGCTCCGGGTTCTTCGCGCGTCTCGTGTCGATCAGCTGGCCCACGAGGCCGACGACGATCATGGGGTTCACCTTGTCGCGACCGATCGGGCGGCCGCGTTCCCGCCGCAGCTTGCCCGCGTCAGCCAGGCGGAGGTAGGTTTCTCGCACCCACGCGCTCGCTATGAACTCGGGGTTCATATCGAGCAATTCGAGGACGGCCGAGGGGTGTCCGGCATCGACACGCGCCTGGCACATTCGGAGAAGGTTGTCGGCTTGGCGTTTCCCCTGCTCCACGCTGGCCGGTAGGGTCGAGACCCCGTCAATGGCGAGCGTCCCGGGCATCCTGCACTGAACCTCTTCCCGCGGCTCCGTCGGCACCTCGCCCTCGGCCAGATGCGGTATGCCCGACAGAATCATTCGTGCCGGCGTTGCGATGTAACGCATTGATTCCCTGCTCCTTTCTCACCCGCTGATACTGGCGACGGAATTACTCCAACAGACTCCCGTTCGGGCCTCCTTCACGATACCCGCATGTTTGGGCGATGTGGGGACAAAGAATAACGGCCCCTGCCTGATCGCAAATCAGCGGGAGTGGGCAATGGTGGTGGTCGCGCGGCGTAGGGGCGTGGGCCGAAGTCGTCTATGACGAAGCACGACTTGCTCGAGCATCTCGCCGACGTCGGCAGTGCCGACGCGACGGACGTCGCTGGGGCCTTCGACACGGCCTACGCGGCCGCGGCCATGGCGCTCTTGCGGTTGGCGAGGCAGGGCCTTGCCCGCCGCTACGTCGACGTCGATCGTGGGCTCTACTTCTACGAGCTCACCGAGCGTGGACACGCGCGGTTGACGTTCTTCCGAAACCATCCCTAGCCAGAACGGAGATGAGTCAGTGCCGAGAAAGCCTCAAGCCCGCTCGCGACGATCACATCCTGACGCATCGTCCACACCCTCCTCTGGCCGGTCGCCGTCGGAATCGCGCCGTTCGGCGTCCCAGAGTCGCGTCGAGCCAGCCATATTTTGGCAATGCCAGACCTGCGGGGCGCCCGTCGATCCTCGGTTCGGCTCAGGGGACGATTCCTGGTGCCCGTCCTGCCACGCCACGGGAACCGTCATGGGGATGGAGGGACAGTACCCCTCACCCTCGATGTACGGCGCGTGGGTGGTTCAACGCGATCGAGAGAAACAGCGGAAACAGACCGAGGCCGAGGCCACGGAGCTCCTAGGACGTTACACCCCAATCACCAAGGAGGATGCGATGAAACGCACGAAGACCCACACCGGCACGTTCCACTGCCCGAGCTGCTTCACCGAGGTCGAGCTCGTCGCCGAGGAATCCTTAAAGTGCGACACATGCAAGGGCCCATTGGCGCCCGGGAGCCTCGACGAGATCTGGGCTGACGACGAGGAGGATGAGCAGTAGTTCGGTCGTTCGGGCTGGCGAGGTCGGCAGCGACCACGGCGACGAAGGTGGGTCAAAACCCTCTCCCGGGCTTTGTGGTGCGCCTGTCGTTGCGGGCGGAAGGGTGGACCGCGATCGGAGGTCAGCAACCGTGAAGGTCGCCCTCTACGCCCGTGTGTCCACCGAGGGCCAGGATCCCGAGGGCCAGCTGGTCGCCCTCCGCGCTCACGCCGCCCAGCGGGGCTGGCAGGGGGTCGAGGAGTTCGTCGACCGCGGCGTCTCGGGCGCCAAGGAGCGCCGACCGGCGCTCGACCGGCTGATGAAGGCCGCCTGGGCCGGCCACTTCCAAGTCGTCCTGGTGTGGCGCTTCGATCGCTTCGCCCGGTCGGTCAAGCACTTGGTCGCGGCCCTGGAGACGTTCCGCAGTCTCCATGTCGGGTTCGTCTCTCTCCAGGAGCAGCTCGACACCTCCACCCCCATCGGCCAGGCCATGTTCATCATCATCGGCGCCATGGCCCAGCTCGAACGCGACATCATCCGCGAGCGGGTGAAGGCCGGACTTGAGCGGGCCAAGGCCCGAGGGATCCGCCTTGGGCGCCCTCGGGTCCCGGTGGCCGCGGATGAGCTGGTGACCCTGCGGGCGCAGGGCCTCTCAATCGGGGAGATGGCCCGGCGGTTTCGCTGTAGCCGCTCAACCGTTCGCCGATACCTGTCCACGGTTCTGACCCACGCCGCGACCGATCAGGACCGTGACGCCTGAGCGTCGACGGCCAACGCACCGCGACCCCCTTCACGGGCGGCGGCGCTCGGTGTCGCGGCCGGCCATTGACCGGCTGCTGCCCCCGGACCTACAATCGCGGCGACCCGTTGCCGACTGGCTGGCCTTCCTGGCTGAGCTGCTCGCGGCAGAGGCGATACAGGAATTCGCTGACCGAGGGGGCATCGAATGAAGCGCTGTGCGATCTATGCCCGGTATTCCAGTGACCTGCAGTCCCCGAACTCCATCGACGACCAGGTTCAGCTCTGCCGGGCCTACGCCGACCGGCAGGGCTGGGTAGTCATCGCGACCTACCACGATGCCGCCCTCTCCGGCTTCGGCGTCGAGCAGCGCCCTGGCTATCAGCAGCTTGTGGCCGCGGCCGGCGCAGCCCCACCCGGGTTTGACACCATCGTGGTCGAGGATCTCTCCCGCCTGACGCGGGACACCGGCGAGCTCCTCCGCCTCTACCATCGCCTGCGCCTCAAGGGCATCGACATCGTGGGGGTGAGCGACGGCATCGCCAGCGGCCAGCAGGGGGGGAAGGTGCACCTGACCGTCAAGGGCCTCGTGAACGAACTCTATCTCGACGACCTCCGGGACAAAACCCATCGGGGGCTCGCCGGCTGCGCGACCCGGGGCCTGAGTGCCGGAGGCCGGATCTTTGGCTATCGGACGGTCCCTGTGGAGGCGGCCCGCCGGGGAGCCAAGCACACGGCTCCCGCCCGGTTCGAGATCGAACCGCAGGAAGCAGAGATCGTGCGACGGATCTTTCGGGATTACGCCAGCGGACAGAGCATGCAGGCCATCGCCTTCGCGCTGAACCGCGAGGGCGTGCACTTCCCGGCCCAAGAGACCCAGCGCGGGCCCCACCGCCGCGGGTGGGCCGTCTCCTCGGTCCGCGTCATCCTGCGGAACGAGAAGTATGCCGGGGTCTGGGTCTGGAACAAGCGGCGGTTCATCAAGGACCCCGATACGGGGCGCCGCCGGGCACTCCCTCGGCCCGCCGAGGAGTGGATTCGCCAAGAGCGCCCAGAGCTCCGGATCATCGACGCCGGCCTCTGGGAGGCCGTCCAAGAGCGGCTGGCGTTCGTGGAGAAGGCCTACGGCGTCGGGCCGGGCCAGCCTCCGCGCGGTGGCGCCCATGTGGCCTATTCCCCCTATCTCCTCTCCGGCGTGCTGCGGTGCGGGTGTTGCGGGGCGCGGATGGTGGCCCAGACGACCACACGAAAGAAGGGGACCGAGGTATACCGGTACGGGGTCTATCGGTGCGGCTTCGCCAAGACCAAGGGGCCAGCGGTCTGTACGCACGGGACAGGGTATCGCCGGGAGCGGCTGGAGGGGGCGTTGCTGGCCAAGTTCCGTGAGGCGATGACTGCCCCCATGATCGACGCGCTTGCCCGCATGGTCAACGCCCAGCTCGAGGCAGTCTTCCAAGGACACAACGCCCGGACAGCCGAGCTGACGGGCGAGATTGAGCGCCTCGAGGGCCAAGCCAGTCACCTGGTCCGGTTTCTCGCGACTGGGGGCGACTCGCAAGCTGTCCGGGCTGAGCTGCGGACGATCGAGACGACGCTCGAGGGACTCCGGGCTGAGTGGGCGACCATCGAGAAGGCCTCGGCGCTCCCGCCGCCGCGCGTCCACCCAGCGTGGGTCATGACCAAACTGGAACGGCTGGATGAGTGGCTGCGGCGGGATCCCCAGCGCGCCAAGGTCGAGATCCTGAAGCATCTCGACGGAGACTTGGTGATTGTGCCGCGGCCGTCCATCACCGGCGAGCGGCGGGCCGAGATCAGCGGCCGCGCAAAAAGCGACAGCCTCCTGACGGATCAGGAGGCTGTTTGCCTACAGGTGGTTGCGGGGGTCGGATTTGAACCGACGACCTTTGGGTTATGAGTCGTCTTTGGGCCTTGCTGGCAACCCTCTGATCTCGCGAAGAATGTTCGGAATGGTCAACTGTTAACGACCCTTCGTGATGGAGCTGCGTACCTGTTGTTTGGGGGTGTTTCAGGCTCGTCTGGGAGCAAAACGGGAGCAGATGACCTTTGGGTTTGACCCAACTCTCGCCGGCAGCCTCGCCTCATGGCCGACCATCCTCATCGCTGTTGAGCCTGCTGGTAGCCCCAAGGTAATCTGCTCGTCGGTGAACTTGCTCGTGTTCATCGGGCCCGTCCTCCTGCCCGGGGGAGCCCGCCGGGGCCGTGGCCCGCAGCCTAGCCCACAACGAGCGGCCGGGTGGACTCAAAAACGGGGAGGACCGCCCCACTCTAAATGGGCGTGCTCAGGGACGGGCTGACACTCTTGTCAGTCCGGGGACAACCGGCGTCAGGGACCAGCTGCACCTCTCAGAGGGTTACTGCTCTGCCGGCTGAATTGAGGCTTCCGCTTTTTCAATCGGGACGCCGACTCGGCGCGGTCCATCACCGCACCACGCGAGCCGGAGCGCCGTCGGTGGGAGGGGCTTCAGCCCGTCGCTCCGCCGCCATGAGGAACGCGTGCCACTGTCGCACCGCCTCGTCGTACCGGTGGAGCACGGCCGTCCGCGCCAAGTCGAACCGGATGCGCTCGGAGGCCATGCCGGCGGCGAAACCCAGCGTGAGGAGGTAGAGCGACAGGCCGCCCAGCACGACCATCCAGCCTCGAGTCATCGTCATGACGGTGTCCTTTCCGGTCTAGTGACGGTTCACGGCTAGGCTCTCGCCGCGCCCTGCTCGCCGGCGGCGGCCGCGCCGCGACCGTTCGGCAAGCGCGCGCACGCGCGCCAGCGCCTCCGGATCGGATCCCGCCAACCCGCGCGCTATGTTGAGCCCCTGCTCGACCACGTCACGGTCGCCGAGCCGCGCGAACGCCTCCGTGGCGCGCAGCACGCCGTCCAGTGAATGCTCGGCTCGTGCGCGCAAGAGCGCAGAGAGGTAGAGGCGGCGCGCCTCGGTCTCGAGCGCCTTCCGGCTTCGAGTCGCCTCGCCGATTTGAAGGGCCGCGTCCCCAACGTCGAGCAGCGCTTCCCACCGCCGGCTCGCGATCGCGGCCCGGTACGCCTCGCGGTGCGCCAGCTCGGCAGAGCTGAGATCGCCGCGCTCGATCGCTTGGTTCATGGTCTCGAGCGGCGCCACCCAGGCCGCGCGCCGCTTCGGCACCACACGACCGACGTGCGCCGCCGTCACCTGCAGCGCGGCCGCAATCGTCGCGACCGCCAGCCCGACGTAGATGAAGCGTCGCTGCGCTCTCGTCGTGCCCATGACATTGCCCTCCTGGGACCTCGCCGCCCCGCTCGTGACCATCGCCGCCGGAGCTTACCTGTTTCCCATGCCCCGACAGTTCGCAGGCGCGATGCCAGAGCAAGACGTCAGAGGAATGCGTCCTTTTCACATCTGATCAGGCTGGTCAATGGTCGGACGTGACAAGAGCTGCTCAGTCGATTGAGCAGGGGGAAAGAACTATGGGCACGAGGCTAGGCCGGGTTGACCCGTCAGGCAGGCTGTGCTGCCGCCGTGCGCAAAGGAGAATCAAATGCACATATCGCTAGCCCCCAGGCGTCCGGCGGTGGGGAGGGCGAACGGCCACTGCCGGCGGAACTTCAAGTCCAGGCAGTGGCGGCCGCAGGCCACCTGCTCAGGCTCGTCGAAGACGCTGCAGCGCTTCACGCCGACCAGGCGCGGGAACCCGAGAAACCGCTTCGCCTCGAACTCGACCTCGACCTCCTGCTCCTTCAGCGAGCACCAGAAGCTCCGGCAACATGACCCGCTTCGGATCGCCGCCTCCGCTGACTCGCTCGCGGGCGCGTACATGCCCGGCGCCGGGCGGATCCTCAGCGAGGGAACCATTGTCAACTCGAGCTCGGCCAAGAGATCGTGGTCCAGGCTCATAGCGGCACCTCCTCGGTCTCGAGTCCCATGGCTTCGTCAACTTCGCCGGGAAGGTGGAGCTATGGCCATCCGTCATTTCGCTCCATTTTCTAGTGCGGATGCACCAGGGCCATGAAACGGGTCCCGTCCGGCCAGCCCGAGTCGCACGTGACCGGACGGTGCTAGCCTCGCGGGCGACAGGCTCGTGCCGGGAGTCTAGGAGAGTGGGGATGAAAGGCAGCCGCGAAGATGCGCTTACTGTGTCAGCAGTGCCGGTCGACCGCGCCCCGCGATCCGTTCGTTCCCGGCGTCCGGGAGGGGGGCGAAATTTCTGGACTTCCCGGAAGGGACCGGTAGAGTAGCGCTCGACGCGGGCCTAGCCGGCGGCCGATCACAAAGCAGGTCGCACCTTTGGGTCAGGTAGTGATCGCGCCGTCCTTTCTCACTCTATCGAGCCTTGCAAAGTATAGGAGTCTGTTCCCCTCATCCAACGTCAAGCCCTGTTTGACGATGCCGCATAGACGGGGAGTGAGCACGAGTTCCTGCCGCACCAAGATTGCAGGACCACCGCTCATTCCCGGCAATTCATCCTCAGAGAGTTCACCCTGCTCAGCCGTATACTGATCGACGAAGGCTGGATCAAGTTGGCAGACGAACTCGACGTCTCGGATCTGATGAACGAGCCCAAGTTTGGTAGTCCCCGGCAAGTCCATCGCGTCCCAAGATATCTGTCGCCGCCATGCGCCAGGGAAGCCAGCGGTGAGGATGGGGTCCATCATGGTAGGCGTCGGAGGCGGCCACTCGCCGGGTCGCATGATCAGGTATCCGTCGCGCTCAAGAGCCTCGATTTTCTCCAGGGGAATGCGGATGGTAGCCACATCCAGGGCGTCGGTGCTTAGGCTGACCACCTCCCGCGTCACCGCGATCTCGACGTTACCGGCCAAACATGAGGCGCCAGCGGTCGCGACTGCTTGGAGGGCTGGGACCACGACATGACGAGCACTGATCAGAAATTGAAGGTCCGCGAACTGGATTGCCACGGAACTACCGACTTGAAGATCTACCTTTTCGCGGGCCGTCGGAGGTCGGCCGAAGCTGAACGGAATGGCGTAGCGGAAGAACTCCCTGTGCATTTGCCAAACCCATCCAGGAGTTCGCGCCACGCGAAGTAGTATAGTTCTCGCGGGCTAGGCTCTGCAGGCCGACGAAGCGACTTCCTGGGTAATTCCTGGGTAAAGCAAAGGGGTTAGCAGTCCGAATCGCTGCTAACCCCTTGGATTTTTTGGTTGCGGGGGCCCGCTTTGAGGGCGTCAGGTGTCCCGTCGCTTTCTGGCCATGATCCCCCCCTCATGCAGCCGCATCATCAAGGCGTTGGCCGCATTTTCTGCCAATCCTCCTCCAACGACGATCTCCGACTGCTCAAGGAGCCGATGTATGTCGGCATCGCTAAGAGAGGGGTTGGCAGCCTTCATCATCGCCCAAATCTGAGTCCGCTGGTTTGAGGTCAGGCGTTCGGCCACCACGCTGAATGTGGATGGAACCGCCTGTGGAAGCGGAGTTGGTGGGGCCGAGGCGACCTCGGCTGATGAGACAGGAGACTGTCCCCCCTTCACCGCTTCGACCTGACGCCGAACCTCGCCAGGGTCGAAGCGATGCTGGCAGTATCTGCAGACAACGGCCTCAAACTTGATCGTTTCGGCACACTCAGGGCACTTCTTTGTCAGATTCTCGACAGGCACGTCGCTCAAACTGACTTCGACTGGAGAGGTGGACGATTCGATCGGGCCCCGCGAGGTTCCAACCAGTCGGTAGCCTTGGGTTAGGAGATGCCTACGATACGTGTCGTTCGCAAAGAATCCGGCGGCAACCCAGACAGGGACTGCGAGCAAGCCGAAGGTGAAACTGCCAAGGACCACAACCAACCCAAACCAGAACAGAGCCCACAGGCCCAAGCCCTTGGCGAGGAACCAGAAGGCCCCGGCCAGAAAGGCAGGCCAACTGAACCCCTGCTTTACCGACACCCGAAGTTTGTTGACGGGGTGTTCGTACACCTCAAATGTGGCCATGCGTGGAGTCGGCGCTAGTCTGCTACGAGCGCTTAGCCTGAGTCAATGGCTGCGCCTCGGCGGCGAGCGGCGCGGCGAGGAGGCCGCCAGCCAGTGTGCCGATGAACGCTCTTCGATCCATCACTGGATCAGCTCGTCTGCCTGCAGCAGCAGCGACGGCGGGATCGTCAGCCCGAGCGCCTTGGCAGTCTTGAGGTTAATCACGAAGTTGAATTTCGTGGGAAGCTCAATTGGAAGATCGCCCGGTTTCGTTCCCCGCAGGATCCTGTCGACGAATCGAGCTGTCCGGCGCAAGAGATCGCGGGGATCCACGGCATA
>JBGPOS010000103.1:0-8811 GCA_041488155.1 Tepidiformaceae bacterium
CCGCGCATCGACCGCTCCGGGCCAATCAAATTCATGGCCGCCGGCATCGTCCTCGATGGGGTGATGGCTGCGCTCATCGGGTTCGTCGACAGCCTCTGGCAGCTGTACGCGGTGTACGCCGTACTGGCCGTCGCCTTCGGGATGTCGACCTCGGTCGCGATCAACGCAATCATGACGCGCTGGTTCGTCAGACGCCGTGCGCTGGCGATGAGCGTCTCTTCGACGGGCGTCTCCCTCGGGGGTGTCATCCTATCGCCGCTTATCAGCCAGCTCATCGACGTGGGAGGGCTCCAGCTCGCCGCGCCGCTCATGGGGGCGCTGGTCATCGCCGTCGCCTTGCCGGTGCTGCTGCTCGTCATCAGTTGGGACCCGAAGCTGATGGGCCTGAAGCCCGACGGCAACCTCCCGCCGGCGCCCGCGACTTCGGCGAGCCAGCTCCGCGACCACGTCCAGCTCCGCCGCTGGACACCTTCGGAAGCGCTGCGGACCGTGTCGTTCTGGGGGATCCTGGTGGCGTTCCTGTTCGTGCTGACGGCCCAGACTGGTTATGTCATCCACCAGGTGTCGTTCCTCGAGGCGCGCCTCGGGTCACGAAGCGCGGCGGCGTTCGCGCTGAGCGTGACCGCCGGGGGCAGCATCGTCGCCCGGCTGTTCGTCGGCGTGTTCGCCGATGCCGTCGATAAGAGGCTGCTGACGATCGTCCTGTTCGTCGTGCAGGGCACCTGCATCCTCGCCATCATCCACACCGAGAACGTCGCGGCGACGTGGCTGTTGACGCTCGTCTTCGGGTTCACGATCGGCAACATCTACATGATGCAGTCGTTGCTCGTGGGTGAGATCTTCGGGATCGTTTCGTTCGGCGCGGTGTTCGGCCTGGTCAGCTTCGCGGGCCAGGTGGGGAGCGGAGCTGGGCCGCTGATGGTAGGCATCGTGCACGACTCCTCGGGCGGGTACGGCGTGCCCCTTACTGTGACGGCGCTGCTAACCTACGCCGCGGCGGCGGCGATCCTGTTCGCGCGGCCGGTGGCCTCAGCCCCCGCGCGGGCCAGCGACGATTAGCCGGTCGAACTTCAACTGGAACGGGGAAGGCGACAGGCGGCACCTTCTCGGGCGGGCAGGCCATGTCTAAGCTGGGGGTCCGTGATCCGAGAGGCTCCGCGATGAGAAGGTTGGCGCTCCTGGCCATCCTCGCCCTGCTGGGCAGCGGGGCCATCGCCTGCACCGATCGCCTCCCCGGGGTCGCGACGGCCACCCCGGCGGGCTCGCCCGCAGCGAGCCCAGCGAACACCAGCGGCCGCCCGAACATCATCTTCGTGCTAACCGACGACGAGACGGCGTCAGACTTCGCCTTCATGCCGAACGTCCAGAACCTCCTGGTTGGGCAGGGTATGTCGCTCCCGAACTTCTTCGTGACCGTCTCACTCTGCTGCCCTTCGCGTTCGACCATTCTGCGCGGGCAGTACGTCCATAACCACGGCGTGCTCACGAACAGCGACCCCAACGGCGGCTATAAGCAGTTCATGGCAAGGGGCGACGAGAGCTCGACGGTCGCCACCTGGCTGCACGATGCGGGGTATCGCACCGCGTTGCTGGGCAAGTACCTCAACGGCTACCCCGATGGCCAGGACAGGACGCACGTGCCCCCAGGCTGGGACGAGTGGGACAGCCCCATCGGGATCGGCGGATACAGCGAGTACAACTACCAGCTGAACGAAAACGGGAAGCTCGTTTCGTACGGGTTCACGCCGAACGACTACCTGGTCGACGTCATGGCGAAGAAGGCGACGGGCTTCATCGAAGGCAGCGCCACATCCGGGTCACCGTTCTTCCTCTACCTGGCGCCGTTCGCGCCGCACCAGCCCGCGACGCCGGCACCACGCCACCTGCAACTCTTCAAAGACGCCACGGCCCCGAGAACCCCCGCCTACAACGAGGCCGACGTGAGCGATAAACCGGCCTACGTGCGCAATCGCAACGCGGTCACGACCGGCGCCGGTGAACAGATAGACGCCCTCTACCGCAAGCGCTTGCAGTCCCTCCAGTCGGTCGATGAGATGGTGGCAGGCCTGGTGAAGACGCTCACGGACACCGGCCAGCTCGACAACACCTACATCTTCCTTACTTCGGACAACGGGTTCATGCAGGGCCAGCACCGGATCCTGATGGGGAAGCAGGTACCCTACGAAGAATCGATCCGCGTGTCGATGGTCGCCCGGGGTCCCGGCATTCCGGCCGGCCAGGCCCGCGACTACCTGGCGGGGAACGTCGACCTCGCGCCCACGTTCGCCGCGATCGCCGGGGCGAAGGTCCCGGACTTCGTCGACGGACGTTCGTTATTGCCCCTGCTTGGAGCTTCACCTCCGTCCGCCGATCGTTGGCGGACGGCCTACCTGATCGAGCACTGGCTGCCCCAGAGCGACCAGGAGGGCGATCTCATCCAGCTCCCCGAGTTCCACGGCGTCCGCACGTCTGAAGCGGCCTACGTCGAGTACGTGACGGGCGAGCGCGAGCTCTACGACTTACGCAGCGACCCCAACGAGCTGCAGAACCTGGCGGCCCGCGCCGATCCGGCAGTGCTGAAGGCGTTCGCGGACCTCGTCGCGAGCCTGAAGACGTGCAGCCGCGATTCCTGCCGGTCGGCCGAGGAAGCGACGCCGCCGCGGCTCAACCGCTGAGGCTCGAGAGGAAGCCGGACACAGCTGCGATCCCTTCGGCCCAGTTCTGGCCCTGAGTACGGCCCGAGCCCGCTCGCGGCTTGAAGTCGTGATCGCCGTCTTCGAGCCAGTGGAGCCGGATGGCAGGTGAGAGCGGGTAGCCCAGCACCTCATCTCGGGGGCCGAACGGGTCACGCGTCCCCTGGACGATGAGGGCCGGCGCCCGAAGCGTCTGAAGGTGTGCGATCCGCGGCAGTTCCGGCCTGCCCGGTGCGTGGAAGGGGTAGCCAAGGCAGACCAGCCCGCGGACGCCCGCCGCATCCGCGACCATGCTCGCCATTCGGCCACCCATCGACTTGCCGCCGATGACCACCGCCGCTCCACCACCGAGTGCCTCGATGGCCGCCCGCCAGGCGTCGAGCAGGACGGACTCGCGGTCGGGCCCACGCCTGACGCCTGAATCACGCCGGGTCCGCATGTAGGCAAACTCGAACCGTGCGACGCGGTGTCCCCGAGCCGCCAGTCCCTCGGCGAAAGTTTGCATGAACCGGCTATCCATCGGCGCTCCCGCGCCGTGGGCGAGGACGAAGACGGACCTCGCTGCCGCCGGCCCGTCGAAGAGAAAGTCGGGGGGCACGCTCCTCGGTCCCCGGTCAGGCGTAGCGGTCGCCGGTCAGTGACTGGAGCTTGCGCCAGTGGTGCTCGGTCTGGATCCGGCGGATAGTGCCGGAGCGCGAGCGCATGACCAGAGATTCGCTCGTAGCGCCGCCCGCCACGTACTCGACGCCTTTGAGCAGATCGCCGGTCGTGACCCCCGTGGCCGCGAAAAAGACGTCGTCGCTTCGGACCAGGTCGTCGATGGTCAGGACGTCGGTCAGGCTCAGCCCGCGCTCGGCCGCGACCTTGCGGTCGTCGTCGTGGCGCGGCCAGAGCCGGCCCTGGAAGTCGCCCTCGATGCACTTCAGCGCGCAGGCGGCGACCACACCCTCCGGGGAGCCCCCGATCCCGAGCATCATGTCCACACCCGACCCGGCCACAGCGGCCGAGACAGCAGCCGGGGCGTCGCCGTCGGTGATGAACCGGATGCGGGCGCCAGCAGCGCGCACCTGGTCGGCAATGTCGGTGTTGCGGTCCCGATCGAGGATGATCACGGTCACTTCGTCGACGGAGATGCCCTTGGCCTTCGCCACCTGCTGGATGTTCCAGCTGACCGGGGCGCCGAGGTCGATCATCCCTCGGGCTTCGGGGCCGACAGCGATCTTCTCCATGTAGAAGATGTCGTGCGGATTGTAGAGCGTGCCCCGAGGCGCGCAGGCGATAACGCTGACAGCGCCAGGTCGACCGAGCGCAGTCAACCGCGTGCCTTCGAGCGGGTCGACCGCGACGTCGACCTGGGGCCCTTGGCCGTTCCCGACGCGCTCGCCGTTGAAGAGCATCGGCGCTTCGTCCTTTTCGCCCTCACCGATGACGATGATGCCGTCCATGTCGACTGTGTCGAGCATCATGCGCATGGCGTTCACGGCGGCGCCGTCAGCCCCATTCTTGTCGCCACGGCCCACCCAGCGCGCGGCGCCCAGCGCAGCCGCTTCGGTCGTGCGCACGAGCTCCATGGCTATGTTGCGGTCGGGGACCTGTTCATTTCTCACGGGTTCACTCCAAGTTCGGCTGCAACGGGCTTGAGCGCTTCGGCTACAAACCTGATGTGTTCGTCAAGCTCAACTCCAAGGTCGGCGGCGCCCTGTACCAGGTCATCACGATTGACGGAGCGAGCGAAGGCCTTGTCCTTCATTTTCTTGCGCACCGACGTCGGTTCGATCGCAGACAGGGACTTGTCGGGCTTGACCAGGGCGCAGGCGATGACGAAGCCGGACAGCTCGTCGCAAGCGTAGATCGCGCGGTCCATCTTCTGGTGGTATTCGAGCCCCAGGAACGGCGCGTGGCAGAGGATGGCGTAACGCACGTCTTCCGGCACACCACGCTCCTCGAGGAGCTTCGATCCGGCCTGGGGGTGGAGGTCGGCGGTCGGGTGGATCTCCCAGTCGAAGTCGTGCAGGAGTCCGACGATCCCCCACTTTTCGACGTCCTCGTGGAGCTGCCTCGCGTAGGCCTGCATGGTTGCCTCTACCGCGATCCCGTGCTTCCGCGTGCGTTCTTCCCTGGAATGTTCAAGGAGGATCTTCCAGGCCTCTTCGCGGTGCATTCCCTCTCCCGGCGTCCAGGTTGCCATATGGTAACAGAGGGTGCCCGCGTGCTTTGTAAGTGATGCGTTGGAACCCCTATATCGGGCGGCCGGTGAGAAACATCAGCCCTTTCGAGAGCACCTCGCCGGCGAACACCGCCCCCATGCAGATGTACAGCAGGCCCGTCGCGCTCTGCATCGCCCGGATGCGAGTCGTGCGCAACGAGAGCACGGCCAGGATCACGGGGAACACGATGCCCACTCCAATGCGCAGATAGAGGGCCGGGTTCGATGAGAGCGCCACGTCGACGGGGTTTGCCGGGGTCGGGGTTTCGCGAACCGGTACGAAGAGGTTCACCGCCACGACCAGCGCCTGGAAGGCCAGGGCGGCGATCAGCACCCAGGCGAGGTCACGCAGCGGCCACGAGGGCAGCGAGCCTTCGGTGAGATACCAGTGCCCCCAGACCATCGAGACCGAGACCGCGCCCATCGCCAGCGTCCCGGCTAGCAGGGCCAAAAGCGCGCCGGGATAGCCCCAGGTTGGCGGAGCCAGCATTGCCGCAAACACACCGACCACCAGGGCCCCGGCGAGTGCCCCGGCGATCCCCGCGAGGCGGCCGAGCCCGTCCCAGCCCATGAAAGCTGAGAACATGTAGACCGCGCTGGCCGCGAGCACCACCAGCAGCCCGCGCTTGGCCGGGCTGAACCAGTCCGGGTCGATCGAGTACCCGTCGACGTCGTGGCCGATGGCGATGCCGGCCGCGGTCCAGTACGCAAGGCCGGCGCCGATCGCGACGCAGAGCGCCATCGTCATCACGAACCCGCGCGTAACTCCGCCCCGGAGATCGCTCGCCAGCGTTACCCAGAGGCTCCCTACGCTGAGCTCAGCGAGGATGAGCAAGAGGGTGTACGGAAGGGCCGCCACGTTCACCGATCGAGTGTAGGGCGGGCGCTGGTTAGGGGTGCATGGCCGCCGGCATCACTCCCGGCGGCCAAAACGCAGTGAGGCGATCTCCCATGGCCGAAGGTCAAAGTGCCACGCGCCGTCGTGCCGCTCTGGCTCGCCGCGCTGGCGTTCGAGGAGGTCAACCAGGGTTGCCTCGTCACCCACGCGTGGCACCCTGACCGCGGCCCGTGCCGGGCGCCCGGAGGCGTTGAAGACGCGTATCACCGAAGCCCCATCCGACTCGCTCCGCAGCATCGCCGAAGGCATCACCTCCGGGGGCTGGATGCTCAGAAGAGGGAAGGCCTTCTCGACGGAACCCTCGTGCTCGTTCGTGACGAAGGCGAGTGGGGGGTGCGCGAAGCTATGGGCCATCGCCTGGACGCCGGCCTCTTGCCAGCCGCCCCGATAGCTCGTCATGGCATATTCAAAGACGTGCTCGCCCGGCATCTGCGCGTCGGGGGTTGCGATGCTGGGCCCGGCGCCGCCACGACGTGAAACAAGGTCGGGCCGCGAAAGCCAGCCGACGCAACGGAGGAGCGTGAGGGCGTAAGCCTGCTGGCCTTTTCGGTCGCGCACGACTTCGCCCTCCTGCAGCCCCTTGTTGAACACCGCCACCCCCGCGCCATCGCCTTCGAAGGCGGCGAAGCGCTTCTGGGGGAAGGTCGTTGGCGGCTGTTCAGCGCTGACCCCATTCCAGGGCGGCGGGACGAGGTCGCGCTCGGCGACGTGGAACTGGTTCTCGGTGACCGCGTGCGTGACGCCAAATGGCAATGGGAAGAGCACGCGCAGGCGGTGGTCTTCGGCGCCGTTGTCGACCGACACCTGAAAGTCGATGCGTGGAAGGCCGCTCCAGAGCGTGACGGCGGTGACGATAGGCAGCACAACCCGGTGTGTTCGACTGCGGGCCGTACGCTTCGCGTTCAGGCTGGCGGGCACGCGAAGGAGGACGAGATAGCGCAACGTGGCGGAGACGGCGTCGCCGGAAACTGAGAGCAGCTCCGTCGCAAACGGCCTCGTCACCGGTCTTGCCAGGATGTCGGCGTTGTACTCGTCGCCGCGGTCGCCCTCATCCAGGAAGCCGTTCACGTTCGGGAGATCGAGGCCGTGCTCCCAGTCCGATACAGAGAGCTTCCCGCCCCTGAAGCGCACGTCGTAGAACCGGTTCGAAATGCCATCTTCGCTTGTGGCGATGTCCGTGCCGGCTGGGTTTCCTTGTGCGAGCGTCAGGAGTTCGAGGCCGACGGTGTCGCTGGCCGGGAGCACCGCTCGGAGAGTGCGCCGGCCTGAACGCCGGACGATGACAGTGGCACTGTCCGCGAGGCCGTTGCGGGCTACCTGTCGCACCTCGTGTCGCACCGTTTCCTCGTCGACAACGTTGACCGCGTCGCCGACCGTCGTCTCGACCCGGAGGTGGCGGCCAGCGAGCTGCCACGCCATCGCCTCGACGTAGTGAACGTCGTAGCGCCCTTCGCGGATGAACTCAAGGTGGCGGTTCGCTCCCGCCGGGCTGACATCCTCCTCGACCAGCACCCGGCCGGTCTCCGGTAGGTCCAGGGCGACGGGCACCGTGCGGCCGTCCGGCAGACGGAGAGCCTCGCCAGACCAGCTGTCCGGCACTTCGCACTCCAACACAGCCGCCGCGTGCGGGACGGGGCGGAACGCCGCGAGCCCGCCTCCCGGAGGCACTTCGAGCCGCCGGATCAGGTGCGAGACGGACTCGCGGGCGACCTGGCGAGCGAGCTGCTCCGCGCGGTCGTAGCGCGGGAACATCTCGCGGTGTGTCTGGTCGACGCTGCAACCGCAGATGGAGTCGTGGGGCGAATTCTCGAGCAGGAGTCGCCAGGCGTGGCGGAGGGCCGGGCCCGCGTCGGGCCCTCCGTGGAGGTGCGAGAGCAGTTCGAGCGGTTCGGCGTAACGCTCGAGCGCGGAAGAGACCTCGAAGTCGCGCTGCTTGATGTCGACCCGCGACGACAGCACCCCCACAAGCACGTTCGAGCGATCGGGAGAGCGCAGTTCGCCCCTATGGACGACCTCATCGATGCCGGCGGCCAGCATCGCCCGTTCGTAGTCGGCCAGGGTCGCCAGGCGGTAATCGTAGCCCCGGCCGGTCGCGGCCGAGAGCGCCTCCGGGACGTGCTTCTCCATCCGCGAGTGGTCGGTGCCGTTCATGAGCAGGGCGGGCTCATCGTCGCGGCGGTCGCGCTCCTGGCGCCGGGTGCGTTCGAGCAGCTCGTCGACCTCCCTCGGCAGCCGCCAGCCGCTCGAATAGCTGTTGCGAAGGTAGAGCGCAGGCAGACGCGTGCCGTCGGGCGACTCCCACCAGAAGCTCCACCCGGGGATGGTGTCGGGCACCCCGCGCCAGAGGCAGGCGCTCGTGAGCCCGAGCTGGCTCATGATCTGGGGCATCTGGGCGATGTGGCCGAACTGGTCGGCGCAGTGCCCGACCTTCAGGCTGCCACCCAGCCGGTCAGCGAAGCGGATCCCCCGCTGAAAGCTGCGGATGTGCGATTCGCCGCTCGGCAGGAACTCGTCCGGCTGCACCAGCCACGGCCCGATGACGATCCGCCCCGACTCGATCAACGCCCGCAAGCGGCCCTCGTTCTCCGGACGCAGCTCCAGATAATCCTCGATAACGATCGTCTGGCCGTCGAGGTTGAAGCAGCGGTACTCCGGATGCTTCTCCATGTGGTCAAGGAGCTCGTCGATCATCTGCACGAGCCGCCAGCGAAAGAGCTCGTGGGGCTGGTACCACTCCCGGTCCCAGTGACAGTGGGGGACGACGTAGACCGTGCGCGTCACCCGGCCATGGTACGCAGTCGTCCGTCCCGAGTCCCTTATCCGCGATCCCTTATGATTCGGCCGTCATGCCGAGCGAACGTATCCAGCGCCGGATCGAAGCCCTGCTCGATGAAGCCGACACCGCCGTAACCGCCGGCGACTGGCAGTCCGCCCTCGAAAAAGCCCGCGCCGTCCTCGCCATCGACCCCACAAACGACGACGCCCAGGCCTTCGTCCAGATGGCTGAAGGCGCG
>JBGPOS010000104.1:0-8660 GCA_041488155.1 Tepidiformaceae bacterium
CACGACTTGGACCGCTTCGGCATCGTCCCCTGGCCGAGCCCCCGCCAGAGCGACGTCATGATCGTTTCAGGCACCGTGACCAAGAAGATGGCGCCGGCCATCAAGCTCCTCTACGAACAGATGCCGAACCCGAAGTACGTCATCTCCATGGGCGCCTGCGCCACCAACGGCGGGCCCTATACCGAATACGACCGCGTTCTCCAGGGCGTCGACAAGATCATCCCCGTCGACGTCTACGTCCCCGGCTGTCCACCCCGGCCCGAGGCCTTGCTCGATGGCTTCCTCGCGCTCCAGGCCAAGATCATGGAAGAAAAGAAGATGGTCGGATGACGCAGGCCGCTCCGCCCCCTGTGCCGTCACAAGCGCCCGCCGCGGGCCTTGCCGAGCGGGTCCGCAAGGCCCTCCCTTCGATCCCCTTCGATGTGACGGAGACCACGACCGACGTCGAGCTGACCGTCGCCCCCGAGCATCTGCTCGCGCTCGTGCAAGGCCTCCGCGACCGCAGCGACCTCGCCTTCGACTTCCTTCGCAACATCGTCGGCATCGATTTCGAGGCCGAGGGCATGGCCCTGAAGTACCAGTTCTATTCCTTTCAACACCGCCATGCCCTCCAGGTCGCCGTCGCCACCGCCGCCGGCCACCCCCACCTCCCCTCGTTGACCGCGCTCTACCCCGCCGCCGACTGGCACGAGCGCGAGGCAGCCGAGATGTTCGGCTTCGTGTTCGACGGCCACCCCAACCTCAAGAACCTCCTGCTCGAATCCGACCTCCACATCCACCCTCTGCTCAAAGCCCATCCGCTGCAGACCGTTGAGATCCTCCAGGGCATCGAAGACGGCCCGCCGGGGTTCAAGATCTAATGTCGATCTGGCCCGAAGAACGCGTCGCAGCCCCCACCGAGGCCGAATTCGATACGGTCGACATGACCATCAACATCGGCCCCCAGCACCCCGCGACCCACGGCGTGTTTCGCATGGTGCTGACCGTCGACGGCGAGCTCGTCGTCGACTGCGAGCCCTACATCGGCTACCTCCACCGCGGCCTCGAAAAGCTCACGGAAAACCACGACTACCGCCAGTCCATGGGCTGGTGGGATCGCACCGACTACCTCGCCGGCATGTGCTGCGAAGGCGCCTACTGCATGGCCGTTGAGAAGCTCGCCGGGCTCGACGTCCCCGAACGGGCAGAGTACATCCGCGTCATCATGATGGAGCTGTCGCGGATCAACTCCCACTTCATGTTCCTGGGGGCGTTCGGCGCCGACGTTGGCTCCTTCGGCACGAGCTTCGTCTACGCCTGGCGCGAACGTGAGCGAATCTACGACCTGATCGAAGAAGTCTCCGGCGACCGCATGTTCCCCACCTACTTCCGCCCCGGCGGAGTGACGATGGACCTCCCCGAAAACTTCGAGAGCCGCTGCCGCTGGCTGCTCGGCTCAATCCGCCAGGGCGTCGAAGACCTCGACGGGTTGCTCACCGGCAACGAGATCTTCGTCGAACGCTGCCGCGGCCTCAGCCCCCTGACCACCGAACGGGCGATCGCCCTCGGCGTCACCGGGCCCCTCCTGCGTGCCACCGGCCTCGCCTGGGACCTGCGCAAGGCCGAGCCCTACAGCGTTTACAACCGCATCCAGTTCGAGATCCCCATCGGCCGCCAGGGCGACGTCTTCGACCGCTACTTCGTCCGCCTCTCCGAGGTCTACCAGAGCTGCCGGATCATCGAGCAGTGCCTCGACGAGATGCCGGGCGGCCTCGTGCTCAACCCGAAGCTGCCCAAGACCCTGCGCATCGACGGCACCGAATGCTACGTCCGTAACGAGGGCACCAAGGGTGAATACGGCGTCTACGCGATGGCCCGCGGCGGCGTCAAACCCTACCGCATGAAGCTCCGCTCGCCCTCGTTCTGCAATCTCTCCGCTCTGCGCGAAATGGTCGTCGGCAACTACATCGCCGACGCCATCATCATCCTCGGGTCGCTCGACATCGTCCTCGGCGAGGTGGACAAGTGAGCTTCGGCGACCCCTTCTTCGGTTACTCCTGGATCGACGCCATCATCCGCATCGTCGTCGTCGTCCTGCTCATGACCGTCGTCGTCGTCTACCTGACCTACGGCGAGCGAAAAGTCGTGGCCCGCTTCCAGCAGCGACTCGGGCCGACCCGCACCGGCCCCGCCGGCCTCCTCCAGGGCTTCGCCGACGCCCTCAAGCTGGTCACCAAGGAAGACATCCGCCCGACCAACGCCGACCGCTGGGTGTTCGAATTCGCCCCCTACGCCACCTTCATCCCGGTGTTCATGGTGCTCATGGTCCTGCCCTTCGCGAAGGACTGGGGCGTGCGCAACCTGACCCTTGGCATGTTCTACGTCTTCGCTGTGATGGGCCTCAACATCGTCGGCATCCTCATGGCCGGGCTCGGCTCCGGGAACAAGTTCGCGCTGCTCGGCGGTGTGCGCGCCGCCGCCCAGATGATCAGCTACGAAATCCCCCTCGTGCTCAGCCTCCTCGCGGTCGCCATGGTCGCCGGCACCCTGAACCTCAACGTCCTCGCCCTGCTCCAGACCGACAGGCCGTTCATCCTCCTTCAGCCGCTCGCGTTTCTGATCTTCTTCACCGCGATGCTTTCCGAACTGCACCGCGCCCCCTTCGACATCCCCGTCGCCGAATCCGAGATCGTCGGAGGCTACTTCGTCGAGTACTCCGGCATCCGCTGGAGTATGTTCCAGCTCACCGAATACGCCTCGATGTGGGCCTTCAGCATCTTCGGCTCGGTCGTCTTCCTCGGCGGCTGGGAATACCCGAAGGGCAGCGACTGGGGCTGGGGCTGGCAACTCGCCCTCACCATCATGAAGAGCGGGGCCTTCATCCTCCTCATCTTCTGGATCCGGACCACCGTGCCGCGTCTGCGCATCGACCAGCTCATGAGCTTCTGCTGGAAGGCGTTGCTCCCGCTGAGCCTCGTCCAGCTGCTCGCTAACGGCTTCATCCTCGTCTACGACTGGCCCCAGCAGTGGCTGACCGTGACCAGCGGCGCAGGCGCCGTCGCGCTCGTCGCTCTCATCATCGCGCGCGCCGTGCGCCGCCCGAAGAGCAAACTCGTGGGCGCCTATCGACAGGCCCAGGTGCCGGTCCAATGAAAGGCCTGATGAAGGGCCTGGGGACGACGCTTTCGACGTTCAGCCGCAGGCCGGTCACGATCCAGTACCCCGACGAGAAGCACGCCCTGCCCGTCCGCGCCCGAAGTTTTCCCGTCCTCACCTGGGACTTCGACCACGACGAGCCCTTCTGCACCGGCTGCAATATCTGCGTGCGCAACTGTCCGGTGGACTGCATGACAGCCGTGATGACGGACAACCCTCACCATGCCGAAGGAACGAGCGACCGCCGCAAGATCGTCGAAAAGTTCTGGATCGACTACGCCCGCTGCATGCGCTGCAACATCTGCGTCGAAGTCTGCCCCTTCGAAGCGATCGTCATGGACAACAACTGGAGCGGCCACGAGCACAGCACTTACGACCGCCGCGACCTTCACCTCGACATCAGCGACCTTCTCGCAGCCAGCAAAGAGGGCAAGCTCGCATCGCCCTTCCGGCCGCTCGACAGCATCGAACTGCTCGAGAAGCTCGCAGCGGGCGAGGAGCCGCCGCCGATCAGCTTCAAGGGCGGCAGGCCGGAAGACCGCGCCGCCCAGCAGCAGCGCATCGCCCAGGGCCTTGGTCCCGCGATCCAGCTGCGCGAGCCCGAGAAGCCGAAGGTCCAGGCCGGGGCGGCGGCGGCTGCGGCGGGCGGCGAAGAGGTCGAGATCCTCTCCGAATCCAAGATCCGGGCCAAGCGTATGCGCGCCGAGCGCGAAGCGAAGGCCTACACCGATCGCGGCGAGGGCGTACCCGCCGAGATCACCGCCACGATCGAGAAGTACCTCAACATGAAGCCGGGCGAAGCGGCTCCCGTCGGCGCCCCCCGCGGCGTTGCCGTGGCAGGTGGGCCCTCCGGCGAGCCGCTCACGGGCACCATGCCCGACGGCACCATGCGCTTCCCACCGGACGTCGGCACCGGCCCCAAAGGCGACCCCAACTCGCCCGACAAAGTGCGCGCGCGGCGTATGCGGGCCGAGCGCAATTTCAAAGAGCTGACAGCCTCCGGCGAGCCAATACCCGAGGAAGTCGCGAAGAATCTCTATGACCTCGGCAGCGACCTCGCCCCGGGTGGCAGCATCTGGGCCACGCTCGCCGGCGGAGGTGGAGGTGGAGGCGGGACCGCGGCGGCCGCCCCTGCTGCGAAGGCCGAGTTCCCGCCCGGTATCGGCACCGGCCCCAAGGGAGACCCCAATTCACCGGAGAAGGTCCGCGCCCGCAGGATGCGCGCCGAGCGCCAGGCACGCGAAGCGCTGTCCAAAGACGAGCCCATCCCGGACGAGGTGCTCGCGACCATCCGCGAGCTCGGCGGCACCGTCCCGGAGAAGGCCGGCTAGTGGCGACCGAAGTCCTCTGGTGGATCTTTGCGGCAGCGATCGTCGTCGCTTCTGCCGGCGTCGTGTTCTCGCGTTCAGTGATCCACTCCGCGATCTTCCTCATCATGAGCCTCGCCGGCGTTGGGGCGATGTACGTCTTCCTCACCGTCGAATTCCTCGCCCTCGTGCAGTTCCTGATCTACGGCGGCGCGGTCACCGTGCTCATCCTCCTCGCCCTGATGCTTACCCGGACCAGCGTCACGGGGCTCCCCGATAAAGTGAACGGCGCGCAGGCCCCGTTTGCGGCTGTCGTGGCCCTCGGCCTGATGGCCATCCTCATCGGCGTCGCGGTGGGCACCGACTGGCCAGGGAACGTCAGCGACACGCCGGCCAACATCCCCATCGAGCAGATCAGCGAAAAGCTCTTCATCGACTTCGGGCCGCCGTTCATGATCGCCTCCGTCCTGTTGCTGGTAGCCCTGGTCGGGGCCATCATCCTTGCCCGGCAAGAGGAGGGCGAATAGCGGTGGTCCCCCTCGAAAACTACCTCGCCCTCAGCGCCATCCTCTTTTCGCTCGGCGTCTACGGGGTGCTCGCGCGGCGAAACGCCGTGCTCATCCTGATGAGCGTCGAGTTGATGCTGAATGCCGTCAGCATCAACTTCGTCGCCTTCGCCGTGTACTTGGACCCGGGGAAGATCACAGGGGCGATCTTCGCCGTCTTCGTCATCACCGTCGCCGCCGCGGAAGTGGGGCTGGCGCTCGCTATCGTGATCCGCCTGTTCCGCAACCGTGCCACCAGCAACGTCGACGAAGCGGCGATCATGAAGTGGTAAGAGGGGCTGTAACGACGCATGGGAGCTGAACAGGCCTGGCTGCTTGCTGCTGTCCCCGCGGGCATGTTCGTCGTGCTCTCGTTCTTCGGGCGCTATCTGCCCCGCAAGGGCGACTTCCTCGGCGTGCTCGCCATCGGCACCTCGTTCGTCCTCTTTTTCTTCGTCCTCTACGACTTCCTCCACACCGGAGAAACCCACTGGCCGATCGTCAAGGACATCAAGTGGTCGAACATCGGCGACTTCCGCCTGCGCATGGGCATCTTCGTCGACCAGATCACGATCGTCATGTTCGGCGTCGTCACCACGGTGTCCCTGATGGTGAACATCTTCTCGGTTGGCTACATGAAGGGCGAAGCGCGCTACTGGTGGTTCTTCGCCGTGCTCCAGCTCTTCGCCGCTTCGATGCTCATGCTCGTAATGGCCGACAACCTCCTCCTGCTCTACATCTCCTGGGAGCTGGTCGGCGTCTGCTCCTTCCTCCTCATCGGCTTCTACTGGGAGAAGCGCAGCGCGACCGAGGCGGCGAAAAAGGCCTTCATCACAACCCGCATCGGCGACGTCGGCCTGCTCATCGGCATCATCCTGCTCTGGAAGGCGACCGGCACCTTCAACATCCAGGGGATCATCCACCAGGCGCAGGCAGGCGAAATCGGCCACACCTACCTCTTCGTGACCATGTGCTTCGTCTTTCTCGGAGCCATGGGCAAGAGCGCCCAGGTCCCGTTCCACGTTTGGTTGCCCGACGCCATGGAGGGCCCGACGCCCGTCAGCGCCCTGATCCACGCCGCCACCATGGTGGTCGCGGGCGTCTACCTCGTCGCCCGCCTCCTGCCCCTCTTCGAAGTCGCCGATGGGACCCTGGTGATCGTCACCATCGTCGGCCTGGTCACGGCCCTCCTCTCCGGCTTCATGGCTCTCACCCAGACCGACATCAAGAAGGTGCTGGCCTACTCCACCGTCGGGCAGCTCGGCTTCATGTTCGTCGCCCTCGGGTCCGGGAACCCGTCGGCCGCCATGTTCCACCTCACGACCCACGCCTTTTTCAAGGCCCTTCTCTTCCTCGCCGCCGGGTCGGTGATCATCGGCACACACCACAACCAGGAGATGGACAAACTCGGCGGCCTCTGGAAGAAGCTGCCCATCACCGGCACGACTTTCCTCGTGGGTTCCCTCGCGCTCGCCGGCGTGGTGCCGTTGGCCGGCTTCTGGAGCAAGGACGAAGTCCTGCACGCCTCCCGCAGCTGGGACGGAGGCTGGGCCTTGATCATCCTGGGCTTCGCCGCCATCGTCACCGCGTTCTACTCAACCCGCCTCTTCGTCCGGACCTTCCTCGGCAAGCCCAACGACGAGCACGTCTACGAGCAGACCCGCGAGACGGGCCTGGCGATGACCCTGCCCCTCGTGTTCCTGGCCATCCTTTCGGTTGTGTCGGGACTGGTGATCTTTCATGGCGTCGGCCGGGCGATCGGCTTCCCGGGAGGCATCACCGAGTTCGTCTTCCTCGACCAACCCGAGCGCTACCACGTCGATTGGGGCCTCGCCGGCGGCTCCTTCGTGATCGCCACCGTCGGAATCTTCTTCGGGGCCTGGGTGTACTGGGGTGGCAGCCTGGCCCGCTCGACCCGGATGGCCGAGTTCCAGCCGGGCGTCTACACCATGCTCCAGCACAAGTTCTACTTCGACGAGCTCTACCAGGGCGTTGTCGACCGCGGTGTGCTCGGCTTCAGCTACATCGTCTCCTGGTTCGACCGCTACGTCGTCAACGACACCGGCGTCGACGGCTCGGCCCAGATGACCGGATATACCGGGTTCCTTCTCAAGTACCTGCAGACGGGCAAGGTCCCGAACTACGCCATGGCTATCGCCCTCGGCGTGGTGCTGCTGGCTGTCGCCGGCCTGGTGACGAGGGGCTAGCGGCATGAGCTTCGACGAAGCCCAGGGATACGTCGTGCTCGCCACCCTGGGCGCGCCGCTCGCGGGGATCCTTGTCCTCCTCTTCGTCCCCGCCAACCAGAAGATGGTGGTCCGCTTCGTCTCGCTCTTCTTCGCCACGCTGACGTTGGGGATGTCCGTCTACATCTTCGCCGCCTACCAGGCGGGCGGCAGCGACCTCCAGATGCAGCTCCGCTGGACGTGGGTGGAGAACACCGCCTTCCTCGGCAAGAACGGGATCACCCTGCACCTCGGCGTCGACGGCATCAGTTCCCTGCTGGTGCTGCTGACCGGCATCGTCGCCTTCGCGGGCACCCTCGTGAGCTGGAAGCTGGACTATCGCCCGAAGGACTTCTTCATCCTCTTCTGGGTCCTGATCACCGGCGTCTACGGCACCTTCTTCTCACTTGACCTCTTCTTCTGGTTCTTCTTCTACGAGCTGGCTGTCGTCCCGCTCTACCTCCTGATCGGCGTCTGGGGCTCGACGCGCAAGGAATACGGCGCGATGAAGCTGACCCTGATGCTCGTGGGCGGCTCGGTGCTCATCTGGATCGGCATCTTCGCAGTGTTCCACGAAGCGAACCTCGGCACCTTCGACCTGCCCACCCTCTGGGCGGCCGGCAGCGATGGCACCCTCAGCCCTGAATTCCAGAAGGTGATCTTCCCGTTCTTCCTCGTAGGCTGCGGCGTCCTCGCGGCCCTCTGGCCGCTGCACACCTGGTCTCCGGATGGCCACATGTCGGCCCCGACGGCCGTCTCAATGGTCCACGCCGGCGTGCTGATGAAGCTCGGCGCCTTCGGCATCATCCGCCTCGGGATCCAGCTCCTGCCCGAAGGCGCCGCGTTCTGGATGCCCGGCCTCATGGTGATCGGGACGATCGGAGCGGTCTACGGGGCGGTTGCAGCGCTCACCCAGCGCGACTTCAAGCTCATCTCCGGCTACAGCTCCGTCAGCCACATGGGCTACGTCCTCATGGGCCTCGCCACCCTCAACCACATAGGCGTCACTGGCGCGGTCCTCCAGATGTTCAGCCACGGCGTCATGACGGCTCTCGTCTTCCTCATGATTGGCGCCCTCTACGACCAGGCCCACACCCGCGACCTCAAGGACTTCGGCGGCCTCGGCAAGGTGATGCCGATGTGGGTCATCTTCTACACCCTCGCCGGCCTGGCGAACGTCGGCCTGCCAGGACTCTCCGGCTTCACGGCGGAGTTCCACATCTTCGTCGGCACCTTCCAAACCTACCCGCTGTTCGGCGGGCTGGCGATCCTGTCCGCGGCCCTCGCCGCCGCCTACATGCTGCGCATGTTCTCGATCGTCTTCTTCGGCCCCTTCAACCCGCGCTGGACCAGCCTCCACGACATCACCCCGCTCGAGGCCTTCGGGGGGAGTCTCCTCATCGGCTCGATGCTGGCTCTGGGCCTCTGGTGGGCGCCCTTCACTGACC
>JBGPOS010000105.1:0-8501 GCA_041488155.1 Tepidiformaceae bacterium
CGCCTCGACGGCGGCGGCCGCGATCGCGCGACGGTGGTCTGTGGCTTCCTGGGGCTCGACGCCCGGCCGTTCAATCCGCTTCTCGCGGCGCTCCCTCGCGTGCTTCGGATTTCAGGGAGCACGCTGGGGACCGACTCCTGGGTCACGACCTTCATGCGGGCGGTCGTGACCGAGTCGAACTCGAGGCGGCCCGGCGGCGAAGCGGTGCTCGAACGGATGAGCGAGATGCTCTTCGTGGAGGTCTTGCGCCGGCACATCGACTCGCTCGCGCCGGAACAGACGGGGTGGCTCGCCGGGATGCGGGACCCCGCCGTGGGGCGCGCGCTCTCCCTCATCCACGAGAAGCCGGCCGAAGCGTGGACGCTGGAACGCTTGAGCAAGGAGGCGGGGCTCTCGCGATCCTCACTTCACGAACGCTTCGTTCATTTCATCGGTCAGCCGCCGATGCAGTATCTGACCCAGTGGAGAATGCAGGTCGCGGGGGGCCTGTTGCGAGACACGAACGCGAAGCTGGTGGAGGTGGCGCTGGACGTCGGCTACGAGAGCGAAGCCGCCTTCTCGCGGGCGTTCAAGCGGGTCGCCGGCGTATCGCCCGGAGGGTGGCGAAAGGTGAGGCGAGGGACCTCATGATCGCTGCCGAGACGCGCGGGCCTCCGGTTCCCGCCGATGAGGCGCGGCACAAGGATTGATAACGAGAAGGCTCGACCGTTGATGGTGGCAATAGGGCGCTGGACTTGACCCGGTTTCGTGGAGACTGTTCCCCTTGGGGGGAGGAGGGAGTCCACGATGCCGAAGACCCGACCCGCGTATCCGCCGCAGCTCCGGGCGCGCATCATCGAACTGGCTCGGACCGGTCGTACCCCGGAAGAGCTCGGCCGCTAGTCCGTACTCGGGCTCCGTGGCGAAGCGCTGGACCAGGGCCCGCTCGATCGCCCGGAGCTCGCTGGGCAGGCACCGCTCCTCGCGGTACGCCTCCCACGCGCCTTCCGGGGTGTGGGAGAGCCCGCGCAGTGGCCGCACGGCCTCGGGAGCGGACCCCCCAAACCGAATCAGACCGCCGACATCCCAGATCACCGCCGACCTCCCACGGCAGCGCGCGCGGAAGCCGAAGGCGCCGATCCCCTATCGAGCACACCCGCAGTGTCGGCGACCCCCGCCCTTCGTGTTTCACGCCGATTCGACGGCCTCTGCGTCACTCCGCGAGTTGTCGCGCACCGCCCAGCATAGGAATCTCATTAGGCGCGCCGCCGGGCGGGGGCCGCTCGGGCGATGTCGCGCAACTCCGCGCCGGGCCGTCGCTTCCGAGCCCAGACGCTTCGCGACCGCCTTCGTGTAGGCACACGGGCCTTCTTCGAGCGTTCGACGCGAGCCCGTCATCGCAGGAACGACCGGAGCAAGCGGTCCAGGCGGACCTCGGGGTCGCCGGGCGATGGCCGATTCCCGTCGACCGCGGCTTCTCCCAGGGCCCGGCCTCCGGCGCGGGCTGCGGGGCCGGCGATCTCGCGACGTCGCTGCCACCGTGAGCGGGCTCGTCCCGGCGCCAGCGGCGTCGGCCCCGGGCTCCCGGGGTGACGAGATCGCGCACGGCGTAGCCGTCGAGCGGCAGGCGATCCCGGCGATACGCCTGCAGGTACGCCGGGAGCCCGGATCGGAGGACCTGCTTGATGGCCGGCCCGCGCTGCGTGATCGGGAGCGCGTAGAGCAGGGTCAGGAGGTCGGCGCTGGACGTCGAACGGCAGAGCACCGGACGCGGCGAAAAGCCGCTCGCGCTCGACACACCGCATCACTGAAACGACGGGTAAGAGCGCGCCGTGAGGCGTACGTCGCGTCCGACCCGTCCCGGGTCGCATCCAGGGCACGAGGGCCGGCGGCCGGGACCGGTTCGACCCGGTGACGGCTGAGCCCCCGCAGACGCCCACACGCGGGCATCGTCACAGTGCACGCGGTTCGCCGGCGGATTCGCCAGCCCGGCTCGCATGCGCCAAGGCCCTATTGGAAGACCGGGATGGCGTCGTCGGGAAGCCCGCTCAATGGGAGGGCTTGCGAACGTGGCCATACCCGAATAATCATTAGAGTGTGAGTGCAACTGGGCCAGCCTTCCGCCTCGGCTATCGGGAGTGCCACGCCCTCCTCCGCGCCCGGCTGGGCGAGCCCGCCCCCGGCCGCATCCAGCTCATCTCCGGTCCTCGGCAGGTCGGGAAGACCACCATGCTCCTGGCGCTCGCGGCCGAGCTCGGGTCGGTCGCGGTCTACGCCGCGTGCGACAGCCCCGAGGCCACCCTCCCCGGGTTCTGGGACCGACTGTGGCACCGAGCCGAGGCCACCGCGGCCGAGCGGGGGCGGGCGGCCGTCCTCCTCGATGAGGCCCACCTCCTGCCCAACTGGGCGGCTCGCCTCAAGGGGGAGTGGGATCGCCTTCGTCGCCGAGCCCTGCCGGTCCATGTGGTGGCCACGGGGTCCTCCGCCCTCCGCCTGGCGGCGGGCTCGCGGGAAAGCCTCGCGGGGCGCTTCGAGCGGCTCACCCTCACCCACTGGTCGGCCGCGTCCGTGGCCGAGGTGTTCGGGATCCCCCCGCAGGACGCCGTGGAGCTCGTCGTCCGCCTCGGCTCTTACCCCGGCGCGCTGCCGTTACGAGAGGACCGGGCCCGCTGGACGGCCTACGTGCGGGACGCGATCGTGGAGCCGGCGATCGGACGGGATCTCCTGGCGCTCGGCCCGATCCGCAAGCCGGCCCTCCTCCGGCAGGTCTTCGGCGTCTGCGTCGGGTCCCCCGCTCAGGTGGTCTCGCTCCAGAAGATCCAAGGCCAACTCGCGGAGAGGGGAGCCCTCGAGACGATCGCGCACTACCTGGCCCTGCTGGAGGAGGCCTTCCTGGTCGCCGCGCTGCCGAAGCATGCCCGACGAGCCCTTCGGCGCCGGGCGGCCCCCCCCAAGCTAGTGGTGCTGAACCAGGCGCTCCTCGCCGCCACCGACCCGGAGGGCGCGCCGGAGCCCGCCCGCGACCCGGCGCGCTTCGGCGTGTGGGTCGAGAACGCGTGCCTGGCCCACGCCTGGAATGCCGGCCAGCGCGTGGCCTACTGGCGCGAGGAACCCCTCGAGGTCGACGGCGTCCTGGATGGGACGTGGGGGCGCTGGGCAGTGGAGATCAAGACCGGCGCGGTCGGCACGACCGACCTGCGCGGGCTCCTGGAGTTCACCCGCCGCTTCCCGGAGTATCGGCCGCTCCTCGTATGCGACCCGCCGGGACAGCTCGCGGCCGAGCGAGCCGGCATCGCGTGGGTCAGGTGGCACGACTTCCTGCTGTCTGGCCCGCCCAGCAGAGCATGATCATGAGGGAAGCGTCGCCAGTGTGGCACGGCAAGAAAGAGACGGGGCTGTGTGCTGTCCAGGGATTCGGATCGCGAGGACTGCGGCGACGCGGAGTCACCGGGCGGTTGCCACGGTGCCTTCGGGTGGTCACGGGCTCGTGCCACGGCCACCGCCTCGTAGCGACGCCATCATCCCCTCGCTCTTCCAGCCGCCGACGGCCATGACAATCGGCGCGGCCAAACTGAACAGAGTCAGGCTGGTCGGCGAGTCTTCGTGCGACCTGTCCGTTTGGTCTTGCTCCGCGAACGCGCAAGCCATCCCTCGAGGACCGTTCTCGCCAATGTGGTATGTCCTACGCCGCGCTTCGCCGCGAGAGAGCGGAGGACCTGGAGGTCCTCCTTATGAAGGCGTAGCGCGATCTGCTCCGTGCGCGGAGGACGGATCTCGACGTCGAGATCCACCAAGTCCTTTGCGAACTCCTCCAGGCTGTGATGCGCCCAGAAAGCACGCTCTTCTTGGTCGCTTCGGAAGGCCGGAATCCTGCCCTTGTTTGCAGAAACTGTCCCCACTAGCTCCCTCCCTTGCCTCCCCGCCACCGGCGATAGCTCCGTGCCTCGTCCTCGTCGGACACTCGAGCGCTGACGCCATCGCGGAGACCCTCGCGGAGTGCCCGGTGCACCGATGGGTCGCGGCCGATGAACTACTCAGGTTCGTTCGGGCGTCGGGTCGCGACTTCGCCGTGTCGCGCAACCCCTGGCACCTCTACATCGGCGAACTCCAGTACGGGTCCCTGGGCTACGATAGCGCCGCCGGCCTCCTCGAGGAACGCTATCTGCTCTGCCTCCTGTTCGAGTACGCCGCCACCCTCGGCCTGGTCGACGTCGCCTATATCCCACCGGCGGGAGCGCGTCACGACTATCACCACCTCTGGGGCACGGATGACCTGCCCTTTTTCAGCCGGTATGACGGCCTCCGGTTCTTCCGCGTCACCCCCCTCGGGGCGTACTGCCTGGGCGCGGCCGACGACCACACGCCCGCGCCGGTCGAGGTGAAATCGGTGCTCCGCGTACTCCCCAACCTGGAGATCGCGGCGATCGGTGCGGATCTCGAGCCAGGCGACCGTCTCGCCCTCGACGCCTACGCCGTCCGCAGCGCGGACCTCGTCTGGCAGCTCGAGGCAGGCAAGCTGCTTGCGGCGATCGAGGCAGGCCGCTCGGTGGACGAGATCCGTGAGTTCCTGTCCGACCGCAGCGGAGCGCCGCTCCCGGACACCGTCTCGCGCTTGCTCGCCGATGTCGCCGAGCGCAGCGCACGCGTCCACGATCGCGGCCTCGCCCGGCTCATCGAGTGCCAGGATCCCGCGCTGGCGGCGTTGATCGCCACCGACACGAGGACGCGCACGCATTGTCTGCGGGCGGGAGAGCGTCACCCCGTGGTGCCAGCCTCCTCGGACGCTTCGGCCGCGAGGCGCAGCCCGACCGCGTCCCGCAGGTTACCTGGTCACCTCGTCGCTCTGTCGGAGCGTTAGCCACTTGGTTGCCATTTCGGGAGTGCTTCGAAGCGCGGGATGCGTGGGTCCCCGGCCTATCCACGCCACTACCGGCCCCATGGTCGGTCTCCTCCTGGCCACCATTTCTTCTTCGCCACCCCCGGCAGAGCATTGGGGGGGCACACACTACTCAGTGCTCGGTCAAGTTGCGAAGAACATCGCGTCTGACGAGTCGAGAGTGGTTGCCACTCGTACATTTCAAGGGAGACTCCCTGCCAGGTGCGCCATGCACACACTTCGGGACGCACCGGTCCTGGACCTTACCGGCGTCGCGCGTGCGCCCCGCCTGAGGAAACAAGCCGTCGGAAATGCGCGTCCATCCGCGCCGCGTCAGGCTCCCGGCCCGTGAAGAGCTTGAAGCCGCGTAGCGCCTGCCCAACGTTCATGTGCCCGCCGTCGACGGTTTCGCAGCCCATGCGCCGCGCCACCTTCAGCAACGGCGTCTCCAGCGGAACGTAAACAATGTCAGAAACCCACATCGTGCGCCGGAGCAGCTCCACCGGCAGCGGCAGGCCCGGCGTTTTCGGCGTCCCCATCGGCGTCGCGTGGATGAGGCCGCTGGCGCGGTTCAGCGCCACTCGCAGGTCTGGACTCGCGCTCGTGCGACCATCGTCGAAATGCCCGTTTAACCGCGCCGCCAGGGCCGTGGCGCGCGGCGCGTCCTTGTCGACGATGACAAGGCTTGCCGCCCCCAGGCGCAGCACTGCGTCGGCGCATGCCGATCCGGCACCGCCAGCGCCGATGAGCACAACGCGCGAGAGATCGGCGCCCGGCAAGGTGCGCTGGAACCCCCAACTCCAGCCCGAGCCATCGGTGTTGTGCCCAACGAGTCGATCGCCACGGCGAACCACGGTGTTGACCGCGCCGATGACCTCGGCCTCCTCGGACAGCTCATCGAGAAGCGGGATCACCAACTGCTTGCACGGATAGGTGATGTTCAGCCCGGCGAAGCGCATCACTCGCGCCGCCTCGATGAGGGCGGGTAAGACGTCCACGCCGCGGCTCGAGGACTCGAGGTCGATCAGTTGATAGTGCAGGCGAATGCCGTGGTGGCGGGCCTCCTCTTCCTGGAGGGCGGGAGACAGCGAGTCCTGGATGCCGGCGCCGATGAGACCGCAGAGCATCGATGGCTCCATGACTCGTTGGGTCTCAGTGCTGGTAGCCCAGGAGCCGCGGTAGATAGAGCACGAGCGCGGGCACGAAGGTGATCAGCGCGAGGGCGCCGACCATGACGGCGAGAAACGGCATCACCTCGCGCACGAGGTCCCGGAGGGGCACCTCGGCGATCTTGACCATGATGAACAGCAATAGGCCGTAGGGCGGGCTGATCAGGCCCAGCATGATGTTGACGACGGCCACGACTCCGAAATGCACCGGGTCAATACCCAGGACCTGGGCGGTCGGCAACAGCACCGGAACGATGATCAGGAGAATCGTGGTTCCTTCCAGGAAGCAGCCGAGGACCAGGAGGAGCAGGTTGACGATCACCAGGAACGCCAGCGGAGAGAAGTCGAACCCCTGCAGCACGCGGCTGAGCGTCTTGGGAACGTTCTCTACGGTCACGACGTAGTTGAAGACGAGGGCCGCGGCGATCAGGATGCCGATCGACGCGCTCGTCCGCGCGGAATTGAGCAGCGCCTGATGGAGGTCGTGCCAGCTCACGCTGTGATAGAGGGCGGCGGACACGAGCAGCGCGTAGGCCGCGGCGACCGCGGCGGCTTCCGTGGGCGTGGTCACGCCGCTATAGATGCCGCCGAGGAGCACCACGGGCATCAGGAGCGCGGGAAACGCTCTCCACGTGATGCCTGGCAGTTCGCGTAGCGGGGTGGGTGGCTCGAGGGGAAAGTTCCGGCGCTTGGCGACGAATGCGATCAGGGCCATCTGTGCGACCCCGACCAGAACGCCCGGGATGACGCCACCGAGAAACAGGTAGCCGACAGACGTATCGGCAACCAGAGCGTAAATCACCAATGGGATCGAGGGCGGGATGATGGGCCCGATGACCGAGGACGCCGCGGTCAGGGCCGCCGCGAAGCTTGCCGTGTACTTGCCATCCTGCGTCATCATCTTCTGCATGAGCTTGCCCGAGGCGGCGGCGTCGGCGAGGGCCGAGCCGGACATCCCTGCGAAGATGATGCTCTGCACGACATTGACGTGAGCGAGGCCGCCGCGGAAGCGGCCGACGAAGGCGTCGCAAAAGCGCAGCAGTCGCTCCGTGATGCTGCCGGTATTCATGAACTCGGCAGCGAGGATGAACAGCGGAATGGCCAGCAGGACGTCGCTCCTGTACATCCCGTTGAGCAACTGCTCGGCGGCCGTTCCCATGTCGAGCCCAGCCAGGAACAGGTAGAGCACCGATCCGCCGATCATGGCGTGGCCGATGGGCAGCCCGAGCAGGCTGAGGCCAACGATCGCCAGGACGGCGAGGAGGAGCGGGCTGGCCGGATTCACAGCCCGGAGCCGGCGGCGGTCGGATCGACTCCGGCGGGATCCTTGCCCCGCAACAACTGGGACAGGATCCAGACATAGCGGACGATGACAGCGACGACGAAGAGCACGTAGATCGAGAAGAGATGGTCGAAGCGGATCTTGAGATAGGCCGTGCGTTCGACCTTCATGAATCGGACGTAGTCGACCGTGGCCGGGAGCGACATCGCGTACAGGACCACGATCGCGACCCCGGTGCAGATGCCCGCGATGCGGCGGGCGCGGGCGCCGAGCGCCCCGTAGAGGAGGTCGAAGCGCACCTCCTCGCGCTCCTTCACCACGAAGGCGGCGCCCCAGAGCACCCCCCACAGCCAGGCGATGACGGTCAGCTCGGACGTCCAGCCGACCGGGAAGTTCAGGAGATACCGGAACACGATCTGCAGCAGGAAGGCCACGAACATGATGGCCAGGAATGCCGCCAGGAGATCCTCCGCGCGGCGCCGGAGCCAGTCCCCAGGCTTCCTGAAGAACGGGCGCACGGATTGGCTACCGCAGGGCGTTGATCTTCTCGAGCATGCCCGGCGGCCAGCTCTTGGCCAGCTCCGAGTTCAGATAGAGCTTCTGCGCGTGCTCGCGGAAGGCCTTGACGTCCGGCGTGTAGACCTCGAGGCCCTGCTTTCGGAAGGTGTCGGCGAGCTCCGCTTCGCGCTTCAGGTGCTCCGCGGCACTCCAGTTGATGGCCTTGTCGGCCGCGGCCTGAAGGGCCTTCTGCTTGGCCGGCGACATGCCTTCCCAGGTCTTCAGATTCACGGTGAGCAGGTCGAACCCGACGAGGTGCGAGGTGAGCACGATCTGGGACATCACTTCGTAGAACTTCATGTTCTGAACATTGGGCAGCGGGTTGTCCTGGCCGTCGATGGCACCGGTCTGCAGGCCCGTATAGACCTCGGCGTAGGCCATGGGCGTGGGATTCGCACCCAGCGCGCGGCCAAGAAACTGCCAGGCATCGCCTCCCGGCATCCTGAGCTTGATGCCGGCCATGTCCGCGGGCGTGGAGATTTTCTTCTTCGGCTTGAGGCCGACCTGCCGGGTGCCGAAGAACGTCGGCCCCAGGATCTTCACCTTGAGCTGGTCCTCGACCATCTTCTTCATCTGGTCGCCCAGGTCGCTGGCGAAGAAGGCGTGCAGGTGGGTGGCATCCCGGAACAGGTACGCC
>JBGPOS010000106.1:0-8148 GCA_041488155.1 Tepidiformaceae bacterium
CCTGAACCCGTGTTTCAGTCACGACCACGTTTTCGTTATGTTGCTCTGGCACTCGCCAGGATCCTCGCCCACCTGGCCCGCTCCGGCGCCCCCGCCGCCCGGCCCCGCCCCACCCGCGACCGCCGCCCTCACTGAGCCCGCAGCTCAGTCCTTCTCTCGATGCTGCCCCAGCCACCCGGCGGCGGCGCCCCCCGGCCCTGCCGCCGCACCCCTCCGCCCGCTTCTTGACCGCGAGCCCGTGGCGGCGCAGGATGGCTCGGGACAGAGCGCGATCGCGGTGCTGACGCTCGCCCTCGCCCCGGTAAAGCGAGCAATTCCGGGTGTCAGGCTGGGGCCCGCAGGGAAAGCCGCATTTCGCCCACCCGGGTCGGGCGGCGAGAGAGCCGAGGGGGAGTGTTGTCCCTCTATGCGCCGATCCCGCGCGAGGTGACCTGCATATGTGGCAACCCTCATACGCTGCGCGAAAGCAGCCGGCCTCGAATTGCGCGCTGTTTCCGCCTCCTGGGTGGCTCGCATTCAGGAGCGCCGGTCTGTTCAGCGGGGGCTCGTCGGCAGTCACAGAAGCCGACACCCCGGGCTCACCTATCACCTCGGAACCCACGGACCACCCAAAGCATCAGAGCGCCAGCGCCGAGAAGGACCCAGTAGGCCATGCCCGGAATGAGGAGGAGGACCATCGCCAGCAGGAGCCATCCTCCCTTCGTGCTCAGCACGTCGCGAAGCTTGTTGCTGACCGTGTAATCGTTCGCCAGTCTCTGCCACGTGTCCAGGTCTCCCGGAGGAACCCAGGGGCCATGGATACGGGCGAGTTCTAGCCAGAACTTCCGCTGTCCCCACACGTAGGAGACGAACCACACCGCGACGCAGATAACCCACACCAGCCACAAGATGACGAAGAGGCGGGTATAGCCGCGCCACAGACTTAGGCCGGGCTTTGACCCTTTACGCATCGACGAGCCTCGGCACCTTCGTGCGGAATCGTGGGCTCTCTGATGTCAGAGTGCCTGCTCTGCTCCGATATCACAGAGCGGCCTCTCCCGCCTCGCCTGTGCGGATCCGAATCGCCGCCATGACTGGAAGCACGAACATCTTTCCCATCCCCTGCGAGACCGGTCCGCACCACCTGCAGATGGTGGAGACGACCGACCCCACGAACTCATCGGCCACGACGACCTCAACCTCGGCCTTCGGGCGTAGGTCGGTCGTGTACTCAGCGTCCGGGTGATGATCGATCCGGTCAGATTCGTTCCGACCCCGCGCGCCTCGGTCACCGTTATTCCGCTGACTCCCAGCGCCATCAGCGCATCCTTCACGTCATCGACCGTGAGAGGCCTAGTCACCGCTTCGATCTTCTTCATGAGACGCGACCCCTCGCGGCTGGAGAAAGTGCCCGGTGTCGTCTCGCGCACCCTTTACACGCATCGTGTCCAGCGGTCCCTCCGCGTCCAGAGTGCTTATTCAGTGATCGCGACGCCCTCTCCCCTCCCTCCTTTCGTTCCGGCTCTCCGCGAACCCAGTGTCGCTTCGAGGTCGATCTCGCCGCGCACTGCGGGAGCAGTGCCCAGGGCCCTACCTCTGCACCGCCTCACGGCGCCTGGGTCGTTCCCGGAGATGTGCCGTCTCTCACCCATTCTCTGCCACGTGAGCGAACGAACGCCATGAGGTCCGACACCTCATCGGCCCCGAGTGGGCGCCATGCAGCCTTGGCCTGTCCTGCGGCTTCCTCAATGATGAACGAGTGATTCCACGCAAACGAGACCGCCGTGGTCGGCGCCTCGAGGCCCCGCCGCCAGATGATCTCCCTCCCGACGGTCGCGCCTAGGCCAGCCGCGGGATGGCAGACCAAACACCCCTTGTCCACAGCCAGCTTCTGCCCCCTCTTGGCATCTCCTGCGTAGGCGAAGTACCCGACCGAATAGAGGTAGGCGACGAGGTCGGCCATCTCGTCGCCGCGAAGCTGGGGTATCACGATAGCGCGCCTCTTCATCATCGTCATCATCGTAGGGGTCTTGTTCCACATCGCGGTCGCGAACGCGATGAGGTTCCGGCCGGTCCCGCGGCCGACCAGGCTGGGTCCCAGCCCGCCACCACTGTGGCACTCACTGCAGTGCTTTTCCGCGAAGACCCGACGGCCCTGATCGGCGTCGCCGGGAAGGAGATAGAGCGGCCCGGGGTCCGCCGCCACCGACTCCGACTTGAGGTAGGCGATCAGGTCGCCAAGCTCGGTACCCCTGAAGAGGGGACGCTCGATCCCCCTGGCCCGCATCACCTCGGCCATCTGCGGCCCGTGATTCCACATTATGGCCGCCACGAGAATCGGTGAGTTGTATTGCTTGAACGGATCGAGACTTGGCCCTACCACGCCGCCGGTACCGGCGACCTGATGGCAGATCACGCATTTCTTCTCGCTGAAGAGCCGGCGACCAGCCTGAGCGTCACCGTCGGCACCGTCGGCATCCCAGTAGTTGAGCGTGAATAAGAAGGCGAGCAGGTTCCCTGTTTCCCTGGCATCAAGGCGAGGTTCGGGGGCTCTGAGGTGCTGCACAAGCGGACGATGGTTCCACATCGCACTGGCGACGTCGGAGAGCGACCGCGGTGACGCGATGCGACGGAGGTCAGGCGCCGCTGGGGGACCAGCCCTCGTCACGGCGTGGCACGCCGCGCATCCTTTGACCCCAAAGACCCGTGCGCCCGCGATCGGATCCTGGGGCGGGCTCCCGAGGGGCTGGGCGAAGGCCAGCGGCCAAGAGAACTGGAAACCGAGGACGAGGAGTGCACACTTGGTGGCCCGGTTCATTTCGAACCCTCCTGAAACGGCGACCGGAAAGACGCCTGGTGCCTGAAGGGGCGTAGTAGCTGTCGCCGCTACGGGGCCGATAGAACGTTTCCTAGATCGTCACTCGCACTGGTGGGTGATCACCCCCCTCAATACCTGCTACGACACGGACACGCCGTCTCGGACACATGACGATGGTGTAGGGGCGTTTGACAGGCGAGGGTGCAATAACCCTGCCAGGCCGCGAAGGAACTACCCGCCGGCTAACTCCTGTCGTCGCCGCCAGGACGTATCAACGGGTCGGACGCTAACGGCACTGGCGATGAGGCGCCGACGGGACAGGTGGGTTGGAGCTCTCGCCCCACCGTGGTGCCTCGGCGCGGCCCCCGCTTAGCGCGTCGCCACGCGAGAACCAGGGAGCTATCCGATCCGAAGAATGGAGGTACGTTTGCCCTAGGGAAAGTGATGCGCCTAGGGGATCGTGCGACAGACCCTTTGGAAGTGCGGGTCGACCAGAGTTCCGGCCGATCGGAGGGACCGGGGGGTGCCCTGCTCGGTCGGGCCGAACGCGCAGTCGCCCAACGCACATTCGCACACCACGCGATCAAAGGTCCTGTACGAAACGCCACTCCTACTTGCCATGCGTGACCACGTCATACGTCACCGCGAGCGGCACGCGCGTGCCCTCGCGCAGCACGTCGATGGTGCCTTTCTCACCGCGCTTGTGCCGGCTGACCTCGTAGATGAGATCCGACGCCGCGTTCACCTCGGTGCCATCCACCGAGACGATCAGGTCGCCGGGGAGCAGCCCCGCGACGTGGCCGGGCCCACCGGGGAGGACGCCGGTCACCCGAACCCCGGTGCCGCCGATATCCTCGATCAGGATGCCGAGCTTGACCTGCTCGTCCTTGAGATTGCGGTAGCGCACGGACCAGTAGATGTCGGCAGGACGAAGGGGCAGGGCCGGGACATCTACTTCCATCAGCCTGTTCTTCGGCACCTCGACGCCGGCCCCGTGCACGTAGGGCTCCACGATCACGAACGGCAGCGGGAGTCTCCGGAATAGCCGTCGCGGGATGCCGAAGCCGTACCGCACGTGGTTGCCACCCGCAAGGACGAGCAGCCGCCGCCCACGCCCGGCGGGGCTGTTCAGATACTCCGCGGCCGTCGCCGCCATGGTCTCGTCCCACAAGAGCTGCACCCGGTAGAACGCGTCAGCGCTGACCCCTTTCGCGTGGCCGCCGAACATCGCCTCCACGTAGGCTCGGTGGTACGGGTCCTGCGCGTCGATCTCAGGCACACCCCTGGCAGCGTCCGGCATCATCGCGGACGGCGGTCGCTCCCGCACCGCTTTCTGAGTGGCCGCGCTCGCGTTGAGCGCGAGGAGCGGGATTCGCTTCTCGCGAGCGAAGTGAAGGAGCTCCCGATAATACGAGATATCGCCCCAGCTCTTCTGCCACACGCGCTGGAAGTCTCGCTCGCTCATCTCGCCGCGCACGAACGCGTCGACGTCGGCCTGGAAGGGCCGCTGGAGCATCTCCAGCCCGAGCGCCACCTGGTCGGGGAAGCAGGCCTCCATCGCCTTCAGCACGGTCAACTGGACCGCGTGCGCCTCGGCGTTGTCGTGCGCCTCGCCGACGTACACCACGGGAAACCGGCACAGATAGTCGAGCGCCTCGGACTCGGCGAGCAGCCGGCCGGTGGCCAGATGCAAGATCTCGCCGACCCGCAGCGTTCGCGGATCGACGTAGGGCGACTCCACTCTCAGGCTTTGCTGCTCGACCGCGCAGCCGGTCAGGAAGAGGAGAGACAGCCCAAGGAAACGAACGCTGCGCGCGAACACGACGTGGCGGGTCAGCCCGGGATACAATTCCCTCACCGATGCATGCCCTCGTTGCCGCGGTCCTCCTGCTCGTCGCAACGGCGTCCGCCGCCTCGGAGATCGGCCTGTCGGGCGCCGAAGGCCATCCCCGCGCCCGCTTCCCGCTCGCCGTCCATGCCGCGCCTCTCGGACATGCCTCGCTCGATGCGGCGATCCGCCGAGCGGTGGACGACTGGAACGTCGTGGCGCGGGAAGTGCTCGGCGTCCAGGTCTTTGACTGGGAGGAGCACCCATCCAGGTCTCACGTCACCATCACCGTCGAATCCCGTGCGTCGTCGCGCCAAATGGGCGAGACCAGCTTGCGGATCGGGGCGGACGGGGTCATCGCCTTTCCCATCCGCATCGTGGTCTTCGAGCCGTCGTCTCGAGGCCAGACGGCGGCTGAGACGCTTTTCTACCAGGTCGTTGCGCACGAGCTAGGCCATGCGCTGGGGCTCGCGCACACTCGGGATCCGAGCTCCCTCATGTGTTGCGTCAGCGGAAGCATCGACTTCAACGACCCCACCGCGCGCGAGGCGTATGTCGATGCCCGGCGCCGCCCGGATCTCCGCTCGGTGAGCGCACAGCTCCGGACACACTACGATCGCTTCTGGAGCGGTCTGGCCGGCGCGAAGATGCCGGCGGACCGCTGACGGCAGGCGACGCCTCGCTCGAACCGACGATGCGGGATGCGCGAACGCGGGACCATGCTGGAGCGGCGGCATGACGCGATCGGCAAAGAGGCGCATGTTGAGCTGGCCTCGTGGTGAGGCATCGCGCCGAATCCAAACTCGGTGACCAGATGGTCGAGGCCGGTGAGCCGCTGCAGCTCCGTCACCTGCTGGATGCAGTCGTCGCGGGTGTCGACGACCTGGATCTTCACCTAGACGTCCGTCGTTTTCTGCCCGAAGTTCTCGTCCCTTATCTTGGCATAGGTCTTGGCCGTCTGGCCATAGGATTCGCATCCCTTCGTCGACGACTCCCTTCCGCTGGACTCCCACCAGCTCTGCAACTCGTAGGCGTCCGGCTTACCTGCATGTCAGTCCGAAAGGCCGAATCTGTTCTGATGGGACAGGGGGAGATTCAGGAATGATCTTCATCGTCACCTTCATCAGGGTCCCCAGGGCCGGGATTTCTACCGTGGCCGACGACAGCGAGGACGAAACCCAGGGTCATGACCGCCGTGGCGACCAGGAAGACGACCAGGCCCAGCTGGCATCCGGGGTCGCTCCAGGTCTTGCTCGTTAGCCAACCAAAGACGATGCCAACGCCGACGAGCCCCACGTCCCTCATCCTCGAGCCTCCTGAAGGGGCGGTCCTTCCGGATTCTAGACCCAGCTAGCCCCAATCGGCCAAGTGCCACAACCTCTCGGTCAGTGAGGTGCCAGTAGCTCTCGGTCGCCATGCTTGGAAAAACACCTCGGGAGTGGGACGCGATCCTAGCACCCAGACCATCGGCTCCCATGCCCTTCGCCGAGGTGAGCCGCTCCTATGCCAAGTGCCCCACGCCTTTCCATGAAGACGCTTTCACGAGTGACCGAGAGGTCATGGCACCTCCCTTCGAATCGTGTCTTGTCTGACCGAGAGGTACTGACACCTGGCCGATTGGGGCTAGTCCCCCACCTCAGTGGTGTCCAGAAACCTCAGGGAATCCGCCACTACTATGGGTATGATTTTCCGAACTCTATCGCGGGAGGGAACCTTGGGATGAAAAACAAATGATTGTGGATAGCGGCTTCCGCTTGAGGGGCACGCCGCTTGCGGTGCGGCCCGCGGCGAGCGAACGCGAGCCGGCGGTCCGCTCGACTACGGGGCTAGCCGGCACCGAGGTGCTTATAGAGGCCATCCAACGTAACGCGGTTCTGAGCACCACAGGCTTTGATGTATTCGACGATGGGGGAGAGCCAGCTACCCCATTGGCGGAAGTTGTATCCGGTGGAGCTTTCCATTCGCCGCTCCGGCGGGTTGAAGCACTCGTCGGCGAAGCGCAGGATCTCGTACCCGAAGAGGCACCAGATGCCAGGGGCGTCCTTCTCCTCGCACGGGGGACAGGAGAGCAACCCCCGAACGCGGACGCCAGCCTCCGCGACACCCTCGCACGCCTTCTGGACCGGCACTCCCTGCTGCAGTAGAGGGAGCAGCCGCTCGACCATTTCTCTTACGGTCCCGTCACTGAAGACCCCCGCCCATCGAAGCACGCTTCCAAGAACCTCGCGATCGTTTCTCAAACGCTCGTTGAACGTGAGCTCACTGGCAAGGCTCTTGACGTCGCAGAGCAATAGATCGACCTCGCCCTTTCGCAGCGCCAAAAATGGAGGCGATGAAACGCCCCGCTCTGGCTGTTCATGGTGCAGGTGGCGGATCGCAAGGCAAGCGATCTCGGTCTGCAAGACCCTCATACAGGTCGCCGGCATCAATCCAGCCGCCTTGGACCACATCGGCGTATCGCCATACGAGGGCCCGATCCAGATTCTGGGGATTCTCCAAGAGCAACCGGAGCACGATGTACGGGTCCAGATTTTCGAAGAAGTAGCCCGCATCCCTCGTCTGCCATTGGGATAGATCATGCTTCTTGTTGAGCTCGGACAAACGAAGCAGAACCTCGGGAACGTATTCACCGAAGTCGAAGTTCTCGGGGGGTTCCTCAGGGCTTGGCACGCCTTCAAGATCGGCGCTCTTCAACACATCAGCAAATAAGTCGAACGGCGGCGGGGGATCGCAGTATGGCGCCATGACGCTCGTGAGCTGGCGAACGAAGGCCTGCTTTGACTCTTTGACGTCCTCGGCATACAGGTACGGGACGATCGCGACATCTCCGGGCAAAAACAATCGGGAATAGTTAATAACATTGTTGTTCTTTCCCCAGTCGATTTCGAAATGTTCGATTGACAATGTGATCATAGACGCCACGCTTGACGCCCTCCTGCCCAGACGTTACGCGTAGCGATCGCGGCGTGTCGCCCGGGAGGCGAGTTCGCTCGAACGTGGGACCCTGTGATCATTCGAGGGGGCCGCGTCGACCACGACCCGCGTGCCGGACTTGGCGGGGGAGTCTACGAATTCTTGCGTTAGCAGGCTGCTGACAAAGTGGACGGCATCGCGGTTTTCTGGCTCCACTCGCCGTGAAGTGCCGTACGCTGCGAGCAAGGAGGAGCCAGCCGATGATGGGACACGCCGATCCGCAACGGACGCTGTTCTACCAGCTGTCGCTGGAAACCTTCGTCCCGCCGGAGCATCCCTTGCGCGCCATTCGGCCGCGTATTGAGGATGCGGCGATCCGACGCGCCTGCCGAGACCGGTACTCGCCCATCGGCCGGCCGTCGATCCCGCCCGAGCAGAACACCCAGGGCTCCGGAGAGGTTCTCCGAAGCCCTTGTCTTCTGGTTGCGGGGGCTGGATTTGCAGAATGCTACACGGCTTCCGAGACCTATTGGGTCGACCTCAGGTCACAATCCTTCGGACCGGAGGCTGAGCCTTGGATACCCCGACGTGCTACAGTCGACCGGCCGGA
>JBGPOS010000107.1:0-8140 GCA_041488155.1 Tepidiformaceae bacterium
ACCCAGCAGGAGCGCGAGGACGGCGAGCGCAAATACGCCGAGGACCTTCTTGCGTGCTCTCTTGATCATCACATGTCCTTCCTAGTGGGGCCCTTGACTTGGACCGATGGATACGCACCCAGGGCGGCTCATTGCGTCTCGGTCACGAGAGTGACCGGGCCGAGCAGGCCCGAAGGGATGAGGGGCGAGTCCTTCGCGAAGTAGTTCCAGGTCGTGAAGGTGAGCCGGCCCGTCGAGGGGCGCGCGGTATCGTGCAGGAACCAGTCTGGGAATTCCTTGAGCGGGCCTCCGAATCCCATGTGTCCCTGCCCCCACTCGGAATCCGCGGGCTCCTGCTCGTCGCCGATGAGCCGGTTGGCCCACGTGTTCGTGATCTCGAGGGCGAGCCGGTTGCCCGTGGGTTGCAGCAGCCCTGGCGGAATGGCCACACGCCACGGGGCACACCAGACCACCCCGAGATCACGGTCGTTGAGCCCCACGCGGGCGATGTGCTGCACGGTGCCGAGGTCCAGGGCGGCGATGGCCTCGGGGCGAGCCAGCCCCGTCGCGACGACGTCGAAGGACTTCCGATAGGTCGCGGTGCCGCTGAAATACCGGATCCCCGGCTCAGGGCGCCTGGTCCAATCCTCCAGGGCCGCAAAGGTCACCGGCCCGCTCGGGCCGCCCCGTTTCGGGTCGAAGCTGACGGCCCACGCGCCGCCGAGGTCTTGCGCTCGCTTCAGCGCGGGGAAGTTCCTGGTGCCGGGCACGGCGGGCGCGCGCTTCTTCCGGAATACGACGAAGAAGCTCTGGGCCGGAGCAAACTCCAAGGGCACGATGGTGCGGCCGGACGTGGTCTCGGACTCGGGCAGGTCCCGCCGCGTCCCCGTCACCGGATCCCAGAGCTCGGGCTGGCGGCCGGCCACCGCGAAACCGCAGCGCGCCGCGCCGCCTTCGCGGGCGAGGTTGGCGACGAAGTAGACGTCCGCCGTGGAGTTCTGCCGGTGGATGCTCCGCAGGGTCATGGCACCCGTCGCCACTCCGGGCAGGAAATCATCGGGCGCCTCGCGGATCCGGCCCCATTGGAGGAGGGCCTGGCTGCGCTGCCAGTACTGCACCAGAGCCTTGCCCGGTTCCCACCAGGTCTGCCCGCGGTCGAAGTGCGAGCCCCACTGCCCCATCGCGTTTCCCGGCTGGTAGCGATCGTCCCACGGTTGATGGACAAAACGATGCAGCACAAGCCGATTGACCCCGGCGCAGAACGCTGCGTCGCCGATGGGTTTGAGCCACGCGGGAGTCTCCGTCCATTGGCTTTCCTCGGGCCGTCCGGTGAAGGCCTCCGCCTCGACGATGTTCTGTCCGGACTTGCGCAATGCGGCGACGGTCTCGTCCAGCTCGTACGGCGCGAACTTCCCCCCGTTGGTCCAGAACTCCGTCACCACGCGCTCCACGAGCGGCATGACGTCGTCCTGGCGCCAGGGCCCGCCGTAGGGCTCGCACATGAACGTCAGCTTCGCGTCCCGCAGGAGCCGAGCGGTCGTGGCGAAATAGACGTCCCGGTACAGATCTTTCACGGTGTCCGCAAAATCGGTCTCGAATTTCTTCGTCTGTTCGATGCTGCCAACCGTGCGCTTTGCCAGGATGGGGAGGAACGGCATCAGGTCGTAGCCGCGCCGGGCGAGAAACTCCGCCCGCATCTGCGGCGTCCACGTCGGCGTGCCCGCTTCATAGCTGTCGAAGTGCAGGTGGGTGAAGCCAGTGCCGATCAAATCGCCCAGGTGCCGCTGGATCTCGCCGATGACGTGCTCCATGTGGAACGTCACCGCCGCGGGGCTCATCTTGTCGGCCTCGAAGCCCGTCGCCCGCCACTGCGCGGGCTGGATCAGCGTGCCCATCGTCGTGTGGCCGAAGCGATAGACCGTCCAGGTACCCGGCGGAGCGTCCCAGATCAAGCGTCCGTCCGCGCCCATCCGGCTCGTGAGATCGATGATCTGGTCTTTCGGCACCACGCCGGTGGCGGGCACGGCGAGCACGGCGATGTCGCGGTAGTAGGTCTGGCGCGCCGCGACCACCGGCTTCTCGACCTCGCCCGTTTCCGGATTGAAAACGGGGAATGGCTGCACGGCACGCGGGTCGACGCTGGGGCGGGCCAACGTGGTTGCCACGACCGCGCCTCCAGGCGTCCGGGTTTCCGACCACGAGAGCTCCTGCATGGAAAGCTCCGGAGTGATCCAGGGGCCACCGCTCGCGGTGTAACCCGGGCCGTTGTGCATGCCGAAGTCCAGGCCGAGACGCTTGGACTCCGCCGCGGCGTGTCGCACCATCAGCCACCACGGTTCGGTCCATGCGATGAGCTCGGGCGTGGGGCTGCGGCCGATCTCGCCCGCCCAGGGCGTGCAGGTGTCGGCGAGGCTGAACACCGTGGTGCCGCCGAACCCCGCCGACCGGAGCGCCTCCAGATCACGCGTGAGTCCCGCCTTGCTGATGTTCGACCCCATCCACATCCACAGCACCCTCGGCTTCGCCGCATCCGGCGGCTGCGCGAAGACCTGCTCCAGCTCATCGGCCCGGGTAGCCCCGGCGTAGGCCAGGATCGTCAAGGAGGCCACCACCGCCGCCGGACCGGCGTTCATGGCGGAGTCGCCGCTGCGGTCAGGCTCCTCATCGATCCCTGCCGTCTCTTCTACTTGGCCGCCGCGGCGTAGGCGAACCGGTACTGGCCGGAGCCCAGCTCCACGGTCACCACGTCGCCGTCCTGCTTCGGCGAAGCGACGCCGTTGCCGGCGACAAGCGGTTTGCCACCCTCCGTCACGCCAGCCAGCGAAGCCTTGGGCAAGCGAACGGTGGCTTTCGTGTTCGGCGGTACCTGAACGCTCAGCTCGAAGGCGCCGTCCTTCAGCGTCCAGGCAGAGGCGATTTTGCCGTAGGGCGTGTCGTGGCTGGCCTTGACGCTCGTGAAGCCGCCTCCCGGCCGCGGCTGGATCAAGATGTGCCGGTAGCCGGGCGCCGCCTCGTCGATCTCGATCCCGGCCATGACGCGGTACATCCATTCGCCGATGGCGCCGTAGGCGTAGTGGTTGAACGAGTTCATGCCGGCGTCCTGGAACGAACCGTCCGGCTTCTGGCCGTCCCATCGCTCCCAGATCGTGGTCGCTCCCTGCTTCACCGGGTAGAGCCACGAGGGGTATTCCTCGCGGTTCAGGAGCATGTAGGCCTCGTCCAGGTAGCCGTACCGGGTGAGGACATGGCAGAGGTACGGCGTGCCCAGAAAGCCGGTCGTCAGGTGTTTGCGCTTGCGTACCTCGTCGGCCAGCCTCTTCGCCGCCACGGTGCGAAGATCCTCGGGTAGCAGGTCGAATTGAAGAGCGAGGACGTAAGCCGTTTGCGTGTCCTCCCCGACGCGCCCGGTGTCGGTGACGAACTCGTGCCGGAAGGCGCTCTTGATCTTGCCGAGCTGCTCGCCGTAGCGAGCCGCGTCGTCCTTCTTCCCGAGGACCAGGGCCGTGCGTTGGAGCAGATCCGTGGAGTGCGCGAAGAAGGCCGTGGCGATCATGTCCTTGCCGGTCGTGGCCCCCGGGTAGTCGCTGGCGTTCGAGGCGAAGGCGAGCCAGTCGCCGAAGTGGGGATCGCCGGCCCAGATGTAGCTGTCTCCGGCGCGCGTCTTCTCGTAGTTCACCCACTTGGCCATGCTGTCGTACTGCGTCTCCAGGACCCGCTTGTCTCCGTAGCTCAGGTACATGTTCCAGGGGATGATCACGGCGGAGTCGGCCCATCCCGCCGCTCCTCCCGGGCTCTGCCCCTCGAAGTCGGGAAGCACGTTGGGGATGACGTGGGGCACGCTTCCGCTCGGAAACTGGTCCGCGGCCACGTCCTTCAGCCACTTGGTGAAGAAGCCGGCCACGTCCATGTTGAAGGCGGCCGTGGGAGAGAAGGCCTGCGCGTCCCCCGTCCAGCCGAGGCGCTCGTCGCGCTGCGGGCAGTCGGTCGGGACGTCGAGAAAGTTTCCCTTCTGTCCCCAGATGATGTTGTGCTGGAGCTGGTTGACGAGAGGCTTGGACGTTTCGAACTCGCTCGTCCGGACCATGTCCGAGTGGACGACGATCCCGGTCAGGCTCTCGGGTGTGACCTCTCCCGGATAGCCGGCCACCGCGACGTAGCGGAACCCGAAGAACGTGAAGTGCGGCTCGAAGGTTTCAGGGCCTCCGCCCTTCAGCGTGTACCGGAGCGTGGCCTTCGCCGCCCGCAGGTTCTCGACATAGAAGTTGCCCTGCTTATCCAGGACCTCGGCGTGCCGCAGCGTGACCGTCGTGCCCGCGGGTCCCTGGACCTTGAGCCTCACCCAGCCGACCATGTTCTGCCCGAGGTCGACGACGGTGTCGCCGGCCGGGGTCTTGAGGATCTTGACCGGCTTCAACTCCTCGATCCTGCGGACCGGCGGGCCCGCGGGGGTGACCAGGTCGTCCTTGCGGCCATCGACGACCTTGACGCTCGACCACTGGCCGGCGGCAAAGCCCGGCGAGGCCCAGCCCGTCTTTTCCAGCTGGGCATCGTAGGTCTCGCCATGGTAGATCTCGGACATGAGGATGGGCCCGGTCGAGGCCTTCCACGACGGGTCCGTGCCGACGATCTCTTCGCGCCCGTCCTTGTACGTAACCCTGATCTGGCACAGGAGCGCGAGGCGGTCACCATAGATGTTCCGCCGGTCCTGCCATGCCAGGAAGCCGCGGTACCAGCCGTTGCCGAGCTGCACGGCGACCGCGTTGTCACCGGTCTTGAGAAGAGATGTCACGTCGTACGTCTGGTACTGGAGGCGGTTGTTGTAGCTCGTCCAGCCGGGCGTGAAGAGCTGGTCGCCCACCCGCTGCCCGTTCAGCTGCATCTCGTAGAGGCCGTGGCCCGTGACGTAGGCTCGCGCCGACACGATGGGGCCTCCCAGCTTGAACTCTCGCCGCAGCATGGCCACGGGACCCGATTTCTTCGGGTCTTCCGGAAGCCCGGCCTCGATCCAGCTCGCCTTCCAGTCGGCCGCCTCGAGCAACCCCATCTCCCAATAGGCCGGCTCGCTCCACGCCGAGACCTTGCCCGCGCCGTCCCACACGCGGACCTGCCAGTGGTATCGCTGGCCGGAGCGCAGCGCTTGTCCCTCGTAGGCGCGCTGGGTGGACTCGTCGGAAGTCACGCGCCCCGAGGCCCACGTCAGGCTCGTTCCGCTCCGAAGCGCCACGAGAGTCGGCGCCACGCGGACCTCATAGGCTGATTGGGTGACGCCGCGTCCGGGGGACTGGATCACCCAGCTCAACCGGGGCTTCCGCGCGTCGATGCCAACCGGGTTCTCCTTGTACTCCGCGCGCAGCCCCACCACTTTGAGGGTGCCCTCGGTCCCGCCCGGGGAAGCCATCGCCGCACCAGCGGAGAGGAAGGCGGTCAGACAAAGCGCGAGCGTCCACTCCGAGTTCAGTCGTCTTGAGGCCATGGTCAGCTCCCTCGTTATCGTCATCGTCATTCGAGCCCTCCGGATCGACACGGCGCTCGCCTACCGCGGCTCAGCCGCCGAATCCAACTCCTGCTTCGTGACCTCTTGCGGTGCGAACGTCAACAGTTCGTCGGGGCGCGCCCGCAGGCTGTGCAAGCGTTGGAACTCGGCGAGCGCTTTTTGCTGCTCGGCCGGATTGCCAAGCGCCCGGTACCCGAGGAAGAGCTGGTAGTAGGACACCTCGTTCGCGGGGTTCAGAGAGATGGCCTTCCGTAAATGAGGCAACGCCACCTCAGGCTTCCCCAGGGTGATGAGCACCCGCGCAAGTCCAATCTGAGCCTCCTCGAAATCGGGATAGTGCTTCACAGCCATCTCGAAGGATTCCCGCGCTCTGTCGAGATCCCCTGCCTGGCGATGGAGCTCCCCCAGCTCGTAGCCGGCGTTGGCGTTGGTGGGGTCCAACCGAAGCTCCTGCTCGAACTCCTTCGACGCCTCGATCCTCGCGGCCTGCGCCTCGGCTTCCGACTTCGACTTCTGCGATCGCATCAGCGCCCGACCGATCCGAAAATGGAGACCCGTCGTCTTGGAGTCGAGGGCGAGCGCGGCACGGTAGTCCCGAACCGCAGCGTCGTAGAGCCCCAGGCTCTCGTTGGCCTCGCCGGCGGCCTGGTGCATCCAGAGCGAGGCCGGCGCGACCCGCGAGAGCTTCATCGTCGTCAGATAGGCGTAGTTCGCGAACAAGCGACCGCAGTGGTACAGGATCTCCGGATCCTCCGGATAGAGCCGTGTCAGCCCGAGGGCCACCTCGACGGCATTGCCGTCCTGCTCCAGCCCGGTGTACGCCCTCTGGAGCTGCAGGCCGCTCGAACGCCGGAGCGCGACGTCCGCCGACTGTCGGAACCCCTTGCGTAGGCCGGAAAGCGCCTCCTGAAACTGGCCCAGCTCGGAGAGGCACATGGCCAGCAGGATGTCCACGTTCGGCAGGCTGGGCTTCAGCTTCAAGGCCTGACGGAGGGAGGGAACGGCCTTGGCGAAGGCATTCTGCTGAAAGTAGACGAGGCCCAACTGTGCGTGCACCTCCGCCGTTTGGGGCGACAGCTCCCGCAGCTTCTCGTAGGCTCGTGCGGCGTCGCCGTAGCGCTGCTCCCCCAGGGCCTTCTGCGCCTCGTCGGCGTATCGGTCGAGTTGTGCGGCGTCTGGCGCCTGGGCCTGGGCCGACGGTCCGGCCAGGCACAGGAAAGCCAAGATCAGGATGACTCGCTTCATGAGGGAGGTTGTACCCCGAACGACCCCACCCGGGGCAGGAAGGCACGTGGTTTGACGAAGCGAGCCCGCCAGGCCGTGCGGGCCTGGCGGGCCGTCTCTCCGGGGCCCCTTACCAGAGCAGCTTCGCCCCCAACTGGACGATACGACCGGGCCGGGCGGATGTGACCACCCCGAAGTTGGCGCTGGCGATGTTCTGCGACACGCCGTCCCACTGGGGATGGTTGAAGGCGTTGAAGGCCTCGACGCGGAACTGAAGGGTCGCGGTCTTGGGGAGGGAAAAGTTCTTGAAGAGCGCCAGGTCCAGGTTGTTTCTGCCGGGTCCCCGCAGGATGCTGCGACCGGAGTTGCCGAAGGCGCCCAGGGCCGGCTGGGCGAACGCGGCCGTGTTGAACCACTGGGTGACGGAGCCGCCGCCGGAGTGGATGTCGCCCACGATGTCCGCCCGGTTCGTGCCAAAGCTGTCGAGGACGCCTCCCAGGTCAGCCGCGAATATCGAGATGGGGAAGCCACCTTGCAGGAGGTAGATGCCGTTCATCTGCCAGCCGCCGATGATGGCGTTCTTCGCGCCGGATGCGTTGCCGCCGAACCGCTCGCCCTTTCCGAAGGGGAGGTTCCAGACGAAGCTCGCGACCAGGCGCTGGGCCACGTCGAACGACGAGAGGCCGTGGTCACGCTGAACGTCGTGGTTGTTGAGGAACCCCTGCCAGCCGGCAGTCTCATTGTTCCCGATGCCGGCGGCCGCGGACTTGCTATCGGTGCTCTTCGACCACGTATAGGCGACCGTCGCCAACAGCCCCCGGCCGTGATGTGTGAGGGTGGCGTTCAGAGCGTGGTAGTCCGACCAACCGCTCCAGTCGCTGTCGATATAGACCCCGAAGTTGGGGAACGGCTTGCGCCCCGCGACCGTCGGGTTGTCCGGGGTGTAGGGCAGCGCCTGGGCGATGTTCCTTCGCATCAGGAGGTTGCTCCCGTGGGCGCCCACGTAGTTCAACTCCACCGTGGTGCTTCGGGACACCTCCCGCTGCACACCAGCGGACCACTGCTGGACCTTGGGGTTCCTCGGCTCTGGAGACTGGTTCACGGCGAGGAATGTGTTCTTCGCAGGCGTCGCCAACCCCCCGGACGTGAAGCTCGGGAACAACTGGTTCGATGTCTGGAGCGGCTGCGTTTGGCCGAGGCTCTGCGAATAGCTTCCCCGGCTGACGTACGGATAGATATCCGCGGCGCCGTCGATCTCGCGCCCCTCCGCGGAGTCGAAGAAGACCCCGTAGCCGGCCCGGAGGACCGTGTTTCCCGACTCGGTCGGACGGTACGCGAAGCTGATCCGGGGAGCGAAGACCTTGTAGCGGTCGGGATTCACGACAGCGCGGCTCCCGGCCTCCTGGTAGTAGGTGCCGTCTACGATTCCCCCGCTCGCCAGGC
>JBGPOS010000108.1:0-7881 GCA_041488155.1 Tepidiformaceae bacterium
CGCCCTCTGCCCTCATCTGTGGCGAACGCGACGATGCAGGAGCTTCCGCCGGTGCGCGAGTCGAATCACTCACCGAGATCCATCCACACGCCCAAGGGAACGATCGCATCGAACCGGGTGAAGTCGCTGCGCGCCCGGCTCGAAGTCGGGCAGGAGGAGATGGGCAAGCGACTCGGTGTCAGCGGCCAGATGGTCGGCAGCATCGAGTCCGGCCACAGCGGCATCTCGATGCGGGTACACCAGGCGCTTGAGAAGATCGAGAGCGGGCGATGATCATCCTGGCCATCGATCCTGGAACCTCCTGCGGCTTCGCGCTCGGCAACGAGCAGGTTGTCATCGCCTCGGGCGTCTGGCAGCTCGCCCCTGGCCGCGGCGAATCACCCGGCGTCCGCTACCTGAAGCTCCGCGGCCGGCTCAACGAAGCGCTCCGGGCGGCCGTCACGATCGACCTCGTCTGTTTCGAGCGATCGTTTCAGCGCGGTCAGGCGGCCGTGCACATCCACCACGGGCTCGTCACCCACCTGGAGTCATGGTGCGCCGAGAACCGCATCGAGCACGCCAACGTGATGGCGTCCAGTCTGAAGAAGTGGTCGACGGGCCGGGGAAACGCCAGCAAGGACCAGATGCGGGATGCAGGGCTCCGGAGGTTCAAGCCCGAGAGCCTCGACGAGAACGAGATCGACGCACTGTGGATCCTGGAGTGGGCGAGAGAACAGTACGGACTAAAGACATGCTCGGATCTCGCATCCAGAGGCTGAGAGAATCGCTTGGGCTCAACAGGAGACAGGCGGGCCTCATTGCGGGGGTCTCGGGCTGGACGGTCCGCATCGCTGAAATGGAGCCGGAGCAGGAGCGGAAGGACGGGAAGGCCATGCGACTGCGGATACTCGCGGCGCTCGAAAGAGAGATCGGCAACCGTGGCTTGACTCGCCCTTGACCCCGGGCATCCGACCGGTCGCATGGCTATCTCTGTAGGCTGTACCTGTAGTTAAGATCTACTACTCTTCCTTGAGTATGGGAACGATCGATGCCCTGGATGACTCCACATCCTTGCCGCTATCCCGGCTGTGGCATCCTCGTGCGTGGTCCGCGCGGACACTGTGAGGCTCACCGGAGCGTGGCCAGGCAGCGAGAGGATGAGGGGAGGCCGTCGGCTAATCGGCGTGGGTACGGCCCGGCCTGGCGCAAGAAGCGGGCCGCCTTCCTTGACGACCATCCGTGGTGTAATGTTCGCGGATGCGAGGACTCGCCCACTGAGGTGGACCACGTCATCCCGCTCAACGCGGGCGGGGTGGACGACGAGAGCAACTACCAGGCGCTGTGCAAGACGCACCATTCGGTAAAGACCGGGAGGCATGATCGCGGGCATTCCACTGTGCACCGCGGGGGATAGGGGCTCTGAATCTCTACGGCTTTCGCCAGGGACCGGCCGAGCGGGCACGCGCGCGCGGTCGCAGGTTGATGTAATCTGTTGCCGGAGCAAAACACCATGCGACCGGGACCGCCTCCCCAGCCCGTCGAGCTCAAGATCCTGCGCGGCAACCCCGGCAGGCGACCCCTGCCGAAGAATCTTGCGAAGCCCGAGCTCGGCGCGCCCTGTCCGGAGTGGCTGAGCGAGGGTGCGAAGACCCACTGGAAAACAATCGCCCCACGGCTCACGCGTCTTCGCCTACTCACCGAGCTCGATCAGTCGGCCCTCGGATGCCTCTGCGAGGCACTGAACGATCTGCGATGGGCCAACGAGACGATCGAGACGGAGGGGCGCACGCAGAAGGGCGTCGGTGGCACGGCCATCGCGCACCCTGCAGTGCTGATCGCGCGCCAGGCCCGGGAGCACGTCCGGAAGTTCGCCGCCGAATTCGGCCTGACGCCCGCAAGCCGGTCGCGCGCTAACCTGGCGGAGAGTGAGGACGATGCGGACGGAGACGACAGGTTCCTCGGCCCGCGGCCGGCGCCGGCGCCTCCGCCGGCCACGAAAGGCCATGCCACGCGCAAGCGCGCGTCCTGAGCGGAGCCTCTACTACTTCGACAGCGATGCCGCGGATCGGGCCTGCGAGTTCTTCCCGCGCTTCCTCACGCATACGAAGGGCGAGTGGGCCGGGCAGCCGTTCGCTCTGCGGCCCTGGCAGCGGCGGATCGTCAGGCGGTTCTTCGGATCGAAGCGCCTGGCCGATGGGCTCAGGCGTTACCGGACGCTCTTCCTGTTCGTTCCGAAGAAGAACGGCAAGAGCTCCTTCGCCGCCGGCTTGGCCCTGTGCATGCTCTACATCGACGGGGAGCCAGGAGCCGAGGTCTACAGTCTCGCCGGCGACCGCGAGCAGGCCAACATCGTCTTCGACCAGGCCAAGAAGATGGTGGAGGCAAACCAGGCACTCGCGGCGCGCACCGAAATCTTCAAGCGCGAGCTCTTCGTCCAGTCAACGCTCAGCTATTACCGGGTCCTCAGCGCCGATGTCCCTTCGAAGCACGGTCTCAATCCGAGTGGAATCTTCTTCGACGAGCTGCACGTCCAGGACAACCGCGAGATGTGGGACACGGTGCGCACGGGCGTCGGCGCGCGGCGCCAGGCCGTGATCGTCGCGATGACGACGGCTGGCTACGACAAGAAGACGCTGTGCGGCGAGATGTACGACAAGGCGATCGCCGTCCGGGACGGCAAGGTCCAGGATGACGCCTTCCTGCCGGTCATCTACGGGATCCAGAAGGGGGAAGACTGGGAGGACCGCAAGGTCTGGAAGCGGGTCAACCCGAACTGGGGCGTGTCGGTCAAGGAGGATGACTTCGAGCAGCAGTATCGCGAGGCCAAGGAATCGCCCGCCTTCCAGAACAGCTTCCGCCGGCTGCGGCTGAACGAATGGCTGCAGCAGGCCGTGCGCTGGATCGACGAGAAGAAGTGGGCGGCCTGCGCCGGTCCCCTCGCCTGGCAGGAGATGGCGGCGGCGCTGCACGGCCGCTCCTGCTATGGCGCGCTCGACCTGTCGACCGTGACCGACCTGTCCGCGCTGGTCCTGCTGTTCGATTCCGAGATTGGCGCGGACGATCCCGGCTATCCGACAGAGAAGGAGATCGAGTCCGGGAAGGACCTGCCTCAGATCCCCGGCTTCGAGTACGGTGACCCGCTGCCGAGCTACGACGTGCTGCCATACTTCTGGTGTCCGGAGGAGGGCATTCGGATCCGAACGCAAAAGGACCGCGCCCCCTATGACGTCTGGAGCAAGGAGGGCGCGCTCATTGCCACGGAAGGGGACGCCGTAGACCACGGCGCCATCCGGAAAAAGATCCAAGATCTGGGGCAGGACTACCGGATCCAGGAGATCGCGGTAGACGCCTGGAACGCGCACAAGCTCATCACCGAGCTCGAACAGGAGGACGGCTTCACGGTCGCGCGGGTCAGCCAGGGGTTCGGTGCGATGACGGCCCCGACCAAGGCTCTCGATGTCTTGTACCGGCATCGGCAGATCCGGCACGGAGGGCATCCAGTGCTTTCCTGGTGCGCCGACAATGTGAGCGTCGATAAGGACGCATACGACAACTGGAAACCAAGCAAGAAGAAAAGCCGGGAACGAATAGATGGTATAGTCGCACTTGTCATGGCGCTGGCCCGTGCCCTGGTGAGCGAGGGAACAATCGAGGATGTCAGAATCGAAACCCTCTGATCCGTCCGGCGGCTCGCAGCCCAATCGACCGCGGGACTATTCCATCGCCTTCCTGGCCGCGGGCATCGCCGCAATCACGGTCGGTGCCGGCCTCTTCCACCCGGGAGCTGGCCTCATCCTCATGGGCGTGACGCTGACGGTGATCGGCATCGTCGGTGGTCCGAGGCGCACGTGATCATCGAACAACTCGGCCGCGCGATCGATTTCGCCCGCCGCTCCATCGAGAATCCCGCTGCGCCGTTCTTCGAGGGCGTCCAGAACCTCTTCGACGGTGGCGGCCCATCCAAGAGCGGCATCACGGTCAACCAGGAGACCGCCACCAGGCTCTCGGCCTTCTGGCGCGGCGTGCGCCTCCTTTCCGAGACCCTCGCCTCAGTCCCGCTCTGCCTGTACGAGCGCCAGGAACCGCGCGGCCGCCGCAAGGCGACCGAGCATCCGCTGTTCTACCTCCTGCACGACGAGCCGAACCCCGAGATGACGTCATTTTTCGCGCGCGAGTGCATGCAGGCTCAGGTCGTCACGCACGGCAACGGCTACGCAGCGATCCGACGCGACGCCGGCGGGCGCACCCGGGAAATCTGGCCGCTCATCAGCGGGCGTGTCGAGCCGAGGCGCAGCCAGGACGGCGGCCTCATTTACTGGGCCACCCTGAACGACGGCAGCCGGGAGCCCTGGGCGCCGGCCGAGATCCTGCACGTGCCCGGCCTCAGCTTCGACGGGATCAAGGGCAAGTCGGTGCTGAGAGCGACGCGCGACGTCATCGGAGCCGGCCTGGCGGCACAGGACTACGGTGCGACCTTCTTTCGTCATGGCGGGCGCGTGCCTGGCGTCGTCGAGACGCAGCTCACCAAGATGGATCCCGACACGAAGAAAAACCTTTCGGAGACTTGGCTGTCAGGGCGGAATGACAACTGGCACCAGGTAGCCTTCCTGCCCAAGGGCATGAAGTATACGGACGTGGGCGTCTCGCCAGACGATGCCCAGTTCCTCGAGACGCGCAAGTTCACTGTGCCGGAGATCGCCCGCATCCTGGGGGTCCCGCCGCACCTGCTCTATGACCTCGAGCGCGCGACCTTTTCGAACATCGAGATGCAGTCGCTTGAGTTCATCATTTACACGATGCGACAGTATTTCGTCCGCTGGGAGCAGGAGCTCAATCGTAAACTCCTGACTCCGGAGGAACGCCGGACGTACTACTTCGAGTTCAACGCGGACGGCCTGATGCGGGGTGATGCGGCCGCGCGCGGGACCTTCTATTCGCTGGGCCGGCAGTGGGGGTTCCTCAGCGCCAATGACATCCGGGATCTTGAGAACCAGCCGGGCATCGGCAAGGCCGGCGATGTCTATCTGACGCCGATCAACATGGCGAACGCCGAGGAGCTGGTCGGGGCCGCGCCGGGGCAACCCGCGCTCGTCGCCCGGCAGCTCCTGCAGCTGATGGGGACACCGGAAGCGCTGCAGCGGACGCTTCCGCCGGCGCCGACGGCCCGGGTAGTCCGCGAGCTGGCGGCGCGCACCGGGATCCGCGGTCTCAGGCTGAGGCGCCGGATCCGCAAGGCCCAGATACAGATCATCGAGGACCGCGCGCACGTTATCGTCAAGCGCGAGATTGGGGCGATCGAGAAGGAACTGAAGGCGCTGGCCGGCCGGGATGGGCGCAACCGAAGAGATCTGCCCAGCCTGCGCCAGGCGATCGATGAGTTCTATGCCGAGCATGCCGGCTGGTCGGGCCGGAAGATGCACCCGATCGTCCATGCCTATGCCGAGATCATTACCGGGGCGATGGCCGACGAACTGGGCATGGACCCCGGTGATTCATTGCCGCCCGAGCTCGACCGCTTCGTCTCGGATTACTCCAAACGATTCGGGATCCGCGAGGCCTCCGAGGGGCGGCTGCAGATCCTCGCGCTGACCAAAGAGGGCGACGACGAGGAAATCGCGGCCGCGGTCCACGCCAGGCTCGGAGACTGGGACGAGAAGCGCGCCGGGAAGATTGCCGCCATCGAAGCGACCCGCCAGATGTCGGCAGTCGCGAAAGTCCTGTATGTCGCCGCGGGCGTCACCGTGCTGCGCTGGGTTGCGAGTGCCGGTGCCTGTCCGTTCTGCGCCTCCATGGATGGCCGAGTCGCCGGTGTCGAGCAGAACTTCGTGTCGGCTGGCGATGGCGTCGACGGCGGCGCCGATGCCGGTGCGCCACTCAAGCCATCCGACAACATCGGGCACCCGCCGCTGCACGACAACTGTAACTGCGACATCGTGGCGGACTGATCTTGGGAACGCAACTTACCATCGGGCGCGATAGCGCGCCCCGAGCTGGAGGTGATCAATGCACAGGCCAATGATGAAAAGCGCGAAGCTCCTGAGCGCAGTCACGCCGACCGCCGGAGCGGCGGGCGCCACGAGCATCAACGGGAGCATCATCGATTGCTCCGGATTCGACGGATGCGCGATCGCGGTGCACTTCGGGGCCATTGTGGCCGGCGCCGCCACCTCCATCAAGGCACAGGCTGGCAACGATTCGGGGCTCTCGGATGCGGCGGACATCGCGGGAACCTCGGTCACCATCGCGGACACCGATGATGACAAAGTCTTTTACATCGACGTCCAGCGTCCGCAGAAGCAATACCTGCGTCTGGTCGTGAGCCGAGCGACGCAGAACGCGACGCTCACCGCTGTCTATTTGCTTTATGATTCGAAGGTGGAGCCCGTGTCCCAGGCCGCCGCTGTCGCAGGGGCCATCGCCGTGGCGCCCTAGGCGGGGCTCCCACAGTAGGAGGGATCATGCTGAGGATTCTGGAAACGCGCTTCTTCAAGGGCACGGAGCTGCGGCTGTCGGGCAGCGACACCGCGCCGGTGCTCGAAGGTTACATCGCCGTCTTCGATCAGCTGTCGGATGACCTCGGCGGCTGGCGCGAGAAGATCACGCCCGGCGCTTTCGCCGACACGATCAAAGCGCAGGACATCCGTGCGCTCTGGAACCACGAGAACGATCTGGTTCTGGGGCGCAACACGGCAGGCACGCTGGAGCTGTCCGAGGATGCCACCGGCCTGGCGTTCAAGAACACACCGCCGGACACCACCTGGTTTCGCGATCGGATCGTCAGCTTGAAGCGCAAGGACGTGACGGGGTCGAGCTTCGGCTTCTACACCGATGCCGATGAATGGGGCACCGAGCCGGACGGGACCCGCATCCGCAGCCTCAAAAAAGTCACGCTCGTCGAAGTCAGCCCGGGCGTAACCTTCCCGGCCTATCCGCAGGCCTCGACCGAAATGGCGCGCCGCTCGATGGACGCCTGGCTGGCTGCGGAGGCCGACAAATTGAAGGGGGCTGGACAACCGGCCGCCGATCTGGTACAGATGGAAGTGCGAAAGCGGCGTCTGCAACTGCAGCGCCAGGTTCTCTGAAACTCTAATCCACCCCCGACTGCGCTGTGCGGGTCGCCGCGGGCCACCTGCCTGGAGCGGATGTTCCAGGCAAGGCGCCAGCAGCACGGAAGGGCGTGACGCCTACCACCGGGGCAGAGCTTCCCGGTGAGCTGTCACCTAGACGGTTCACCGGAGGAATCTGCCCATGTCAGTCCTCAAATCCCAAGAGCTTCGAAAGCTGAACCTCGGTCTGCACGAGCAGATGACGGCCCTCCTGAAGAAGGCCGCCGACGAGAAGCGTTCCATGACTGCCGAGGAGTCGGCGTCGTGGGACAAGATGGACGCCGACTTCATCCTGCGCGAGAAGGAGATCGCGGAGGTCGAAAAGGGCATCGCGCGTGAAGAGAGGCTGTCGCAGCGCGAAGCGGAGCTCCGGAAGCTCGATCCCCGCCGCGCCGGCCGCGATGGCGACCCCGAGGGCTTCCGCGGCGATGGCCGCCACCCCGCCACGCCGGAGAGTCGGGCCAAGGCCACCCGTGTGCTCCGTGCCTTCATGTCGCAGCACCCCAGCAGCTGGGACGATGAGGTGCGGGCGGAGGTCAAGCGCGTCCAGGCCGACCTCCCGAAGGAAATCCGCGCCCTCAGCGCCGTGACCGGTTCGGCCGGAGCGTTCACGATCGCGCAGGACTTCATGCCGGAGCTCGACCGGGCGTACAAGTCCTACTCCGGCATCATCCAGGCCGGCAGGCTCGTTCCCACGGATGACGGAGCGGACCTGCCCTGGCCGAAGATGGACGACACCGGCAACGTCGGCGCCCGGCTCGCCGAGGGCTCGGCCGCCAACGACACCACGGACCCG
>JBGPOS010000109.1:0-7830 GCA_041488155.1 Tepidiformaceae bacterium
CCCCACACGCGTGGGGGTGAACCGTGTGCGTAGGCGCTCGCCGGAGTTACGGACATGTCGTCCCCACACGCGTGGGGGTGAACCGGGGCCGGGGCACAGCGGGCACTCCGGCCGGAGGTCGTCCCCACACGCGTGGGGGTGAACCGGGCAGCAGATCGGGCTCAGCGGCCACGAAGGGGTCGTCCCCACACGCGTGGGGGTGAACCGTCTGCCTCGGCTGGATGGGGCCGGTGAATCTGGCCGTCCCCACACGCGTGGGGGTGAACCGATGCGGGGCATGGGGTTGCGGCCTGTGGGGCCGTCGTCCCCACACGCGTGGGGGTGAACCGGCGTCGCGCGAGGTCCTCGTCGGTCTCGTCCGGTTCGTCCCCACACGCGTGGGGGTGAACCGTTGACCGCTGTCGCCGTGCGCCCGGGCGCGGTCGTCCCCACACGCGTGGGGGTGAACCGGATTTGCCGGTCAAAGGAAGCCCGTGACCGGCACAGCTCGCGGGCCTAGACTGCCGTCGTGCCGGGGAAGCTCAACAACCTCGCATTCGCCATCGTCGTCGTGGCCGCTCTCGTTGCGACTTTCGTCGCCGTAGTCACGAGACGGTAGCAGGCGCAACCCGGCGGCATGCCGTCTGGCTGACCAAGACACGAGGCTGAGGTGAGCGAACGTTCCGCGGCCGGCCCGCTGGCACAGGATTGCCGCTGGCGGGAACCTCTCGGCTTCGTCCTATCCTGAGGTTGCCTTCAACTGGCGCCAGAAGGTGAGCCAGTGGCCGTCGGGGTCCTCGACCGTGAACTCGGATTGGCCCCAGGGACGGTCGGCGAGCGGATCTACGATGGCAACACCCCCGCCGGAGGCTCGCTCGAAAAGTGCGTCTACGTCCTCCGCCTCGATGTAAAGGGCCATCGAGGACGGCGTGCCGAGGCGTTGGCGAATAGCGGCGTTGTACGCCGGACTGTAGGAGTCTGCAGTGACTTCCAGCATGAGCCGGGCGTCGCCGCGAGTCACCGAGCAGTGCTCCTCTCCCGGTCCGCCCCGTGTGAGGTCGAAGCCTAGCTTGTCCTGGTAGAACCCAAGCGCTTCCTTCATGTTGCGGACGCGAAGGGCCGGGATCACTCCCCAATTGGGCATTGTCGATACCTCAAGCGCTGTGTTCGCCGGCGTGTGCGGGCGGCGACGCGAATGTTAGCCGAATCGCTGGCCGATGGATGGAAGGTGGGCGAGACTCCGGAGCTCTCGGTATGATCGTGTCGCGTGTTCGGTTCGGTGGAAAAGGAAGACGGCGTGGCCGTGCCAGTAGCCGGGGGCAGCTTCGCGAGGTAGAGAGAGGCTTACAATGCCCGCCATGGACCTCGCGCGCGGATCGAAGCAGGGAGAGCGGTGATGGATCCCGCCATCCAATACACGACGACCTCGGACGGGGCTTCGATCGCCTACTGGACGCTCGGTGAGGGCGCGCCCTACATCTTTTGTTTCAACGGCCTGGGGAGCAACATCGAGTACGAGTGGCGCATCCCGGAGGGGCGCGCAGCCTTCGAGCGGCTGGCCCGGCAGGTCAAGGTCGTACGCTTCGACCTGCGCAATTCCGGCCTCTCGCAGCGGGGACTCGATCGGGTTTCGCTCGACGACTGGGTGCGCGACCTCGAAGCCGTCGTGGCGAAACTGGGACCAGGGCCTGTTGGGCTGCACGGCGGCGTCTACACCACCAAGGTCGTCGTCCAGTACGCCGCACGGCACCCGGAGCGTGTCTCAAGGATTTCGATGTTCCGGCCGACGGTCGGCCCCCAGAGTCGCCAGGAGCGGATCCCCGGGCTGGACCGCCTCTACCCAATCGCGGACGACAACTGGCCACTCTTCACCGAATTGCTGGCCACAGCCTATGTTGGGCTGGCGAACGCTGACTTCGCCCGCAGCATGGCTGGACTACTGGCCGAGAGCCACTCCCCCGAAGAGTACCGGGCGACAATGTCGGCGCTCATCTCCGGAGACGTGCGGCCGCTGCTCGACCAGGTCAAGGCTCCAGCGCTTGTCCTCCACCGCAAGAACCACCTCTTCGATATGGAAGTGTCCCGCTCCGTGGCGGCGGCGCTTTCGAACTGCCGGCTCGCGATCCTGGAGGGAATCATCCCCTGGCCCTGGGATGCTCCGATGCTTGAGGCGCTCGAACGGTTCATTGCCGAGACAGCGGCAGCCGAGTCAGCCGAGCCAGCAGGGACCCCGGCGGCCGCCAGCGCGTTCCGCACGCTTCTGTTCACCGACCTCGAAGGGCATACCGAGATGATGCAGCGCCTTGGCGACGCCAGGGGCAGGGAAGTCCTGCGCGAGCACGAGCGCCTCACCCGGGACGCCCTCTCGGAGCACGGTGGATCCGAAATCAAGACGATGGGCGACGGATTTATGGCGAGCTTCGGGTCCGCGCAAAGGGCGCTGGAGTGCGCGACCTCGCTCCAAAGGGCATTCGCTGCGCGGAAAGGCGAGCCGTTGAAGGTCCGGATGGGCATCAACGCCGGTGAGCCTGTCGCCGAAGAAAACGACTTGTTCGGCGCGAGCGTCATCACCGCCTCTCGCGTCTCAGGATTGGCTCACGGTGGGGAGATCCTCGTTTCGAACGTCGTGCGGGAACTCGTGACGGGTAAGGGGTTTCTGTTCAGCGACCGCGGCGAGCACTCGCTGAAGGGTCTCGACGAGCCGTTGCGTATCTGGGAACTGCGATGGCGGGGCGAAGGCGCCTGAGCGGGACGGCCGGGGACGCTCGGCGTCCGCGACTTGGTGAGCGGCCGGAAACCTCCGCGATACCTGGTTTACCCTGCCTTTCCTTGGCGGCTCCGGCGCTCGGGCGGCGTTCCGCGATGCGAACTCGCGCCTGACCTCAATCGCGACGTTCCTTACAAATGGCAGAGAATTATGGAGACAAGCGCGGAGCAACGACTTAGAGTACCTCGCGTACGCGTCTGGAGGAGGCCGGGTCATGTCCAATCGCTTTCAGCGGACAAAGTCGAACGTGCTTCGAGCCGTCCTGACAGCCTCGCTGCTCGGGATCCTGTTTCTGACGGGTCAGTCGGCCGTTTCGGCAGTTGCCCCTCCCACCGTGGCCGCCATCACCCCGTCCAGCGGCACCGCCTTGACCGGCGTGGCGATCACCGGCGCAGGGTTCAGCGGAGCCTCCCTCGTCACCTTCGGCGGCGTGACCGTGAGTTCGTTCACCGTGGTCAGCGACAACCTGATAACGACGACCGCCCCGCTGCATGCTCCGGGCGCGGTGCACGTCCTCGTCCGGACGGCGTTCGGGACCAACGCGCCCGCCTTCGCTGACATATTCACCTACCTGGGGACAGGCGGCATCGGGGCACCGGTCGTCACGAGCGTCATTCCGCCGATCGGGACCGTCGGGACGGTGGTTACGATCACCGGCACGGGATTCACCGGCGCCGGGGGCGTGACGTTCGGCGCGGTGTTCGCGTTCTTTACGGTGGTCAACGACACCCAGATTGTGGCGGCGGCGCCGGCCAACATTCCACTGGCTGTGCACGTGCTCGTGACCAACGCTTTCGGGACGAGCGCTGCAACCACGGCCGACGTTTTCACTTACCTCGGCGCCGGAGGACCGATCGTCACTGGGATCAGCCCGACATTCGGGACGATTGCAACGGTGGTGACGATCACCGGTACGGGGTTCGTGGGGGCCACGAGCGTGACGTTCGGCGGCGTCGCGAGCTTCTACACGATCATGAGCAACACCCAGATCATCGCGTCCGCGCCAGGGAACTTTGCCGGCGCAGTGCATATCATTGTGACGACGGCCCTCGGCACCAGCCCGCCGACAGTGTCTGACCTGTTCACGTACGTGGGCTCAGGCGGCCCGGTCGTGAACGGTATCAGCCCGACAAGTGGTGGCCCCGGCACATCGGTGACCATCACCGGATTCGGTTTCACCGGGGCGACGAGCGTCACCTTCGGAGGACTGACGGCGTTCGCTACGGTGATCAGCGACACCCAGATTATCGCCTCGGCCCCGAGCAACTCTCCGGGGACAGTGCACGTCGTCGTGACGACGCCTCTCGGGACAAGCGCGAGTACGGTCGCCGACCTGTTCACCTATCTCGGCGCCGCGGCACCGGTGGTAACCGGGATTAGTCCCACGAGCGGCGGCCCGGGCACAGTGGTGATCATCATCGGGACAGGATTCACCGGGGCGACGAGCGTGACGTTCGGAGGGATCGTGGCTGCGGCCACGGTGAACAGCGACACGCAAATTACGGCGACCGCCCCGAGTAACGCGGCCGCGACGGTGCACGTGCTCGTCACGACCGGGTTTGGCACCAGCGGGGCGGTCACCGCCGACCTGTTCACCTACGTCAGTTCGACGATGACCTACACGCTCAGCTTCCGCTGGAGCCTGATCGCCTGGCTTGGACAGGATGGAATCAGCGTCGACGCGGCGTTGCGAAGCGGACCGGGGGGAAACATCGTCGGACAGGTGACAGCAGTTTTCCGCTGGTTCGGGGCTTCGCAAGTCTGGCAAGCGTACTTCCCAGGGGCGGCGGGCGTCCCGGGAGCGAACGACTTCACGGTCCTCAACAAGGGCGTCTCGTATTGGATTGCGATCATCGGGCCAGGGTCGACGACCTGGGTGATCATCCTGGGCTAGCGAGTCGACGAGGCGGGACAAGTGTCCGGAACACAGAAGGCGTCCCTCGGAGCCTTCCGTCGAAGCGACGGTGAGCGCGGACGAGTGCGCCTCTGGTGGCGCCATCGCCCGCGGCCGTGGTGCGAACTTGCCGGCCGTTGACCAACGAGCGTAGCGTCACCTTCCGTCGTCCCAAAGGGAAACGCAAACGCAACGAGGTGATGGCCAGGATGCCCGAACAGGCCAGGCTCCAAACCCTGCTGGCCGGCCTGACGTTCCCGGAAGGCCCGCGCTGGCACGCTGGGAAGCTCTGGTTCTCCGACTTCTACTCGCACGCCGTACTGACCGTGGACCTGGAAGGGCGGAGCGAGCGGGTGGCGGAGGTGCCCCAGCAGCCGTCTGGCTTGGGCTGGAGTCCGGACGGGCGACTGCTGGTGGTCTCCATGCTCGATCGGCGGCTGCTTGAGTTCACCGGAAGCCGGAGCCGCGTCGTCGCTGACCTGTCGGAGGTTGCTACCGGGCCCTGCAACGACATGGTCGTGGATGCGGCCGGACGAGCTTACGTGGGGAACTTCGGGTTCGACCGTGAGCGCGGCGAGGCGCAACGGACGGCCTGCATCGTCCGCGTGGACCCGGACGGTCGCGCGACGGTCGCGGCTGACGACCTCCTCTTTCCGAACGGGACGGTGATCACCCCCGACGGAGAGACGCTGATTGTCGGCGAGACGTTCGCGAATCGACTGACCGCGTTTGACGTGGAAGAGGACGGGTCGTTAACCAACCGGCGGGTCTGGGCCCAGTTCGACGGAGTCTTCCCCGATGGCATCTGCCTCGACGCGGAAGGGGCGATCTGGGTGGCCGACCCGCGAGGCCGCCAGGTCGTGCGCGTGTTCGAGGGCGGACGAATCGTGCAAACGCTCTCGACCGGCGAACGAGGCGCCTTCGCCTGCATGCTGGGTGGCCCCGACCGCCAGACGCTGTTCATCTGTACGGCCGCAGGGAGCGGATCGGCGATCGCGGAAACGCGCAGCGGCCAAATAGAAATCGTCCGCGTGGGTGTGCGGGGCGCGGGACTGCCCTGAGGAGTTAGGCATGACGCAGCCCATCGACCAACTGAGAGACCTCGGACTGGCGGGCAAGGTCGCCATCGTCACGGGCGGCGGGGCGGCCGGCGATGGGATCGGCAACGGACGGGCGGCCGCGATACTGCTCGCGCGAGCGGGAGCGCACGTCGTCGTGGTGGACCGCCGGGTCGAACTCGCCGAGCGCACGGTCGAGATGATCAGGGCCGAAGGCGGCTCGGCCGCCGCTCTTGCCGCCGACGTGACCGACGAGAGCCAGTGCCATGACCTGGTGGAGGAAGCCGTGCGGCGTTTCGGGCGGCTCGATCTGCTTGACAACAACGTCGGGATTGGCAGCCGGGGAAGCGTCGTGGATGAGAGTCCGGACGTCTGGCGGCGAGTGATGCAGGTGAACGTCGAGAGCATGTTTCTCGTCGCCAAACACGCCATCCCGGCGATGGTGAAGACAGCCGGCGGGGGAGCGATCGTCAACGTGTCGTCGATCTCGGCCTTGCGCCCTCGAGGGCTCACGGCCTACTCCGTTTCGAAGGGGGCAGTGATTGCTCTGACGAAGGCAATGGCCGTCGACCACGGCCGAGACGGGATCCGGGTCAACTGCGTCGCGCCTGGGCCGGTGTACACGCCGATGGTCGCCGCCGGGGGGATGAGCGAAGGCGCCCGCGAACGGCGCCGCCAGGCATCGTTGCTCGGGATCGAAGGCACCGGATGGGACATCGGCAACGCAGTGCGCTTCCTGCTCTCAGACCAGGCTCGGTACATCACCGGCCAGGTGCTCGTCGTCGATGGGGGTACAACGCTGGTAGGCCCAGCCCGAGCGTCTGACACGCGTTAGGTTTCGCGAAGGGCAGCCTTTCCGCCGGCGGGAATCCGCCGCCTGACGGCAGAGCCGTGAGCGCCGCCGGCAACGAGTTTGTCATTGAGAACTCAGGCCGCGGTCAGGACGGATGGGGGGCTGGCGCGCACTGCCGCCCAGGCCAACGGGAGACGGGCGCGGTGACCAACCAGCACCAGTTGGACGCCACCGGGGCCGACAGCACCCCATGTCGACACTCCGAAACGAACAGTATAGTAACGGCGCTACGTTGCCGGAGGGTGAGGACAGAGCTTCGCCCTCCGGGCCCGGGATTGTCTCGACCTATCAGAACCCCCTCATCTCTTCAGGCGGTCCGCCGGACAAAGGAGGCGCCGCAGTGAGCCCGCCCTCCTCGCGTGTTGGATCGTTGGGTAACCTCGGCCATTACCGGCTAGTAGAGCGCGTTGGCGGGGGCGGAATGGGGACTGTGTACCGTGCTGTCGATCAGCGCACGGGAGCTGTCGTGGCCATCAAGATGATGCACCAACAGTTCGAGATGGATAAGTCGTACCTGGAGCGTTTTCGGCGTGAAGCGTATGTCGCGTCACTCCTGCGTTCTCCGTACACCGTTCAGGTGCTGGAGTTCGCCCAGGAAGGTGGACGGCACTTCCTCGTTTCAGAGTTCGTGGACGGAGCGCCGCTCTCCGAGACCATTCAGCAGGGTCGGCTGTCACCGCAGTTCGCCGCGGCCATCGCGATCCAGGTCGGGCTGGCGCTGGTGGAGGCGGAGACCCGGGCCATCATTCACCGGGACATCAAGCCCGGGAACATCCTGATCACCAGCGACGGTGCGGCGAAAGTCACCGACTTCGGAATCTCCCGGCTCACCTACACCTCCAACGTGACCATGCCCGGGCTCTTCGTTGGTACGGTGGCTTACTCGGCCCCGGAGCAACACCGGGGACAGGCCGACACGAGATCCGACATCTATTCACTGGGGCTCGTGCTGTTCGAGATGCTCGCGGGTGAGTCTCCGTTCAAGGCCGACACTCCGACGGGCCTGATGCGGCTGCACGAAGAGGCCCCGCCTCCGCTGGAAAAGCTCGCCGGAGTCCCCCAGCAGCTGGTGGACGTCGTCGCCTGCTGCCTTGAGAAGGACCCGGGCAAGCGCTATCAGCACCCGCAGGACCTCGTAGCGGCGTTGGACGGGGCGCGCGCGGCGATGGGCGCGGATCCCGCAGAAGCAACGGTCATCGCCGCTCCAGCCGCGGTCGCCGAGACCCGAATCGAAGCCCGCCAGGGCGTGGAGCCCCTCGGCGAGCCGATCCCGGAGACC
>JBGPOS010000110.1:0-7737 GCA_041488155.1 Tepidiformaceae bacterium
ACCAGCCGAAACCCGAACCCGTCGCCATCTGCCGCCTGAAGCGCGTCGCCGCGGACCTGAAGGGCGACGACGTGAAGGCGCGCATGCCCAAGCCCGCGGCGAAGAAGAACGGCAGGAAGATCGCCTGCGTAGGCGCCGGCCCGGCTTCGCTCACCGTGGCGCGCGACTTGGCGCCCCTCGGCTACCAGGTCACGGTGTTCGACCAGGACCCGCGCGCGGGCGGCATGATCTGGTCGCAGATCCCGCGCTTCCGCCTGCCGGAGGAAGTCATCGACGAGGAGGTGAACTACATCCTCGACCTGGGCGTGGAGTTCAAGGGCGGGACGAGAATCGACTCGATGAAAGAGCTGCTCGCCGGGGGCTTTGATGCGATTTTCGTAGGCTCGGGCGCGCCGCGCGGGCGCGACCTCGACCTCCCGGGGCGCAAAGACGCGGCGAAGAACATCCACATCGGCATCGACTGGCTTTCGTCGGTGTCGTTCGGCCACACCACCAGGATCGGCAAGCGCGTCATCGTGCTGGGCGGCGGCAACACCGCCATGGACTGCTGCCGCACTTCCAGGCGCATCGGCGGCGACGACGTGAAAGTCATCGTGCGCTCGGGCTTCGAGGAGATGAAGGCCTCGCCCTGGGAAAAGGAAGACGCGCAGCACGAGGGCATTCCGATCCTCAATTACCTCGTGCCGAAGGCCTTCCTGCACAGCGGCGGCAAGCTCACCGGCATGAGCTTCGAGAAGGTGCAGGCGGTAGTCGACGAGAAGGGCCGCCGCAACCTGGTGCCCACCGGCGAGCCGGAGCACAGGTTCGAGTGCGACGACGTGCTGGTCGCCGTGGGGCAGGAGAACGCGTTCCCCTGGATCGAGCGCGATTCGGGCATCGAATTCGACAAGCGGGGCCTGCCGGTGCTGGACAAGGTGAGCTTGCAATCGAGCATGAAGCACGTGTTCTTCGGCGGGGATTCCGCCTTCGGCCCGAAGAACATCATCTGGGCCGTCGCCCACGGGCATGACGCCGCCATCTCCATCGACCAGCTGCTCAACGGCGAGGACGTCGCCAAGCGCCCGCCGCCGATGGTCAACCTGATCTCGCAGAAGATGGGCATCCACGAGTGGAGCTACGACAGCGAGGTCCACCCGGACCAGCGCTACAAGGTGCCCTGGCGCGACATCAAGGTGATCCTCAAGAACGTGAAGGCCGAGGTCGAGCTGGGCTTCGACGCCGCCACCGCCTGGAAAGAGGCGCAGCGCTGCCTGAACTGCGACGTGCAGACGGTGTTCACTTCGCGGCTGTGCATCGAGTGCGACGCCTGCGTGGACATCTGCCCGATGGACTGCATCAGTTTTGTGCCGAACGGCGAGGAGCCGGATCTTCGAATGCGCCTGAACGCGCCGGCGAAGAACCTGACGCAGGACCTGTATGTCCAGGAAGGATTGAAGACCGGCCGCGCCATGGTGAAGGACGAGGACGTGTGCCTGCACTGCGGGCTGTGCGCCGAGCGCTGCCCGACCGGGGCCTGGGACATGCAGAAGTTCTTCCTGGACATGACCAACGCTGGCCCCGCCTGCCGGGTCCAACGCAAGGAACCGAAAACCGCGGCCGCTTGATGCGCCACGACACGTTGAACAGACTCATGCCGCCCGCAGCTCAAACTCGCATCAACGACTTCGTGATCAAGTTCGCCAACGTGAATGGCTCCGGCTCGGCCTCCGCCAACGCGTTGTTTGCCAAATCCATCCTGCGCATGGGCGTGCCGGTCAGCCCGCGCAACATCTTCCCGTCCAACATCCAGGGTCTGCCCACCTGGTACGAGGTACGCGTGTCCGAGTCCGGCTACCTCGGGCGGCGCGGCGGCGTCGATCTGATGGTGGCCATGAATCCGCAGACCTGGGACAAGGACCTGGCCGAGATCGAGCCCGGCGGGTACCTGTTCTACGATTCCACCAGGCCGCTGCCCGACTCCAAGTTCCGCGACGACATTCACGTGGTTGGCATGCCGCTCACCGAGATCTGCAACCGCGAGTACGACGACGCGCGCCAGCGGCAGCTCTTCAAGAACATCATCTACGTCGGCGCGCTGTCGGCCCTGATCGACCTTGACCCGCGCGAGTTGGAGCAGCTGATCAGCGAGCAATATAAGGGCAAAGAGAAGCTGCTCGAGCCCAACTTCAAGGCGCTGCATATGGGACGGGATTACGCCGCCAGCTATCTGCCCTCGATCGGGCTAAAGATCAAGCGCGCCAACGCCGTGGGCAACAAGATCTTCCTGGAAGGAAACAGCGCCGCGGCGCTCGGATGCGTGTACGGCGGGGCGACAGTTGCCGCCTGGTACCCTATCACGCCCTCCTCTTCGCTGGCCGAGGCTTTCAGCCGCCACTGCCGCAACTACCGCCACGACCCGGAGAGTGGCAAGGCCCGCTACGCCATCATCCAGGCCGAGGACGAGCTGGCCTCCATCGGCATCGTGATCGGGGCCTCGTGGAATGGCGCGCGCGCCTTCACCTGCACCTCCGGACCCGGCATCTCGCTGATGCAGGAATTCATCGGGCTGGCCTACTTTGCCGAGATCCCCGCGGTGATCTTCGACGTGCAGCGCGGCGGTCCGTCCACGGGCATGCCCACCCGCACCCAGCAGTCCGACCTGGTTTCCTGCGCCCACGCCTCGCATGGCGACACCAAGCACGTGCTGCTCTTCCCCGAGGACCCGAAGGAGTGCTTCGACTTCGCCGCGCAGGCCTTCGATCTCGCCGAGCGGCTGCAGACGCCGGTGTTCGTGCTGATGGACCTGGACATCGGCATGAACCAGCGGCTGTGCGAGCCGCTGGCCTGGGACGACGCGCGGTGCTACGACCGTGGCAAAGTCACCACCTATCAAGAGCTGGAAGCAGGCATGGAGTTTGGGCGTTATCTCGACGTCGATGGCGACGGCGTCACCTACCGCACCTATCCCGGTACACACCCGACGCGCGGCGCGTTTTTCACCCGCGGCACAACCAAGGACCGCTACGCGCGCTATAGCGAGGCCGGTCCGGACTACGTGGACAATATGCAGCGCCTGCTGCGCAAGTTCGAGACCGCCAAGGAGCTGGTGCCCAAGCCGGTCCTGCGGCCCGCCCGGCAAGCGACGCGGGTGGGCGTGATCTACTTCGGCTCGACCAGCCCGGCCATGCATGAGGCGCTCGACGCCCTCGAGCGCGACGGCGTGCAGCTCGACGCGCTGCGCGTGCGCGCGTTCCCGTTCCAGGAGGAGGTATACGACTTCATCGCCGACCACGAGCAGGTCTTCGTGGTGGAGCAGAACCGCGACGCCCAACTGCGCATGCTGCTGGTCAACGAGGGGGCGGTCGACCCGTCCCGGCTGATCTCCGTGCTGCACTACGACGGGACGCCGATCACCGCGCGCTACATCATCGGGGAACTGGCCGAGAAGGTGGCCGTGCTGAAGGTGACGCCGCTGCGCAGACTCGCACAATGAACGAGTGATCCCCGATGACCTATCTCGCCAAACCCAGATTGCGCCACCCGTCGCTCGAGAAGAACGGGCTCGGGTTCACTCGCCGCGACTATGAAGGAGCCATCTCCACGCTGTGCGCGGGCTGCGGGCACGACTCCATCAGCGCCTCCATCATCCAGGCCTGCTTCGAGCTGGACCTGCCTCCGCACCGCATCGCCAAGCTATCGGGTATCGGCTGCTCGTCCAAGACGCCGACCTATTTCCTGGGCAACTCGCACGGCTTCAACAGCGTGCACGGCCGCATGCCTTCGGTGCTCACCGGCGCCAACCTCGCCAACCGCGAGCTGACCTATCTCGGGGTATCCGGCGACGGCGACTCCGCCTCCATCGGACTGGGCCAGTTCGCTCACGCGCTGAGGCGCGGCGTGAACATGGTCTACATCGTGGAGAACAACGGTGTTTACGGCCTGACCAAGGGGCAGTTCTCGGCCACCGCCGATCAGGGCTCGAAGAGTAAGAAGGGCGCAGTCAATGTCGATGCGCCGATCGATCTGGTCATGCTGGCGCTGCAGCTCGGTGCCAGTTTCGTGGCGCGCAGCTTCTCCGGCGACAAGGAGCAGCTGACGCCCCTCATCAAAGCCGCCTTAGTGCACCAGGGCGCCGCCTTCATCGACGTCATCTCACCTTGCGTGGCCTTCAACAACCATGAGGGGTCGACCAAGAGCTATGACTATGTGCGGGAGCACAACGAGGCGGTAAATCACCTGGATGTCATGGTGCCGCGCAAGCCGATCACCGCCCACTACGCTCCGGGAGTACTGGAGGAAGTCGTGCAGCACGACGGCTCGGTGCTGCGTCTGCGCAAGCTTGCCACCGATTACGATCCCAGCGACCGGATCTCTGCCATCAACTTCCTGCTGCACCACGACGCCGTCGGCGAGGTGGTCACCGGCCTGCTGTACGTGGACCCGCAGCCGGACGACCTCCACGCGCGGCTCAACACGGTGGACGCGCCCTTCAACAGCCTGGCCGAGCCGCAGCTTTGCCCGGGCGCGCAAGCGCTGGAGCGCTTCAACGCCACGCTGCGTTAGCTGCTGGCGCTGAGCATAGGTCAGCGCGACACTCAATCAGAGCTTTTACCAGACCCCAACGCAGCGTGAACCGTGGGCTGCTACCGATAACGCGCCGCTGACGAGGCCTGATTACTGCACCACCGTCGCGTGTTTGCGGTGGATCGAGGCTTCGATCTCCACGCGCCGGTCCTTCTGCAGGCAGGTGATCAGATCCTCGCGCGCCAGTCCCTGGCAGTCGCCCGACGGGGTGAGCGGATTCTTGTCGCCGCGGCCCTCGTAGTGGATCTTATTATCCGGAACCCCTCTGCCCATGAGGTACTGAGCCACGGCATAGGCGCGCAGCTCGGACAGGCGCCGGTTGTAGTCGCCGCTGCCGATGCGGTCGGTATAACCGATGATATCGAGGCGGTCGTATTCAGCGGTTTTCAACTTTTCGACGAGCTCGTCCAGGGCGCGCCTCACCTCGGGGCGCAGCGAATACTGGTCGAAGTCGAACCGCCCCTCCTCGTTCACACCCAGAATCAACGGTAGTGCACCGCCCAAGGTCTGGGGCCGGTACTCCTCGTCGACCTTGACCTTGCCGCTCGGAACGTCGATCGCCGCGATGCGCTCGTCACCCTCCATGCCGGCCGCCGTAGCGCCGCCCGCGCCGGCATCCGCCGCAGAGGCGCCACTCGCCCCGCTCGATCCCGCTGTTCTGCCGGTTTGGCCTGCCGGCACGCCACCAGCGCCACCCTCGACCGCGGCCTCAGACCCGCCGCTGGAGAGATCGGCGCCCGCTACGTCGGCCCCTGAGCTGTCTCCCGGCCCCGCTCGCCCACCGCCCGTCTTCGCGCCGCCCACGCCGGGGGACGAAGCGCCACCAGCGCGCGCACCGGTCGCACCCGGTCTCCCAGGCGCCGCGGAACCCGCTGCAGCCCCGCCGAGAGACGAAGCCCTATCACCTCCGGCGCTCTCCGTACCCGCGGCAAGGGACGAGGCTCTGTCACCGCCTGCCGCCGCTGCACCGGGGCCGCCAGTGCCGGAGGCGGCAGACGAAGCTTGATTGCCTCCTCCGCCCTTGCGCGCGCCCGTCGCCTTGCCACCGGTTCCGTCGCTGGACGACGACGTTCCGGCTGCGTCCGAACCACCATCACTTTCACCGCCGGCGCCAGGAATCATCTGGCCGTCGCCGGCGGCGCCTTCGGCCGAGGCGCTCCCGTCCGGGTTCGTTGTCGATCGGCCGGCTTGAGTCCCCGGGCCAGCGATGCGCCGCGCCGAATTCGGTGTGCCTGCCATCGACGGATCGCCAGACAGAGAGCCCAGATGCGTGGCCTTGGTGGCGCAGCCGACCAGCACGGCGGCGAGCAGCATCGGTGTGAGGTTGAGGACTGCCACGCGCAACGCCGTGCTCGGTGAGCCCATCGAAAGCCTTGTCTGAGTCGAAGTGAGGTTTGCCATGTGCATCGTGCTCCTGATGATTCGCGGAGGCTCCGCGACTGATAGCGGGTGCCGATCCCAAGCTGCCAACGGTCGAATGTTAACCGACTTGAGGCTGTGTGGCGCGCCCCTACGCCGGTTAGGACGGTCGTTCAACGGGTCGATATGGGTCAAACCGCGAAGCATCGATCGGGCCAATTCTCCTTCGATCCTCGCCCGCGCCGGCCACAGGCGCAAGCCTCGCGCCGTCGAACAGGTTGCGGCCTGAGCATGCTCTTTGGCTCTAGGCATCGGATTTGCACCGGCCCTTCGCAGTCCCACTTTGCGCGGAAACCAAAGATGAACTGGCGCTGGCTCCTGATCCTTCCCCTCGCCTGGGCCGCGTGGGATCACTGGCAGACACGGCCGATCGTTCATCCTCCGGGCGTTCTGGCGAGCGCGGCGCCAGTGCAGTCGGACCTCGGCCCAAGCCCACCGCAACTCACGAAACCCGGATATCAAATCGCGCCTCTGCAGTCGTTTTCCCTCGTAGCCCGCGTCCTAGGCAAGGAGCGTTACCGTTTCGACGAGGGCGCAAACATCTCGCCGGTCGATCTTGCACTCGGGTGGGGACCCATGTCCGACCAGGCGGTCTTGGATGCATTCGACATCAGTCAGGGCGGAAGGTTCTACTTCTGGCACGTAAGACAGTTCCCGATTCCGCGCCGCGAGATCGAGACCCACAGCGCCAACATGCACATGATCCCTGCCACCGAGGAGATCGAGCACCGGCTGTTGAGTATCCGTCCCGGACACATCCTAAGCCTCGCCGGGTACCTCGTGGAAGTGCGCGGCCGCGATGGCTGGCGCTGGCGCAGTTCACTTAGCCGCGAGGACACAGGCGCCGGCGCCTGTGAGCTGGTCTGGGTCGAGAAGCTGGAGGTGCGCTGAAAACCCGGGCGCTGCCGAGACGGCGGATATAATTGCGGACTTCTACGACAGAGGAGGCCGCGCCTGTTCGCGTCCGGACGCAGCCTTGCCCACGCAGTCAACACGGTTTCAACCGGGTTCCCTGCTGCCGGCCATCACCCGGGCAACGCATGAGGCGCTGTCGAGCGGTGCCCTGCGGCCGATCGAAACCCAGCAGGAGGAGATCGAGGACAGCGGCATACGCTTCGTCGTCCGCCGTGTTTCCAGCTTGACGCACAAAGCCGACATGCACTCGGCGCTGCGGCAAGCCAACCCTGCCGATCCGTTCCTGCCCTACGACCCGATGCTGTTCGTGGCGGAGGTGTCGCACACCCATGTCGCCCTGCTGAACAAGTTTCCCGTACTGGACCATCATCTGCTGATCGTCACGCGCGCCTTCGAGCCTCAGGAGACGCTGCTCGACACCGGCGACTTCGCGGCGCTGGCTACCTGCATGGCCGAGTTCGAAGCGCTCGGCTTCTACAACGGCGGCCGCGAAGCCGGCGCCAGCGAGGCGCACAAGCATCTGCAGCTGGTACCGCTCCCGCTGGCCCCGGGACGAACCGGGCTTCCGATCGAGCCTCTGTTGCGGCGTGCGCGACGGTCAGGCGCGGTTGGCCCAGGCGCGGGTCTTCCGTTCCGCCATGCTTGCGCCGAACTGGCTACACAGATGTGGGCGCGGCGCGAGCTTACGGGGGTGCTTCTGGGCGGGGTCTACCGCGACCTGTGCCGCGCAGCGGGCATCGAGGAGCGCGAGGCGGCCGGCGAGCGGCGCCAGTCAGGGCCCTACAACCTGCTGCTCACGCGCGAGTGGATGCTGTTGGTGCCACGCTCGCGCGAACAGTG
>JBGPOS010000111.1:0-7585 GCA_041488155.1 Tepidiformaceae bacterium
CTTTTCCTCGTCCCCGCGACCTGGGCGGAGTGGGAGGATTGGTTCAAGCACGACGCGCCGGGGTTCGCGGGCGTGGTCATCGGCCTCGCCCTCGCGCTCGTCGTTTTTCGTACCGTCATCAGTCGCCTCCTCCACAGCGCGATCGCCGGTGCCGCCCGCGTCCGCATCGAAGACCGCGCCGCTGTCGAACGCAGGACGCGGACCCTCATCGCTACCCTGAACTGGCTCTTCACCATCTTCCTGGTCTTCCTTGGCTCCGCTCTCGTCCTCGACAACCTCGGGCTCAACGTCTCGGCCCTGATCGCGGGCGTAGGCATCGTGGGCATCACCCTCGGCCTCGGGACCCAAACGCTTATCAAGGACGTTATCAACGGCACCTTCATCGTTGTCGAAGACCAGTACGCCGTCGGCGACATCGTCACCGTCGCCGGGATCACCGGGGAAGTGGTGGCGATCAACCCGCGCCGCACGGTGCTCCGCGATGGCGACGGGGCGATCCACACCATCCCCAACAGCGCCATCTCGGTCGCTACCAACTTCACCCAGGGATTCAGCCGCATCAACCTGGACCTCTCGGTGCCGGCCGGCCAGGACGCCGAACGCGTGATGGCCGTTATCGACGAGGTCGGGCTCGCCCTGGCCAAGGAGCGACCAGCGGACGTCATCAACGCGCCCCACGTCCTTCGCATCAACGCGATCCGCGACACTTCGGTCGAACTCAAGATCGTCGGCGACGTGAAGGCGGGGAAGCAGTGGGAGCTCAGCGGCGAGCTACGGCGGCGGCTGCTGGTTCGGTTCGCCGAAGCTGGGATCCAGATTCCCGGCCTGCCCCCGCTCCCCTCCGCCTCCCCAGGCCGGAGCCCCTAGGCGTTGCGCTTCGGCACCATCACCTTGCGGCGGAAGTAACAGACTTCCTCGCCGCGCTGATTAATCCCTCGTGTCTCGACCGTGACGATGCCGCGGTCCGGCCGGCTCGTCGACTCGACCTTTTCGAGCACCGTCGTTTCCGCTCGGATCGTGTCGCCGTGGAAGGTTGGCTTCGAATGCTTGAGGCTCTCGATCTCGAGGTTGGCGATCGCCTTGCCCGAAACATCGGCGACGCTCATCCCCAGGACAAGCGAGTAGACGAAGTTTCCAACGACCACGTTCTGTTTGAACTGGGTCTCCTCCTCGGCGTACCAGCGGTCGGAGTGGAGCGGGTGGTGGTTCATCGTGATGTCGCAGAAGAGATGGTCTTCCGACTCCGTGATTGTCTTGCTCGGCCAGTGCTTGTAGATGTCCCCGGGTTCGAACTCTTCGAAGTAGCGGCCGAACTTGTCGCGGCCGTCGTAAACGGTCATGCCTGGCCTCCTAGACGGGGTAGTCTTTGATCAGGTTGCGGGTGATGACGATCTTCTGGATGTCGCTCGTGCCTTCGGCGATGACCATGAGCGGCGCGTCGCGGTAGTAGCGCTCGATCGGAAGGTCCTTGCTGTAGCCGACCCCGCCGTGGATACGGAGCGCGTCGAGGACGACCTCCTGGCACATTTCGGTCGAGTAGAGCTTCGCGATCCCGGCGTCCAGGTCACTGCGGATTCCGGAATCTTTCTTCCGGGCGGCGTCAAGCGTCAGGAGACGTCCCGCCCGGATCTTCGTCGCCATCTCGGCGAGCCGGATCTGCTGGGCCTGGTGCTCGATGATCGGCTTGCCGAACGCTTCGCGCTTCTGGGCGTAGCGGATGGAGTCGTCGAATGCCGCCTGGGCGAGGCCGACGCCGCGCGCCGCAACGTTGATCCGGCCTACTTCGAGCGCGCTCATGATGTGCTGGAAGCCGGAGCCCTCGCGCCCGCCGAGGAGTGCGGTCGCGGGCACACGGGCGTCGTCGAAGGCAAGCTCCGTGGTCTCGACTCCCTTGTAACCGAGCTTGTCGAACTTCTTGCCGACCGTGAATCCCGGTGTGCCCGCCTCGACCAGGAACGCGCTGATCCCGCGGTGACGAGGCTCGGCCGTTGGGTCGGTCTTGGTCATGACCAGGTAGACGCCCGCCTTCTGCCCGTTCGTGACCCACATCTTCTGGCCGTTGATGACGTAGTCGTCACCGTCACGGCGGGCCTGCGTCTTGATCGCTTGCGCGTCCGACCCCGCGTCCGGCTCCGTGATGCTCAGCGCGCAACGGATTTCCGGTTCGACCAGGCGCGGGAGAAAACGCTGCTTCTGATCCTCGGTCCCGTATTCGCTGATCGCGTAGCCGACCAGGACGTGGGTGTTGATGATCCCCGCCAGGCTCATCCACCCCCGCGCCAGCTCGATGCAGACGCCGGCGTAGCACTCGAACGTGAGGTCGAGGCCGCCGTAGCGCTCCGGGATCTTGATCCCGAAGAGTCCCATATCGGACATGCCCTTCACTAACGGGTCGGGGTAGACGTCGGCGTGCTCGAACTCGCTCGCCTGCGGCCTGACCTCGCGGTCCACCCACGTCCCAACGTTCGCAACGATCTCCCTCGCGATGGGGTCCTGGATGTCGGCGGCGAAGTCACGGGCCATGGGTGCGGTCGGCTTTCGAAAGGGAGTGGCCGGCAGATTATCCCTTTCCCGGCGGGCGGCGGCTACTGAGGAAGCCTAGGGCGCTCCGGAGACGGGCGCGCTTACAGCATCTTTCCGCCAACCACCTACAATCCGCCACCAACAGACGCCGCCCCGGGAACGAGCGGACCGAGGAGAGCACATGGGCGGAAATCCGCTGTCATCCAGGCTGTCCAGGATTTCGTTTCGCCGGGCGGAAGTTCTTAGAGAACTCGCTGCGCGCTACACCGAACGACAAGTCGCTGAGCGATTGAACCTGACGCTCAACACTGTGCGGGGACACATCGAGAGATGAAAGGGAATCACAGGGGCAGCGGACGTTCGCGAGCTGGGCCGCTGGTGGCGCACACACCGAGCTGGATGGATCCGCCGAGCCGTGCGGGCCTCTGGCCTTCCTCTGCGGGACGAGGACGGAGTCGGAGCGGCCAACTGAATGGCGTGTACGACAAGTGTCCCACCGACGGCGTCTCACATCTTCGAGACGCTCCAGCCACGCTATCGCAGAGATCAGTCTCGGCAATCTGCGAGGGTTTACATGTCGAACGATCCGCAAGGGGCGACTCAGGGGCCTTTCGTCGGAACAAGAGCGCAAAGGCTTACCGCTCTGGCGATCTTGCTCGTCACCGCTGCAATCTTTAGCCAGATCGGCGACAGCCGCGAAGCCAGGGCGTTTGGCTTCCCCTGCGAGCCCCCTTCCAATGGCGGCGCGGGGCCCTGCTACATCGAGATGTTCTCATCGAAGACAGCGGCATTCTCCCAGGGCTTCTTCTTCTTCTCGGCGAATTGGACTTACGAGTCCTATACGTACTTCTACGCCTGGGTTCCACAGGCCACCAGGCAGAGCTTTATTCAATCAGCCACCGAATCCACACTCAGTCCGCTTGGCCAAGTGGGACTTGGCAGATTGCCATGTCTACGCACATTCAGGGCTACCGATTGGACATCTACGCCTGCACCAATCAGCATTGCGCGCTGTTTGGCATCGGCCAGGGCCGCAATCTTATCTCTGGCGACTTCGACTACTACAACGACACGAGGTGGGGTTCTGGGTTTGCGTACTCGGACGACGACAGCAGGTTGATCGTGAACGCCGGGTTGTACCCGTCGGGCGGAGCGTCAAGTGCTGCGAACCACACCGGGGGCGGCTGTCGGAGGCTGCTCCCGACTGGTTCGCAAAGCTGCTGAGGCCTCGCCCCGGCGTTTGAGGTGGGGGCGTCGCTATCTTGAATCCAGGCAGAGAGGTGACGAGGTGATCATGAACTCCCGCCGCGTGGCGATCCCTGTAGGTGTCGTCGTTGCGCTCGCCATAGCCGGGCTGGCTGCCTTCGCTGCCGTGCGTGCCGGTTCAGGTTCGCAGGCGGCGAAGGAAGAACTGGATCGATTGACCCAACGGGGCAGAGACAACCGGGTGGTAGCCACAGTCAACGGGCAGCCGATTCTCGCCCGGCACCTCGAAACCACGCTCACCTTCAGCCCGGCGGGGATTGCGGACTCCTCGGGCCGAGACTTAGGTGGCATCTCGGCGGACGACGCGCTCCAGCGAGAAATCGACGAGTTCCTGCTTGGCCAGGCTGCGGCGGCCTCAGGAATCAAGGTAACCGAAGACGAAATCACTCAGGTGATTCAAGCTGGGATCCTCGACCCTTTGAAGAGCCCGAGCCTCTCGAACGAACAGAAGGACCTGATTAAGTCAATGCTCCGCGCCGCCGGCACGGGAGAAGGTAATGCGCTGAGCGACGAGACTCTTCGGGCCACGGCTCGCGTCTTCCTCCTCACGAACAGATTCGTCAGCGCCTCAACCAAGACCCGCGAAGAGTTGCTCGCCGTTGCCCACAAGACAGCCGACATAAAGATCGATCAGGCTGTCTTGGCCTCCGTGAAGTCCAGCCGCGCCAAGAAGTAGTAGCTCCCCGCGTGCCAAAGGGGGCGCATCTCGCGGTTCGCGTTAGACCTGCTCGCTCCGCTGACACTCGAGTGGAAGTTGTCCGTGCATCGTCGAGCCGCCGTCCTCTGCACCTGCATCCTGGCTGCCGTCGTCATACTGCTCGTTCTTTGGGTCTTCGGCCTTACAGTATTAGCGGACCGGGGAGCTGCGCATGGGCGGGAACAATCGCCGAGCCATCATCGTCTGGGTATGTAGCCTGGGCGAAGCGCGAGACTGAGTGCGGCTACGGTCGATAGTCACGCGGACTTGCCGTGGCCTGCCGCTGGGCGTCGCAGCGACGATGGTGGTCACATGCGAGTCGGGGGGCTCCGTAAGGGGGGAACCGAGCCCGTCTCCCACCGAGGCCGTTCCGGTCGCGGCCACTCGTGTTGCGTATACGGGAGTCGATGGCAAGTGGCAGGGGCGAGATGAGTACCGCATTTGCGTCGAGGATCGTTCGCGGACCGTGGGAGACGACCGGCTGAAGTCAGCCACGGAGGCCAGTCTCGTCAAGTTGGCTTCGGCTGCCTCCCCCGCGCTTCCCGTCAAGGTTGAGGCGGGTTGCCCATACGACTACCCGGACGGGATCGTAGTTACGAGGGATTCGCCGGCCAAGTACACCCTGCAGATCTATGCGGACGCATCAATCGACAGGGCGTCAGGCAGCATTCTCGAACACTGGTTCCGGGGCAATTCGGATTTCGCCACGCCGATCACGTTCGCCATTCGTCTACCCGTGATGCTTGCCGCTAACAATGCCGCCCTTGAGGCCGCCCTGGCCCCTCTGGTGCCCCCAGAGCCGACGAGGAGGTAGGGGAGACGGGCGCGCTTACAGCATCTTTCCGCCAACCACCTACAATCCGCCACCAACAGACGCCGCCCCGGGAACGAGCGGATCAAGGAGCGCGCGCGTGAGCGTGGATCATCGCCGGTCCGCCGTCTTCGGAATCCCATGGTTGTGGTGGTGTGCGTTCGTCCTCGGCTCCGGAGCGCTGAGTTGCGGCGGCACCGGGCAAATGAGTACCACGACCGCCGCACCGTCGCCTTCTCCAGCACAGGCAAGCCCGGAAGCAACGGCCACGCCATCGGTAGCTACCGCGATCCCGACCGCCCCGTCCGCAACTGCGACTCCAGAAGTGTCGCTCCCCACGCCGGCCGGGCCGGACGCTCCAGACTGGCTAACCTTCGTTGCTGCGCTGGACAAGGCTTTCGCGAATCGGGAACTCGCGTTCGTCGTCTCGCGCCTCAAGGTTACGCCGGTAGAATGTGACCAGTCGAATACGCCGCTGCATACGATCGGCGGACCAGATTGCAGATTCGTCGGACAGCGATTCAACGGCTTCCCGGTTTCCAGCGGTGGCGAGGGAGGGCTTGCCAATGTTGGCATCGCCATCGAAGGCCTTTCGAGACTGATTGAGAGCCAGTTGCCCTCTGAGTCGGACCAGTACGGCTCGGGGCGGCTCCACGTATACGCCGTGGCGCTCTATCCCGATGGCACGGGACTAACCGTCGCCACGGTGTTGATCACTCGGCCGCCAGATTGGGGAGGTACGGGACCCCTTCGCCGCATAGCGACCCTGGTGTGGGCTTTCGACGGCGCGAACTGGCGAGTGACCGCGATCGGGTACGGTTCGTCGGACATAAAGCGCGAGTTTGAGCGGACAACGCCCCCCTTCCCCGAGGGATCGCTCCTGCGCGTCTACCCGTGATGCTTGCCGCTAACAATGCCGCCCTTGAGGCCGCGCTGGCCCCGCTGATGCCCCCCGAGCCGACGAGGAGGTAGGGGACGGGCCCGCTTACAGCATCTTTCCGCCAACCACCTACAATCCGCCCCAACACACGCCGCCCCGGGAACGAGCGGACCGAGGAGCGCCCATGGGCGGCCATCCCGGCCCCGACAGCCATTCGTCGGCCTGCAGAGGCGGGTAAGGTGCTGACTCGCGGCCTCAAATCGGCGCTCCCCCTCATCCTCGCTCTGGCGGTCGGCACAGGGGCCGGCATCTATCTCCTCCAGCGCCCCACGACTGCGACGCCCGCCCAGGATTTCGGTGATGCCGTTGCGGCGCTCGAGAACGCCGGATCAGAAACCGTAGCCGTGGTCAACGGGACGCCCATCTCGATGAGCAAGGTGAAGGCCTACACGGTCTTCAAATCCACGGGCCGGCAACTTGGCGACTCTCGCCCGGACAAGAGCATCCGTGAGTATGTAGACTCCCTCATCAGCGATGAGCTTCTGTACCAGGAGGCTCAACGCCGTGGGCTCATCCCGGAGGACGACGCAGTCAAGGCCATGGCGTCGCAGACCAAGACCGGCCTCCTCGAACTGATGAAGCAGGACACGGAGGCCGCCAGAGGGCTTCGCGAGATCTTCGACCAGGTTAAGGGCACGCCCTACTCGATCGATGTCTACGACTCCAGCCCGGCTATGCTCGACAGCTTCCGCCACGTGATGGCCATAGGCGCCGCCCGCACGTCGATTGGGGATGAGCTTGACGCATCTGAGCGGCAGGATCGCGGCAAACGTGACGAGCGCGTCAAGCGGTTCGTTGAGGATCTGCGCAGCAGCGCCGACGTCAAGGTCGCAGCTCTGCCAAAGTAACCCGCCATCGCGCGGCGATCCGCGAGTGTCGATGTCCCGGGGCTTACTCGCGGGTGGCCTTGATCGCCCCAGGCAAGGCTAACTGACCGTCGTCATCCCCGCCCGCTTCGCCCCAATCAGGATCGCCATGTTGCCGTCGGGGTGGCGGTTTTCGTACATCAGCTGGTGGCAGAGGCCGGTTTCGTCGAACGAGAACACCTGCGATAGGCAGGGGTCGACCTTGCCCGCGCGGACGAGGTCGTTGAAGGCGTTCGCCTGCTCGTCGTTTGCGAAGTGCGAGCCCTGTAGCCGCTTCTGACGCATCCACAGGTAGCGCAGGTCCACGTCTGCGTTGTACCCGGACGTGCCGGCGCAGATCACGACCATCCCTCCGTTATCGACCATGAAGATCGAGGTCGGGATCGTGGCCTCACCGGGGTGCTCGAAGACGAGCCTCGGGCTCTTCCGCTCGCCCAGGACCTCCCAGAACTTCGCGCCGAACGCTCGCGCGCCCTGAGGCC
>JBGPOS010000112.1:0-7128 GCA_041488155.1 Tepidiformaceae bacterium
AGCCGTGACGCAGCAGCGCCAGCGAGAACTGACCCTGGCCGCGCTTCAGGGTCTGATCGAGGGTCTCGCCAGGGAGCGGGGTGTGCTCCTCGTGTTCGAGGACGTGCACTGGATCGACCCCACCTCGCAGGAGTGGCTCGATGTCCTCGTAGAGCGCGCCGGCAGCCTGCGGATGCTCGCCATCGTCACCTTTCGGCCCAGTTATGCTCCGGGATGGACCGGTCTGCCTCACCTCACGTTTTGTGTGTTGAACCGGCTGAGTCCGACCGAAGCGGCCGAGGTCGCGAGGCGGGTGGCCAAGGGTAAGACCCTGCCGGAGCAGATCCAGGACCACATCGTCGCCAAGACGGACGGCGTGCCACTGTTTATCGAGGAGCTGACGAAGACAGTGCTCGAGTCCGGGCTGCTCCAGGAGCATGAGGACCGGTACGAGCTCGCCGGGGCGATTCCCCCGCTCGCGATTCCGGCGACGCTACACGATTCACTGATGGCGCGCCTCGACCAGCTCGCCTCGGGCCCGGAGGTCGCCCAGATCGGCAGCGCCATCGGCCGCCAGTTCTCGTACGAGCTGCTGGCCGGGGTGGCGTCCATGCCAGACGTCGAGCTGGGCGCGGCGCTCGACCAGCTCGTCGACGCGCAGCTGATGCTCCGCCAGGGTACGCCGCCCCATGCGACCTACTCGTTCAAGCACGCGCTCGTCCAGGACGCGGCCTACGGGAGTCTCTTGCTCGTCCGCAGACAAGCGCTTCATGCGCGGATCGTCGATGTTCTGGAGACCCAGTTCCCGGAGACGCTCGAGGCGAGTCCTGAGCTCCTCGCGCACCATTGCACGGAGGCCCGCCTCGGTCCGAAGGCACTCCACTATTGGCAACTGGCCGGTCGGCGCGCGAGCGAGCGGTCGGCGAACGTGGAGGCGATCTCCCACTTGACGAGGGGGCTGGATCTCGTGGCCACTCTTCCCGAGACCGCCGAGCGTCGACGCGAGGAGCTCGACCTCCTCCTCACGCTGGGACCCGTGCTCATCAACACGAAGGGGCCCCGGACGCGCGAGGTGGCGCAGAGCTATGCCCGGGCTCTGGAGCTCTGTTCGTCTCTCCCTGACTCGCCCCAGCACTTCACTGCGATGTGGGGCTTGTGGCGGATTACCGAGCGCTTCGAGACCGGGCTCGAGATAGGACAGAAACTGCTGAAGCTGGCCGACAGGCTGGGCGACCCTGGCCTGAGTCTTCAGGCGCATCATTGTCTCTGGGCCAGCTTGTTCCATCTGGGCCGGCACGAGGCCTGCCGCGAGCACATCGACGAGGGCCTCCGTCTGTACGACGCCGGCAACTATCGAACACACGGTGCTGTCTACGGCGGGCACGATCCGAAGGTGTGCGGAATCGGAGAGCGCGCCTTTGCGCTCTGGCTACTCGGCTTTCCAGATCAGGCGCTGGCGGCTGGTCGAGAGGCGATGGCATGGGCACGCCATCTCGCGCATGCGGGCTCACTCGTTCATGCGCTCGACATGGGCCTGCTGCTTCATCGCTATCGTCGCGATGCCCGGACTGTTCAGACGCTCGCCGAAGAGCTGATTCAATATTCCGAGAATCATGGGTTCTCGGCCCACCGAGCCAAGGGCACGATGTTCCGGGGTTGGGCGCTGGCGGAGCTGGGCGAGACCGAGCGCGGTATCGCATACATGCGCGTGGGGCTCGAAGAGCTGAGAGCCCTCGTCACCGGCGAGGATTTCCCGATCCTGAGGGAAATGCTTGCCACCGCGTGCATCAAGGCGGGAGCGTCGGGAACGGCCTTCGACATGCTCGGCGAGGCTTTCGCGGAGACCGAACAGATGGGCCTGTGCTACTGGACGGCGGAGCTGCACCGGAGTCGAGGGGAGGCCCTCCTGGCTTTGTCGCCTCCACGGGTCGCCGAGGCGGAAGCCGATTTCCGTAGCGCCCTGTCGGTGGCCCGCGAGCAGGACGCCCGCGCGCTCGAGCTGAGGGCGGCCATGAGTCTGGCTACGCTCGAGCGGCGGCGGGGTCGGCCCGCGGCCGCCCGTGCGTTGCTGGCCCCCGTCTATGAGTGGTTCCGCGAGGGTTTCGACACGGTCGACCTTCTCGAGGGCCGGGCGCTGCTGGATGAGCTGGCCGCCACCCCGGCACCTGGGACGGCCCCCCAGTGAGGGGGGGGCCGTGATGGACGACCCTGGCGTGAGCGTCGAGTCCGCGCCCGGCCTGCCGCGGTCGCCCACGATTGTCGTCCGAGGCGTCGAGCGCACGCATGGGGACGGCACCGACGGCTTCGGAGTGGGTCTCTCGACTGTCGCGACGTCGACTGGGGAGGCCCTCAAGGCACATCGCCACGGGACCCATCGAACAGTGGCCCCCGCGGACACCCTGGAGCGAATAGGCCCGATCACGTCCCAGATGGGCATCACCCGCGTCGCCAACATCACCGGCCTCGATCGGATCGGTGTCCCGGTCGTCATGGTCTGCCGTCCGAACTCGCGTTCGATCGCCGTGTCTCAGGGCAAGGGCCTGGACCTGGCCGCGGCCAAGGCATCCGGGCTCATGGAAGCGATCGAGACCTTTCACGCCGAGACGATCACCTCCTCTCTGAAGCTCGGAAGCTACCGGCAGCTCGGCCGCACTCATCCCCTGGTCGACGTGGCCGCGCTCCCGCGTGCCAAGGCGAGCCCTTATAACGACGATGAGCCCCTGCTGTGGATCGAGGGCCAGGATCTCATCAACCGGTCTCCATGCTGGGTGCCCTACGAGTTGGTTCATACGGACTACACGCTGCCCCGTGGCCCCGCGCACGGGTGTTTCCTCGCCAACACCAACGGGCTCGCGTCGGGAAACCACATCCTCGAAGCGATCAGCCACGGGATCCACGAGGTGATCGAGCGTGACGCGGCCGCCCTGTGGAAGTGCACACGCCGGAGATCTCGGCGTGTGCTCGACCTCCAGACGGTCGACGACGACGCGTGCCGCTGGGTGCTCGACCAGTTCGCGCGGGCCAACATCGCGGTGAAGGTGTGGGATACAACCTCGGACGTGGGCATCGCGTCGTTCAACTGCCTGGTGCTCGGGCGCGATGACGATTCCGTCGATCCGGAGTTCGGCGCCGGCTGCCATCCCGCGCGCGGCATCGCTCTGCTCCGCGCGCTGACCGAGTCCGCCCAGGCTCGCACCACGTACATCGCTGGCTCCCGCGACGACTTCTGGGCAGAGGACTACGCGCCGGCGCAGCGCGCTCGACGCCTGAGGGATTGTCGCAGCCTGATGGAGGCTGACACGGCAGCTGGTGACTTTCACGACGTGCCCACTCGCGACCAGGACAGTCTCGACGAGGATGTGACCTGGGCCCTGGAACAGCTCCGCGCCGTGGGGATTCGGCAGGTTGTCGCGGTGAACTTGACCAAGCAGGAGCTGGGCATACCGGTCGTTCGGGTCGTGATCCCCGGCCTGGAGGGACTCGACGACGGCGAGCGCGGCCGCTACATGCCGGGGCCCCGGGCCCGAGCCGTGAGCGATCGTCTAGCATGACAACCTGCGTATTCACGGGACCCACGCTTCCTGTACCGGATGCGCGATCTGTGCTGGATGCCGTCTATCTGCCTCCCGTGCAGCAGGGGGATGTGTATCGGGCCGTCGTGCACCATCGGCCTCGTGCCGTGGGGATCATCGACGGCTACTTCCAGCAGGTCCCGTCCGTCTGGCACAAGGAGATCCTGTGGGCGATGGCCCAGGGTGTCCATGTCTTCGGGAGCGCGAGCATGGGTGCTCTGCGCGCGGCTGAGCTCGCAGCATTCGGCATGCGTGGGGTCGGCCGGATCTTCGAGGCCTATCGCGACGGGCACCTCGCTCCCTATCACGCGGAACCATTCGAGGATGACGACGAGGTCGCGGTGATGCACGCCACGGCCGAGGCTGGCTTCGCGCCCCTCTCCGAAGCGATGGTCAACATCCGATGCACCCTGGCGTCAGCCGTGGAGGCGGGTGTCATCGCGCCGGCCACACGGGACACCCTCGCCCGGGTCGCGAAGGAGCTCTTTTATCCCGATCGTTCGTACCAGCAGCTCCTTGCCCGCGGGGCCGAGCGAGGTCTTCCGGTCTCGGACCTCGAGGCCCTCCGCACCTGGCTGGCCACCGGGTGCGTCAACCAGAAACGTACGGACGCGCTGGCCATGTTGACGACGATGAGGGACTTTCTGGCCGGCGATCCGCAGCCGGTTCGGGTCGAGTACGTGTTCCAGGCGAGCGCGATGTGGAACCGGGCCATTCACGATTTCGAGCGGCCGGAGCTCGAGCTAGAGATGCTGTTCGACGAGCTTCGCCTTGACGGCCGGGCCTACATGGACGCCAGACGGGCTGGTCTCCTGCGGATGGCGGCGTTGCGGGAGTGCGAGCGACAAGGCCTCGCGCCTGGCGATGAGGCACGCCGTCGAGCGAGGGATACGCTGCGGCGTCGCCTCGAGCTGTTTGGCCGTGGAACGCTTGAGCGCTGGTTGGCGAATAATGACCTCACTCCAGCCAGCTTCGCTCGGCTGGTCGATGAGGAGGCGCAGCTCGAGCAGCTTGAGACGTTGGCTCGATCGCGAGCCGAGGCCCATCTCCTGGATGACCTGCGCGTCCGGGGCGACTACGCGCGCTACGCGGCGCGTGCGCGGGCGAAGCGGCGCGCGCTGGCTGGAGTGGAGGCCGAGGAGGATCAGCTCGACGAGCGCATGAAGTTCGAGGTGACGCTCTGGTACTTCGAGAAACGCCTCGGCCTCCCGGTACCCAATGACATCGCGCGGCATGCGGTAGACGTCGGCTTCCTCGATACAGGGTCGTTCTACCGTGCGCTCTGGCGCGAATGGGCCCATGTGACGCGAGGCGACCGGCCTGACGGTGGCCCGCGCGAGCGCGAGGATTGAGGCGTGGCCCAGCACCGGGACCCGGTCACCCTGGGACGCGGCACCCGATTCCGGCTCTTCGCCCAAGACCCCGCGCTTGCGGCGTTCCGCGAGCCAGAGACGGTCTGGATCGCTCGAGCACCGGGGACGGTCGCGCCGGGTCCCGCAGACGAGCGCATGTACGTCGTCGACGCGATCGGAAAGCCCGGTCCGTACGACTACCCCTACTTGCCGCCATATGTTGGTCCCGCCTTCCCTCCTGCTCTGCCCAGCTCGGACGGGCACTTCGATCATCTGGAGGTCGAGAGTCCAGCATTTCGGTCGGCACACATGTACGCCACGGTTCGGCGAGTCCTGGACATCTGGGAGGGCTACGCCGGCCACCGGATCGAATGGCATTTCCGGGCGATCCACAATCGCCTCGAGCTCGTACCCTACATCGACTGGGCGAATGCCCAGGCCGGGTTCGGCTTCATCGAGGCCGGATATGCCCGCGACGAGCGCGGTGTGCCGCGCCTCCACTGGCAGAACTTCGACGTGCTCGCCCACGAGGTGGGGCACCTCCTGATCTACTCGGAGGTCGGGACGCCCCCGCCGGGCACTCGGACGGATCAATACTTCGGCTTTCACGAGTCCTTCGCCGACCTCGTCGCCCTCGTAGGATGCCTGCACTTTCATACAGTCATCGATCACGTGCTGCGACGCTCCGCCGGGAACCTCTACTACCTGACCGAGCTGAACCGGATCGGCGAGCTCTCAGAGACCGCCCAGCTCCGGATCGCCGACAACGATCTGCGCATGTCCGACGTCGAGGACCTCTCCGGAGCCCAGAACATCTCGTGCGCGCTCCACGATCTGTCCCAGCCGCTGACGGGCGCCATCTTCGACATCCTTGTCGACGTGTACCAGCAACACCTCGTGGACGCTGGGCTCATCAGCGCCGACCTGGACCGCGCGTCAGGCCGGGTCTCGGGAGTCCTCGTGGACGACCCGGAGATCGAGGTTCGGTTCGCCGCCGCCTACGAAGGCCGGCATGAGGCCTTCAAGGTCGTGCTCCTGGAGACGCGTGACTACCTCGGAACCGGGCTCGCGCATGCGTGGCGTCGCCTGTCACCGCACTACCTGAATTACCTCGACGTCCTCGACGCATTGTTGGCCGTGGATCACCACCTGACGGGAGGCAGGTTCGCGCACACCATCTGGGAGAGTTTCGCCTGGCGCGAGATCGACTCGCGCCGGACGCCCCGAACCCCGCTCTGGGCCGCGCGCCGCGGTATCGCGGGCGGGTCGCCGGCGAGCCGGTCCGCCGGCCGACCCAGGCGATCGGGTGCCTAGGCGACTGACGTTCCCCACCCACGACGGAGGACCGAGACATGTCAGAGACGCTACTGACTCAATCAGGAGTCAAGATGTACGGCAGGCTGTTGAAGGGATTGAAGCTGATGCCACTGGATGCTGGCGACACGCCCAATTTGGGCTACAGCAAGTTTCTGCGGGAGCAGTTCAACGGGGCATTCAACCCGGAAGATGCGAAAGACCCGAATGTCCCGCGGCTCGCGCGGATCTACGCCTTCTCCTTCGAGGGCGCCTTCTACAACCTACCCAGGCCGGCAATCTTCCTCGTGCACGGCCCCGGTAGCCCGATTCGAGGTTCCGGCACGTACGATGCAGCGGGAAGAAACGGACTCCCGGTGCTGGACGATTCCGGCGTCCCGGCCAGAGGTTTCGTCTTCGAAACGGACGTGGTGTACTGGGAGTACGACAAGGACGACGTGTCGCTGCGGCTCGACTCCTTCTCCGGAACACTGGACGACATCCTAATCGAGGCTACGCTGTCCTCAGCGTCGAGGTCCCAGGAAACGTTCCGCTCCCAGGAAACGTTCCGCTCCCAAGCTATGTCGCAACCCGACGCGACGATGCGGAATCGACTGCGCTGATCGAAGCCCGGCTCGGGGGCCACCGGTGCGCCGCCTCCGGGCCGGGGCCGTCACCACCGCTTCGCCCGGATCGAGCGGATGGGGGCCAGACCTTGACTTCCACATACTTAGGGGTTCGGCGCGGCGAAATGTCTGGAAGTCAAGGTCTGACCCCGAAGAGGGGGTGGCCGAGGCGGTCTTCGAGGACGTGGGTGACCGCGGAGAAGTCCTCGGCGGCGGAGCCGCGGCGCTTGCCTTCCGTGTAGGCGGCCAGCGTCTCCCGGAGGATGGGCAGCTTGGGTAGGAGCTGCCCGGCCATCTCGGTGGCGA
>JBGPOS010000113.1:0-6888 GCA_041488155.1 Tepidiformaceae bacterium
GGCATCGAGACGAGCCTGGACATCGTTCGAGGGTTGGGGAGAGAGGCCGTCGCGGCCTGAAAGCCGGCGGTAGGCGTTCTGGATACTTCGCCGGTCAGCCGACCGTGGCACTTGCAGCACCAGATACAAGTCTTCCAGGCTGATCACCCCCTCACCGTTCTCCGAGTCGACGGCATCAGCGAGAGTCGATTCTCGGTCGTCGGGCCAGGTCACGTCTCTACACGTCTTGTAGCACTATCCGCCGGGTCGCGCTGATTCTTCGAAGCAGTCGCGACGACCAGCCACGCCCGGTTCGTGCTCGAATCTCGTCGGCTTCTCTCCTTCAGTGCTTACTGTTAACATCCTACAAGGCCAGGTGGTGTCATCAGCCAGGGGGACCGTCCGCGAGGGTTACGGTGGCGGCCTGCCGTTGACCGAAGCGATTGAGCCAGCCGAGCCGGACGCTGTCGCCCGGGCGGTGGCTCTGAAGCAAGGTGTGAAGCGCAGCCGGGGAGTCAACGGACTGAGTGTCGATCGACTCGATCATGTCACCCTCTGCAAGGCCGACTGATTCCGCCGGAGACCCTTGCTCCACAGCGGCCACGACCACACCCGCGCCGGACTGAGCATTGGAAGCTGCGAGATGGACACCGAGGAACCCCGTGGCGCCGATGTGGACAGTCGTCGAAGCCTTGCCGTCCTCTATCTGTCTGGCTATCGAGAGAGCTTGATTGATGGGGATCGCGTAGCCCTTAGGAGGTTCAGCCTGGCGCCGACGGAAGCTGAACCTTCGTGAGGCGGCGGTGTTTATTCCCACTACCTCGCCGTTGGCGTCGACAAGAGGCCCGCCGGAGTCGCCCGGCTGCAGCGGAGCGTCGACCTGGATGAGTCCGCCCATCTGTTCCACGCTCCCGTCCTCACTCTGGGTGGTGATGGATTGGTCGAGTGCCGTTACGGAGCCGGTCGTCACAGTTGGCGCACCCCCGGCTCCCAGGGCGTTCCCGATAGCCGTCACCGGGTCCCCCACCGCCACCTTCGAGGAGTCACCGATAGACACGGTCTTTAGCTTCCTAGCGCCCTCCAGGTGGAGCACAGCGATGTCATCCGTCACATCGTAGCCGACGACGATCGCGGAGTAGGTGCGACCAGTCTCGACGTCGGTCACTTCGATGCTCGTGGCCCCGGCGACCACGTGGTTGTTCGTGAGCACCTCTCCCGAAGAGCTGATCACGACCCCGGTACCGGCCCCTCGCACGCCCTGGTAGGCAAGCTTGGTGTTGATGTCCACCACGCCGGCGCCAAGCTTCCCTGCGGTGGACACGGTGTCCGCAGCTTGGCCCGGCAATATCGGGGCGCTCGAGTTGGATAGGTTGCTCTTGAAGAACAACCCGATCCCCGCGGCCGCGCTAGCGACAATCAATACCAATCCGGCGATCGTCCAGCCCCGCGTGCTATGGCCATCGCGAGGGGCCGACAGGGTCGCGGTTGGATGGAGTGGCGGCTGTCCTCCGCTTGCTTCCGACGCGGCCTCGATGTTGACCCCGCCCGAGCTGTCCGGCTCGATCCACCGCAGTCCCGGCGGCGGAGGGGGCCACTCCGGGTCCTGACGGCGACTGGATGGCGAGATCTCCTGCTCGGTGTCGTCCAACCCATCGTTCTCGCTCATCGTGATTGCTCCTTCCAGCCCTGGCAGTCCACCGGCACGCGAACCGCCTCCAATGCCTGCGCCCTCCAAGAATTGCCTCCTCCCCCTACGTGCGCCTGATTTGAGGATGATGAGAAGAGGATGTGTAGCCTCGATGGTGTGAAGTCACCGGTTTAGGAACGAGCAAGAAGCGTTCGTGACCGTTACGACGAGTGCGGTGGCCTCGAAGTGCACCAAGGTGGTTGCGCCGCGCGTCCCACCGCTCAGTGTCCAAGCCCGGCGTCCGGCGATGTCTCAACAGCCCGCCGTTACCCCGAGTGTCGCCCGGTCACGCGCGCCATCCACAGGCACCTCCTGCGATAAAGACCGCCTGAACCGCGTTTACGGTGCCTTGCACTACTGACCCCCACCCTACTCCCACACCCTTTAGCGGCTCAGGAGTCACCAGTGGACGAATCGACCGCAAACGCCGCCACCGACGAGGCTCGGCACACGCTCGAAGCAGCACTGTTCGAAATCAAGCGGGTGATCGTCGGGCAGGAAGCGATGCTCGAGCGGGTGTTCGTTGCCCTCCTTTCGGGCGGGCATCTGTTGATTGAGGGTGTGCCGGGCCTCGCCAAGACCCTCACCGTGAAGTCCGTGGCCGAGGTCCTGGGAGGAACGTTCCAGCGCATCCAGTTCACCCCGGACCTCTTGCCTGGCGACCTCGTGGGCACGCGCATCTACAACCCCGCCCAGGCGAGCTTCGACACCGAGCTGGGACCGGTCTTTTGCAACATCTTGCTCGCCGACGAAATCAACCGGGCGCCCGCGAAGGTCCAGTCCGCGCTGCTCGAAGTGATGCAGGAGCACCAGGTCACCATCGGAAAGCAAACCTTCCCGGTCGGAGACCCGTTCCTCGTCATGGCGACGCAGAACCCTATCGAATCGGAGGGCACTTACCCGCTGCCGGAAGCCCAGGTCGACCGCTTCATGATGAAGGTGGTGGTCGACTACCCCACCGCAGGCGAGGAGTTGACAGTGGTTCAACGGTCCCTGCAACCCCCGGCGCAATTGCAACAGGTGCTCCCGATCGAGAAGCTACACGCCTACCAGAAGCTGACCGCCGAGGTCTACGTGGACCGCGCCATCGCGGAGTACGCAATCCGCCTAGCCGGCGTTACTCGCCAGCCGGGCCACTTCGGCTTTGCTCAACACGCGCCCCACCTCGCCTACGGGGCCAGCCCGCGGGGCTCTATCTACCTGGTCCACGCGGCGCGCGGGCTCGCCCTGCTGCGCGGCCGCCGCTATGTGCTACCTGGGGACGTGCACGAGCTGGCGAAGGACGTGCTCCGTCACCGGCTGGTGCTTACCTACCAGGCATTGGCCGAAGGGGTAACCACCGACGCCATCCTCGACGAAGTCATCGCCGGGCTGCCGCTGCCACGAATGAGCCACATCAAAGAAGCAACGGCGTGAGCGACGTGGCGACCCCCCTGCACCTGGTGCGTACGCCCGCCAGGCCGGGACCTGGTCCGATGCCCGAGGGAATCCTGCGAGCGCTCGAACTGACCATCGTCAGGCGCGTCTCCGGTCTGCTCCAGGGCGACTTGAACAGCTCGGCGTTCGGGACGGGTACGGAACTCGCGCAGATCAGACGGTACGAGGCGGGGGACGACGTGCGGCTTATCGATTGGAATGTGACCGCACGCACGGGTGAGCCCCACGTCCGCGTCAACCTCGCCGAGCGCGTGCTAACAACCTGGCTCCTGCTCGACACCTCGGCCTCGATGGCGTTTGGCACGGCCCTCAGGCGAAAGGCAGATGTCGCGGAGGGTGTCGCGCTTGCTGTTGGGCACCTGGCCACACGCCGGGGAAATAGCCTAGGCCTCATCACCTTCGGTGGCACGAAACCACGCACGATCCCGCCAGCCCAGGGCCGCGCCGGCATGCTCTCGCTTCTCAACGCGATGCGCTCGAATCACGCTGCTTCCGGAGGAGGCGCGACCCTCCTCGGCGAGTCACTCCACCAGGTAGCGCCCCTGGCCCGCTGGTCGAAGCTCATCGTCGTCGTCTCCGACTTCCGCAGCCCACGCGATTGGAGGCTACCCATGTTAGAACTCTCGGCTCGTCACACAGTGATCGCGGCTGAAGTGCGCGACCCGCGGGAGGAAGAACTCCCCGACGTCGGCGACCTCTGGCTGGTCGACCCCGAAACCGGGAGACAACTGCGTGTGGACACGAGCCGTCGCGGGCTCCGCGAGCGGTACGCGGTGACAGCCGCGGCGGAGCGCGCCGACCTCGCGGCGGAGTTGGCGAGAGCGGGCGCCAACCACGTGGTGCTCTCGACCGCCGACGATTGGCTTCGAACATTCGCGAGCTTCCTGTCGGTGAAAGGGCGGCGACCGTGACCTTTGCCTCGCCCTTCGGTTTGCTGGGGCTGTTGGTCGTCCCCATCGGAATAACCGTCTACTGGATAGCGCAGCGGCGAAGGGCGAAGTACGCGGTGCGCTTCACGAACTTGGACTTGCTGGCCAGCGTGGTGGAAAAGACGCCCGGCTGGCGCCGCCACCTTCCATCGGCCCTCTATCTGCTGGCGCTAGCGGCGCTTGCGATAGCGCTCGCGCGCCCCCAGACCACCCAATCCGTGGCCAAGCAAGAGGCGACCGTCATCCTCGTCATGGACCTCTCCGGTTCGATGAACGCCACAGACGTCCAACCGACGCGACTGGACGCCGCCAAGAGCTCGGCCAAGGTGCTCGTGGACGTGCTGCCGGCGAACTTCCAGGTCGCCCTCATCGGTTTTTCGAACACCGTTCGGACCGTCGTCCAACCCACCACGGACCGCAAGGCTGCCGTTGACGGCCTCAACTCCCTTGTCGCCAATGGCGGAACGGCCATGGGTGACGCCCTGATGCAGGCGATCGACCTCGCCAGCCCCCTCCCGGCGAGCGATGGATCCGGTACCTCCGGGGTGAACCCTACGACGCCTACCCCGGCGCCATCGGCTGCGCCGAATGCCCCTGGCGGGCACTCCGTGGTCATCGTGTTGCTCTCCGACGGGGCGAGTAACCTCGGAGTCACCAACCCTGTCGATGCCGCGAACGAGGCAGCCGCACGAGGCGTGCCTATCTTCACAGTCGGCCTCGGGACCCAGCAAGGGGTCGTCGACGTCCGGGACGGGCAGGGTCGACTTCGGCGGATCGCCGTGCCGCCCGACCTCAGTACGCTCAAAGCGGTGGCCAACATCACGGGCGCGCGTACCTTCCCCGCACCCAACGCCGAGGAGCTGAAAACGATCTACGCCGATCTCGGCTCGACGATCGGGTACGAGGACAAGGAGAGGGAAGTTACGTTCCTCTTTGCAGGTGCGGCGGCTGGAATGATTCTGGTCGCTGGCGGACTCTCGCTACGGTGGTTCAACCGGTTCCCTTGAACTAGGTTCATCACTGTGCCAACACGGTGCGATTCCACTGCCAAAGGACGGCCCAAATGAACGTCAACCTGGTCGGAGGGCGAGAAGGTAGTCATCATCGTCCCAAGATAGGCCGGTCCCACGACACACCGCCCGACTGGAGCCGGCAACCCTACAGCCGCCGCGGTGGCAAAGGACCAGCCGCGCAAGGCGCTCCAGCGTCAGCTTGACCATTCCCTGACCGTGGAGGCGAACTCGAGACGTTTCTTATCGCACTCTCATCTTCTTCTAATGAAGAGGCGAGACTCTACCGCTGCCTCCGGGAACAGAGAACCTATCTATGGAGGGGCCAATCGCCCTCACGGACAGCCTCCGACGTCGCCTCGTCATCGGCGGTGCGGCGCCCTGCCAGTAAACTACGCGGTTCCGGTGGCTCCCCGGATCGTCGCCGAGAGGGCCCGCCATTCATTGACAGGTAGCCTTATGACTCATGACAGCGCGGACAACCTTGCCACATCAGAGGCACAGGAATGAGCGACCTGGACGAGATTTCCGAAGGAACCTCCCTTGTCCGCAGGATCATCAGCCTCCTCGTGGCTGTAGTCGTCATCGGCGGCGGTTCCTACGCCCTTTACTGGTTCTTCTTCTCCGGCAGTTCGGATAGCGCCGTGGTCTCCAAGCCCCAAGAGGTGACCGTGGCCCGCGGCAACCTCGTAAGTTCGTTCACCACCACGGGCGTGGCCCAGGCAACGCTCACCAGCAAGCTCACCTTTTCGACAAGCGGCCAGGTCAAGTCCGTCAGCGTCGGCGTCGGCGACAAGATCACCGCAGGCCAGGAGCTCGCCCGGCTCGACGACAAGGATGCCCAGCGCAAGCTCGAAAGTGCTGCTGCCAACCTCGCCACCGCCCAGATACGTCTCCAACAGCTCCAGCAGGGCCCAACGGCGGCCGATATCGCAGCCGGCCAGCAGTCTGTCGCCGGCGCTCAGTCGCAGCTGGCGAACGCCCAGTCCAACCTTGATAAGGCGCAGCGTGGGCCAACGGCGACCGACATCGCCACCGCCGACGCCGCCGTCACCCAGGCCGAGCTCTCGCTCCAGAACACCACCAACTCCATCAACACGGCCTGGATCTCCTTGCTGAACGCTCAGCGCATTTACTGCACGACGTCGAACATCCCCGGGACGTTCTCCCCCTGCCAGGAGTCCGATCTTCCCCTGAGCGACTACAACATCGACCAGCTCACCGGCTTCATCCGCGCTCCCGGCGACGTCGCGAGCAAAGTAGGCGCGGCCACCTCCGCCGCCACCAGCCTGCTGCAGGCGAACACTTCCTACCTCAACTCGAAGAACTCCGTGATCCCGGCACAGAACAACCTCGACATCGCCAAACTCAAGCGCAAGGCCCTGAACGATCCGCCCAATCCCCTCGACCTTGCCCAGCTCCAGGCTTCCGTGACGAGCGCGCAGGCCGGCGTCACAACCGCCCAGGCGAGGCTGGATACTCTTCGTGCCGGGTCGACCTCCACCGATGTCTCGCTCCAGCAGCAAAGCGTCAAAATAGCCCAGATCGCCTACCAGCAGGCCTCCGACGCCGTCGACGCCCTGGTTCTGCGCGCTGCGTTCGATGGCGTTATCGGCGCGGCCAGTGTGAACGTTGGCGACCAGGTCGGCGCAGCCACCGTCGCCTTCACCCTCAGCAACCCGAACGGCGTACGCGTCGACCTCACGGTCTCGGAGTCCGACCTGGCTGGACTTAAGGCTGGCCAATTCGGGATCGCAACCTTCGATGCCTTCCCCGGCCAGCTCTACCTCGTGAAGATTACCGGCGTGAGCACCACGCCCACCGTCGCCCAGGGAGTGGTCACCTA
>JBGPOS010000114.1:0-6825 GCA_041488155.1 Tepidiformaceae bacterium
ATCGAATCCCTGCTCGTTGGGAGCCCCCCGCGGAACATCAACGGTCCTAACGTCAGGGGGCACCGATCCGGGCGCGAGGATGCGGATGCGGCGTGCACCTGCTCCTCGCCCGGCTTTGGGATCGGCAGCAGCTTTGCTCCGGCCGGCCGCCCGGGCACGCCCACAGGCAGCGACCCGGAGGGGGCTCCCGGAGGCGGCGTCTTGGGGCCGGCTGAAACCAGGGCGCCCACGCCGAGCACCGATGCGGCCACAGCCCCGGCCGCGAAGCCGGCAATTGCCAGCCGCGATGGCCGCACCCGAAGGAAACGAGATATCCGCGATGAATCCATCAAGCACGATCCCCATTCGTTTCAACGAAGGCTCTCTGCTCGCGGTTCCTTCGTTGAGAGTTGCATGTTCGCGCGCCGGGCGGGGGCGGGTACTGGCCGATGCGCTCAAAGGCACTGGATCTTCGTTCAGTCGAGATTTGCTGAGGACGGCGACGATCGGCAGCGTCGACGCCTCGCGAGCCGGGTCGAACGCCGCCGTCTTGTCGCGGGGGCTAGACTCTGGGGGCGAGTTCCGGAAGGAGGCGCCTCCTTGCCGCCTGCACGAGCCCGCGTCCTCGGTCGACTCGATGAGGCGTTCGCAGCGTTCGAGCGCTTTGTCTCGGAACTTGGGCCTGCGCGGGCGACGACGACTCTGCTCGGAGGTTGGTCGGTCTGTGACCTCGCCGCCCACTTCGCCGGGTGCCACGAGGGCATGGCTGACGCGCTCGAGCGAATGGCCCGGGGCCTCCCGCCAGCCGCTCCCGGACAGGAGCGCCTCTCAGAAGACGAGCAGAACGACCGGGCGGTCGAGGCTCGGCGAGGGTTCACGTTCGCGGAGACTCTGGCTGACCTCAGAACGGCGTACGCCCGTTGCCGCTCCGCCGCAGCGGCGCTCGCAGACTCCCACTTCGAGCCGGGCGAGCCGGTCGCCGGGTGGCTCGCGGAGGAATGCGAGCATTACGAGGCGCATCTCAGCGAATTGCGCCAAGCGCTGCGCCGTTAGCGGGTCACGCTCCGATCCCCTTCGAGAGCCGGGGGGCCGGATCAGCGGGGCCGTATCTTCTTGTTGTCCCAGGTCACCATGCGCCTTGGCTCGAACACCACCCAGCGCCAGTGGCGGCCGCGAGCGGTGGCCGCGTTGCGCTGCGGCTCGCGCGGTTCGCCGTGGCCTCCGGCGTACTTCGTCCCCATCTGCATCCGGACCGTTTCCAGGTCGAGGTCGGCACTCTCGGCGTCGGCGTCTTCGAGCACGCGGGCAGTGCCCTGGAACATCGCCCCCTGGAGTTCCGGGAAGCGCTCGTTGCGGTCGACGAGCACAGTCGCGACCGGGGCCCAGCGAAGGTTGATCACCTTCTGGCCGCGGCAGTAGGTGTAGATCTTGCCCCCGGCCCAGCCGAACCAGAGCGGCGTGAGGTTGATGCGGGACCCCGGCCCGACCGTGGCGATGCGCATGTTCCAGCTCGTCAGCATCAGCTCGTCGAGCTCCTGGGGAATTAGCGAGAGTTCCTTCGGGATCGGCATGGCACGCCTCGAATGGGAGATGCGGCGCATGATACGATTGCGGGCGCTGCCATGCGGGTGTGGTTCAATGGCAGAACGCGACCTTCCCAAGGTTGAGACGAGGGTTCGATTCCCTTCGCCCGCTCCATCAGCTGCTCGCGCTCTGGGCGTTCGAGGCGGGCGGCCCTGATCTATCGGTGAGGTTTGTAGGCTAAGAGGCCTTTGCGCGCATTCGGGCGTTCGCGGCCGCCATCTGCACGGCATCGCGCGACTTCGCTGCCTGCAGGTCGCGGTGGGCGCGCCTGAGGAAGTCCCGCACTTCGAGCTCGCCTTCGTAGCCGGTGAGCGAGACGACCGGGAAGGCGGTCCCGGCGCTGTCCATGGGGATGCACGAGCCGATCGATATCAGCGATGCGTCGGACTTTTCGGCGGCAGTGCGCTCGCGGTCGTCGAGGACGATCGCCGCGAAGATAGGCCCCTGCAGATGGGCGAAGAAGTCGCCATCGCCGCCGGACTGGCGGAGTGCGCGGGCGATTGTCGTCAGCAGTTCGGCGTCGGGGTTTTCGATTCCGCCAAGGTCGCTGAGCATGAGCGAGAAGCCGGTGCCGTTGCGTACGGAGCGCATCATCTGGCGGCGCAGCTCGAAGACGAAGTGCCGGCTGTTTGGCAGGCCGGTGAGGTCGTCCTCGTAGATGCGGCCTCGCATCCGTTCGATCGAGTGGTGGACACGGCGGCCCTGCTCCGACTCTTCGTACCAGAACTGGATGTGCATGCAGGCGAAGAGGGCCGTGGAGAGTCCCAGGACGAGCCAGTTCGCCCCCCGGCCGGTGGAGATGACCGTGGTAGCCTCGGCGCAGAAAACGATGAGCCAAAGCGCGAACGTCGCCGGGCGAATGGCACGGAGCAGGGGCGGACTTTCGACGGACCCCATAACGGAGGCCTCGTCGGTCGAGGAATTGAACAGGCCGGTCAAGGCCGAAGGCTTGTTCACGCCTTGTTGCTCCCTCCGCTCCCCTTGATATACGGAAGGCTGGCGGGGCAGGCGCAGTCCGCTCCTGTAAATCCGTTGTAAACAGTCGGGACAAGAATTGATCGCTGGTCAGCGGCGAGGGGGCAGGGTCGCGATGTAGTCGGAGATCGCCTGGGCGGCGCGGCGCCCATCGGCCAGGGCCGTGACCACCAGGTCGGCGCCGTTGACGTTGTCGCCGCCGGCGAAGACGCCGGGCCGGCTGGTGCGGCCGTGGTTGTCGATCTGGATGAGCGCCTTACGGTCCGACTTGAGGCCCGAGGTGGTCTGGGGCACCAGCGGATCGGCGCCGTAGCCGATCGCGATGGCGACAGTGTCGGCCGAGAGGAGGTATTCGCTGCCTTTGACGGGGATCGGCCGGCGGCGGCCCGACTCGTCGGGCTCGCCGAGTTCCATGCGCTGACACTCGACGGCGGTGACGTGGCCGCTTTCGTCACCGATGATGCGCGTTGGCAGGGTCAACATCTCGAACCGGACGCCCTCTTCGCGGGCGTTCTTGCGTTCTTCGCCCCGGCCCAGCATCTCTGCCTCCGTGCGGCGGTAGACGCAGGTGACCTCCCGGGCGCCAAGGCGGACGGCCGTCCGCACGCAGTCCATCGAGGTGTCGCCGCCGCCGATCACGACGACGTTCGCGGGCGGCGGGAGGGGCTCGCGCAGATGCTCAGGGAGCTGCTCGGGAGTGAGGTTGCCGCGCACGAGGAAGTCCGTCGCCTTGTGCACGCCCTTCAGGTTCTCGCCTTCGATTCCCATTTCATTGCCCACGCCAGCGCCGGTGCCGAGGAAGACTGCGTCGAAGTCGCCGTCGAGCATGTCGCCGATGGTTATGTCGCGCCCGACGTAGGTGTTGCAGAGGAACTTGACCCCGAGGGCTTCAAGGTAGGCGAGGTACTCATCGACGATGCTCTTGCGCATCTTGAAGTTCGGGATGCCGTAGACCAGCACTCCGCCTGGCTCGGGCCAGAACTCGAAGACGGTGCAACCGTGTCCGAGGAGGGCCACATGTTCCGCCACGGCGAGGCCCGCGGGACCGGAGCCTATCACGGCGACGTTGCGGCCGGTGGTCCCAGGCATGTAGCGCGGGAGCGGATAGCCGCCGACTTCCTTGCGCTGGTAATCCGTGCAGAACGCCTCGAGCTTGCCAATCGTCACCGCCGGCTCGCTGTGGCCGTCCGGGCGGATGGCGAAACCGACGACGCAGGCGCCCTCGCAGAGCTTCTCCTGGGGGCAGAGCCTGCCGCACATTTCGGGCAGGTTGCTCGTCTCGCGGAAGTTGTCGGCGGCGCCGAGGATGTCACCGACTTCGAGCAGCGCGAACGCGCCCGGGATGTCATTCGAAACGGGGCAGGCCTCCTGGCACGGCGCCGACGGACACTGGATGCAGCGTGACGCTTCAATCTTTGCCGCGTTCAGGTCGAAGCCGATGTACGTCTCGTCGAAGTTGCGCTTGCGTTCCTCGGCGTCCTGCTTGGGTACGGGCTGGACGCTGACGGCGAGGCGGCGTTGGACCTGTTGTGTCATGCGTGGCTGTGAGCGGGGCCGGGGAGGCCCCGGGGTCCGCCGCGCTTCCTATCGTTGCGAAGGTGCATAGGATCGTAGCTGACCACCCGAGTATGTCAACGCACACGCGCGAGCCGCGCGGCCAGCGCGGCCCTGACCGACGGGTCAGCAAGCCACTGCACGTGGCGGAGGCCGTCGCCGACAAATCGCGCCACCCTCGCGTTGTTCTCGAAGAAGTAAGTCCGCAGCGCCCACGTTTCGTGCAGGCGCGTTTGCCACCACAGTTCGACCCCGAGCCGGCACTCCTCCGGCGACAGGCGCACGTGCCCGGCGTACCCCTCCATGTAGGCGTCGAACCCGGGACCATCGATGAGCTTCGAGAACACCAGCGAGCGAATGACCTCCCAGGTGCGAGGGAGCCAGCCGGCCATTTCCCAGTCGACGAGCGCACGAACTTCGCTTCCGCGCCCGAAGACCACCTGCTTGTCGTGGAAGTCGCCGTGCACGAGCTGCACCGGCATCTCCCGGAACGCCTCGACGGGACGGGCTTCGCCGGATTCGAGGAGGCGCAGGCGAAAGCGGATGCCTTCGAGGACATCGTCCGGGCCCCCGCGGGCGGCCACCAGCAGTTCGAGCCGCTCGAGGGTGTCGAAGGCTTCCGCGGTGTCCCAGGTGATCCGCCACTCCTTCGGCGGGGCCTCGGGGTGGTCCGCCAACACCGCGTGGACCTCCCCGTTGAGGTCGCCGAGTGCCCTTGCAGAGGCGAGCGGGATCCGGCCTCGCACAACCGATCGACCCTCGACCCAGGGGAAGAGCGCCCAGCAGGCTCCCTCGATCTGCAGGACCGTCTCACCGGATGGCGTGGCGAACGGGAGGGGCGCGGGAATTCCGCGAGCCGCGACCCAGCGGACGATGGCGTGCTCACGTTCGATGGCTGCCCTTGTCAGCTCGGGCCGATGGCGCCGAAGGAAGAGGCGGCCGGTGCTGACCTCCACGCGGTAGTTCTGGTTCAGCGAACCCCGCTGCAGGCGTACCGGGCGCCTCGCGGCTTCGACTCCGAACGCCCGCAGAGCGTCGAGCGCCGCATCGGTGGAGAGCATGGCCATCAGCCGCCGGCCCGCCGTTCCTCCTGGAACTGGCGATCCGCGCGCTTCCCCCGATAGACCCGCATGTCGATGGCGCGGGTGACGGCGGGGGTGACCCGAAAGAGCAGGCGAGGTTCTGTCTGCATGTTGGCAAAGAACGCCTCGACGCGTTCGGCATTCGCGGGATCGCCGCGGCCCACGTATTTCTCCGCAAGCTCGCGAGAGATGGGCCAGATGTCGAAGTCGGGAAGCTGCAAGGCCTCCGCGAGGCCATCGAAGCCGACGTGACCCGAGACCGGTGCGCCCGCTTCGATGCAGAGCGAAACCCGCGGGTCAGATAGGAGCTGCTTACACCAGACCCGCGAATACGTCCCAGTGAGCCAGACAACCCCGTTCTTCCAGAGCCACCAGACGGGCACCGTGTAGGGCCGGCCGTCCTTGCGCAGCGTCGCGATCACGCCGACATGGGGTTGCCGGACGAATTCTTCGAAGACATCGGGCTTCATCCGCGGCATCGCACCCGCCTCATTCCTTCGCGCCGCCAACGAGCTCGAATTTGGGCGGCACCGACCACTCCGCGTTGGGTGGATTCTCCTGGCCACGAAGAAGACTGCGCTGTTGCGCGGCTTCGAACCGCTTGCCCTTCTTGATCACGGACGTGCGCGCCTTTGCGTGCTCCAGGTCGCGCGCCACCCTGGCCGCGTTGGGCCTGCGCGCTTTGCCGGCGTGCACGAGCAGGCGGCCCTCCTGTTCGAGCTGGCGCAGATGCGTCCGGACGTTGCCGTCGGCGGCGCGCCGCAGGCGTTTGTCGATGTCCGGGTAGAGCTTGAGCATGATCTCCCAACTCGTCACCGGCGCTCCCGCGGCGAGCACGTCGAGGATCTGGCGCTCGCGCATTTCACGGTGCGCGAGCAGTCCCTTCAGGCGTTCCCGCGGGTCGTGCACGAGGGCGCCGTGTCCCGGACAGATGACCTTGAGGTTGGGTAGCTCAAGCAACAGCTTCAAGGTCCGGCGATATGGGCCGAGGTCGTTCACGGTCGTCGTGCTGCTGCCCAGCAGGGTGTCGCCGGTGAAGAGCACGCCTTCGTCCTCGAGGTAATAGCAGATCGAGTCGACGCTGTGTCCGGGGCCGGGGATGACGCGTGGGCGGACGCCTCCGCCGAGGTCGATCGACTCGCCGTCGCCGATCGTGCGGACGCCGTCCTTCGGCAGCTTGCCCTTCAGTAGCGGCACAGCCGACTTGTGCACAACGATCTCTGCCTTCAGCTCGCTCCGGGCCCACTTGAGGTTGCCGCTGTGGTCTGCGTGATGGTGAGTGATGCCAGCCAGGGCGATCTCGGCGCGTTCAGTGGCCGCGAGATAGCCGCGCAGCATCCATTTGTAGCGGTCCATCGCTTCGCCCGAGTCGACCGCGAGCACCTGACCGCTGCCCACGAGGTAGATGTTCGTGAACATGGGATGCATCGGGTTTTCATCCGGCACCTGGACCGCCCGGACGCTGGGGCTGACCTGCATTGGAGTGCCTCCGCCGGCATCGTGCGGAAAGCGCCGGGCGATGGCAAGCAGCGTGGCCGCAGAGGCGAGGGGGCCGTAAGCTCAGGCCCGTGACAGCCGAACCCGCACAGCCGCGCCCTTCGCTGGCGGCGGTGTTCCGGGCGTTCCTCACGGTTGGGTTGACGAGCTTCGG
>JBGPOS010000115.1:0-6527 GCA_041488155.1 Tepidiformaceae bacterium
CATTCCCCGACTCGTCGCGGAAGATGACGTTGTCGTCGCGATTGCTGTTGAAGGGCGGGTCGAGGTAGACCAGGTCGACGGCGGCATCGGGCAGGTAGCGACGCAGGATGTCGAGGTTGTCGCCGTAGTAGAGGACGTTGGTGGCGAGGTCAGGCACTGATCTGGTTCTCGCCCTGCTGGAGTTCGGCTAGTGGCGGGCGCAGCGTCAGGAGATCCACAGCACGGCCGGGCTCATTTCCGAGGTCTCGCTTTCCGGAGCAACCGTGCGATACGCAGCGAAACCACCAGCCGTGTTGGGACCGACCGAGCACCATCGGGCTCTGGCAGATTGGGCAAGGTTCTGAGCGGCGGGCCTCTTCGACGCGTGCGTATAGAACCCGCCGGTCGATCATCTCCATGCCGCTGCGCTGTGCCTCCTGCCGTGCCTGCTCGGTGAATTCGGAAAGAGTCACATAGATACCATCCGAGCCTCGCAATCCCTCCCGGAGGAGTGTTCCCCCGAAGTTGCGCACGTCGTTGACTCCCACCTGCCATGCAGTCCACCGCTTGCATTGAACGATGCGGCGCTCAGTTCCTTTCGTCAGCTCCAAGTCGATATTGCCGTCAGGACCATCCTGGCGTCCCGTCTCGCGGACCTTCCAATCATCGCGCCGAAAGAGCTCACCCACCATCCACTCGAACTCCTCAGCGCTAAGGAGTCGCAGGTTCGTCGTCCACTCGACGAGGTTTCGCCGGTTCTTCGCTTCAAGCTGAACGCTGAGCCAGCCAAGGCTGACCGTGGCGGCCAAGGTGACGCCAATCAAGTTCGCCGCCATGAGGTTCGGGATCGACCAACTGAGAGCCAGCGGCAGCGCCAGCCCGACACCCGGGTACAGCACCAGAGAAACCAGTGCGACGGTCCGACCGGACCCCCGGGCAACCAGGGCGAGCAACGCTCGGTCGAAGAACCGGTCCAGTTTAGTCACGTTCAGCCATGCACCCACGTGCTGACCTTGTCGTCGCGATTGGAGTTGACGGCCGGGCCCAGGTATGCGAGGTCGACGGCGGCATCGGGCAGGTAGCGACACAGGATGTCGAGGTTGTCGCCGTTGTAGAGGACGTCGGTGGCGAGGTCGGTCATCGGTGCCTCAATACCGAAAGCCGCAATAGCGGCAGACGACTGCGTCTGAAGGGATCTTCGGCCGACAGTCCGGGCAGGCCTTCGTCGTCCCGATCCTCGTGAGTGCCCCGAACCCTTCGCCGCGTCACCAAGCACCAATACGATCAGGCCCACGATGATGGGGAGGACGCCGGGGATGTTCCCGAGGATCGGGTTGGCGAAGGTCAGGATGATCCCGACTAGCGGCAGCAGGAGGCCCGATCAGCATCGTCGGCTCCGACGCGGGCCACGTCGTGCGCTCAATCCCGGTCCATCCATATGGGCAGTTTCACCAGGTTAGCAAGGCGTGTCTAGTAAATAATGGTTGACTGATGCTCGGGCCGATGACAGACTCGGCCGCGCTGACCGCGTGCGCCCGACGCCCGGCCCCTTCCGGCGCAGACGTGCAGGTGGCATGGGAGGGACCCGTGAGCGCCAGGACATCGGCCGGACTTTCTTACGCGGCACCATGGATTCCGATCGCGGCGGCAGTGGGGACCCTTGCCTGCCTCTATCTACTGCCCGACTTCGAGACCATTGCGACACGAAGTGTGGCCGTGGGCCTGGGCCTGGGGTTTGCGGTGATCGTGGGTGCCCTCATCGCCATCGTCACAGCGCCGCGGAGCTCGCCATCGCGCGCCAACAGCCGGTCGTATGCCCTGGTTCTGCAACGGATCTGCGCTCTCCGCGCGCGGCTCGAGTGCCTGCCCCCCGGCGAACATGCCTGCGCCGAGGTGAAGGAGGCCAAGGACCTCGTCGATCAGGTCGAGAAACGGCTGGGTCTCGTCGGTGACCCCGATCCGATCGATCCGTCCTGGGCGAGCGGCGCCGCCTACCAGGATCTGTGGACCGGCATCCATCGCGCGGAGGAGGCGCTGATCGCGTGCGAGTCGCCGGAAGATCTCAGAGCAGGGATCATTCACGACAAGCTCCGCGTGAAGGGCTCGCCCCTGTCGAAATCCCTTGAACCGGAGCTGGACAGGATCACCACGGAGCTGAACGGGCCGTCCCCAAACCTATTGGAAGTAAGCGCTCGTCTGCGACAGGTTCGCCGAGCGGTGAACGAGTACCGCGACGAACGCTGGGACGGCCTCGTTCGCGCTCGCCTCCGCCTTGTGCGGAGCGCGGTCATGACCGCTTGGACCGCGTACGGGCTGTTGATTCTGGCGCTCGCAATGCGCGCTTCACGAGACAGCATCACTGCCGGCGGCGCCTTCTTCATCGTCGGCGCGCTGGTTGGGCTGGTGGCTCAGGTCAGGTCCGATGCCCGCCGTAATGAGGCGGTCGAAGACTACGGGCTCGCCTCCGCAAGGCTCTACCAGACGGTGTTGGCGTCAGGTCTGGCGGGCGTCGCTGGTGTCCTCCTGATGCCATTCGTGGCCCAGGTGGCCAGCACTGCCTCCGGAGCCGCAGCAGTGCAGCCGACCACCTCCTTCAATGTGGCGCTGAACCCGGGACAGCTGATTCTGGCCGCCATCTTCGGTCTGTCGCCGCAGATCATCTTCGACCGGCTCACGGCATCGGCCGATCAGTACAAGGCACAGCTCGCGACGACGCAGGCGGCGCAGCCGGCGGCCGCCACGGTCGATTCGGCGCAGGCGGGCGCTGGGTGACGAGCGGCTCGCACTGGCAGCGCTGGACGATCGACGAGCTGGCCGAGGGGCTTGCCCGCATCCTGGTCGCCGGTGCCAAGGAGCCGCTCGAGTCGTCGCTTGCCGAGGCCCTCGACACCGCCGCGACCCCGGACGTCATCCAGGAAGCCGTCACAAGGGTCGAGGACCTTTCCCCCGACGAACTGTGGACCGAGGAGCAGCAGGCATACCTGCGTGCTGACCTGCTGGAGCCCTTCGTGCGCCTGCGAGCGCCGGTCCCCGGCCTGCCTGATCCTCGTCCGCTGCGCGAGGGCGATGTCTTCTGGGTGGTGCTGCCCACCACGGACCAGGAATCCACGCTGGCCGATCTGACGCCCGCCCAGGTGGTCGCCAGCGCAGACCAGCTGGAAATCCAAGTGTCCGACATCACCGCCGCCGCCCGTCAGCGGGCAAAGGTCGCGAACGAGGCCGCTCTGCGCGCCGGGTCCAAAGTTGGCCAGGAAATGGAGGCAAGGTGATGGGGGCCGCCCCTGATCTCAACCCGGCCCTTCTGGGAGCGGCGGCCGCCATTGACCTGGCCGCGGATGACCTCGCGGTCTTCGTGCTGAGCGTCGGCGACGGCGACGCGATCGTCATCCGATTCCCCGACGAGGGCGGGCGCACGACCCTCGGCGTCATCGACTGCTTCATCGGCGATAAGAGCGTCGCGCTGCTCCAGGCCCTGTCCCCGCTGGCGGCCGCGCGCATTCGTTTCGTCTGCGCCACCCATCCCCACTCCGATCACATCGCCGGGCTGCGACAGCTGCTGCGTGCGTTCGATGGCCAGGTCGACGAGTTCTGGGACAGCGGCTTCCGGTTCACCTCCACCACGTACCGCAACGTGATCGAGGAGGTGGAAAAGCAGGCAACCAACCGCGGGCTGCGGCTGCTGCGCCCGACCTCGGGCTTCGAGTTCTTCCATGCCGGAGCCCTGATCACGATCCTGTCGCCCTCGATCGCCCTGCGCAATCGGTATGACACGTACGGGGTGGACCTAAACAACGCTTCCATCGTCATGAAGCTCACCTACCCGGTGCCGAAGCCGAGCACGGCCTACCCGAAGACCAATGACCCACCGCCCGCCGGCGACGCCGCTCCCAAGAGCAAGACCGTCGTCTTCGGCGGGGATGCTCAGACCGATGCCTGGGGCCAGGTGCTCCAGGAGTTCCCGCACCTCGACCCCGACGAGCGAATGTGGGCGCGGGCCATCGGCGCCAAGAACGGCCGCACGCCGCTCGCCTGCGACCTGTTCAAGGTTTCGCACCATTGCTCCAAGCGGGGGGTCAACCTGGAGCTGATCGAGCGCCTGGGCGACCGCGGCGGGGGATTCCCGAGCCAGGGGCCGCGGTACCTGGTCTCGTCGTGCGCCACCGCCCCCGATTCGCAGTACGGGTTCCCACATAACGTCAGCCAGGAGTTGATGCGCGAGGTCCGCAACCCGCAGGCGCAGGCCGGCGGGTCGCATCCGCCCGACGACGAGCTGGGGATCCACTACACCTCGCAGCCACTGGGTCCACCAGAAACCGGTCCGGCCGGCACCATCGCCTACATCATCAAGGCCGATGGCAGCGCTCGCCTCTATCGCCTGGGGGACGCGGTCGGCGCGGCGGCGAGCCTGGCGACGGCGCGACTTGTGAACTAGGAGGAGCCATCACATGCCCTCGCGAACGCTGCCGTTGGCCGCAGCGCCGCCAACGGAGGACGTGACCGCACCGGCACCACCAGATGGGATCACCGAAGAGAGCCTGCCGTCGCAGCCGTCACCGACCGAGAAGGCGAAATCGACCTACCTTCCCGGGAGGGAGCGGCGAGGCGTGGCGCTCTGCCTGTCAGGCGGCGGCTATCGTGCCGCGCTGTTCCACCTGGGAGCCGTGCGCCGCCTGAACGAGCTGGGTGTCCTGGGACGGATCGACACGATCACATCGGTGTCGGGCGGAAGCATCCTCGCCGCGCACCTTGCCAAGACCATGGGCGCGGCCTGGCCGGCGCCGGGCGAGGTGTTCCCCGACTTCGACACAAAGGTGTCCAAGCCGTTCCACCTCATGTGCGAGCGCAACATTCGCACTGTTCCGCTGGCGTTGGGCCTGCTTCCGTGGAACTGGGGAGGGCACGCTGCGGTCGATGCCCTGGAGCGCGAGTACTTCAGCTACCTGACGAAGGCCACGCTCACCAGCCTGCCCACGCGCCCGAACTTCGTGTTCTGCGCGACGGACATGTCATACGGTGTGAACTGGACGTTCTCCCGTCACCTGGTGGGAAGCTACATGGCCGGCTACGCCTCCACTCCGGCGGGCTGGACCGTCGCGCGGGCCGTCGCGGCATCGTCGTGCTTCCCCCCTTTCTTCAATCCACAGCCGATCGGATTGTCCCCGCGCGATCTTGCCCACGGGGACGACAAGTCGACCGAGCGCGACGAGCGCGTGCGAACGCTCCGTCTGAGCGACGGGGGCCTGTACGACAACATGGGCCTCGAACCTGTATGGAAGAGCCACCTGGTCGTGCTCGTCTCCGAGGGAGGATCGACCTTTGACGCCGGCGCCGATGGTGGGCTGCTGTGGCGCCTGAATCGGTACATGGAGGTCCAGGGTCGCGGGGGCGGAGCGACGAGGAAGCGCTGGTTGATCAGCAGCTTCGCGAAGCGCGTGCTGAGAGGAACGTACTGGGGCATCGGCACCGATATCGCGGACTACGACGTGCCCGTGACCGGCTACCCGCGAGACATCACCAAGAAGCTGATCGCAGAGATCCGGACGGACCTCGACGCGTTCACTCTCGCGGAGCGCTTTGTGCTGGAGAACCACGGGTACGTCCTCGCCCAGGCAGCGATCCAGAAATACGCTGACTTTCTGGCACTCAACCCGATGCCGGGGCTCGCCCTCCCGCACCGCGAGTGGATGGATCCGGCCAACATGCAACGGGTCAAACTAGGTCTGAGGGAAAGCTCGGACCGAAAGCTCCCCTTCGGCCGCTGGGGCTAGTCCAACCGGCAGTCGTGAAGCGGTCCCGTCGCTGGGGTGGAGCGGTGGCGCGCGGCGTTCTCACTTCTGTCGCGACGGCGTTGTTGTTCGTCGGCTGCGCCGTGGTCTCTGATCCAGGCCGGTGAGTTGATCGGACCTCAGGCAGTGACTTCGTCCTCCAGCTTGACGTAGCACGAGGCAATTTCAAGGCTGGGGAAGCTATCGAGCCCAAGGCTACCTTGACCTACACCGGTCCGGACGCATCGGTGCCTGTGTGGGGCTCCAGCAGCGGAATCATTGGGTTTGGGATCAGTACTGACGATGGGTTACTGTGACTGTCAAGCCATGACGCTTCGTGCCTTGGCGCCCTCAGGAGGAATCAGCGGGTCGCCTCGGCCGATGGACCCCAGTGCCAGGTGTCCTCGAAGGCCAGCAGCTGGGCATCGGTGGCGTTGCCCGACTCATCGCGAAAGATGACGTTGTAGTCGCGATTGGAGTTGAAGGGCGGGTCGAGGTAGACCAGGTCGACGGCGGCATCGGGCAGATAGCGACGCAGGATGTCGAGGTTGTCGCCGTAGTAGAGGACGTTGGTGGCGAGGTCAGGCATCGGGCCCCCCGATTGTTGGCTCAGGTGGGCACCGGAGCCTGGGGAGAGGGTAGCAGCGGGGGCAAGCCCGAAGCTGTCGGCCATTGTTGTGCCTTGCTCCCGGCAGGCCGCTCGGGGGCGAGCCACTGCCGACAACCGCTGCGGCTCTTCCCGCGCATGCTACCTTCTGAACCAACCGCGGGCTCCATCCTCGA
>JBGPOS010000116.1:0-6471 GCA_041488155.1 Tepidiformaceae bacterium
CGCGCCGCAGAGACAGCGGAAGCGCATGATGTCGAAGACAGTATCGATCACCAGCGGCGGCGCTACGCCTTCCTAGACGCCTGTTCGTCCAAGAGCTTCACCAACGTTGCGTCGGTGCTCCTTGACGCTTTCGAGATTTCTTGTGCGATGACGGACACCGGCGGCAGCGACGACGACTGTCGCAGGCGGTCCGCTGTGCCGGTCGGCAGCCATCTCCACCCAGATCGCAGCTTCGAGGCTGTGATTTGACCAAAGTTCGACGGCACGAACCGGAATTCGACTGCAGCTGCCCCCCATCTACGACTGGAGTTTGAGTGGGCCCGCGTAAGCTAGACGCGTAAGAAGTGCGTTTCGTCGGTACCGCCACTGGAACAACCGACAGGACGACCCGTCCAGGCCTAAGCTGGATCACCCCGAGAGGGAAACGAGCTCGCTCTCCAGTTTACAGTCGAACAGGGCAGACACCGAGTGGAAGAAGGCAAACGAAAGGAGGAATCAACGGGAAGAAGAGCTCACTACGCTGGGAGATTCGAAGCAGCCGCCGAGAAATCGCCTATAGATATGGAAGAAGGGAGGACGCCAGGAGCTAGACACACGACACGTTGAAGCCCGAAACCTCAGGGCAATCAGCCATCCCCCATAGAAGCCACACCGGCACTCCGCGCGTCGGGGCGAGGGTACGTCTCTCGTCGGTGCGGCCGTAGGCGACGGGCGCCCCGGGCACTAAACCGCCCGCTGCCTGCGACGCAGAAGCCTCACCGGGTTCACCCAGCGGGGCTTCTCGCGTTTTGTTCGTCTCTTGAAAGGAGACCCATATGTCATCGGGAAACGCCCGCACGACGGGTGGGCCGCGCTTCGCCTGAACTCGCCCGGGCCGCCGCGATCACGAGTGCCGCCTGCCTGGCGGCACTTCTTTTGAGTCTAACGACGAAGCAGAAAGGTAGAGCGAATGGACATTTTCTGTCCGGTCTGCGGTGAGCCGTGGGACCTTTACACGCTCCACGATGTCCCGGGCGTCCCGTTCGAGGCGGCCCGCCGCCGCTTTGCCGGCGAGGGCTGCCGGGTGTTCGGCACGGGGCACAACAGCACGATTGATTCCGACCGCGCCGCGAAGTCGGCAGTCCTGCATGACCTCCTTGGGGACGACATCGACGGAATCGCCGCCCTCATGGAGGATCTCGGATGAAGGTGTACAGCGGAACGCGGGTCTTCGACCGCGAGAGCATGACGTATGGCAAGGCGTCCGTAGTCGTCCAGAACGTTGTCAGCGACGGGCCAGTCGGCCCCGGGCTAACCAGCGAATCCAAAGAGGAGGCGAAACGTGCCGACGTCGACACTGCTGACTAAGGAACTCGAGCGGACGTTGCCTCCCATCAAGAGTGGCGACAACGTTGCCCGAGTCAAGTACTTCACGCCCTGGTCCAACTGGACCTGGTACGCGGCCGAGGCCAGCGCGGAACTCGAGGATGGCTCCGAGGTTCCGCTCAGCGACCCGCGGGCCAAGGATCGCGTGGACGTCATGTTCTGGGGCGTGGTGTTTGGCCACGAGAAGGAGTACGGCTACTGGCGGCTCTCCGACCTGGCCGACATCCGGGGTCCGATGGGCATAATGATCGAGCGCGACCTCTACTTCGTTCCCATACCCCTCGACCAGTGCCAGGACCCCACCAGGAGGCACTAGATGGCCAGGCTCTACGAGCCTTCGGGCCGCGATTTGCAGTACGCGCCGCGTAACGGCAAGAAGTTCACCCTCGCGGAGCTGCAAGCTCTCGTCGGTGGCTACATCGAAATGGTCCGCATCCCCGGCGACGCCGGCAAGCGGGTTTTCTTCGTGGATGAGGACGGCAGGCTCAAGAAACTGAGGCCGAACGTGAGGGCCTCGCACCTCGCTGGCCAGGTGCTCGTGGGCAATGCCGTGCTCTGTTCACCAGAGGAGGTTGATTGATGACGACGATTGACATCACGCCGACCCCGGAAGGGATGCGGCATAGCATCCAGCTGTTCGAAGACCAGATCGCGAAGAGCGAGCACTTGATCAAAGTCGCAGAGGAGTGGAAGGAGCTCACCGACATTGAGCGCCGCGTCTACGTGGCGCCGTCAGAGTTCTGCATCTTCGAGGCGGCGCTCGACGCCCTGCAGGAGCAGGAGCGGCAGCGCATCAAGGACATGCGCGAGGGCATCGCCGCCGCCGGAGGGGAATACCCAACCTGCGGCGCCTCGCTGGGCATCCACGAGTGCGTGCGGCCGTCAGGCCACGAAGAGCCGCACGCCTGCGACAGCGAATGCGACCTGAGCCATCTGCGCGAGGACGAGCTAGCAGACGTGCGCGGCGGGTGACCGCCCGCCATGACCACGCCGGCTGATCGAGCAGCCGGACAGATAAATCACTGTCATTGGGTGGTCTGCCCGGGCTGCGGCATCGAGTTCCGTCGCGCCAACACCTATGACTTCGTCGGCGAGATCCGCCGATGCGGGTGGGAGGTTGACTGGTCGAAAGGCGGCTGGCACTGTCGCGACTGCCGCCGCATGGACGCAACCGGACAGAGGAGGCTGCTATGAGCCGAAACGATGACATGCGCTTCTCCGGGCTTTACAACCTCGTCGAGGTCAAAGAGACCGGCCGGACCGGCATGTACATCGGTAGCGTCCTGGCGTCTCCCGAACATGGTGGCGATTGGATGGAGGTGCGCTTCGACGACGGCACGCACTGGCGCTACCGGCCTGACGAGCTCAAACGTCCGAAGGGACCGAGCCGCATCTTCGACACGAGCAAGTACGCGTTTACGAAATCGGCTCCGCCCCCGTGGCAGAACGTCTGGCAGGAGTGGTCGGCGGAAAATGCCGTGGGGCAACTAATGAGCACGCTAGAGATGTACTCGACGCGGCAGCTAGAGCCGGAGTGCTGGGCCGACGAAGAGGGTCTACTCGGCGTGGTAATGGAGGTGTGGTTCGAGGAGGGCGTGCACGGGCGGCTGGGACGCTACACCCGCGACGTGCTGCGCCTCGCCTGGCAGCTGGCCTTCCACGAGGATCTGCCGTCCGACGAGGAGGTAGCGGCTTATCTCGGCGAGATCCGACCCGCGATGGAAGCAGACCGCTGCCGCTATTTCCAGGAGCGGGACGCGCGGCAGGCGACGCAGGAGCGGGAGCAATTGGCCGTCGACGTGGCCACCGGCAGATACAAGGGCGCTCCTAGGCAAACGGCCCTGCCGGGGTTCGAGTGAATCGTTCCGGATGAACGCACAGAAGGGAGGATCCGAGAGCACATAGGAGAATGAAGCCCCGGCTGCAGCCGGGGGACGAGCCAGCTCATAGCAGCCCCACCGGGTTGATCCCAGCGGGGCTTCTCGCATTTTCCAGCAGAAGGGAGACCGAACCCATGGCATCAAGCAACGCCCGCAGGCGACGGGAGGGCCGTGCTTCGCATGGTCCCGCCCGGGCCGCCGCCCTGCTGAGCGCCGTCGTCACCGTGACAGCGCTTCTGTTCAAGGCCTGGCCATTCTAGCGATCGGAAAGGAGCGACATCGTGCAACAACAACTGGACACCGCATCCCGCCGAGAGATCTGCTGCCTGTCGACGCGCGACAAGCTGAGACTCGCGGCCGAGCGCATCGATCCCTCGGAGTACCGGGAGATCGCCATCGCCCTGGTCGCCATGGACGTGCCTGTCGGGCAGGTGAAGCGTCTCGGCCTCGCCATCGCCGTCGCGCGCGGCGAGGAGTGCGAACGCCACTTCATGGGCGAGTACAGCGACCTCGTGTGGGACAGCCTGCAAGAGCAGGTGACAACCGAAGGGAGGGAGGCAGCGTGACAAGTAGACGAAGGACGAAGTCGAAGAGAGCCAGGGCCGTGCGTCGCTGGGCCGACGTCTGCTGGCAGCTCTGCCGGCGGGCGTTGAGTCTCTGCCGGAGAGCGATGGTGCGCCTGTACCAGCGGCTTTGGAGACGGCGGCCGACCGTGATAGTCGACGCACGGCGGCGCCAGGCCCGGCGGTTGCGGCGCGAGGTGGCGAGAGCAGCCCGCATTTATGCTCGCGCCCTCGGCGTCGAGCTGCCGCTAGGAATGCTCATCGTGGTCCAGCGCGTCGTCTACGAAGGCCGGCAGCTCAACGGGCTGCTCCAAGCCTTCGAGGGCTCGAACGGACACCGGCGTTACGTCCTGCACCTGGCCCTGTCAGTGAACGGCCGCTCGGTGAACGAGGACGAGCTGCTAGCGGCTCTGCGCCACCAACTGGCACGTGCCCTCGAAGACATCATAGGCAAACCAGCCGTGAACATGCCCCTGGACCTGGAGGTGCCGCGTGCGCGGGCGGGTGCGCCCGTGGTTGCGCTGCACCCGGACGGCGACGAGCGCCGCGACGGGCAACAGCGACGTGCTGTGCCCTTCCAACGGATCGAGAACGACGACGAAGCGTCGTAATAGCGAGGAGGTAAACAATCATGACTCAAGGAATAGTGCTCAAGAGCCTGGAAGATCTCGGCCGGTTCAGCGACGTGATCGTCCCCGCCGACGAAGCCGGGGAGGTGCGAGCTCTCGTACCGGTTGTGCTCGCGCCGACCGTCGAGCCTGATCTCGACGCGCTGGCCGACGCCGCAAGCCAGGCAGTGCAGGAGCTGCGCGACTTGGTGACAGCGGACGCACGCGCTCGGCGAGAGGCCGAAGAGACGCTCGCGCGCTACCGGCGGCTGCAGGGCGACGGCGCGAGGCTGGAGCAGGTCGTTAGCGAGGCACAGGCGGTCGCGGAACAGGCGTCGGCTCTGGCCGAGCAGTCGTTCACTCCGACGTGCGGTGAGCGGGCGCGGGCCGTCGCGACTGCCGCAGCCACCGTGGCAGCCGCGGCCGGGAAGCGTCGAGCCGAGGTCGCGGCCGAGGTCGCAGGGCTCGCCGTCGGCGAAGACGTGGCCCGCCTGCTGGCAGAGGAGCGGGCGCGAGAGGAAGAGGCCCGTCGCAAGGAAGAGGAGCACCAGCGCGAGGAGCGCCTACGCGAAGGAATCGTTAGGGCCGAGGCGCTGGTGACGGAAGGAAAGCTAAACGAGGCCTGCAGGCTGTTGGGTGGTCTTGCTAGGGAACATCCCAACTCGCCCGACCTGGCCTCGTGTATCGAAAGGATACGACGGCAACAGTGGGCCGTCAAGACGTACAAGATCGAAGAGGCGCTGCGTGAGGCTCGGCGCCTGATGCGCCGGCAGCCTCGCGAGGCGACAGCCGCTCTCGAGCCGCTGGACCTGAGCGACATGCCGGATACTCTGGCGCGACAGGCCTACGGTTGTTGGCTGGCCGCCTGCCGCCATCTGCGACTCGGGAACGCCCTGCACTACCGGGCTGCCTTCGGCAAGGGAGCCGTGCTCGTACCAACTGGACACGACGGCCTCGAAGTTGTGTCTGCGATTGGGTTGCCCCGCTGGCGGCCGGGCCGCCACCTCTCCCGCGCCGCTCTGAAGGGCGCCCGTCCGCTCGACTGACACTTCCCCGAATCAACTGTTGTTGCCTGGGGCCGCCTGCGGGCGGCCTCAGGCTTTCGCGTCCCGAGGGAAGAACTATGCCCGAAGCAAGCCCTTCAAGAAAAGGAGGACCCATCATGCCCAAGGAGAACCGCTTTCGCGAATACACCCGCTCCGTCTGGAGAAAAGGCTACGAAACCTACGAACGGTCGCCGGCGAAGCAGCGTGACGTCTCGGTCCCTGCCTTGAACACCCTCGCCGCCGAGCTCGGCCGCTGCACGAGCGAAGAGGAGTTACACGCCTGCTACTGGGAACCAGGCGACTGGCCCGCCGACGTGCTGCGTCAACACCTGCCGTCGGATCCAGGGCCGGAGGTGCTGCTGGAGCTGGAGGATGCCTGCTTCTGGCTTCTCCTCAAAGAACTTGCAGGGAGTTAGTGTTGCTCGACCTGTCGAGCCTCAACTCCGAGCAGCGCGAGGCGGTGACCGCCACCGAGGGCGCAGTCCTCGTGGTCGCTGGCCCCGGTTCGGGCAAGACGGCGGTGATCGCCGCCCGCGTTGCCTACATTATTGATGAGGGTCTCGCCGACCCTTCAGCGATACTGGCCGTCACCTTCACCAACAAGGCGGGCCGCGAGCTGAAGCGCCGCCTCGCCTCAGTGTTGGGCGAATCGGCCCATGAGGTCTGGGCCGGCACCTTTCACGCCTTCGCCCTCGGCCTGCTGCGCCAGTGGGGAGGCCACTTCGGCTTCGAGCCCGACCATCTGTCAGTGTATGCCGACGAGGACGATCAGAGGGCGGCGCTCACCCAAGCCCTCAAGGACCTGGGTCTGGACCCGAAGCGTCAGCCCCGGCAGGCGTTTCTCGATTCGATAAGTCGGGCCAAGAACCGGCTCCTCTCGCCAGATCAGGTGAGGACTCGTGACCCGGAGCTTGGTGCCGCGTACGGGGCCTACCAGGAGGTGCTGCGCCGTCGCAACGCGATCGATTTCGACGACTTCCTTCTGTTCGCCGTCCGGCTGCTGGAGGAG
>JBGPOS010000117.1:0-6379 GCA_041488155.1 Tepidiformaceae bacterium
CAGTCGTGCCGCCGCCGCTTGGTGCGGACGTCGGGCTTACGTTGTCGTCGTCGCCGCAGCCAACGAGGCCGAGGCCCGCGGCACCGACGCCGGCTATCGCTGCCCCACCGACGAAACGACGTCGAGTGAAGCGTCCGCCGTCGAGGCGGCGAGTCCAATAATTGTCTTCCTGGCGCATGAAACGCTTTCCCCCCTTGAACTGTTCCCGAGAATGACTCTGCCTTGTATACGACACCGGCACCCAGCCGGATGGGGCGAGTATACGAGCGACCCTTGCAGTGTCAAGACAAGTTCGATGGCGCGGGGCCCCGGTATAGCGCGGCCCTATCCGTTCGGCCGGGTTCGAAATGATGGGCTCGATGTATCGAAAGAGGCGTTTGCATCGAGGGATTGAGTCCAGAACGGGGTGGGAGGGGCGGCCCGGAGGTGGGGCCAGCGGAACACTTCGGAGCGCTGAACCAGCCAATCGACCAGGCCACCTGTACTTTCGTCTAGTAATGCGAGCGAAGCCTCTCGGGCGAGGGCCGCGCGGCGGGACTGGTCGAACTCCGAGGCGAGACGATCGACGACTGAAGCAACCCGCAAGGAGCGAAAGCCGAAGGATGTTTGCGCCGCTCCCCCCGAGCCGTAGGTCGCGAGGAGGTAGGCGGAGGGGTCGGGGTCGAGGAAGGGTGGGCCCCAGCCGAACCACAGCCGCGCGGCTCCGGCGCCGTAGCCGTGACTTTCGACGCGGGCGGCGATGGCCGGGTAGGTGTCGACGGCCGCGCGGAACTGTGGCCCGAGGACTTCGCTGAGCGTGGCGACCACCACGGAGCTGGCGCTATACAGCGGGTCGAAGACGTTGGGGAAGTCCATAGTGATTGTGCCGAGCGCGGGGCCGCCGCCGGCCTGCCAGGCAGCGCGGGCGTCGCGGGCATCAACGTCAGCATCGAGACGGTAGCCGGGATAGCCGGCGAGGGTGGTCTCGTCAAGCGCAACGAGTGGATGGACGGGGGCGACCGGGCCTGACGCTATCGCCCTCCCGGCGAAGAGGTCAGCTGCCAGACGGGCACGATTGAGAGCGCCGCTGAGGTTGGCGTTGTCCCACGGGGGAGAACCTACGAAAAGGGAGCTGATGACGGGGGAGTCCTCGAAGCGCGACAGCTCCTGGACCTCGCCGGCGAGGTCGCGGCGGATGCTGGCGGCGTCGCGGCGGTCGCGCGTGAGGATCTCGTCGAGCTGGCGGGCTGAGAAGTCGGTGACGGCGCGGGCCGGTTCGCCGACCAGGAGTCCGTCGACGAGAGGGACGCGGTGGCCGGCGAGGTTGGCGCGGAAGGCGAGGGCGTGGCCGGAGTCGAAGCCATCGAAGGTAAACGGGCCCGAGCCGACGACCTGGTGCGGGGTCGAACCATCGCCACCGGAGGCCAGCGCTGACACGACCTCGGGAGCCTGAATGAGGGCGAAACGCGATGCGAGGGTGGAGAGCAGGAGAGGGTTGGGGTTGCCGGTTTCGATGATGACGCGCGGGCCGCTCGCGGTGACGCGCCGGATGCGGGCGAGGTCGGCGGGGCGCTGGCCGGCGGGGAGACGGCCGGTGCGAGCCTCCTGGAGGGCGCGAGTGAAATGGGTCGCGACGTCGTCGGCGACCACCGGGCGACCGTCGAGGGGCGGGCGATCCTGCCAGCGTGCGCGGGGGTTGAGGCGGAAGATCCACGTCATTTCGTCGGGTTGTTCCCATGAGATCGCGAGGTCGCCGGCCAGTTTAGCGGCGGCAGGGTCGGACCATTCGACGAGGCGAGAGTGGGTTCGGCCGAGGACCTCGGCGACGGAGGGCTCGCCCGTGTGCAACGCGTCGAAGGTATCGAAATTGAAGGAGGAAGGGGCAAGGGTGCGGATGATGCCGCCCGTACGGGCTGGGGGCGGGGCCGGAGTCGGCGCCGGGGCGGCAGGGGACGGTGAACTCGGAGCGAGCGGCGGGCGACTATGGGAGGTAGGCCATGAGCGTACCGCTACGGCAGCAGACGCGCCGGCCACTCCCACCGCCGTGGCTACAAGGAGCCGCCGGCGCGTGAACCTACGAGAGACTTCAGGGGCCACGGCGCCACCGGGGCAGGCGAGTCATCCAGGTTCCTGGCGGGGGCGTTCAGGCACCACCTCATGCTACCAAAGGGCGGCGGTGCGACGGGGGCGGCTCGCTTCGACCAGCCACGGGGCGACCTTATAGTCGATGGATGGCTGACCCGATCCGGATCCTGACGTACAACATCTACAACCACCGGGGCGACGACGAGCGAGACTTCGCAGCGCGGTTCGACGCGCTGGCTTCGGTGATTCTGGACGTCGCCCCTGACGTGGTTTGCCTTCAGGAAGCGCCCGACACGGCAAGCGTCCGCCGATTGACGGCAGCGCTAGTGCAAAGGCAGCGGCGGGCGATGTTCGCGGCCTGCACGGAGATGGTGCGCCCCGACGGCTGGAGAGAACACCTGGCGATCATCCATCCGGGCACGCGGAGTGTTGCCAAGACGCACTCGGCAGCGACCGGGGAGCGCATCGCGATCGCTGTCACGCTGGCGGCGAGCGGCGTGACCGTGGTGAACACGCACCTCAACCCGCACAGCGGGGAGGTCCGCCACGCGCAAGCAGAGGGACTGTTGGGCCTGCTGCCGGAGCGAGGGGCGGTGGTGCTGTGCGGTGACCTGAACGCGACGCCGGGAGGGGGAACCCTCGGGGTGCTGGGCAGCGTCTTGACGCCGCTGGCGCCGGACCCGGCAGGCGATCCGACGTTCCCGACGGGGTTGCGTGGCGAGACAGAGGGCGCGCCCCCGGCGATCCTCGACCACATCCTGGGGCGGGGGCTGGTTGTCGAGTCGGCGGGACTGGCGGGTGCACAGCGGGTGGGAGGGGTTTGGCCGAGCGACCACGTTGGTGTCTGGGCGGTCCTGGCCCTGGAGTAGGGGCAACGCGCGCCAGTTGTCTCGCGAGCGGCGCTTCTGAGCGCGCGGCGGCGGTTCGACTCTGGGTGAGGTAAAATGCCGGCGGGCCCATCCGCTCAGCGGATCTTGGGCCCGGGAGTGTTTGCTGGCCAGCGAACTTGTCGGCCTCACGGCCGCGGTAGCTGACGTGGTTGCCCCTCTGGCCCTTCCGGGGAAGGGAGAGCTGCGCCTCGGTGTGCCCGAGACGGCGAAGGCAGTGGTGGCAGGCGCCTTCGCCGCCCGATCTGAGCATCCGGTGTTGCTCCTGGCGCCGACTCCGGCGCGGTCACAGGCGCTGTACGAAGAGCTGGCGACTTTCCTGGAAGACGTGCCGCTGGCGAGGCTCCCGGAACGGGAGCGCCTGCCCTATGAACTCACGCGCGACGACCCGCTGGTGGCGTTGGAGCGCGCGCGGGCGCTCGGGCTGATGCGCAGCGGCGGGAGGGCGCTGGTCGTGGCCTCGTGGGCGTCGCTTTCTGAGCATTGTGCGGGCCCGGGGGTCGAGGCAGAGGGGATCGGCGTCGGCGTGGGTGACGGAATCGAGCCACAGTCGTTGCTCGGGGAGCTGGAACGACGCGGGTATGAGGTCACGGCGTTGGCGGATCGAGCCGGCTCGGTGGCGCGCCGCGGGGGGATCGTGGACGTATTCCCGGCGGGGTCGGAGCACCCTTTTCGGATCGAGTTCTTCGGAAACCAGGTGGAGAGTATCCGGCAGGTCGACCTGGGGTCGCAGCGAAGCGTCGGAACGATGGACCGGGTGCACCTGCCGCCAGCGGTCACGGGCACGCGGGAGGCCCACGAGGCGGCTCGCGCGCTGCTGGGCCAACTCGAAGCCAGCGAAGATGCGGCGGAGCACGTAGTCGAGCAACTGACGTTGATCGCGGAGGGCAATCGAAGCGGGTACGAGGGATTCTTCGAGCCGTTGTTGTACTCGACTACGGCGCTGGACCACTTCGATGAGGCGGGCGCGATCATCTTCGACGACGCAGACGAGGGCGTCCTGGCACTGGAGCGCCAGGCTGATCAGCAACAGCGCTCGCGGTCGGAGCTGGAGCGCCGGGGATCGATCCCAACGGGACTACCTGAACTCAATACCGGGGCGGACAGCATCCGGCCCTTGCTCGCGGCACGACGCGGTCTGCACCTTCAACGATTCGGGAGCGAGGAGTTGGGGGCAACGCGGTTGCCGCTGCGGGCCACGCCCGGGTTCGCGGGCAAGCTGAAGCCGCTCGCGCAGCAGGCCGGTCAATGGGCGAAGGAAGGCAAGGCGGTGGTGATCGCCTCGCAGCAAGCGTTGCGACTGGCCGAACTGATGGACGCCGAGGGGATCGCGGCGGTGCTTCGGAGGCGGGTCGACGAACGGCCGGTGGCGGGAACGATCACCTTGCTGCCCCTGGCGGTGGGGGGTGGCTTCGTCCTCGACGAGCGAGTGGTGCTGATCAGCGACGCTGAGGTGTTCGGGTTCCGCAAGCGGAGGCGGCCGACACGGGCGCGAGCGGGCATCCGGGCTGACATCGTTTCGACGTTGGAGGTTGGAGACTACCTGGTCCACGCCGACCATGGCATCGCGCGTTACGGGGGGATGGTGCGGCGGTCGGTGGAGGGGGTAGAGCGGGAGTATCTGGAACTGCAGTACGCGGAGGGGGATCGGCTTTACGTGCCGGCTGACGGACTGGACCCGGTGAGCCGATACGTGGGCCCGGCTGACCATCCGCCGGGGCTCACCAGACTGGGGTCGCAGGAGTGGGCGCGGGCGAAACGACGGGTGAAACAGGCTGTAGTCGAGCTAGCGCAGGACCTTATCGAACTGTACGCGAAGCGGGAGATCGCACAGGGGCACGCCTTCGCAGAGGACGGGCCGTGGCAGATGGAGATGGAGGCGGCGTTCCCGTTCGTCGAGACGCCGGACCAGGTGGAGGCTATCGCCGAGGTGAAGAGCGACATGGAGCGGCCGCGGCCGATGGACCGGCTCATCTGCGGCGACGTGGGCTACGGGAAGACCGAGATAGCAGTGCGGGCGGCGTTCAAGGCGGTGGCTGACGGCAAGCAGGTGGCAATCCTGGTGCCAACGACGGTGCTGGCCGAGCAACACGGGAGCACGTTCCGAGAGCGGACAGCGGGCTTCCCGATTCGGGTGGACGTGCTCTCGCGGTTCCGCAGCGACCAGCAGCAGCGGGAGATCGTCGCCGGTATCGCCTCTGGGGAGGTCGACGTGGCAATCGGCACGCACCGGTTGTTGCAGAAGGACGTGCAGTTCAAAGATCTGGGGCTGGTCGTGATCGACGAAGAGCAGCGGTTCGGAGTCAGCCATAAGGAGCGACTGAAGCAGATGCGGGCCGAAGTGGACACGCTGACTCTCTCGGCGACGCCGATTCCGCGGACGCTGCAGATGTCACTGACAGGGATTCGCGACATGAGCACCGTGATGACGCCGCCCGAGGAACGGCTGCCGATTCGGACGTACGTGCTGCAGTGGGACGATGAGATCATCCGTGAGGCGATCGACCGGGAGCTCCAACGCGGGGGTCAGGTGTACTTCGTGCACAACCGGGTGCACAACATCGAACGCATCGTGTCGCGCCTGCGAGAGATCGTACCCGAAGCGGAGATCGCGGTGGGGCACGGGCAGATGCCTGAAGATCAGCTCGAACGAGTGATGATGGAGTTCGGGGCAGGAGACCACGATGTGCTCGTGTGCACGACGATCATCGAGAGCGGGCTCGACATCCCGAATGTGAACACCATCATCATCAACGACGCTGACCGGCTGGGGCTGGCGCAGTTGTATCAGCTCCGGGGGCGGGTGGGGCGGGCAGCGAACCGGGCGTACGCCTACCTGCTATACGACAAGGATCGGGCGATGAGCGAGCAGGCGCAGAAGCGGCTGGAGGCTGTCTTCGAGGCGACGGAACTCGGAGCCGGATTCCAGATCGCGCTGCGCGACCTCGAGATCCGGGGGGCTGGAAACGTGCTCGGCACGGAGCAGAGCGGACACATCGCGGCGGTGGGCTTCGACATGTATTCGAAGTTGGTGGCCGAGGCTGTGGGGGCACTCAAGCGGGCCTTCCGGCCGGAGGTGGCGGGACCGCCACCGCTTCCGCCACCTCCAACGGTCGACCTGCCGCTGAGCGCGCACATCCCGGAGCAGTACATCCCTGAGGTCCACGTCAGGCTAGCGGTGTACCAGAGGATCGCGGAAGTCGAAACTCCACAGGCGGTGGCGGAGATGCAGGCTGAGCTGGCGGACCGTTTCGGCCCAGTACCGCCCGCGGTCGACAACCTCCTCTACGTGGCACTTGTGAAATCGGTGGCGCGGCGGGCGCGGGTGGAATCGATTAAGACGGACGAACTGATGTTCCACATTCGCGTTCGCGGGGGCGTGACCGAGGGGATGCGGGGCGGGGTCGGGGCGCTGGGGGTGGGGGGAG
>JBGPOS010000118.1:0-6324 GCA_041488155.1 Tepidiformaceae bacterium
GACGGTGGGGGCGGGGAGGTCGGTGACGGAGACCGTGGCGGTGACGGTCAGGGTATCGGTCGCGGTGTTGCCGGCGGCGTCGCGGGCGGTGACGGTCAGGATGTTCGTGCCGGACTGCAGGACGATGCCGGGGGCAGACCAGGTGGTGGTGCCGGCGTCGGTGCCGCTGCCGCCACGGATGTTGGCCCAGGTGACTTGCGTGACCCCGACATTGTCGGACGCGGTCCCGCCCAGCGTGAGGGATGCACTGCTCGTGGTGTGGGTCGGACTGGAGGTGGGGACGGTCATCACGACGGTGGGCGGGGTGGTGTCGGACGACGTCGTCGTGAAGGTCACCGTCACCGTGTCGGTGGCCGTGTTGCCGGCGGCATCGCGGGCGGTGACGGTGAGCACGTTGGAGCCGGCCTGCAGGACGATGCCGGGGGCCGACCAGGTGGTGGTGCCGGAGGCGGTGCCGCTGCCGCCGCGGTTGTTGGCCCACGTCACCTGCGTGACCCCGACGTTGTCCGCGGCCGTGCCACCGACGGTCAGCGGCGAGGTGCTCGTGCTGAGCGTCGGATTGGAGGTCGGTGACGTGATGGCGAGCGTCGGCGCGGTCGTATCGGTCCCGCTGCCCGCTCGCGCAACGGCACTTACGGTGGTCGAGCAGGCGCTCTCATTCCCGCTCGCGTCCATTGCGGTGACGGCGACGTGATAGAGCGTGCCCGTGACCAGCCCCGTGAGCCCAAAGGTTACGGTTTGGCCGGAAGTCGGGGCTGGCGTGGGCGATGCGACTTGGGAAGAGGCGGATCCGGGGCACGAAGGGTTCGAGGTTCCGAAGTAGACGCGATAGGACGCCAGATCGCTCAGGGCGCTTCCATCGGTATTCGTCGTGGGGGCGGTCCACGAGGCATCCAGGACGCCGGCTCCTCCCGGAGCCGCCACCAGCAGGACTCCGGTGAGTATCAGACCAAGAGCTAGTAGGTACCGCCGCCAAAGAATCACGATCGCTCTCCCCCTCGGCGCAAAAGCCTTCGGGGCAGCTGGTCGGGCAATCAATGTGCCATACGGAAACTCTCATTTTAATGCTGGTTTACGTGATTATTTCGACAATTCTTGGCAGTCAACGTGGCACCGGCGTCTCTGGCTGGGTCCGATTGACATCACCGAGAGTTCCAGGTCCGTCTCGCCGGCAGCAGCTTCCTTTCGCAGCACGGAAGCGACATGGCCGAGGTTGTCGTCGGCTGTGCGTCGCGGCGGCCGCAGCGCAGCCAAGTGGTCCGACCCGCTTTTCGTGTCGGGGAAGTCCAGCCGGTGGAGATAGGGACCGAGGGTGGTGACGAGATCCTGTGCGAGATGGACAAGGTCGCCCATGATCGGCATGGGCTCCCAGCGGCCGGTGTGGCTGTGAAAACTCAGGCCGTACCGGCCACCACCGAGCGGGGTATACCGGGCGACCGCTTCGCCGCCGTCCACCAGGATATGTAAATGCCAGCGTCCCGCTTGGACCGCGACATGAGCGTAGTCGACGAGAGCATAGATGGCCCGCTGCAGAATGGCGGCGTCCTGTGGGCTGGGCCCCCTGCGCGGGTCACGCCGGCGCGTCGCCATCCGCGGAGCCGTTCACGCGACCGGCCGGCCTCATGGTGGCGCCAGCTTGCAACGGATAGCCGGTGGAAGGTCCATCGGGAAGGCGCAGCCACCAAGCTTTCTGCTCACCGGTCTGGGGCCTCCCCGCCGAATGCTTCTTCGATACTGTCGCCGCGGTTGCCAAAGCCGCTGACCCAGTGCTCGATGCGGAAGGCGGCGCCAGTCGAAACGCCGAGATACCAGTCACCGGTCTGCTTGTCGTGGATGACGACGTCGGTCTTGCCGTCGCCGGAAAAGTCCCCAACGAGGACCTGCTCGACGGTTTCGCCGCGGGTGCCGAAGCCGCTCCCCCAGGGCTCGATGCGAAGGCTCGTGCCGGTGGAGACGCCGACGTACCAGTTGCCGGTCTGCCGGTCGTGGATGGCAACGTCGGTTTTCCCGTCGCCGGTGAAGTCGCCGACGAAGATCTCCTCGACGGCGTTCCCGCGATTTCCAAATCGGGTGACCCAGAGCCCGACGAGGAAATTGGCGCCCGTGGAGCCACCGACGTACCAGTCACCGGTCTGCTTGTCGTGGATGGCGACGTCGGCCTTGCCGTCGCCGGTGAAGTCGCCGACGAAGACTTCTTCGACGGCGTCGCCGCGATTGCCGAAGCCGCTGGCCCAGGGCTCGACGCGGAAGCCGGTGCCGGTGGACACGCCCACGTACCAGTCACCGGTCTGCTTGTCGTGGATGACGACGTCGGCCTTGCCGTCGCCGGTGAAGTCGCCGACGAAGACTTCTTCGACGGCATCGCCGCGATTGCCGAAGCCGCTGGCCCAGAGCTCGACGCGGAAGCCGGCACCGGTGGAGACGCCCACGTACCAGTTGCCGGTCTGCTTGTCATGGATGGCGACGTCGGTCTTGCCGTCGCCGGTGAAGTCGCCGACGAAGACCTCCTCGACGGTATCGCCGCGGTTGCCGAAGCCGCTGGCCCAGAGCTCGATGCGGAAGGCGGTGCCGGTGGAGACGCCGACGTACCAGTTGCCGGTGAGCGTGTCGTGGATGACGACGTCGGTCTTGCCGTCGCCGGTGAAGTCGCCGACGAGGACCTGCTCGACGGCATCGCCGCGGTTGCCGAGGCTGCTGGCCCAGGCCTCGATGCGGAAGCCGGTGCCGGTGGAGACGCCGACGTACCAGGCGCCGGTCTGCTCGTCGTGGATGGCGACGTCGGCCTTGCCGTCGCCGGTGAAGTCCATGTCGTCTCCAGGGCCGGTGACCGTCAAGGTGGCCGTGCCGGTGTTGCCGGCGGCGTCGCGCACGGTGATGGTCAGCACGTTGGTACCGGGCAGCAGGACGATGCCGGTGGCCGACCAGCTGGTGGTGCCGGAGGCCGTGCCGCTGCCGCCGCGGTTGTTGGCCCAGGTGACCTGGGTCACCCCAATGTTGTCCGCTGCGGTGCCCGAGATGGTGAAGGGCGACCTGCTCGTGCTGTGCGTGGGATTGGCGGTGGGCGAGGTGATGGCGACGGTGGGGCCCGTCGCGTCGGTCCGTGCGACGGCCGTCACGCTCGTTGAACAGGCGCTCTCATTCCCGTCCATGTCCACGGCGGTGACCGCAACGTGGTAGAGCACGCCCGTGACAAGCCCGGTGAGCCCAAAAGCTACCGTTTGAGCTACCGGAGGGGTTGGTGTCGGCGAAGCGACTTGGACGAAGGAGGATCCGGGGCAGGGAGGGTCGGAAGTCCCATAGTAGATGCGATAAGACGTCAGATCGGTCAGGGGGGTTCCGTCGGTATTCGCGGTGGGGGCCGTCCACGACGCCGCTAGCACCCCAGCTTCTCCTGGGGACGTTGCGGGCAGAACGCCGGCTAGCGCAAGAGCCGACGTCACAAGCCATCTGCCGGCCCCGCCCAGACGAAATTCACGCCGTGGGCCGAACGCGAAAGGCATTGGACGAACCTTTATCGCACTGTTTGCTGACTGGTATGCAAAACATACACCACTAATGAGAGGAGTACAAATAGCAGTAATCGCAGGAGAAGTTAAAAAAGGAGAGACGGTGGACGTCCCCAGATTGTGAGATGTGTGTGCAACTCGTTTTCACGCGATGCAGATTGCTGGTACATGGTCGAGGCAAGGAAGGAATCTTCGGTCGCCCATGGGAAAACAGCGCCTCGCCGTGGGGCCAGCGCTGCGTGCTGAGATCGGGAGGTGCGTTGCACTATCGGCGCTCGGATGACGGCGCCCGCGTGGTGGGGTGGTACTCCCCGCAAGAATGCCCCCCGCCCACACGGTCTCAGGGTTCTCTTCTATTCACCGTCTGGGGTCTGCTAAAGACAGCAGGTGACCGCAACCGAATCCCGAGGCAGCGCAACGATCGCACGTAGGCTCAGATGACGATTGCTCGGTGCTCGCGCTGGGGCCGAATCCTGGCGGTGGTGGTGTTGGCGGCCGCGATCATCGTCGTTGTACCCGCCATTCGAGGATCGATTCTCCGGGCCGCAGGATGGGCACTCGTTGTCGACGATCCCGTCGAACCGGCCGATATCGTCGTCATCGCTGGTGATGCGGGCGGCGCCGGGGTGCTCGAAGCTGCCGATCTTGTTCATAGTGGTATCGCCACGCGCGTAGCACTTTTTGCCGACCCTCTCGATGCGGTGGATCGCGAGTTCATCCGCCGTGGAGTCCCCTACGAAGACGCGGCCACGCGGTCAGCCCGCCAACTCAGGTTGCTTGGCGTGACGGCGGTCGAGCACATCCCCAGGGCGGTCGCGGGAACCAACGGCGAGGCTGAGGTGCTTCCCGACTGGTGCGACCGGCACCGGTTCCGTTCAATCGTGGTCGTGAGCTCTACCGACCACTCGCGGCGCTTACGTCGAGTGCTTCATCGATCCATGAAGGGCCACCAGACGAGAATCGCGATTCGCCCGGCGCGCCACTCGAAGTTCGATCCCGACTGATGGTGGGAAACTCGCAGTGGCATTCGCACGGGAATCATCGAGCTCCAGAAGCTGTTGCTCGACGTCGCGCGTCACCCGATGTCATGAGGCGGGTAGATGTAGGGGCGTCCGCGTACCGGCAGCGATGCATCCCGACCGCCCAGGCGGGCGCCGCCGAGCGACAGGTTCCCGGCGCCTTTGCACCGTGTGCCTCGCGCGGCGGCCGTGACCAGCGGCAAGGTCGCGGCCTTTGCCGGGCTCGGCGTCGATCACGCACAACACGACTTCCGAATCACCGCTCACTGAAGTTGCAGGATCGCGGCGACCGAGGGCACCCCGTTCGTATCAAGGATGAACAGCATATAGGACCCCGGCGGCGCGAGATTGGCATTGCCGGGCGCCTGCACGCTCAGGCTCGAGCCCGCCGCCGTGAACCCCAGCGGCACGATCCGCTGATCCATGTTGAACATATGGGTCACCGAGCCCAGCCGGATCAGCGCGACGCTGGCGATCCGTGACGCATCTGGCGTCTGCACGGCCATGGTCCCGCCATAGGTGGCCGTCGTCGGCGCCGAGCTGATCACGGGCCGGGCTCCGTTGAACAGGTAGGGCGGCGAGTAGATCTGGGCGCTCAACTGATCGGTTGGCTCCCCCACTGCATTGAAGCGACCACCTCCTGCGATGAGCACCCGAGCGTCCGGAAGCAGGAGCGCGGTCGAATGATAGAGTCGTGCCACCGTCATGCTCGCCCCGGTCGTCCACGTCTCCGTCGCGGGGGACCAGATCTCTGCCGGGAACACGGCCCCGCTGATGCCGACGGCATTCGTCGTCGTGCCACCTCCGGTGACCAGCACGTTGCCGTCGGGCAAGAGGGTGAGGGTGTGGTATGTCCGCGCAAAGGCCATCGGAGGCGTCTCCCGCCAACGGGCGGACGGTTGGGTCGCATCCAGGACGTATGTCGTGGCGGCGGAGGGTACCACCGGATCGTCTGCGTGGTACGACGTTCCGGCCTTCACGATCTTGCCCGGAAGGTACATCGCGGCGCTCCCACCATCCACTGGATCCGGGTCTACCACGGACCACGTCTGCGTGGCGACGTCGAGGATCTGGGAGATGATGGGATGCTCCGATGTCGACGCTGCCAGCACACGGCCGTCGGGCAGGACGAACATGTGGGGGTAGTAGGGCAGCGGCAGATTTGCGAGAGAGAGCTCGGTCCAGATATTCGTCTGCGGATTGTAGATCTCGGGCAGCGGAGCGTCGCAGCCCGCACAGCCCATCTCACCCGCGGTGACGAGAATCCGCCCATCGGGCAGCGTGGTGACCGTCGGGTACCAACGTGCCGTGTGCATGGAGCCGACACGTGTCCACGTATGCGCGGTCGGATCGAAGATGTTCGTGTCCTTTACGCCCCAGTGCGCTGCGATGTGTCCGCCCGCGACGAGGATCCGGCTGTCGGCCAACTGGCACTGGGCCGAGCAGAACATATTGGTGTTGCTGTTCGGAACACTCGTGAAGGTATTGGTCACGGGATTCCAGAGCCGGGCGTCTTGGCCTGCAGTTTGGCCGTCCCAGGCCAGCACTTCGCCGCTCGCCAGCAGCGTGGCGTTCACGGCCACGATGGGCCATGCAAACGGCGCTCCCCACTGACCGGCGAGGGCCGTCGTCGACGCGGCGACCGTCACGGACAGGGGAGCGCTCGTCGTGGTGCTCCCCGCGTAGTCGCGAGCGACGGCCGTCAGTGTGTGGCTACCCACCGGTGTCGCCGGCGCGTTCCAGAGAACCGTGTACGGCTCGGACGTCGCTTCGGGGCCCAGCGGCTGGCCGTCCAGGTA
>JBGPOS010000119.1:0-6301 GCA_041488155.1 Tepidiformaceae bacterium
CTCGTAGAACCCGCCCTGCATGGTGAAGCGCGTGCCGATCAGGCCCACCCTGTTCAGCCCGAGACCTTCGGCGGCGTCGCGGGTCGCTTCCACGATGCTGATCAGCGGGATCGGCGACTGGCGCCGCAGCTCATCGAAGACGATGTGCGGCGTGTTGGCAGCCAGCAAGCCGAAGTCGGCGCCCGCCCGTGCCAGCTTCCACAACTCCGCCGCCAGGTAGGCGGTCGCACCGGCCAGGTCCTTCGCCTCGAACCGGGCCACCAGCGTCTGCAGGTCGATGCTGTTGATCAGGATCGAGGGATAGCTCCCGTCGCCCTTCCTCTCGCGGTACGAGGCGACGATCAGGCGGTAGTAGTCGATCGTCGACTCGGGACCGATGCCGCCGATGATTCCCACGCTCTTCATCAGTGCCGCAACAATCCGTAAAGATTACAGGATCGAAGAGGGTCGAGACCCTCTTTTCAAGAACTTAGGCTGGGCATGCGATTTGCTATTTGTCTGAATGGAATGGACGACGATAGATGAAATATCTGGTTGCATGGCTCGTGGGCGTTCCGCTCTCACTCTTGGTGGTGATCTACCTGGTAACCCATCTGTTCTAGGAGATCCCCACCGGTCGGTCCTCGAGCGGCCCTGGTGGCCGTGTATCAGGTCATCAGCGGCCGCGCCCGCTCAAAAGGTCTTGGTGTCCTCTTCCGCAACCAAGATAATTGGCTTCCCCCCGGTCGAAATAGATACGGCGTGGGCGACCACCTTTTGCGCCGACGGAGAAGCCGCGGCTGCTTTCAAAGCCTCCATCGATGGAAAATGAAGCTCCGCAACCCTGTAAAAGGGCGCCGGGCTCCCGTCGGGAGTTCCTACGACTTTGGACGCGACGAATCTCGTCATGCCTCTGAAGTTCTGGGGCGTGACCATGGGGCCGTGATCCTGTGTGTAGGCTCGCTCGAACGCGCTCACGTCTCGTGGTGACGGGTAGATGACAACAATCTTTACTCCGGCCATGCTTCTCCTCCTTACTTATGGACCGCCTAACAGCGTTAACCTGCGAAGGGCGCCTCAAGATCCTGCGCGCGCGCAGACGAGTCAAGCGCGCGCCACCTTGCGCCCTTCGTCAGGTTCAACGCGTTGTTGGACCGCCCCTTCGGCTAGTGCGCTTGGCGACAGAGAGGCGCTTCTTGACGAGGGAACGAAGCGCTTTGTTGACGGCTACAGCGTTAGGAAAAGCCTCCGAGACATCGGGATCGAGAACGACGACGTTCGAACTGGTCCTGTAACGCTCGTAGTACTTCCCTCGTACGGCACGGCTGAAGTCATACTCAGCGCGCATCTCGTCAGGAGCCTTAGTCTTGACCTGTTTCATACCGCTTCTTTTCACTCGGGGTTGCACGTCGGACGTTGATGATCCGCACGTCGTCACCCCGATCCGAGTGTACGACAGCCAGGAGCTTCTGGCTTGTGGAGAGCCCGATCGTCACGAACCGCTGCTCCTCAACAGAATGGTCGGGATCCGGAACTGTGCCAGCCAGAGGATCGCCAAAGACCGTGGAGCCTTCCTCGAAGGAAACCGCGTGCTTCGTGGTTCCGCACCCAGGGTCGGTCCAACAAATAGGGTTGTTTCCGTAGGCGCACACCGTTGAGTCTGGGCATTCCGGTGAGGCTGGCGCGACTGCGGAAACAACGTGTTGGACCAAACCGCGGGTTTCGCCGCGTATGGGGATCCTACGCCGGGGAGCGGTCGTTGGCGATCGCGACTGAGGGTCTGGCCATCGAGCGAGACGTGCGGGGTCAAGGCGCGCTTCCGACATGCGGAGCTGCGTCACCTTGTCCTGGTTCCAAGCTTCGGCCACCACCTGCTCCGCCAGGGCCTGCGCGTCAGGCAGCTCGGGATCCGTCCACGCCTCCGGCGCGCCCCGCCGCCCGGGGCCGCTCGCCACGCGTGCGGAGCTTCCGGTTCGGCGACCGGCGCCGGCATCTCCTCCTACGGAGCCGTGGACGCCCTCCTGCTTCTTGTCCCACCAGCCGCAGCCAACGAGCAACGCGAGCGCGAGTGGCGCGATACGGCGCACGCTACTTGTCCGTGATGGGCACCGCTTCGAGGGGCTCGGCGTTCGTGAAGAAGATGCTGATGGCCTTGACCTGCGGCGGTGGCGCGGGGAGCTTCATCCACAGTCGGCTGGTGCCGCCCGGAGGGACGGCTTCGTCGATGCCGTAGGTGTCCGAGTTCAGGTAGACGTGCTCGGACGCGAGCGAGTGCTTTTCCTTGTCCGTGAGGACGTAGTACTTCGTGCCGCTGTCCTCGTCGACCACGTAGGTGCCCTGGTTCTTGCCGGTGAGGCCGAAGCGAACAACCGCCGGCTTGGCCCCCGCGTTGCGGACGGCCCACTTCACGGTGAGGATGCTGCCCTTCCGCTCGACCGACATCAGGTCGATGCTGACGCCCGCCCAGTTGGTGGTGGTCGTGCCCAACGGCTTCGCGGCCGCCGGCGCCTGGGCCCAGGCCGCGTGAGCGAGCAGCGCCGCCAGGGTGGCCGCGGCGGCACCGGATCGGATCGCCTTCGCCCTCACTGGAGGGCAGCGAGGGTCCCTTCATGAGCAACCCCCTGCTCGGCGACGCGCAGGCTGCGAAGGGATTGGCTCAGGGAGCTGCGTCGCGCTTCCCCAGCCGAGCCAGCTTGCCCTCGAGCCTGTGGGAATCCGTGTCGTGCCAGACGGGGACAGTCTCCAGCTCGAAGGCCGCCAGCGATACCGCGGCGATGCCAGGGGCGGTCGTTCGCGCGAACACGTATCCGGCCGCCGCCAGGATCGGGAGGCACTCCAGGTCGTAGGACCCGCCGGGATAGGCGAAGGCCAGCACCGGGCGGCCCAGCAGGGCCTCCAGCTCGTGCTTGCTCCCCGCGATCTCACGCTCCCGCTCCGCTGGACCCAGGGCTCGCAGGTCCGCGTGGGTCGCCGAATGGCTGCCGATGTCCATCCCGCCGTTCGCCATGGCGCGGACCTGCTCGCGACGCAACCGCCCCGGCTCGTCGAGCTTCCCCGACACCACGAAGAACACACCCTTCATTCCCGCTTCCTCGAGGTCCCGAAAGGCGAACCAATGGCTCTCCAGCCCGTCGTCGAAGGTCAGGACAATGGGCTTCCTCGGGAGCTTCGCGGTCCCCTGGAGAGCCGCTTGCAGCTCCCGGAACGTCACGCTGGTGTAGCCGCTCTCGCGGAGGAATCGCAGGTGTGCCTGGAAGATCGAGCGGGGACACACGAGGTCCAGGCGCAGGCCCGCCGCGCCGGGCTCGGGGTCTCCGATCCGGTGGTACATCAGGATCGGCACCCGAAGCAGCGCGGGGAGTTGCGGCGGCGAGGCGAGAGGCGAGAGAGCCGAAAGGACGAGTCCCATCCACATGCGGCACCCCTTGTGGGAGGAACGAGAGGCGTTGACGGAGACAGTAAGCTGCCCGCGGGGCAAGCGTCAAGGTTATCTGATCCCCGAACCGCGCTGGTACCATGCCCACCGCGGTGCCGAGCGCGAGGCCCTGGCTGCGCTGAGGTCGCGCTCGGCGGGCGCGTCAAGGAGGACTCGATGAAGCTCGGCGCACGGGTGGCTCTCGGAACGGCCGTGATCACCGCGTTGCTCGCATCGACACTTCCATCGCTCGCGGGAGATCCGCCCGTGGAGCCGCTGGCGGTCTCCAGGGAGACGACCTGGATCACGGAGCCGCTGCGGTCGGACGGCACACCGGACTACGCGGCGTGGCTCACTCGCAGGTACGCAACGGGCGTGACGTCGGAGAATAACGCGGCGACCGCCTTGCTGCAGATCCGGCTGATCGGCCAGGTGGGCGACGTCGCGCCCCTGGAGAAGGAGCTGACCGGACACCTGCCCGCGGACTTCGCGGCCGCCTTTGCCGAGCAGCACCGGCGGGCGCTGCTGGGTCCGTGGGACGATGTCGATGCCCCACTGATCGCGGCCTGGCTAAGTGTCAACGAATGGAGGATCGCGCTCGCCGAGCAGGTCGTACGGTCGCTCCCGCGCTTCTGGCTCGCGCCTCCGGGCGACATGGCCATGGACACAGCGGTACCTTCACACCTGGGTACCCGCCTGATCGCCAATGCCTTCCGCGCCCGGACCCTCCGGCGCGCCGCAGTTGAAGACAGCGACCGCGCGCGGCGCGACCTGATCCTGGGCCTGCGCTTCGCCGCGCTCGTCGACCAGGGTCCCTGGCTCATGGACCGGCTCGTCGCCGCCGCAGTGCGAGGGATCGCCTCAGAACCGGTCGTGGCCCTCGCGAACCCGCCGCCCGCTCGGCGTGACCAGGCCACGGCGCTGCTCGGCGAGCTGCGCGAGGTTCCCCCGTCGAGTCCCCTCGACGAGGTGCTGGACGTCAGCGAGAGGCTCCAGTTCCTGGCCGGCTATCTCGACCTGTATCGCGCCGCGCGACGATCCCCCCAGGCCTGGCAGGAGCGCTTGTCCGCCGTGCTCGGCAGCTTCGAACCCTTTTACGCGGTCCTCGGCCAGAAGCCCCCGCCGCCGAACCTGCGCCGCATCCCGGCGTGGGCCATCGACTGGAACGAGCTGTTCCGCCACATCAACGAGTGCTGGCTCAACCCCGGCTGCGAGGGGGGCTTCGTGGCCGCCGCCCAGGAGCTGGAGTCGCCGGCCTTCGATCGACTGCTGGACCAGGCCCGCACCGAACCCGGGGCCCGCCGACGGATCGCGCGGGCGTTCCTGACGCTCCAGACACCCGCCAGCCTGCTCGGCGCGCGAGTCTCCTGGAACGAGCAGGAAGCCATCGCCCGCACGGGGCTCGTCAGCGCGGCCGCCGCCCTCTGGCATGTCGACCACGGCCGCTACCCCGATTCCGCGGCGGCCCTGGCCTCCGGCCCGGCCTCCGCAGGCTTCGATCCAGCCTCCGACCACGCGGGCTACGCCTTTCGTTATGCGGTCTCCAGCGATGCCCGCCGCTTTACCTACACGGGCACGCCGCTGCAACCGGGCGAAACGGGCGTCCGCCTGCTCTGCGCCGACAGCAGCGGGCGACTCGCGTCGACGACCGACGGCGCGGCTTCCATGGTCGTGGATGGTCTCTGCGCGCCAGGCACGACCACCCTCGTCGCCAGGACCGTAGCGCCGTCCGGCAGTGCGGCAGCACAGTCGGATCTCGCCGGCCATTGGGCGGGCGTTTGGATTCGAGAAGGCGCCGTGCTCGAGGTCAGCTTCGCTTTCGACAAGGGTCCCGACGGGTATCGCGGGTCGTTCAGCTCCGACCAGCTCCGAGTGGCGGATATTCCGATCAACCGGATAGCGCACGACGCCCCACGCGTCCATCTCGAGATCGTGGGAGATGCCACGACCACCATCTTCGATGGCCAGTTGGCAGGTGACACGCTGGCAGGCACGTTCAAGGACGGCGACGCCGGAGGCACTTTCTCCTTCGTTCGTCAGCAAGCGGCCGGGCCTGAGCTGCTTGAAGAAGAGGTGATCTTCCGCAACCAGGACGTCTCGCTCAGCGGGACCTTGATCCTCCCCGGGACATCCGGGCCCCACCCTGCCATCGTGTTCGTGCATGGCTCGGGCCCGGAGGGGCGGTGGGCTTCACGCTTCCTTGCGATCCGCCTCGCCCGGAATGGATTCGCGACGCTGATCTTCGACAAGCGGGGGGTCGGCCAATCGACCGGAGATTGGCGCACGGCGGGCTTCGAAGATCTCGCCGGCGATGTGCAGGCTGGCCTGGCCATGCTGCGGCGCCACGCGAAGGTGGATCCTCTGCGGATTGGAATCCACGGCCACAGCCAGGGAGGGACTCTCGCGCCCCTCATTGCCGGCAGCTCGCCGGATGTCGCATTCGTCATCGCCTCGGCCGCGGCCTGTCTTCCGATGGATGAGGTGGAAGTCTATAGTTTGGAGAACTCGGTGGGCGTCACCTCGCTATCGCCAAGTGAGGCGGCCGATGCCAGGTCCTATGTGCGCGAACTCGTCGCGGTTGCCTACCACGGCAAGAGCTCCGAGCGGCTGGATTCCCTCGCTGCCGCGTACCGCGCGCGCCCGTGGTTCTTCCAGCCACCGGGCCAGGACAGTCACTACTGGAGTTTTTCCCGTCGTATCGCCGAGTTCAGTCCGGAAGCGCAATGGGCGAAGCTGCGGGTGCCGGTCTTGCTCCTGTATGGACAGCAGGACGCGCGTGTTCCGGTTCAGCCCAGCATCAACCGAATCACTGCCGCCCTGTTCGACCGTGGAACTGGCTTCATGACGGTGCGAGTCTTCCCCGAGGCCGACCACGGCTTTCGGATCCGAAGCACCGGGACCGCGTTC
>JBGPOS010000120.1:0-6261 GCA_041488155.1 Tepidiformaceae bacterium
CCGTCCCGTTCGAGATGACCGCCGGAGGCTCGACGGACAACGGGCGTCTCGAGATCGTCGGCGAGGGCGAGGGGGCGTTCCGCGTCGGCGCCGTTTCCCTGATGCCCGCCGACAACGTCTATGGCTGGCGTGCCGACACCCTGGCCCGGCTGCGCGAGCTGGACTCGCCGATCTACCGCTGGCCCGGGGGCAACTTCGTGAGCGGCTACGACTGGAAGGACGGCCTCGGCGACCCCGACCGCCGGGCGCCCCGCAAGAACCCGGCCTGGAGGGGCATCGAGCCGAACGACGTGGGCATCGACGAGTTCATGGTGCTCTGCCGCGAGATCGCGACCGAGCCGTACATCGCGGTGAACACCGGCCTGGGCGGGCCCGAGGGCGCGGCGGAGCAGGTCGAATACGTCAACGGCGGCCCGGAGACGAAGATGGGCCGGATCCGCACCGCGAACGGCCACCCGAAGCCCTACGGCGTGAAGTTCTGGGGCATCGGCAACGAGATGTACGGCGAGTGGCAGCTCGGCCACATGCCTCTCGAGGAGTACATCAAGAAGCACAAGCGGGTCGTGGAGGCGATGCGGGCCGTCGATCCGTCCATCGTGCCGGTGGGCGTGGGCGCCGCGGGCAACTGGAGCAAGGAGATGCTCACCCACACCGCCGATCAGATGGGGCTGATCAGCGAGCACTCCTACTGGCAGAACAAGGAGGACCTTCTCGCCCACGTCGAGCAGATCCCGGCGAGCATCCGCAAACTCGCCGAGACCCACCGCGGCTACCGCCGCGACCTGCCTTCCCTCAAGGGCAAGAACATACGGATCGCTTTCGACGAATGGAACTACTGGTACGGGCCCAACGAGTACGGCGAGCTGGGGACGCAGTACTTCCTCCAGGACGCGTTGGGCATCGCCGAGGGCCTTCACGAGATGTTCCGCCAGAGCGATCTTTTCTTCATGGCCAACTACGCCCAGACCGTGAACGTGATCGGCGCCATCAAGACGACGCCGACCGCCGCGGAGATGGAGGCCACGGGACTCGTCTTGCAGCTCTACCGCCGGCGGTTCGGGGTCACCCCGGTCGAGGTGGCCGGCGATCTCAAGCCGCTCGACGTGTCCGCGGCCCTCAGCGAGGATTCCCGCGCGCTGACGGTGGCCGTCGTCAATCCGACGATGGAGCCGCGTCGCCTCGCCCTGACCGTGGCCGGCCGGTCCCTCACGGGCCAGGGCCAGCGTTGGACGATCACGGGCCCGGACCGCCGGTCGCACAACCGGCCCGGCGCCCCGCGGCAGGTCGACATCGCCACCGAGCCCGTCACCCGCGACGCCAACCGACCCGAGGTCCCTCCCCTCAGCGTGACCGTCTTCTCCCTGTGGCTGCGGTAGCGGGCAGAACCGCTCGCGGTGGCAACGGGATGGGCGTCCTGATCCGGCCGGCCGCCCCGGAAGATGCGGAGGCGATCGTCGCGATTCTCAATCCGATCATCGAGGCCGGAACCTATTCCGCGTTCGACACGCCCTTCACCGTCGAGCAGGAGCGGCAATACATCGCCGGCCTGCCGCCGAGGGCCCTCTTCCATGTCGCGCTTGGGGAAGATCGGCGGGTCGCCAGGGGTTCGAGGTGGTGGGCACCGCTCGCCGGCACGCCCGGATCAAGGGCCGGTACGTGGACGAGATCATCATCGAACGCTTTCTCTGAGCCGCCGCACGGAACTCACTTCGGATCACGACGGACCAGACACCCGGAGGGATGATGGATCGCTGGCTGGGACGCTTCTCGGAGCCGATCTACGCCGCGCTGAGGCTGATCGTGGGCGCGGCCATGGCCTGCCATGGAGCGCAAAAGCTCTTCGGCGCCTTCGGGGCGCCGGTCGCCGGGGGCAACCCGCTGATGCTCGTGGCGGGGTCATCGAGTTCTTCGGCGGGGTGCTGATCGCTATCGGCCTCGCGACTGCCTGGGCGGCCTTCCTTTCCAGCGGGCTGATGGCCGTCGCCTACTTCATGGTGCACGCATCCCAGAGCTTCTGGCCCATCGTCAACAAGGGCGAGCTGGCCGTCGTCTACTCTTTCGTCTTCCTCTATATGGCGGCTCGAGGCTCGGGCACAATCAGCCTCGACCACGCCCTCCGCAAGCGCTAGGGGCTCGGCCGCGGCCACGCGCCTCTTTGCAGCCCATCCAGGTCGAGCCCCCGCCCCGAACCCGCTTCTCTTCTTCAGCTTCGCCGTCCCTTCCTGCTCCGCGCTACACCGCGTAGGTCTTATCGCGTTATCCTCGCAGTGTGTATTGCGTTATCTTCGCGGGATCCCAAGTGTTCTGCATACGCTTCGGCATATCTGAGCCATGAAGCGACTCGTTGATGCCTTCGATGCTCGCGGCAACTCGCCCGGCGCCTGGTGGTGGTGCGGAAAGAATCTTCTGTTCGCCGCCGACCTATTGCGGCAGCAGTGGGTTGTTGATCCAGGGCGGTTGGCGGTCGAAGGTAATCCTGCCGCGTGCCGAGCGAGCCTTGCGGTTCATGGTCCAATGCTGATGCTCCGAGCGTGCGGAATGGAGTGCCTGCTCAAGGCCCTGTATCTTGACGCTGGGCATTCCCTGGCCGCGGGAGGCAGTCACCGCAAGCCGCCCGGGCGTAGCCACGAGCTCGTAGAGCTTGCGAGGCATACGAGGCTCGCACCTGACCCAAAGGAAGAGGCCCTCCTGGCAAAGTTGGAGTTGTGGGTTACTGCGGGGCGCTTTCCCATCGAAACATCGTGGCAGGCTACATACCCCGCCCCGAAGCCGGCGGACGATCCGAAAATGTCGTGGAGCGACGTCGACGAGGAGGTCCTCAGGCATCTGCGAGAGCGACTACAGATGCACGACGAAAGGCTCAGTAGCCAGCAGTAGCGAGGGCGATGCAGAACAATGAGATGCAGCGGACGAGGCACGGCTAGAATGGAGCCTCGCCGCTGATCTCAGTGTTGGGCAGACCTGAGGAGGAACTGTGACCTGTCGCGACGAGATCCTTAAAGGGACGACGCACGGAGGCTGGTAGGTGTCTCAGGTGGCCCGTCTTCATTTGAAAGGCGTGTTAGCGGGACTTGAGATGGAATGAGCGTCGCGACCGCCCTACTCGTTGCCCTGGCGGTCACACGTACTCAAAGCTGGTAAAGACAGTTTACGTGTGGAGGGTGTCATGGGAACCCAAGCCGCGGTGAATCCATCGGAAGAGACGATCCGGATCGGGCCGCTCGGCATTCGCTTCCTCCTGACCGGCGACGACACCAACGGCAGCGTCTCCGTCTTCGAAGTGACGGTCCCGGCCGGGCAGAAGCTGGCAGCCCCAGCCCACAAGAACGACGCTTACGAGGAGACGCTGTACGGGATCGAGGGTGTGATGACCTGGACGATCGACGGCAATGCCATCGAGGTCGGGCCCGGACAAGCCGTGTGCATCCCGCGCGGCGCCGTCCATCGCTTCGACAACTTCGGTACCGAGGATGCGAAACAGCTATCGATAGTCACTCCCGCGATCATGGGCCCGGCCTACTTTCGGGAAGCCAGCGAGGTCGTGAATGCCGCTGCGGGCGGGCCACCGGACGCGGCCAAGATGGTCGAGGTCTTCCGGCGACATGGGATGACGATTGCTTTACCTCCGCCGAGGCGTTAGTCGTCGAAGGGTTGCCTCCACATGCGAGGCAGCCCGCTAACAACCGCTTGGAGCGGACGAGGCATGGTCAGAATTGAGCCTCGCCGCTCAAGCGGGTGTTCGGCGGACTACAGCGCCGGTAGCTCGGGCATGGGAGTGAGCCGCGACACGACCGCCAGGGAGCCACCAACGCGAACAAGCCGCGTCGCCATCCGCTTTCTCGCGAGCTTCTTGGTCTGTGCCGTTGCGTGTGGGTCGCTCGCCTTGGCGCTTCTGAGTCCGATCCAGGATCAGCCTTGGGCGTGGAATGCTTTGCGAGCCAAGCCGACGTGCTCATCCGTACCCGCCAGGGCCGCGGACCGGGTGGGAGCGACGCGGATGGATCGTCGCGAGTGGATCACGGTGATGCCGGGAACGCGGGTCGTGCCCCCCCGGATGCGCGCCTGAGCGACGGACGCGTGACGGCCTCGGTCTCACCTCAGCGGCCGCGCACCGCGGCAGCCCGGCCCACTTCCTGCTCGGTGTAGGCGGCAAAGATGAACGGCTGCGCCTCGAGATACCGGGCGAGCGCATCGAGGCTCAGGCCCAGCTCCCGCAATCGAGCCGGGTCGATCGCGATCTGCGCGTTCTCGGGCTCGTAGTGCTTGACGAGCTTGCTCTGCCCGGGATCGAACTTCTCGTGGATCAGCTTCACGATGTCGTCGGTGTAGTGGCGGGCCTGCCCGCGGCGGGCGTCCGGCTCCGGGGGCATGCCGTGATCGGCGGTGATCGCCACCACGTAGCGGTCGCGCCCCACCTTGGCGTCGAGCGCCGCGGTGACGGCGGCCAAATCCCGATCCAGCGCCGCCAGTGCCTCATGGATCTCGGAGGAGTCGGGGCCGTATCGGTGCCCGACGTAGTCCGGCGTCTTCAGGTTGACCAGCACGAGGTCGGCGATGTCGTCCGCCCCCAACGGCTCCCGCTCGATCATGAGGCTCAACGCGTCGGTCTCAAACTTCGAGAAGAGGGCCGAGCCCCGCACGTCCCCCGGGCTCCCGATGGGATGTCCCATCCAGAGACCGTCGGTCCCTTCCCACAACACACGCGAGTTCCGGTCCTTGAGGTAGTCCGGCAGGCGGTAGCACTCGGAGTTCGTTTCCCAGCTTCCACTCTTCTCGTTGTAGCTGACGGCGATGACGGGGCGCCCGTTCAAGAGGCAGGCTCCATGTCCCGCGAGCGCAACAGCGGCGCGGGGAGTGCTCCCCTGACCGATGATGATCGCTCGGCCGTCGGTTTCGAGGTTCCAGGCGTCCGCCAGGGTGAGCGCCATCAGGAGGCGGGGGGAGAGGTTCGGATAGACATCGGTGGCTTGACCGGCGATCCGGTCGAAGAACGCGTTCGCGACGATGCCATGGACCCGGGGGACGGCACCCGTTGCGATCGTCGCGTGGCCAACGCTGGTGATCGATGCCAGGTGGCTGACCTCGGCGTTGCTGAACCATGCCCCCTGCTTGCGCAAGCGGGTGAGCGTGGGAAGCACGGAGGCGTGACGGTCGAAGTAGTCCGCGCGCATCCCGTCCAGGACCGCGAGCAGGATCAGCCGAGGACGCCCGGTTCCCGGCTTGAGGATCGCCCACTGGGGACGGCCGGTGCTCGTACCCGGCATGGGCACGTCCAGGAGCGCGGCCAGGGTCGGGGCCATGTCCTCCTGGGCGACCGGTCCCGGGTACGTGCCCGGCCGAACGAACGCGGGGCCGTAGATGAGGAAGGGAATCCGGGTGTCGTAGGGCCACGGGCTGCCATGCATGTACTTCACCGACGGGTCCCGCGTCGTGATGATGTGGCCTTGTCTAGGCACCACCAGGATCTGTCCGGTGCGACCCGGGAAATACGCGCGGGCAAACCGTTCGAGGAAGGCTTGTCGCTGCGGCGATGACCGCGCCACAGGGACAGTCCCCGCGGCGGTCGCCCTGAACGCCGTTACAGCCACGAGCAGTACTGAGAGCCGTCGAAAGGAGAAGCCGTGGGAAGGCATGTGAGTCCGTAACCGAAATGCCGCCGGTCGTCAAGAGAAAAGATCATGCCGTTCGAGCGCGTTTCGGGCGACTCGCCTTCTCCTCTGTGGCATCGGCGTAATTGTGGCTGCGAGTCACGGATCGCTCGCGTTGCGGATCGTGCTCGTCCTCGTCACTCTCGCCACTTCCGTAAGCCTGTTCATGTTCGTCTGACTTAAGGTCTGGGGAACATCGCCAGGGTGTAGCATGGCCCGGCGGAGCGCGGCCCTCGCAGCTGATCCATGGGTGGTCTACGGACCTTGATGAGGATCCTGCTCAGGTGTGTGGCGGCTTTTCTCGCGTCTTGGCGCAGTGTTATGCAACGTAGGCGTGCTCGCAGTTGGAGGCAAGACATGCAGCGGCGAGGCCAGCTCGGTGATCGGCGGGGCCGGTTTCGAGGGCTGCTTTGTTTGGGGCTTCTCTGCCTTGTTCCATCGCAGTCTTGGGCACTTGGAAAGGCCGGCGTCGGCTCGGGCTTGCCGTATGGGACTCCTTTGTTCGGAGTCGGGCTTGAACTTGACTTGGGCAACTACGTTGCGGCACTGGGTGGGGTTGGAGTCGGCAACTACGAGGCTCCCTGGGCAGTCGGCGTGAGGCTGAGCCTCGCAC
>JBGPOS010000121.1:0-6057 GCA_041488155.1 Tepidiformaceae bacterium
GCAATGAGTGCAAGGGGAGCTACTCTCCGCCACCGACAATGCGCGTTCTGCTCCTGAACCAGTACTACACCCCCGATCTCGCGCCCACGGGTCAGGCGCTCCATCACCTTGCCCGATCCCTCGTGGCTCGCGGCCATTCTGTGCGCGTCATCGCCTCGCGCCGCGCATACTCCGGGGGCACCGTCTACGCTCGACAAGAGACTCTTGACGGCGTCGAGATCCGGAGAGTCCGCGCCACGGCGTTTGGCCGGCGCACCAAGCTCGCTCGAGTCCTCGACTATCTGTCCTACGTCGGCCTCGCCTCTCTCGCCGGCCTTCGTCCAGGATGGCGTCCCGATCTGGTTCTCGCACTGACGACGCCTCCGTATCTCGGTCTCGCCGGCGCTCTCGTCGCGCGATTTCGGGGCGCGGCGCTAGCGCATTGGGTGATGGATCTCTATCCGGCCACGCTGGTCGCCGACGGACTCCTTGCGCCTGGGAATGCCCTGCTTCGGGTGTTGGAGGCCTTGTCCCGCTTCCAATTCCGCGCTCAGGCCGCGATCGCTTTGGGTCCCTTCATGTCGAAGAGGTTGTCTCGCTACGCGCCCTCTTCCTTGCACGTGGATGCCGTCCCGCTGTGGAGCTTGGGCCCCTCTGCACCACCGGACCGGGGTCAAGTGGATCCTGTCCGCGCGGAGCGCGGTTGGAAAGAGGACGATCTCATCCTTCTCTACTCGGGAAACATGGGTCGCGGACACCGATTCGGCGAGTTCGTGGAGGGCGCGCGTCGGCTCGGCGCCGGGGGCCCACTGTGGGCTTTCGTGGGAAACGGCCCGCGACGCGCCGAAGTAGAGCGCGCCGCCTTGGAGTTTCCGCGGGTCCGGATACAGATGCTTCCATACGTCCCGGCCGACCGACTTGCGGTCAGCCTCGCGGCTGCCGACGTTCACCTCGTGAGTCTCGACAAAGCCTGGCAGGGGCTCATCGTGCCGAGTAAGCTTCAGGGAAGTTTTGCTGTGGGCCGGCCCGTGATCTTCGTGGGAGGACGTGAGAACGAAGTGGCGGCGTGGATCGAAGAGTCGGGTGGCGGGTGGGTTGTTGCGGAGGGCGACGTGGAGGGCTTGCTGGCGGCCGTCGAAAATGCCCGCGATCCAGCGGAGCGCGCGAGGCGGGGCGCTGCTGCGCTCGCCTTTGCCCACGAGCATTTCGACCGTGAAAGAAACTGCCAGCGGATTGCAGACATTCTGGAGGAGGCGGGGCGCCAGATCCTTCGCGCCCCTTCCAAGGGCGACGGGCGCTCAGGATGACGGCAGGGCATGACTGAAGAAACCGATCGGCCTGACGTCGCCGAGGTCACTGCGTTCCCGCCACCGGCGGAGCGTCCGGGCGTGGTGTCGGATCGACGCATCATGACCGCGGCGCGTTCGTTACGAGCCGTTTCCATCGCTCTGGAGTGGCTGACCTTCCTGCTGATCGTGGGTTCTGTGGCCGCGATCGGCTCGATCCAGCCCTGGGCCTATATCCCGCTCTGGTACTCGGCCCCTCTGTTGCTCGGTTTGGTGGGCCTGCGTACGTGGCTCGTTGTTCGTCTGCGGCAGCAGCTCGGACCGCAGCGCTTCTCGTTTCACACATCGGACCGGTGGCTGATCCTCGACGAGGATTCCCCCTACGGCATCAAGACCTGGGGGTTCGACCTGGCCCGCCCCCTTCTCCCGCAGGCGCCGCTTCTTCTTCCCGGTCTCGCCTTTGGGGCATGGGTTGTCTTGCAGGTGGTTGCGATGCCGCCTGTCCTCGCGACGGCGCTGAACGTGACACAACCCCTCGGGGGTGTTCCGGCGGGCGATCGCTGGCGGCCGCTTACTGTTTCTCTGGCCGACACGCTCCGCGGCCTGGCGTTCCTCGGGACGGCGCTGGCTTTTCATCTAGCAGCGGTCGTCGCTTTCGACAGCCCCGACTCCCGAGCGTCCTTCCTGCGGAGGCTTCGTGTTCTGGGCGTCGTCCTTTCTGCCTTCGCCCTTGCGCAGCTCGCCTCGGGGACCCACCTGATCTATTGGGTGTACGAGCCGTATGCTTACGACGGGAACATCCTGATCTTCGGACCCTTTGCCAACCGGAACCACTTTGCAGCGTACATGCTGATGCTAACTGCCCTCGCCTTCGGCTGGCTGGTGAGCCGCCTCAAGGGGCTGTCCAAGACCGTGGGACGCTCGGCCAACGTTCGGCGGCTCGCGGTCAACGCGCTCGAACGGTCTGGCCCGGAGCTGATCTACGCCACGGTTCCCGCGTTGATCATGGTGGCGGCGCTCATCGCCACGACGTCCCGCGGCGCGCTCGTTGCCTTCGCAGCCGGGCTGATCCTCGCCTCTCTCCGGCTCTTTCGTCGGGCGCAGATGCCTGCCTGGGGGGTGACGCTGCTCGTCTCAGCCGTTGCGGTGACGTGGTTCGGCATGGACCGTCTCGAGTCGCGCTTCAGTCAAATGGGCCAGCAGGCGCCGGGGCGGACGGTCGTGTGGCGCGACTCCCTTCACCGCATGGAGGGGCGCTGGATGACCGGCTTCGGGTTCGACACCTTCGGCGCGGCCATCAGTCGCACGACCGCATGGAAGCTACCCGCGGGCGCGACGCCGTGGATGGACCCCTTTGAGACCTCGATCGCCGAGGTGGCGCGAGCGGGCTATCGGACGATCACCGAAGGGCCGGAGATGACGTACTACCGCGAGGCCCACAACGACTATCTCCAGCTTCTAACCGAAGTGGGCGCCGTCGGCCTGGCAATCGCTCTCTGGGGCGTGTTTCGGTTGGTGAGACGAACCTGGAGAGATCCCTGGCTGCTTGCGGCCCTCGTCGGTCCGCTGCTCCATGCCCTGGTGGACTTCGGCTTTCAGATTCCCGCGGTGACGGTGTTGTTCGTGGTGGTAGCCGGCCTGCGGCCAGCTCGGGAGTGATGCTGAACCTCTCTGGAATCTCTGCCGGGAGCTCGCTGGGACGCTTGCTCCGCGCACCGTTGCGGGCGATTCCTCGAGGAGCACGGGTGCGCGTCCTCCAGGGACCTCTTCGGGGGGCGCGCTGGGTTGTCGGATCGGCGACTCATGGATGCTGGCTCGGCACCTACGAAAGCCAAAAGCAGCGCGTGCTTTCGAGTCTCTTGAAGCCTGGCGAGACCTTCTTCGACGTGGGAGCCAACGTGGGTTTCTACACGCTCCTGGGGTCGCGTCTGGTCGGGCCAAGCGGTCAGGTCGTTGCCTTCGAGCCGTTGCCCGCGAACCTGCGGTATCTGGTCGAGCATCTTCGAATCAACCGCGTGGCAAACGTGGAACTCATCACGGCGGCGGTGGGGAAGACGAAGGACCGGCTTCGGTTTGCCGAGGCCGGTAGTCCTTCCATGGGCCGGATCGATCCAGAGGGGGGCCTAGACGTGGACGTTCTCAGCCTCGATGGGTTGGTGGCGGCGGGAGCCGTGCGGCCTCCTGACCTCATCAAGATGGACATCGAGGGGGGCGAGGTGGGAGCCCTCAAGGGAGCGAGGGAAATTCTAGCCACTCACCGGCCGCAGATCCTCTTGGCGACCCACGGTTGGGAGCAGCATCGAGAGTGTTGTGCGTTCCTTCGCGGCTTGGGCTACAGAATCGACGCTCTGGCCGGGGGCGACCCGGACGCCACTGACGAACTGGTAGCCACGTAGGCAATGCGGGTGAAAGAGGACGTGAGGGTCGGCCGGTGGACGCTCGCCATGGCGTTCGGCGTGAGTACCGGATACCTCGATCTTCTCCAGGCCCTCAACTCTCATCCCAATACGCAGGGAGGGATGCGCAATTTCGGCATGCCGCTCGCGCTGGCTAGCCTCACGGCAGCGGTAGCGTTTTGGTTTCTTCTCGTCTCTGCAGACCTGGTCTCGACGCGACTTCACATCGGGTCGCCGCGTGCCGCAGTGTTTGCGGTCATTGCCGCCGTGGCTATCGGAGGGCGAAGCCTGCACGTGGCCGCGGATCGACTGGCCGTCCTACGGCTCCTTCTCCCATGCGCCACGATGGTGATCGTCGGTGTCGTGGTGTACCGGGGGCTGACGCACCTGGGCCTCGGGAAGATGAGCGCTCCGGCCGTTGCGCTGGTCCCGTGGCTGCTCGGCATCGCTGTCGTGCTGTCCATGTGTGCGTACTGGCGGACGATCGGGCCGATCGGTTTCACCGTGTTGTTGCCCATTGCGCTGCTTGCCGCTGCCCCGATCGTGTGGCGCTACGGGGCCTCGCCGTGGTTTGTCGCCCTTCCGTGGGCGGCGGCGCTCATGACCCCACTGCTCGACTGGACGCCGCCCGTGCCGACGGTCCGCGAGTGGACCGCCGCCTTCGCTGCTCGCGCCGGGCCCGACGGCCCCCGGCCCGACGTGCTGCTCGTCACCGTGGATGCGTTGCGCGCGGACGCGCTGCCTCTCTACGGCGGCAAGGCCGCGGCCACTCCCACACTGGACCGTCTGGCTGCCGACTCGTACGTGTTCGAGCAAGCATGCTCACCGGCTCCGTGGACGCTGCCCGCGATGGCGTCACTCTTCACCGGCGCCGACACTTCGGTCCACGGCGTCACCGGCTTGCTCACGGCGATACCACGCGCCCTTGTAACCCTTCCCGAGGCGCTCCGACGCAGTGGCTACCACACGGCTGCGTTCGGTGCCGGCAACGGCCTGCTGGCGGAGGCGGAACGCGAGTTCTGGCGCGGTTTCGACACCTTCGAATTCGTCAGCGCGCCACTTCCTTCCACGATGTGGGCTTCCCCTCTGGTGCCGCGCCTCCTCCCCCTCTCCTACTCCGACAAGCTGTCCGCGACGGATTTCACGCCGCGGGTGGCGGCACGTCTCGCGAGGCCCCGGGGAAGTACGTTTACCTGGGTCCACCTATTCGACACACACTCGCCATACCGGAGTCACGGCTCTGGGCCCAGGCGTGAGTTCGGACGCCTCGAAGACGTGACGTCCGGTTTGTTCGTTCCATCGCCCGCCGAAAAGCGCGACATTCGGGGCCTCTACGACGGCGAGGTCGAGGAGGTGGATCGGGGCCTGGGCACGCTTCTGGATGGTCTTCGGAGGAGCGGCATGTACGACGAGACGCTGATCGTCTTCGTCGCCGATCATGGCGAGGAATTCTGGGACCACGGCAGCATCGGGCATGGTCGTTCCCTATACCGGGACCAGATTCATGTACCGCTGGTGATCAAGCTCCCAGGAGGGACGCGGGGCATTCGCGTGCCTGGGCCGGTATCGACGGCGAACGTCGCTGCGACGATCGTCGATGTTGTCGGGCTTCCAGGGACCGTCGCAGGCCAGTCACTCTCGGCTGCATGGGGCGGGGCGCCCGCTCTGCCCACGACGCCCGTTGTGAGCGGGATGGCGAGCAGCCTCGAGGACCCTCGTCGGGCGGTCACGTTCGGATCGTGGGTCTACATCCGGTCCGCGGCGAACGGTCGCGAGGAGCTCTACGACCTCGCCAAGGACCCGGGAGAGCTCGACTCGCACGCCGCCACACAAGCGGTGGAACTCCAGCGCGGCCGGACGCTTCTGGCCGCCGCCGACCACGAGGCGCAGCGTGCCCGGATCGCGCTTGGACTCGCCCCCCCCGCGACACGCGAGGTCGACCCGATACTGCGAAGCATGGGCTACATCAAGTAGGGGCGGCAGCCTCAGGACGCCTTCCCCGGGCCCCGCTACATCTCGTAGAGCGCCGGATCGACGCTGGGCGGCAGGACGCGGCGGAGCGATTTGCGGCCGGGAGACGCGCCGGGGGCGTCGCTGCCGGGGCCGAGGGGGGAGTCGCCGCCGAAGGGGTCTTCCTCGAAGACGTTCCCCCCATCTCCTGCTCGATCTTCTCGGGGTCCTCGCCGGACTCCATCCGGCGGATCGCTTCCCCCATGCCGCTCTTCATGGGCATGCCGGTGGCGTCGAAGATCTTACGCATCAGGTAGCGACGGTCCCTATGAGAGAGTGGCGCGCACGTCGGACAACGTCACCATCAGCGTCATCGGCTCGCTGGGGCTTCCATCGAAGCCCAGCGCCCGATAGAACTTCTTCGCCTGCTCCGATATTGCGTGAAC
>JBGPOS010000122.1:0-5958 GCA_041488155.1 Tepidiformaceae bacterium
ATGCCGCGCTACGTGGAGCTGTACCGGCAGGGCCGGCTCAAGCTCGACGAGATGATCACTCGAAAGGGTCGGCTCGAAGACGTGAACGAGGCGTTCCGGGCAATGAAGGCCGGCGAAGTTGCGCGGACGGTGCTCATGTTCAATTGAGCGAGCCACCGGGGAACCCTCATCCCCCGTCCCCTTCTCCCGACGCGCCGGGAGAAGGGGAGGGCCACGAGCCGGCCGTGTTCGCCGATGCCCTCCCGCTACTTTGGTATGGCACTAGTAGACTTCTCGAAAAGAGGAGGACCCTTGGACCGTAGCGAGATCGAGATCAAGCTCAATCGAGATCGCGCCTGGTTGCTGGAGACGTACGCTGGCCTGTCGCCGGAACAGCTCGAGACTGGAATCACGCCCAGCGAGCACGATCCGGCCATCCAATGGAGTGCCCAGGACCACCTTGTCCACCTGGCTGGAATCGAACACAACTTCAACCGGATGATCCGCCGGTTCCTGAGCGGGGAGGCCAACCCGGTCGGACTCCGCGAGAACAACGACGGGAGTTCCCGCTCGCGCGAGGAGATCATGGCCGGCGTCCACGCGTTTACCGAGGACTGGGCCGGACAGCACAGGGGAAAGTCGCTCAGCGAACTGATCGGGGTGGGCCAACGGGCGCGCGCTGAGACCTTCGCGCTGCTCGCTGACCTGACCGACGAGCAACTGGCTCTGAAGCTGCTGGGAGCCCCCTGGGCCGACGGCACCATCGGGGGCGTCCTCGGAGTAAACGGCGACCATGGCCGCATGCACTACCAGTGGGCGAAGGAAGGGTGGGCGAAGGCCGGTCTTTCGGGCGGATAACCGCCGATCAGCCGATCCAGACTTCGCCGCCGACCGTGCCGGGCAGGGGACCTTCCATGGAGAACCGGCGGAGCTCGCGGCGGTTCACGAGCGGCAGGAAGCAGTGCGCGCAACGCTGCGGCCGGGGTAGTTCGATCGGCACGAGGATCTTGTGGACGCCGTGGGCGGAGCAGACCAATTCGAACTCGATGACGTCGAAGTGCATCTTTTCCGCCTCGCAACCGGCGAACTCGTTATCCTGTCGGCCGATGCATCGATAGGATAGACCTATCTCGGGGGATGTCTACCGGGCGGACGCCTCGCTTTCGTGAAGATTCGGTCACAGGCCCGGCCGCTAGCCACAGAGATCGAGGATCTGCCCTGCCACGAACGCCGGGGCTTCCATGGGGATGAAGTGGGAGTACTGGGGAAGCGGGACGTCTTCTCCCTTGAGGAAGTGCCGGGCGAGGTCGGGCGAGGTGGCCGAGCCGCTCACGTCCATCCCGAGCGAACCTTCCGGACGAGGGCGAGCGCGCAGCACGCGGACCGGGATGTCGATGGAGTCAATCTCGTCGTAGATGTCGCCCCCGGCGTTGCCGGCGTAGGTCGCCGCCTCGACCTCGGGCGGACAGGCGAGGACGTAGCCAGCGCCAGCCGGGGAAGGGAGCAGACCGTAGTCGCAATAGTCCCGGAGGACGGCCGGGTCCCAAATGTTGAAGGGCGCTCTGTCTTTGAAGCGGTCGAACATCTCCTGGGGCGAGGCCCATTCGTTGCGGCGGCGGGCTGCGAAGTGTTCTCCGCCGTTGCGTTCGCCAGCCTGCCGGTAGACTTCGCGGGGAAGGATGACGGGATCGACGAGCAGGAGCTTGCTGAAGGCGGCCGGAGCGAGGGCGGCCGCCAGGGTCACGGCGTAGCCCCCCTTGGAATGGCCGACGCCAATTGCGCCCGCCAGGCCGAGGTAGCGCGCGAGAGAGGCGACGTCTTCGCCGAACGAACGCCAGGCGTAGGGCGGCGGAGGCTTCTCGCTGCGGCCATGGCCGCGCATGTCGAGCGCGTAGACGTGCCGCCCGGGCAGCCGCTCGACGACCTGGTCCCAGCAGCGGGCGTGAAAGCCGGTCGCGTGGGCGAGCAGGATGGGAGCGCCGCTACCGGGCCACTCGAAGAAGGCCAATTCGACGCTGTTCACCCTGGCGCGGAACTCGTTAACGCTGCGCATACGACCGAGTGTAGTCCAAGTCTGCCGGGCGGTGGGCAGCGACACGACCGTGCGATCAGCGTTGGGCGCGGATTACCATGAGCGGATGGATCGTGACCTGGTCGAACAGCTGGCGGCAACGCCGAAGACGCTGGCGCACCTTGTCGCCGAAGCGAGGGACGCGGGGCTCGACGAGGCGAAGGCAGGAGAGTGGTCCGCCCGTACCATCCTCGCCCACTTCCGGGACGACGAGTACCTGTGTATGCGGGTTGCACTCGAGCGGATCCTGGCTGAGGACGCGCCCTCGCTCACGTTCCTTGACGGGGCAGCCTGGGAGCCCACCCGAAATCGGAGTCGCGACCGAAAGGAGCACCTGCTCGGAGATTTCGCTCTCCAACGACAGGCGAGCCTCGGCATTCTTCGCGGCCTCCGCCCGACCGACTGGCAGCGCGCTGGGGTGCGCGGCGATGGCCGCCAGTTTTCGCTCGAACAGTTCCTCGCGGCCTGGGTGCGACACGATCGCGCACACATCGCCCAACTAGAACGGGCAGTGGGCGAGACACTCGCTGAGGTGCTCGAGCGGCGAGCACGGATGGCCGGAAGCGCTTAGCGCTTGGTGATGGCGTCTATCTCAGCGAGCTCTTCGGCGTTCAGGCGCCAGCCTCCGGCGGCGACGTTCTGCTCTACCTGCTCGGGACGGGTGGCGCCAGCGATGACGCTGGCAACATGGCTGAGACTTGCGAGCCAGCCGATGGCGAGGTCGACCATGCTGTGGCCCTTGTCCTCTGCGAAGCTCGAGAGCTTGCCGAGCACCTCCCAGTTCCGTTCGGTCATAACCCGCGAGGCCATTGGGCCCATCATCGCCAGGCGGGTCCCTTCGGGCATCGGCTCGCCCTGGTGGTACTTGCCCGTGAGGAAGCCGCTGGCGAGCGGGAAGTAGGGGAGCACGCTCACACTGTAGGCGTTGCAGGCAGGCACGAGCTCAGATTCGATCCGCCGGTCGAGCAGGCTGTACTCGTTCTGGGCGGAGACGAAGGGCGTGAGGTGTTCGGTCTTGGCCACCCAGTGCGCTTCGGTGGCCTGCCATCCCGAGAAGTTCGAATGGCCGACGTAACGCACCTTGCCCTGCGTGACCAGGTCGTCGAGCGCGCTCAGAGTCTCGTCGATCGGGGTCTTGGGGTCGGGGCTGTGGATCTGGTAGAGGTCGATGTAGTCCGTGCCGAGGCGCTTCAGACTGGCTTCGCAGGCCTGGACGATGTAGCGGCGCGACGCCCCGCTGCGCATCGGCCCTTCGCCCATCTGTCCGCGGAACTTGGTCGCGACGATGACGTCCTGCCGCTTGCCGGCGAGGGCTTTGCCGAGGAACTCTTCCGAGAGCCCGCCCGGGCCATAGACATCGGCGGTGTCGAAGAGGGTGATACCTGAGTCGAGGGCTTTGCCCACGACGATATTCGTTTGCTGCTGGTCGCAGCGGCGGCCGAAGTTGTTGCAGCCGAGGCCGACGACTGAGACCTGAAGGCCGGAACGACCGAGATTCTTGAATTCCACGCGACGATGCCTCCGGAGAGTTGGGTGATGGCGCCGAAGTATAGCGTTACGGGTGCGTGAGGGTGCGAAAGGCGTCTTTTCGTGAGGGACGCGGCGCGGCAGAGTGCGCGCGAGGTCATTCGCAGGTGAACACGGCGGTCAACCATAGCGGTCCTTGAACTCGGCGGCGGTCATTCCGAAGAGGAAGGCGTCGTGGTAAGCCCCGCCGCTGAAGTGGACGCTTCGCAAACGGCCTTCGAGTTGGAAGCCCATCGACTCGTGCATCTGGCGGGAGCGATCGTTGAAGGCGTAGACGACGGCGCCCGCTTTCTGGTAACGAAGCTCGTCGAACATGTAGCGCAGGACGATCGTGATCGCCTCGCGGCCGAAGCCCTTGCCCCAATGCTCGCGGGCGATCGAGATGCCGTATTCGAAGGTGCCGTTGCGACGGTCGCAGCCGTGGGTACTGATTGAACCTACCGGCCCGCTCCCGATCGCTTCGACCACCCAGAAGTAGTTGTCGTCGCGGACTTCGGCGGCGGCCTTCTCCTCGGCCCACTTGCGGCTCCCGGCCGGGCTTCTGGGGGCCGGAATGAAGTGGCCGAGGCGGGCTGCTTCCGTGTCCTCGTCCAGGGCGTGAAAGACCTCCCAATCCGCAGCCTCGATGGCGCGAACACGGACGTGAGTGCCGGTCCAGGCGTTCTCCGTCATGGCCGGGAAGCGGTGAAGCGGCGATGGGAGCCGGAACCGGCGCGGGCCGGCGTGCCCCGAGTCTCAATGCGGACTGGCTCACTGCCGGATAGCGGGAGAAATCTAGCCGGTGAAGCGGACAACCGGCGTTGCCTTCCCCCATAGCTCTTCGAGGCGGTAGAACGAGCGTTGAACTGGCGAAAAGATGTGGACGATGAGGTCGCCGAAATCGAGGAGCATCCAGCCGCTTTCGGGCGAACCCTCCTTGTGCCGCAACTCGTGGCCTTCCGGCTTGAGCGCGTTTTCCAGGTATTCGGCGAGGGCGCTAAACTGGGGCGGTGATTGAGCGGTGGCGATGACAAAGTAGTCGGTGAAACTGGAGCTGCGCGAAATATCGAGCAGCGCGATATCCAGCGCCTGGCGTTCGGAGAGGATGTCGACGGCCCGGTGGGCCAACGTTTCGGAATCCAGGAAGAGCGCTCCAGCCCCGGAGAACCAGGTCAGGAAGGATCTTACCATAGCCACGTCCCCTCCCCGCGTAGTCGTAGGCATGTCGGGCGGCGTCGATAGCTCCGTCGCGGCGGCCCTGCTTGTCGAGGCGGGCTACGAGGTGGTCGGGGTGACGATGAGGTTGTGGACTGAGGAGCGGCCCGAAGAGCTCAGCGGGCGCCAGCAGTGTTGCGGCGTGGAGGACATCGACGACGCGCGGCGCGTAGCCGGACAACTCGGCATCCGCCACTACGTGCTGAACTTCGAAGAGGAGTTCCGGGAGCACGTCGTCGACGCCTTTGTGGCGGACTACGCCGCCGGGCGCACTCCGAATCCGTGTGTGCGATGCAACGAGCACATCAAGTATCGGGCGCTGCTCGATCGTTTGCCGGCGTTCGAAGCGGCGTTCGTGGCGACGGGACACTATGCGCGCGTGGAGCATGCGGCCGACTCGGGCGGGTTCCATCGCCTGCTTCGCGCCGCCGATCGGACCAAGGACCAATCGTATGTGCTCTACATGCTCCAGCAGGATCAATTGGCGCGGCTGTTGCTGCCGATCGGTGGGCTCACCAAGGCGGAGGTGCGGGCGCACGCTCGGCGGCTCGGGCTGGACGTTGCGGACAAGCCGGATAGCTACGAGATCTGCTTCGTGCCCGGTAACGATTACCGCGCCTTCCTCGAGGGGCGAGCTCCGTCGGCCCCCGGGGAGATGCGCGACACCGGCGGATCGCTGGTCGCACATCACCAGGGAGTGGCCGCCTACACCGTTGGGCAGCGAAAGGGACTGGGGGTGGCGTTGGGCGAGCCACGCTACGTGACGGCGATCGACGCCGAGCGCAAAGTCGTCACGATCGGGCCGGAGGAAGACCTCTACTCGGACGAGGTCGAGGTCGACGAGGTGCGTTGGACACGGGGCCTGCCTGTTACGATCGGATCGTCGATTGAAGCGAAGACGCGCTACCGTTCGGAGCCCGCGAAGGCGACCCTCCTGGCGACAGAAGAAACAACCGCGAGCATCCGCTTCGACCGCGCGCAGCGCGCGGTCACACCGGGGCAGGCGATCGCCTTCTACGACGGCGAAGAGGTGCTCGGTGGGGGCACCATCCAACTCGCGCGCCGCTCGGAGCACCCTCGGGCAACGGACTCCGCGACCGCTTCCGTCTAGCGCATGCGCTGCGGCTGCGAGGCTTCTTCGGGCGTGGTGAAGATGCTCCCGAAGGTCTGCGGGAACTGCTGGAACA
>JBGPOS010000123.1:0-5913 GCA_041488155.1 Tepidiformaceae bacterium
CGGCGCACCGCCGGCCTCTCCCAGTGGGAGAGGCAACGCGGTTACTGACGCAACGGCCGCGCTGATTCGCGCATCCACATCTCGACCATACCGGCATAGACCTCGCCCTGCTGGATGCCGATGGCGACCCCCGCCACCTCCTCGTCCGGGGCGGAGATGGCTGCCCCGTTGCGCAGCAGGAATGCGAGCGTGAGCGCGAGGCCAGTTCGCGTGCTGCCAGCACCGAACGCCTGGTCCTTGATCAAACCGAAAAGGAGGAACGAGGCGATCGTCACGATGTCGCCCCGCTGCTGCTCGACAACCTGCCTCGCGCGCTCAAGAGTGGACCGCAGGCGGGGTTCGTCGATGGCGCCCGACGGTTCGGCGCCGAGTCGCTGCAGCAGGGCCTGGTGGAAGGCAACCGCCTGGTCGTAGTCCGGGTAGATCAGGCCGGAGCCACGCCCTTCACTCATCGAGGTGGTCCAGCGCGCCCCGATAGTGTTCCAGCACCATGTCCAGCGCCTGCTCCCATCCAACGGAGAACCACGAGGCGACGCCGATTGGCCGCAGGACGATGCCATCCTCGTCGGGGACGATCTCGACTTCGACGCCCGGCCCCAGGTGGTAGCGCGCGGCCAGATCCTTCGGGATGGTGATCGCTACATCACCATCATGGTCGAATAGCTGACTCGGCATGGATACCCCCGGGGTTACGTAGTTTATCCTGATGCCATGCCGGAACCGCCCGTAAAGCTCCAGGTCGCAGGCAGAGAAGTCGTGGTCACCAACCCGGGGAAGGTGTTCTTCCCGGAGCGCGGCTACACCAAGCTCGACCTGGTGAACTACTACGTCGCGGTCGCGGACGGGGCGCTACGCGGCGTGCGCGATCGGCCGATGGTGTTGAAGCGGTTCGTCAACGGCGCCGCGGGCGAGCCGTTCTTCCAGAAGCGCGCCCCGCAGAACCGCCCCGATTGGCTGACCACCGCCGAGGTCCACTTCCCGAGCGGGCGCAGCGCGGACCTCGTTGTCTGCAACGACGAAGCTGGCCTCATCTGGGCGGCAAACCTTGGCTGCCTCGACCTCAATCCCTGGCCAGTGCGGATTTCGGACGTCGACCACCCCGACGAGCTGCGCGTCGATCTGGACCCGACGCCGGAAGCCCCGTTCGCGGACGTGCGCAAAACCGCGCTGATCTTCCGGGAAGTGCTGGAAGAGTTCGGCTACGTGGGCTACCCGAAAACCTCCGGCTCGCGTGGGATGCACATCAACGTGCGGATCCAGCCCCGCTGGGACTTCCCCGAGGTGCGGCGCGCCGCCCTCGCCCTGGGGCGGGAGGTCGAAAAGCGCAGCTCCGGCATAGCGACGACCGCCTGGTGGAAAGAAGAGCGGCACGGCGTATTCGTCGACTACAACCAGAATGCCCGCGACCGCACCGTCGCGTCGGCCTATTCCGTGCGGCCCTTGCCCGACGCGCGCGTCTCGTTCCCGCTGGCGTGGCAGGACGTGCCCGACGTCGAGCCCGCGGACTTCACGCTGGCAACGGTTCCGGACCTGTTCCGAAAGTCGGGCGACCCTTCAGCAGCAATCGACGAGGTCCAGTTCTCATTGGAGCCGCTGCTGGAGCTGGTACAGCGTCATGAACGCGAGGGCCTGGGCGAAGCGCCCTATCCTCCGCACTTTCCAAAGGCCGAGGACGAGCCGATCAGGGCGCAGCCGAGTAGGCGCAGGGCGAAGAAGTAGCGAGCGGCGACGTTATCGCGAGTAGAACTCGACGATCATGTCCTCGTTGATGGGCATATCCATGGCCTCGCGCGAGGGCAGCTCCACCACCTTGCCGCTTGTCTGATCGCGCTCGAGCCAGCGAGGGAGCCCGCGGTTGCTGCCGATCTCCTCGATGACGGTGGGCATTTGAATGGCGGTCTCGGTGAGGCCGATCGACTCTCCGGCCCGCACCAGATAGGACGGGATGTTCACTTTCTTGCCGTTCACGAGCACATGGCGGTGGCTCACCATCTGGCGAGCCATGGGGCGGCTCCGTGCGAAGCCCAACCGGTAGATGACGTTGTCGAGCCTGCGCTCCAGGAGCTGTAGCAGGTTCTTGCCGGGCGTGCCGGGCCGGCGGACGGCCTCGGCGTAGTAGCGGCGGAACTGCCGCTCGGCGACCCCGTAAATCGCCTTCACCTTCTGCTTTTCGAGCAGCTGCAGTCCGTACTCTGAGACCTTACGCCTGCGGCCACCCGCCCGCGAGCCCGGCGGGACCGCAAGACGCCGTTGCAGCTGGGCGCCGCCGGTTCCGTAGATATCCATGCCGAAGCGACGCGACAGCTTGAACTTCGGCGCGCGCGATCTTCCCATCAAACAGTTCCGAGTTGCGGATTTTAGGGTGCCGATTCGCGACATTGTACCGGATCGGAGTTTGGAACTCTTGAACTCGTCTAGGGGATCGCCTTCAGACCGAGGGCGTCGGCGAGCGCCTGGAAACGCCCGGACACGATCCAGCGGGGACCCGGGTCATTGTGGCGGGTCTCGGGGGCGATAGCCCGGTGGGATACCAGGTACCGAATGCTGGGGTAGGCTCGCAGGATCAACCGGGTGACCTCCAGTGTGGCCCTGTACTGGGCGTCGGTCACGGACTGGTAGGAGCTGCCCAGATCCTCGGTCTCGATACTGACCGTGAGATGATTCGGGCTCAGGCCATCGGGCCCCGGCCATACGCTGCCGGGTTCGGTGAAGCCGTTGCCCCATGCGCGGTCACCCAGCTCGACGTACTGGTGAATCGACCCATCGAGCCCCACGGCATAGTGAGTCGAGAGCCCGGTGGCCGCCGACGCGAATTCGCCGTCAATGCCAACCATCGACCCATCGGCCGTGTGGAGCACAATGGCGATCGGAGCACCGTGCGGCCGACCGGCCCAGTAGTTCTGCGAGCCCTTCCAGGTGACACCGCCGGCCCCCATCTGGCTGCGACTGAGGATCGGGCCGCCTTGCGCCCCGCGAGAGGGCAGATCGAGCGACGCTCCGACGAGGAGAAAGTCGGGATTCGTAAGGGCGTTCAGCGAGGCGAGCTGATCGGTCGACACGCCGTTCGCCAGCGCGATATCGCTCAACGTGTCGCCAGGCTGCACCACGTAGCCGCGTGTCGCCTGAGCCGCGGACCTGTCGAGCTGGAGGACCTGTCCGGCGACGATCAAATCCGGATTCGCCAGGCTGTTGATGCGAGCGAGGTCCGGAACGGGCACGCCCGTCGTTCGAGCGATCGCGTAAAGCGTGTCGCCCGGAAGGATCCGGTAGGTGGCGGCGCTTTCCATAGCCTCCACAGCCTCCACGCTGGAACCTGGCCCGAGGAATGCCGACACCGCGCACAGCGCACCAACCAACGGCAGCACGAATCGCCCGAGCGGCCACCAGGCTCGACGCAATGCGTGCCGGCCCAGCCGAGCAGCGCGCAGCCGTCGTTTGCGCCGAACGTCGTTAACACAGCGCGTCGGACGAAGGTGGAAGGACGACGAAGCGGAAGTCGGGTAGTAGGTCATGCCGCCGTGGAGATTTAGAAGTTGGACTCTCAACCTAGCTGGCGGCGGATAACAGGGGCGTCACACCATCATGCCATTCAGTCACAACGGCGTTCAGGTGCGAGGAACACCACCTCACACCATCCTTGTTCGAAATGGCCGCTGGCTTGCTGGGGCGCCGTGCGAGTAACGTTCTGCGAGGCGTCGATAGACGGCAGAACCCCGAAGCACCTGAACGTGAGGCGCGATTGAGCATCCCAGACGACCGCGTTTTCCTCGAATGGCTCATCCTGGCCGATTCGGCGCAGGTGGTTGGGAACAAGCTGTTCCTCAACGGCGGCGGATGGGACCTTCTCACGGTGAACGCGGAGTTCCCGATCGACCAGATTATTGGCATCGCGGCGTCATTCGCGATCCCGTGGAATGAGACGAATCAGCCGCACCTGGCTGAGATCAGCATCCTCGACGAGGACGGTAACATCGCGATCGCAAAGATCGGCCACCAGTTCGAAGTCGGTCGCCCACCGGGCATACCAGCCGGATCGACACAGCGGACGCAGGTCGCCGGCACGATGGTGGTCCGCCTCGCCCACACCGGCGGCTACTCGATCCGCTGCCAGCTAGACGGCGAGGAGCAGCGCCAGCACGCAATGTTCCGCGTTGTGGCCGCGCCTGGCGCAGTCCCGCGGAAAGAGGCCCCGTAGCCGCCCTACGACGCTAGACCCGCCCGTGAGCCGGTCCCAGCGTTAGACGGTTGCCGGCACCTTCAAGCTGTACAGGCCAACCACGTTCTCGCGCACCAGCTTCGCCCGAACGTCCGGCGAAACGTGGCCAAGGTCCCGAGCGATGACGTCGCGCGAGTGCGGCCACGTCGAATTGGGGTGCGGGAAGTCGTTCGACCACATGCAATTGTCCGCGCCCCACCAGCTGAGGGCATGGCCGCCGACCGCGTCGTTGAAGAACGTCGCGTAAACCTGGCGGTAGAAATACTCGCTCGGCTCGCGATCGATGGGCAGCTCGTGCGTCTTGTGGAAACGACGGTAATAGTAGTCCCACTGCTGCAAGTAGAACGGGATCCACCCGATCTCGTTCTCGACGACCACGAACTTCAAGCGTGGGAAGCGGTGGAGCACGCCGTAGAAGATGAGGTCGAAGACGGCGTCCGCCGCCTCTGCGGTTTTCAAGTTGACGCTGCCGCGGTAGTGCTCGGGACCCGTCCGCGACTCGAGCTGCTTGCTGTAGTTGTGGCCCGTGAGGATGTGGAGGCTGATCGGCATCTCCATGTCCTGGGCGGCCGCCCACAGCTTGTCGTAATGCGCTGACCGAAGCGGTAGATCCGGATGGGGCGCCTGCCAGATGAGGGCCCCGCGCATCCCCATCTTGCGGCAGCGCTCGAGCTCCGCGATGGCATGGTCAATGTAGTAGGCGGAGATGCAGGCGACCCCGACGAGTCGGTCTGGCGCGACCGAGCAATAATCGATTAGCCAGTCGTTGTAGACACGGAAGCAGGCCTCTTGCAGGGTGGCGTCATCCAGACCGAAGAGACGAAGACCGAGCGTGGGGTAGAGCACCTCGGCGGTCACCGTGTCGGCCGCCATCTCCTTCAGGCGCTCATTCGGATCGTACCCCCCGGGGTGCCCCTGCAAACCCACCCCGAGCTGCCGCTCGGGAAAGCGTGGGGCAACGTCTTGCAGGCCCGTGGGCAGCCGCTCGACCCAGAACAAGCCGTCCTCGGAGATGTGCGAGTCAGCGGAGATGATGACTTCGTCGTCGGTGGTACGAGTGGCGGTAGCGACCATTGAACTACTCCCCGGGTGTGTTGCCCCGATGTTACTCCCAGGTCAATAGGCGTGCTAGGGGGTCAGTTGTCACGACCTTGGCCATTTCGTCCGGTAGGGGAGGGGCTTGTCCCCTCCCGCTCAGCGCTTACACACGGGGCCGTGCGGCGGGGGACAAGCCCCCGCCCTACCGGAACGACGGAACCGATGCAATGGTGATGTCCATAACAAGTGACCCACTAGGAGAGGCGGCTGGGACGGACGAGCGCTATTCTCTCCAGGCCGGCGCTGGTACCCCGTGCGCCGCGCGCCGGCGCGCGAGGATGCCGAGCTTCAGGCCCCAGATTGTGGGCTGGTCCTTCGCCATACGGCGTAACAGGTGGGATAGCGGCTCGCCGTGCGAGTGGTAGACCGCGGCGGTCGGCTGATAGTAGACGGCCCAGCCCTGCCGCTCGATCCAGTCCGCCCAGGCAAGGTCCTCAGCACCCGGCAGCCGCTCATCGAACGGGTGCTCGCGCGCCAGGCCGCGGCGGAACGCCCCGTTCGCGTTAGAGAACATCATGTCGCGCTCCTGGCGCCGTGGCGTTCGGCTGGTGACTCCAGAGAGCCACATCCCGAATAGCTCCAACTTGGTGGCGTTGGAG
>JBGPOS010000124.1:0-5865 GCA_041488155.1 Tepidiformaceae bacterium
CCCCCCTGATCGTACAGAAGCTCAAACGTCCCTTCCATCGTCTCGCCGGGCGTCCGATTGATGATCCGAATCCCGGGCGCGAATCCATTTGAACCAAACGCAAGTTCGCTTTGCACGTCCATCCGTGCCCGGAAGAAGGAGCCGAGCAGTGTCGCCGCGTAGCCCACCGATCGAGGCAGCATCTCCGTCGCGACTTGATTCCAGACCTCCTCGTCCACGCACTTCACCGGCAGTGCGACGAATCCCTGATACACGCACTCCGCCAGCACGGGGAAGGCTGAACGCCCATCGCCGTCTCCCTTCCCAAAGTAAGCTGTAACGACACCGCTGGGGTCCGGCACCTCGACGTGTACGAGTCTAGTCACATCGGGAAACGGATAGTTCCGGCCGAAGGGTCGCGGAACGCCGGTGTCCTCGCTGAAGAAGTTGGCGTTGGCGAATTCTGCAAGACCGACCGGGCCGGAAAGAGTGAGGTTGGGATTCGTCCCTCGGTACCGCTTCGTGTCTATGAGCCGCGCGACCGGGACCGTGGCCACGTCATCGCCAGTGGGCTGACGGAGGATCTCGGGGTCGGGGAAGATAGGGCAGCGGCTCGGGCATGCCAGATAGTTCGCGACGAACCGCGCTTCCTCGAGTGACCTGGCGGCACCGTGCTGATCTGACACCCAGTATTCGTAGTTGCCGTAGTAACCGCGAACACCGAGCTCGCGGAGGGCCCCCTCAAGCGGATGAATGTCGTTTCGCCCATGCTCCGGTACTCCAGAGTCAACTACGAGGTGCATGACATGCCCCAGCGCCTCGAACACGTCAGCCCACGCCTGCCCCCGCACCCCAGCGTCCGGCTCGGTGAGTGCCCGCTTGAACTCCGTCCGGGCGCGTGGCCATCCCCAGTTCTCACCCACGTTCTGGCCGGCCTGGTCGACCCGCTGCATCCAACGGGCAGACGAGTCGTACTGGCGCAGGAACTCGAGGCCCGCGGTGTCCCATGAGCCTGGAAGCGGATCGTGGAAGTGCCGCAGATAGCGGGCCGTCCCGGCGACGGCGGCGCCCACGTCTCCTTCGTCTTCGTAGCGACCCCCAATCTCGATCCAGCGAAGTACACTGTCCCCGGCGAGCTCCTCCAGCAGACCTTGCTTGAGACCCAGTCGATCTTTGAGAGTTGAATCCAGCCGAGAGACTATCGCCGCCTGTCTGTTGATCAGCACATGAGTCGATTCATTGAGGGTGAGGCCGGGAGAGGGTAGGGCGAAGGGGACAGCCAATGCAGCGAGAACCGCAACGACCCGAGACTTCATCAACCCCTCCCACTTCATGGTTTGAGGCCAAGTGCCGCTCGCTCTCGGCGTATGGCTTCGATCAGACTAGGTATCCTAGCATCGGGGACGCCCGCGGGTGGAAACCCGTAGAGATTCTTGATCCGCTCGTCCCGAGTCTGTAAGCGCCGCATCAGCACAGTGGTCGGGACGACGAATTTCGGACCGGCCGCCGGGACTACCGATGTGGCGTCCCAGGTGTAACCCGGCGCGAAGATCGTCACTTGCCCGGGCTGAACTCCCAGGTTCCAGAATGGCACCGCGCGAGGGATCCGGAAACGCCCGTCGGGCCCCGTGACTGCTTCCTTCGCGTCATAGAAGCGGCTGTTCCCCTGGGTTGGCGTGGCGACCACTTCCCACCAGACGGCGATCACAACCGCCCCCGGAATGGGTTGCCCGGTCACGACGTCCACCACCTGTCCGTCAAACGGGCCGCGGAGCGCGCGACCGTGAGACCCCGCCACACAGCCCGCCGCTGTGACGGCGACGATGAACGAAATGAGCAAGGTGCGAGGGGCGAGAGAGCGCACGGACGCTTCAGAAGCGCCGGAGGCGCCAGATGCCGTCCAGATCGAGTTGGAACCAGACAGACAGTCTCTGGGTCTGGCCGCCCCGGGGCCGCAGCATCTCGTACTTCGCCCCACCGAACCCGACCTCCACCAACTGAATCGTCGTCATCACTTGGTCGATGGTTGGCAGCGTGCCCGAGCTCATTTGCGTGAACTGGTCTCGGTACGTGTCCCGGGTGTCGCTGTGAATGAAGCCTTCGGCCCGTGTCAGGTCTCCGGCCCGAAGCGCATCCTTGAGCCCTTGCCAGACGGCCTGAAGCCGCGCATCGAGCGTCACTCGGTCGTATACATGTACTAGGGTCATCGCGGTATGAGTATGACCCTGCCGGTCCGTCACATAGACGGTCGGGGAGTACAGCCCTGTTTGGGCGTAGGTGAATGACGGACCGTCGAGATCTCGCCCGCGGTAATCGATGCTCCCATCCCCATCGACATCGAGAGCCAGATCTGCGACACCGACGCGACTCGAGAGGGAAAACCCCGTCACCAGCGGCGCCAGGCCGCCGGGGCGGCTCGCGGCGAAGCGGAGGGGGTCGCGTGAGCTCTGGGTCACGCTTAGGGCTTGTCGAGCCTCCGCCGTCGCCCCGTCGAGAGTCCTCGCCACGGCGACCAACTCCGTTACTGCGGGGGAGACCGGTACAAGGCCGAGAAACGCCTGTCCCTCGACGAAGGCCGGGTAGTCATTGACGACGACCCCGACGTCGGGCGAGCCTTCAACGGTACCGCGCACGACCAGGAGTCCAGGCGAGGTGGAATGCCCCGGCGCGGGAGACGTGACGGTCACCGCCAGGCAGCCGGTATCGCTGACGATGGAGATCGACAGCGTCCCGAGTGGGGTCCCCGCCAGTGTCACGATTAGAGTGTTCTGAGCAGCCAGCGACACCAGCCGCTCGATAAGAGCCACCTGCTGGTTGAAGTCCGCCTCGTGGATGATCTCGGTCCCGTTAACGGTCAGGCTCCCGCTGGACACACGCGTCAGGCCTCGCGACCCGTTCTCGACCCGCAAGCGAAAAGCTCGGTCAGGCCGGCATGCCGGAAAGGACTCCGTGAAGAGGTTCGGCGGCCCGGTGGTGCGCGCGTACTCCTTGGGCCCAAAGGGCGTCCGCGTGTCCGCGGTGGCGGACCACACCGGAAGCAGGATGACGAGGCAGAGGACCGGAATCGCTGCGGCCATGGCGATCGGGGGGATAAGTCGGCGAACCCACGCTTCAACCATCGGCAGCCCTCCCCTTGGCGAACCCAGGTAGTGAGTCGCCCGGGAATAGCAAGGAGGATGCCAGGCACTCGCCTCTTTGGCGGCGCACTCTTGCCTGACGTCGGGAGGCCGGGATGCACAGGAAACTGTGCACCCTGCACAGTGGACTGTGCAGGGGCTAACCAGGCGACGAGCATCACGACGGATGGAGTGGCCTGCGGCGCTTTCCGCGCCTCTGTTACCATCCGGGCAGTGGCTGACCAGTCTGGCCCGGGGAAACCAGGGCCGCATCGACCGCTCTCCTGAGCACTGATGCGCCGCCGCCGTGACGGCCGAGATCGCCGTCCAGAGTCTCGTCTCCGGCCTCCTCATGGGGTTCGTCTACGCCCTCATCGCGGCCGGGCTGTCGCTGATCTTCGGGCTCATGGAGATCGTGAACTTCGCCGACGGCGAGGCGTCGGCCTTGCGCGAGGCGACGATCAGCTCGACGACCGCCATCCGGGAGGGGAAGGAGCGCGAGAACCAGAACCTGGCGCTGATCGCGCAGGCCGAGAAGGAGCGGGACGTCAAGAAGGCCACGTACGAGGCGGAGGTCCAGGCCCAGGCGGCCCGCGCCAAGCAGGCAGGCCCGCTGGCCGAGGCCCAGGCGCGCCAGGAGGTGGTCGAGCAGGAGGTGCTCGTCAATCTCGTCCGGACGAAGAAGGAGACGGAGGTCGCCGAGGCCGAGGCGGTCCGGCGGGAGCGCCAGCTCCAGGCCGAAGTGGTCAAGCCGGCGGACGCCGAGCGCCAGCGGATCATCCTGGCGGCCGAGGGCCAGAAGCAGAAGGAGATCCTGGAGGCCGAGGGCCGGAAGACGGCGATCGTCGTCGTGGCCGACGCCGAGCGCCAGAAGCTGACGATGGAGGGCGTGGGCGAGGCCGAGGCCCTGAAGGCGAAGCTCCTGGCGGAAGCCGAGGGGATCAAGGCCAAGCTCCTCGCCGAGGCCGAGGGCACCCGGGCCAAGCTCCTGGCCGAGGCCAACGGCATCAAGGCCAAGCTCCTCGCCGAGGCCGAGGGCGCGCTCCGGAAGGCCGAGGCGTTCGCCAAGCTGGACGAGTCGGCGAAGACCATGCTCGTGCTGGAGCGCTTCCCCGAGGTCATCCGGGCCTTCGCCCCGGTGGCGGGGGCGGTGGCGGCCCCGCTCGGGAACATCGACCGGCTCGTCATGGTGGACAGCGGCGGCCACGGCAACGGCGACGGCGGCACGCTCGGGCGTCTCGCGAACACGGTGCCGACGACCATGTTCAACCTGCTCCAGTCGTCGAAGGCGCTCGGCATCGACCTCACCGGATTCCTCGGCAAGCTCGGAGTGAAGGAGGAGCCGGAAGGCGGCCGGCCCGACACGCGCTGAGATGGACTCGGCGGTGTACCGCTCCCAGGGCCCGTTCGCCGAGGGGCAGAGCGCGACGCTCGTCATCACCTGCACGAGCCACGCCTACTCGCCGTACGTCCGGGAGTTCCTGGAGCGCCACCTGGGGCTCGCCGACGGCACCTACGACTCCCTCGCAGTGCCCGGCGGGCCCCAGTTCCTGCTCCTCTCCGAGTACCTGCCCAAGTTCGCCTGGGCCGGCCAGCGGTGGGTGAAGTTCCTCGTCGAGCGCCACCGCCTCGAGCGCGCGGTGCTGATCAGCCATCAGGACTGCGCGTGGCACGACGACGACCGCATGATCCCGGCGCTGGTCCACCGGCTGGCCGGCGGCGCGGACCAGGCCGATCAGCCGGCCGATCTGCGGCGCATGGCGGAGGCTCTCCACCGCTACGTATCGGGGATCGCCCTCGAGGCGTACTTCGCGGGCAAGGAGCCGGACGGCCGCGTGGGGTTCGTCCGGGTGACGTGACCTTCGGTCAGTCCCGGAACTCGATCACCGCGCCCGCGCCGCACGAGTTCTGATACCCGAACCCTCCGCCGGGCGGCACCGGCGCCGTCGAGACCACCCCCAAGAAGCGGACATCGGTGATGTCGACGGCGAACCCGCCCCCCTCCCCGGCAAATTCGGCGAGGACCCTCGCGACCGGTGGGCCTGGCCAGTGGTACTGATAGAACTCCTCGATGCTCGCCGGCGCCGCGAATTCGACGAGCTGCCCCGTCGCGTTCGTCACGTTCACCACCTGGCCGAACGGCAGGCCGAACGGATCCAACGAGGTGATGATGGCTTGGACACACTGGGAGAGCGCGTACGTCACGACCGCCGTGTTTCCCGACACCGCTGCCGAGCTTCGGTAGAACCCGGTCTTGACGAAGCGCTCGGACTCACCCGGAGAGTAGTAGGGGCCATAGGGATCCTTCTCGTGGCTGGCGCTCATCCCCAGAAAGACGGGATAGTCGACCGGCACCGGCCCCGGCCCGGCGAACGAACTGTCCAGCGTCACCACTCCATTCGACACGTCCTTCTCCGTGGAGAAGTAGAGGGCGAGCCCGAATGATAGACCCGCCACGACACCGCTCTCCTCGGCAGCTTCACCGCGCAGCATCCCACGAAACACCAGAACGTATCGGCCGACCTCCTCGGCCTGCGGGGCCGCCGGAATCGCCAGCAGTCCACTCGCCTCGACATCGCCGGGTGGAAGCACCAGCGGCCCCCACGTGGCGAGGCTCATCCGGGCTCCACCCCCCTGATCGTACAGAAGCTCAAACGTCCCTTCCATCGTCTCGCCGGGCGTCCGATTGATGATCCGAATCCCGGGCGCGAATCCATTTGAACCAAACGCAAGTTCGCTTTGCACGTCCATCCGTGCCCGGAAGAAGGAG
>JBGPOS010000125.1:0-5780 GCA_041488155.1 Tepidiformaceae bacterium
ATCGTACACTAGGAATACATTCGGTTTCAAGAATATTACGGCCCGCTCCACCGACGAGATCCCGGGCTCCCCGGCATAGAGAGGGGTCATCCTGGCGGCCAGGTAGGCGTACTCGGGAGAATCGCTGAGGGCCAGAAGCTCCGCCGCGGCTCCGCGCTTCATCTTCACAATCTGGCCACCTTTCTCCAAGCGCACGAGGTTGTGAAGCGAGGCCTCCTGCCTTATCCCGCTGTGCGTCTGGATGTTCTGGTCGTAGGCCAGCCAGCCCTTCTTGTAGATGAGGAACGATCCCTGGTCGTCGTGGGCATGGGACTCGGTCAGCGGTCCCGCGATGAAGCCCAACCAGGTCGCATCAGGCGTCCATCCCGACCGGAGGAAGACGTGTCCCGTTCCTGTGGCGTGAAAGCCCGGGTACAGCTCGCTCAGCGGCCTCTCGGCGACTCGCGAGTCATCGTAGACGTAGTCGTCGATGTACATGAAAGGCTGCTGCATCTGGGGGACCGAGCAACGCTTCAAGTAGGAGACGCCGAAGCCGGCAGCCGGATCGTCCCGGAAAAGCCACACGAGACGTTCGAGGTAGCTGCGATGGTAGTCAAAGAGGCTGGCCGTCGACTCGCGCGCGTGGTCGCCGATCGGAGCCAGCCGGTTCAGCGTGGGCACCGTGGCGTGGATCAGGTAGAAGAGAGAGTCCTTGGCGTGGGGCGTGAGCGCCGAGATCCGCTCGCCCGTCGCGGACTCCCAGAGGTCGTACAGCCTGAAGAGCCGCATCATCGCCGTCCCGTAGCCGGTCCCTTCGCGCGAGCCGCCGCCTTGGAGGCCCCGCTCGAAGTACGGCACGAGCTGATCGCGGAGCTTCGCCTCGCGGAACATCGTCAGCCACGTGTCGGCCTTCGGGTTCTCGCCCCTCGTGGCCAGGCCGAGGAGCATCGTCGCCTCGAGAAACGAGTAGTAGTAGTTGTTGCCGGGGTTGTTGACGGCCCAGCCGGTCCAAGGCCGGGCGACGCCACCCCAGCTGGCCGCCTGGTGGTTCCACACGTTCGCCACGGCCTGGTTCGCGTAGTCCACCCAGCGCTTCTTCTGCTCCTCGGTCAATCGATCGAAGCACCAGTCATAGGTCAGCGCGAGGTCGCCGACGACGTCCCCAACGTACAGGTAGCTGTCCCGTGCCACGCTCGGAGGTAGCCCCTTGGCGATCGTCTGTTCTTCGGCAGCCACTCCCTTGTCGACCCAGGAGACCGCGTAGTCGGCGTAGCGGCGGTCGCCGTTGACTCGCGACAGGAGTGCCGCGAAGTGCGCCTTGAAGCCGTAGGTATTCCCCCGCGCGACCTGCGTTTCGACCATCACTCGAAAGCGGCGTGCCGGCGGCGTCCCCGCCATGGACGAGGCTCTCAGCGCTTCGAGCCGGGCGCCCGTCAGAAGGATCCGCGGATGATCGGCGTTGGGCGCGGCCGAGGAGGGGTGCGCCAAGAGAGCGCCGACGGCAAGGGTCGCGATGGCGGCTCTGCGGCGCAAGGGTTTACACAAGGTGACCGATCCGCACGAGGACATAGAGCCCCAGGAGCAAGCCAAAACCCACGAATGCGGTCCGTTGCCACCATACACGCGCTTCGGGGAGAAGCGGTACGTGCCGTTGTCGCATATCCATTTGAGCCAACGCTCCCGCCATGCCGAGGCCAACGTATGGGGTCGCCAGGTAGGCCCGGGAGAGGAACCACGCCGTAGCCAGGTAAGCCCAGACGCAGAGGCGCAGAGCCCGCGCCTGGGCCTCGACGACGGGCAGCGCCGGATTGTCCCTGGGCGCGTCGAGGATGGTCCGGAGCTGCCACAGGCCTACGACGAAGAGGGCGAGCCAGATGAGATAGCCGCCGAGGCCCAGCTCCGCGGCACACAGCAGGAAGGAATTGTGTGCGGTCTGGGGATTCGATTCGGTGAAGAGGCCGTAGCCCACGCCCCATAGAGGCGACTCCTTCACGAGGGCGAGCCCATCAGACCAGATCTCGATGCGGTCCACGCCCCCGGCGACCGAGACCTCCCGGCCTCCGGCGAAGTTCAGCAGGATGAGCCCGAGAGCAACGGGCACCGCCATCAGAGCGCCGGTGAGGCGCCCGATGCGCCTCTGGACAGCAACCGCGACGACGACCGCGATGCCAACGAGCGCTCCTCTCGATCGCGTCAGGAAGATCCCGTAGCCGATGATCGCGATCGGCACACCGACGAGGGGGAGGCTCTGGATCAGCTCTCGCGGATTCCAGTTGAGAAGGATCAACGGGACCATCATGAGGAGGAACTGGGCCAGGTCGTTGGGATCGTTCAATACGCCAAGCGCTCGGAGCCGTCGCACGAAGATGCCCTCGCCTTGGTGTTGCTCCATCACCCAGAGAGAATCGCCCGAGCCCGTGTGATAGGTGATGGCGCCTCGAATGACCAGGAGGACGGCCACTGCGATCAGACCGATCTGTAGGGTCCGAAGCTGGCGAATGGTCCGGACGTTGAGGAGCAGCAGGAAGAAGGCGGCCGCCGCCGGCAGGAAGCTCGAAAGGGCGGGCAGAATGCCGCCCGGCCAGCGCAAGAGAAGCGAGAACGCGATCGCCGCCATGAAGCCTGACATCAGGTAGGGCTGCGGCCCTCGGCCGAACGGCGATTCGGAAAGGAGCGCGGGAGCCGACGCGAGCGCCGCGAGAAAGAAGAGGCACAGTTGTAGGCGGAGGGGCACGAGCGCGGGGAAGACCTCAGCCGGAGCCAGGTAGATGAGAAGCACGTAAGACGCGGTGAGGAAGAAGGCCATGGCTCGGGCCGGGCTAAGAGCCCCTTTCAAGGAGGGCCATTCCCGCACGGACTCCCACCTTCGGACACCACCCGAGCTCCGCCGCGCGGCGACTCTCAAAGCGCCGCCGGGCCAAGGCGGAGCGCAGACGGTACTTCGAGACGGGCGACTCGCGGCCAATCATTCGGAACAAGCCCTCGGAGAAGCGACCGAGGAGCAAGAGCGGGCCTTTGGGAACCCGGACGACGCCTTCGGTTGGTCCCAGTAGGCCTGCGAGGACCTCGTTCTGCGTAAGGACCTCTCCGTCGACGATATGGACGATTTCCCCACGGCGGAAGGGGCTTCGCGCCGCAAGGAGCAGGGCGTCGACCACGTCCTCGATGTAGACCAGCGGAAGAGGATTCTCGCCGTCGCCCAGGACCAGCCAGCGGGGACCGGCGCGCCGGGCCACCGCGGGTGTGAGCAGCGGGATCCGCCCGCCGAAGATCTGGCCAGGTCTCAGGATTACGCAGGGAAGCCCCTCCTTGGCCGCCGCTGTGACGAGGCCTTCCGCCTCCAGCTTGGCTTGGGTGTAGGCTCCACGCTGCTCGGCGTGGGGCTCCAACGGAGACTCCTCGCACAGCACCGAGCCTTCGGAAGCCCCCGCCCAATCGATGACCGCGAGAGAGCTGACATAGACCAGCTTCTCGACACCATGCCGCCGACAGGCAGCAATCACGTTGCGTGTGCCCTCGACGGTCGCGCAATGATGGTCGGTCCAGCTCCCCTTCATGGCCGCGCCCACATGGAACACGGTGCGCACGCCGGAGACGGCGCGATCCACGGACTCAGGGTCCCCCAGGTTGCCCAGTATGAAGTCCACGTTGGGCGAGGGCTTTGCCGGAGGGCGGCGCACCAGCACGCGGATGGGCGCCGTCGTCTCGGCACGCAATCGCCTGAGCAGGGCTTCGCCCAATCCGCCCGACGTGCCCGTCACCAGGGCGGAAGGCGTCGCGCTCGGCGGTTCGAGTCGGGGTACACGCAAGAGGAGGTCCCGGTCGGCCGCACGCGCGACCTCCTCCGTCCATCGGACTACGGACAGGGCCTCGCGGGGCCCCACGGGCGGCCGTTCTCCGCTGGCGAGGGCCCGGTAGAAGGCCGCCACATAATCCTGCACGCCGTGGAAGGGCCGAATGCGCCCGGACAGGAATCGCACGGAGTTGCCGAAGAACGACGCGAGCGGCTGCACGCCGTCGGTCAGGGAGTGGGCCAACCTCTCCACGGCCCTTGGCATGGGCGTCGCCCTCTGGCCCGCCGTGTACCTCAGGAACAGGTCGACGCGCCTTACCCCCTTGGTCCCCTGGAGCACCACCTGGCTCTGGAACGGGTGGACATTCCACGAGAGCTGGAACTGACCGAGGCCGCGCTCACACCGCACCTGAGCGCGCCACTCGTCGAAGGGCATGTTTGGCTCGCCGCCATGACTCCGCCACGTAGCCTCGACGTCTTCGATGGGTCCAAGGAAAGCCTCGAGCAAATAGAGGCAATGAACGCCGAGATCGCGAAAGGCGTAGCCCGCGCTCCGGTAGGGGGCCGGCAGAGGGCCGCCGAGGTACGGCGGATAGGCGGAGCTGCGCAGGATATCCACCGCGACGAGCTCCCCGAGCTTCCCTTGCTTCACGTCGGCCAGCGCCTTGCGAACCAGCGGATCGTACAGGAGCGAGTGACAGACGCCGACGTTCAAGCCTCGTTCGTCAGCCAACCGTTGAATCGCTTCCACATCGGCGACATCGGTCGCCAGCGGCTTTTCCACCAGCGCGTGGCAGCCGGCCGCCAAGGCTTCCATGGTCACCGCCGCGTGCGTTTCGGGGGGAGTGAGGACGTGAATGACGTTCGCCCCCGCGTCGCGCAGCGCCGGCAGCGAGGAGAGAACCGGCAGGCCGAAGCGCGACCCTAGGCGCTCCGCCTTCTGCTGGTCGAGGTCAAAGGCACCACAGATCGTCACCGTCGGCAGACGGCGGAGGGCCGCCACGTGAAACTCACTGATCTGCCCGGCACCCACGAGACCGGCGCGGAACGGCGCAGTGGGAGGACCCATGGCGATCCGGGCGAGTATAGCCGGAAGGCGCGGCCCGCTCAGCGGCCCAGGTCGGCGAGCCGCGCATCGACGACGGAGAGCACCCGCTCCAGAGCGGCGTCCCAGGTCATCGTCGATGCAAACTGCGTCTGCCGGTGAACCTGGTCCTCGGAAAGCCCCCTCGATAGGGCTTGATCGAGCTTCTCGAGAAACTCCTCTCGCGACCGGGCGATGGAGACCCATTCGGCGAAGCGCTCGACCTCTGGTGTACTCACCGAGACGATCGGCTTTCCCATCGCGAGGTATTCCCTCAACTTGAGGGGATTCGCGGCCAGAACCTGTCTCGTCAGCCGGTAAGGGATGATGGCGGCGTCGAACGCCCTCCCATAGGCCGGCAGCGTCTCGTACGGCCGGGTTCCGAGGAAGACGATGTTCGCGCGGCGCGGCACTTCCGCCGCCGGCACTGCCAGCCGGCCGATCATGAGAAACGTCCAGTCCGGCCGTTGATCTGCCAGGTAGGCCACCAAATCAAGGTCAATCCAACGCTCGATGAGGCCGAAGAATCCAACGAGCGGACGGTTCAACCCAGCGATGTCGGCGGGAATCGGGAGGGCCGCATCCTGCGCCCGGACAAAGTGCGCAAAGTCGACGCCGTGGGGACTGAGGTGCGAAGCCGCGTTCAGGGCTCGCTTCCCCTCGAGGAGCGTTGCCGAGGCCACGAAGACAAGGTCGGCCTTCTTCGTCAGCTCTTCGTCCATCCGAGCGACCATAGCCTGATCGGGGTTGCGGTCCTCTTTGCCATAGAGACCGAGAAGCGGTGCCACCATTTGCGGCGTCAGCTCGATCGGTGATACAGGCCGGGATGGCGTAAGTTGCTCGGGGTTCGCCACGACGCCACCGCCGTAGCAGCTGACGGCAGCGTTGAGACTTGGGATGCGGCAGGCGGCGACGTAAACCTGG
>JBGPOS010000126.1:0-5779 GCA_041488155.1 Tepidiformaceae bacterium
ACGGGGATGGGGGTGGGCGGCATCCTCGTTCAGTTCGTCGCGCTCGCCATGACGCGCTGGGGCTGGCGGTGGACGGCCTTCGCCTCCGGCGTCATCGTCCTCCTCGTCGGACTGCCCCTCGCCCAGATCGTGCGCCGGCCCGACGCGCACTGTGATCCGGGCCGGCTTCTTGCCGGCCAGCAATTTACCTGGATCGTGGCGGGGCCGCCCTGTCAAGCCATTTGTGAATGTTACTTTCGCGTGCATCATCGCGCCGTCCTCGATGTTATCGGGCGAGACGGGCGCCCGAGCGACCTTTGGGGGTTGATGCTGAGGCGCTGGCGTACCCGGCGCGGCACGGGCGCGGGAGTCGTCGTGGCCGCGCCGGGCGGTGCGGGTGCGGGGGAATGGCGCGGGTTCGCCAGGGCATAGATGCGCTCCAGCTGCTGTTCGATCGCGCGTCCCAGGACGAACGGATCCAGGCTGGCGCGTTGACGACGCAGCTGCGCGGCCACTGCGGCGGAGATCTCCGGACAGGCGAGCACGCGGGTCGAGCGGAGTCTGCGGGGCGCCATAGCGCCGGCGGACGCGCGCCCCGACCCGCTCTTTGCGGAGGAGCTTGACGGAGGGCAGGAAGAAATTCTGGAAGAGCCGGAGTTCGCCGCGGTACAAGGCCTGGATCGCGGCCTGCGCCGCCGGGCTGTCGTAGCGCACGTAGCCCAGCAGCTTGCGCACGTGCGTCCAGTTCTTCTGTTCGATGTGGGCGTTATCGTCCTTCTTGTAGGGCCGCCCGCGGGTGAACTGGATCTCCTGGGCCTGGCAGTAGTCCCACAGATGCTGGTTGATGAACTCCGAGCCGTTGTCCGAGTCGATGCCCCGCAGCCGGAAGGGCAACGCCTGGCGCAGCTCCTCGAGCGCCGTCTGCACCGCGACCTGGCTCTTGCCGAGCACGGCGGCCGTCTCCACCCAGGTGGTATGGATGTCGCTCACATTGAGCGAGTGCACGAACTCGCCGTCCCCGAGGCTGCCACAGTGCGCGACGAGGTCGATCTCCGTGAAGCCCGGGATGGCGACGTCCCAGCGATCCGTCCTGAGCGGGATGTGGTGCTTGAGCAGGGTGCCGGGCTTGGTCCGTCCATACAGCCGGTGCCGGAGCTGGCGGCGCTGGGGGGCCAGCCGGCGATCGATCTGGCGCGGGCTGATGCGCAGCAACTGCTGCTCCACGGCGGGCCGCAGGCGCAGCCGGCGCCGGGCCCAGGGCAGCCACAGGGGCAGCAGAGCCTTGAGGCGGACGGACCAGGGGTAGCTGCCGCGGCCCAGATCTTCTGCAGCGCATCGATGGTCGCCTGCTCATACCGCACCTCGCGGGTCCGTGGCGGCCGCGCCGCGCCCGGCGCGGGGCCGTTGAGCAGCCGGATCGCGTGCTTGCGGTGCTGCTGGGTCACTTGACAGAACTCGTCCAAGATCCGTTGCTTCTCCGGGCGCCGCGCGCCCCGGTACCGGTGGTAGATCGCCTGCACGTACTCCTGCTTGGTTCGCGTACTCACGAGGGTTCTCTCCATAGGCCGCGGAAAGTAACATCGTGAATGGCGCGACGATACTCGCTCGGTAACATTTTACACGGCGCGATTCGGCCGCCAGCCTGGGAGCCCCGACCGTGATATCCTGTCGGGCTAGGTTGTCTGGCGTGCAGAACGGTGCGTTTGGAATCCTTGAGACAACAGTTCGACCGACTTGCACCGGTTGACCGCAAGGGAACAAGCGGCTTTCAGTCCACTCGGGGCGTGATAGTTTGCTGGGTTCTTGGAGAAGACGGTTGACGAAACTTTGGAGGGCGCCTATGCAGACCAGGAGTGAGCTTTTCGCAATCGTCACGTTGTGTTTCACCGCATGGGGCATCGCCCCCACCCACGCACAGTCGCAGAACTTCGGCGAGATCATCGTTCAGCACGGGCTCTTCCGGGACGCTGACAGGGACGCCCCTTTGACCTCTCCAGCAACCGCGGTGGAGACGGAGCAGGAATTGTCGCAAGTCGTCCCAGCGTATCTTGACTCGACCGTTCGCGTCGCTGACGCCACACCGGCCTTTCCAATCGCTCATGGATACTTTCCCTTCAAGCCGGCGCGAAGAGCCTCGTACCTGTCCGACCAGACTGCGGCGTGGAAAGAGCGACTCCGATCACGAGAAATACTCTCGCCAGAGCCGGGTTTCGTCTTTGCCGAGCCGAGCTCAACGTCGTCGTCGCCCGGTCCCTCGCGACAGTTCGAGGGACTGGCAGCTTCTGACAACGTGGCGATTCTGGGCCATTCTGGCCCTCCGCCCGACCCGAATCTGGCGGTCGGTCCGTCGCACATAATGCAGATCCAGAACGGTGTCGTGCGAATTTCGGACAAGTTTGGGATCACGATCTCGTCGTTCCGGAACAACGAGTTGTTTGGTGGGATATCGCCTTACGATGCCCGGATTATCTACGATGCGCCCAGTGGTCGCTGGTTCGCGTCGGCCGTAGAGTACGACCTCGTGTCTAGCGTGTCGTCTGCGGTGGTTGCCGTCTCGATGACTAGCGATCCAACGGGCATGTTTTGTCGTTATCGGCTGGGCAACCCCACGACAACCGATTTCATTCAGGATTTTGCCATCCTCGGCGTCAGCGGCGACAAAGTCGTCGTGACGTATCACGGGGCGACGTTCAGCTTCGCTCTAGTCGGTGACGGGTACTACGTGCTGAACAAGGACGATATGACTACATGTAGTTCGACTGTTCGTATGACGCGTGCGGATCCGGACCTGCAGCAGAACGTTATCTATCCCGTTCACTCGCTAAGTGGTACAAGCGATCTTTACATGGTTACGCACACCGGAACGCTCGGGTTGAATCGTCTGCGCCTTTTTACGGTGAGCGGCGTACCTGGGGTCAGTGCGGTGAGCGTCACCACGAGGACGCTGATCATAAGGCAGTGGTCAGCACCTCCTGACGCGCCTCAGTCAGGCTCGAGTGTGCTCTTCAAGACGGGTGGTCATCACGTCCTAAGTGCCAGCTGGCAGAACCAATCACTATGGCTGGCCGGCCATGAGGCCTGCACGCCGCCCGGAGACACCGCGACACGTGCGTGCCTGCGTATCATCGAGGCGCGAACTGACGACGGAAGTATTCGCCAGGACATGACCGTAGGGGCCTCGGGATACTACTACTACTATCCAGCGCTACGGCCTGACGCGGCCGGGAATGTCCAGCTCGTGTTTAGCAGTTCGTCGGAGACATCGTTTGCGAGCGTTCGCGCAGCGAGTCGTGGCGCGGCAGACCCCGTGAATACTATCCGGCCATCAATTGAAATCCGCGCCGGGGGCGGAGCGTCTACCCATCCGAGTGGCCGCTATGGAGATTATGCTGGGGCAGCGGTTGACCCGAGCGACCCCTTCGGAATATGGGTGATCGCTGAATACATCAAGACAACCGCTGAGGCGGACTGGGGAATGTACGTGGCCGAGTTTCAGTTCCCGTCGCAAGCGCCCCCTCCGTTCATCGCCCGAATGGTTCCGCGATCGGGTCCGGTGGGAGCCGACGTCACGCTCTCAGGCTCCGGATTTACCCCTCTTGGCAATACGGTGCGGTTTGGCCCCGGCTACCTGGAGGGCCTCGAGTCGCGCGACGGGAGCGCGTTGTCGTTCACCGTTCCCGACGGCTACAACCTGCCGTATGCCGGGGCGTTTCCGCCGGTGCGACCCGGCCCACACGAGGTCCGGGTGGTCAACGCGAACGGCACGAGCAACAGCGTCGTGTTCACGGTGATCGGACGATGACTCACGGGCCGAGGGATGGATGTCGTGAGGGAGCGCCCGTCAGAGGCCGATGGCCGCGATGATCTGGCGCAGCTCCGCCTCGTCCTGCACCTCGGCCGTGGCTCTGACCGTCTCGACCGCCTGGTCGCTGGCGCCACGGCCGATGAGGATGTGAAGGGCCGCCTGCTGCACCGCGAGGTCGGGATCCTTGAACGCCGCGGCGACCCTGCCGAGATCCAGGTTCCGGCGTTGCTCGAGCCCCTGGAGCGCGATCAGCCGTGCACCCGGGTGGGGGTCTTCCAGCAGGCCCCTCGAGCCACGCGGAAATCCGTGGAGAACCTTCCTCGACGAGCCGACCGAGCTCTTCATGGAGCTCGTCGACACGCGCCACGGGGTACGGAAGCATCGCGACGATCTCGTCGTTGACTCGCCGATGCGCTTCGCCCAGCTCCGAGTCCGAGTTCGGCGCGGGGGGCCCCTCTGCCACCAAGGGTGGGCCCGGCCGCGCGCGTTCGCCGAGGACGTAGACGGCCGAGGGGCCACGATCACCCTCCTCTTGGTAGACGATCAGCGTGCTCCGGAACCTGAGCAAGGACTTTGTGACCCGCTTCTATTCGAGCGTGCTGGAACGGAGCCCCGACTCCGCGGGGCTGGCCGCATGGGTCAACTTCCTCCAGGCCCACTGCAACGCCACGGGCTTCAACGGCATCGCCGTCGGCTTCTTCGACTCCCCGGAGTTCCGGCTGGCCAAGCCCCAGACGCTCACGAGTCTGGTCACGAAGCTCTACAACACCTTCCTCGGGCGCAGTCCGGAGCCGGGCGGGTTGGCTGCATGGGTGGCGATATTCCGCCAGGCGCGCTTGCTCATTGCGACCCAGGGCTTCATTCCCTCCCCGGAGTTCCAGAGTATCCTTCCGAACCCGGCGGACGGGACGGCGGTAGCGAACCTCGTCACGCGGCTCTATACGCAGGTCCTGCTGCGGGCCCCTGAGCCCGCGGGGTTGGCGGCTTGGGTCGACTTCATCAAGAACACCGGCGACTTCGCCTCGATGGCCCAGGGTTTTCTGCTGTCCCCGGAGTTCGAAAGCCGGGCGATGACCTTCCGCGACTACGTCACGATCCTCTATCGGACGTTCCTGGGCCGGGAGCCCGACGGGCCAGGCCTGGACGCCTGGGGACTCGTGCTGCGAACGAAGCTGCTGGATGTGATCAACAGCGGTTTCGTGCCCTCGCCGGAGTTCCAGTCAAACGTGGGCACGCTCTGCGGGACATGAACACAAAGAACGCGGAACCAGCCGGCGTCACGGGGACGGAACGAAATCCTCAAAAGCGCGAAGCCCGAGAATCACCCGACATCCAGTAGGCACCCGCCCTGTCTTAGCCGGTCGTGCAGGAACGACCCCCGGCCCCAGTTAAGGAGTCGCGGCGACGTGTGCCCTACACCCCCAGACCGGCCACTTTTCACATCCCGCTTACCCACTCGGAGACGAGAAGAGCGACTTTTATGTATGAGGGACAAAAACAAAAAGCCCTCTCATCGTGCGCATTGGCGCACCGGGAACGCACTCCTTCATTGGCGGCGCCCGTGCCTCCTCGTCTCCCGTTCCGAATCCCCCCGCGCGGGTCTTGACGGATCGGGCCCGGGTGCCAATGATGCGTGCAAGCGTTGTACAGGGCGGCTACAGCCTCGCGATGGGCCTCCCGCGCGTACCACATGGCGCAGTTCCTCCGGCGCGCGGGCGGCGCGGTCCGCGGCCTGCGCGGCGAGCTCGTCCATCTCGGCCATGAGCTTTTCGTAGTCCATCGGTGGCGGCGCCCCGTGATCGCACCCCTCTATACTACCCACCGAGGAGATCTTTCCCGGCTTCAAGGTCTCGACGGTGACGCAGGCCCCGCCCACGAGGTACCGCCGCTCGAGCACGAGCACCCGCAGGCCCGCCCGCGCCAGGTAGCACGCCGTCACCAGGCCGTTGTGGCCCGCGCCGACGACGATTGCGTCGTATCGCTCGGTCCCCATGA
>JBGPOS010000127.1:0-5755 GCA_041488155.1 Tepidiformaceae bacterium
ACCGGTGGATCGCCACGCCGTTTCACGCCATGGATTGCTCGCTCGTCTCCGACGGCGCATGTGCGTTTCTCGTCACCACAGCGGCGCGGGCAAAGAGCATGAAGCCCGCACCCGTCTACATCGCCGGGATCGGTGAGGGGTATTCGCACCAGTACATCAGCTCGGCCAAATCGGTCGACGGGGTCCGCCAGGGCCTCGGTCGCGCCGGACGCCGTGCCATGGAGGTCGCCGGCATCGGGCCGCAGGACCTTGACGTTGTCGAGATCTATGACTCGTTCAGTTTCACGCCGCTGATCGCCCTCGAGGGCTTTGGCATCTGCGGTCCGGGTGAGGCCGGCGAGTGGGTGATGGAGGGCAACGCCAAGCTCGGCGGCAAGCTCCCGATGAACACCCACGGCGGGCTCATCCGCCAGGCGCACCTGGGCGCCATGCACCACATCGTCGAGGCCGCGCTGCAACTTCGCGGCGAAGCCGATGACACCGCTCGGGGCGGCGGCAACCACCAGGTGCCCGACGCCAAGCTCGCGCTCACCAACGGCTCCGGCGGGATCCTCGCCGCGACCAGCGCGCTTGTCCTGTCCAGCGACGCGCCGTCGGCGTAGGGGAGAACCACATGTCAGACATCGCCGAAAAGCCGGTGTGGACCAAGCCGCTCCCAGACATGCGCCCGGAAGGCGACCCGTTTTGGGCCGGGACCAAGGAGCACAAGCTGCTGCTTCCCGCAGCCGCCGACGGAACGCCGTTCTGGTATCCGCGGGCGAACGTCCCCGGGACGCTCGAGCCCACGCAGTGGGTCGAGTCGAAGGGTGAGGGAACCGTCTACACGTACTCGACCCACTTCTTCGGGCCGAGCAAGGCCTACAAGGGCGACCCGCCGCACATCGTTGCGCTCGTCGACTTGGACGATGGCGTACGGATGATGACCAACATCGTCCGCGACGAGGAGGGCTTCCCCTCAGTCGATCCCGAGACGGTGTCGATCGGGATGCGCGTGCGTGTCGTGTTCCAGGACGCAACCGACGAGATCACCCTGCCCAAGTTCACCCCGATCGACTGAGCGACCCAGGGCCGACCACTGACCGACGACGAGGAGAACAACACGCTGATGGGCGATTGGAGCGATTGGTACATGAAGGAGGACACCACGACGTGGGTCCTCCCAGAGATCTTGAAACGCCGTGCAACCGAACACCCCGACCGGGAGTTCTTGAAGTTCGGCAAGAGTGATTGGATCAGCTACGGGCAGGTCAACGCGGATTCGAATCGCGTCGCCAACGCCCTGATCGCCCGCGGCGTGCAGCCGGGTGAGTCGGTCTCGGTGATGCTCGCCAACTGCGCGGAGTTCTTGCCGGTGTGGTTCGGAATTCTCAAGGCGGGCGCCGTCATGAGCTCGATCAACACGGCCTACAAGGGTGACTTCCTCGCCCACACGATCAACCTGGTCGACTCCAAGAAGTTGATCATCGCCGACACGTGGCTGGATCGGCTCGACACGATCGCGCCGCGCCTGGGCAAGCTCGAGCACGTCATCGTCATGGCGACCGACGCTCCCACCGGGCCCGCCCCGAAGCTTCCGAGCGAGCCGATAGCGGCGCTCATGGAGGCGTCTGACGCTGAGCCTGACGGCCTTGTGTACAAGTGGACAGACGACGCGCGCATCATGTTCACGTCCGGCACCACGGGACTCTCCAAGGGTGTCATCAAGCAGCACGCCGCCGACTACTTCTCGGGCCGCGGCCTGCTCGAGGGGCTTCGCACCCTGCAGGGCAAGTCGCTCGAAGACTTGAAGGACGAGACGTTCTTCTCGTGCCTGCCGCTGTTTCACTCAAACGCCCAGGTATTGACCGGCTATCCGGCGCTGATCGCAGGCGCCCGTGTGGCCTACGTCGAGCGGTTCTCGTCGAGCCAGTTCTGGCAGCAGGTGGTCGATGCAGGGGCAACGATCTTCAACTCGATCGGCGCCGTCAGCTACTTTATCTACAACACCCCGGAGACGGAGCTCGACAAGACCAACAAGGTCCACACGGTCTTCGCCGCCCCGGCCCCCAAGGACATCTACACGCAGTTCGAGGAGCGCTTCGGCGTCAAGTTCATCGAGGGCTACGGCTTGACCGAGACCGGCATGGCCACCTACATGGACCCGACGCGCCCCAGCGTCCCCGGGTCGATGGGCAAGGCCAACCCCGGGTATGAGGTGACGATCGTCGAGCCCGGCACCGACCGGCCGCTTCCGCCCAACACCCCAGGCGAGATTGTCGTCGACATGCGGATCCCCAATATCGTGATGCGCGCCTACTACGGCATGCCCGAGAAGACCGCAGAGGATTTCCGCAACCTCAAGCTCCACACCGGCGACTTGGGTCGCATGGACGAGGACGGGTATTTCTACTTCATGGACCGCGTCAAGGATTACATCCGCCGTCGCGGCGAGAACGTCTCGTCGATGGAGGTGGAGCGCCAGGTGGGCAACCACCCGAACATCAGGGAAGCCGCCGCGATCGGGGTCAAGGCCGACGAGGGTGCAAGCTCCGAGGACGAGATCATGATCGTGTGCATCCCCGAGGGCGACGCGCCCGACCCGGTCGAGCTGACCCATTGGCTTGCCAGGGAGATGCCGTATTTCATGGTCCCGCGCTACATTCGGTTCGTGTCAGAGCTTCCCAAGACCCCGACCGAACGCGTGCAGAAAAACAAGCTGCGCGACGAGGGCATCACGCCCGATACATTCGACCGTGATGCCGCCGGCATCAAGATCAGCCGGTAGTTGTGGCTGAGCTCATTCGCTACGGGGCGTACCTGCCCAAGTACCGGGCGCCGCTCGGTGAGATCCAGTCGTTTGAGGGTCGGCCCGGCCGACCCCGGGCGAAGTCCCTGGCCACGCCGAGTCTGGACGAGGACGCGTTGACGATGGCGTGGGAGGCCGCGGGACGGGCACTGGGTGGTGCAACACCCGCGGCGATCGTGTCGCTCAGCCATTCGGCTCCGTTCGGTTTCCGGAAGATGTCCCAGACGCTGGCGCGGGCCCTGGAGCTCGACGCCGACATCGGTTGCTTCGACATCTCGGGCCATCCCGGAAGCCTGTTGGACGGTCTCGAGTTGGCAGCGGCACTCGCAGACGGTGGCCGCGGCGAAGTGCTCGTCATCGCGTCCGATCACGTGGTCAGCTACGACGCCAACGTGTGCGACATGTTGTCGGCCGGCGGCGCGGCCGCGTTTCTGGTCGGCGCGTCGGGAGGGTTTGCGACGCTCGGGCAGGTCGTGCGCGACAGCCGTGAGGTCTACGACATCTGGCGCTTGGGTCAAGAGCCCGAGGCCCGGTACCGGTTGGAGGTGCTCTTTGACGCCTACGGACAGTCAGCCCGAGGCGCATTCGGCAAGTTGGAGCGACTGACGGAGCGACCGACGGCCAAGTACGCGGCGGTGTGTGCGAGCCAACCGCACCCCCAGACGCTGCGCGCATTGGGCCGGGCCGGTGTGACCGAGGCCCAGCTTGCGTCGACGAGTTTCGTGGCGCAGATCGGCAACCTTGGATCTGCGTCCGTCGGTGTTGCCTTGGCACTCGGCCTGGACACGGCACGCAAGGGGCAGGCCGTGGCGGCGTTCGGCTACGGTGGGGGTGAGGGGATCGCGCAGGCGATCCAGATCACGTCCGCCCCGCCGAAGAGCGGGACGGCCGCCCAGATCGCCGGTGAGCCGATTGACTTGGGGACCTACTACCGCTGGACCCGCAGGCGCCAGCAAGAACCGCACTAGGAGGCAGGACGATGCGCGTCGGTGTCCTCGGGGTCGGGAAGACCCCCCACAAGATTCAACACGACAAGTCGCTGCGCGACCTGATCGTCGACGCCGGCAGGTTGGCGATGGACGACGCGGGTGTCGCGCCGACCGACATCCAGGCCTATTACCTGGGCAATGCCGGCTGCACCGGCTTTGCGTTCGAGAACTCCGTGGCGCTCATGGGCGCCGACCATCTGGGTCTCACACCGGCGCCCGCCGTGCGGGTCGAGGCGGCGTGTGGCACGGGCGCCTGGGCGATGCACCTGGGTGTCGTCGCGATCCTCTCGGGTCTCTACGACACCGTCTTGGTCATGGGCGCCGAGAAGATGAACGACCTGGCCACGGTGGAGGGCACATCGATCATCGCTCAGGCCGCCGACTCCAAGGAGGAGTACTTCTCGGGTCTCACGTTCCCGTCCGGCGTCGCGCTGACGATGCGCAAATACATGCAGGTCTATGGATGCAGCGAAGAGGACCTCGCGAACGTGTCGGTCAAAAACCACCACTACGGGGCACGCAACCCATATGCGCACCTGCGCTTCGAATGTACCGTCGATGAGGTCATGCGCTCACCCAAGGTCGCCGACCCGTTGAAGCTCTACGAGGTCTGCCCGATGACCGACGCAGGCTCTGCGCTCGTGTTGTGCCGCGAGGAGATCCTGCGCGATCAACCCGATAAGGAGCAGGTCTACATCACCGCCACGTCAATGGGATCAGGCACGTGGTACGCGGCGTCTGACACGCTGGACGACGCCTACGACCTGCTGCACAAGCCCGCGCAGAAGGCCTACGCCATGGCGGGTCTCAAACCGAACGACATGGACGTCGCCGAGATCTACAACAGCTTTGCCATCCAGGAGCCGCTTGGCATCGAGTCGCTGGGCTTCGCCAAACAGGGCGACGGTTGGAAGGGCGCCAAAGACGGATCCACCTGGATTGACGGCAAGGTTGGCGTCAACCTGTCGGGCGGGCTTCTCTGCAAGGGCCACCCGTTGGGCGCGACCGGCACGAGCCAGGCGGTCGACGTGGTCGAGCAGCTTCGCGGCACGGCGCCTGCGGGCATCCAGCGCAAGAACGTCTCGAACGGCATCAGCGCATGCCGCGGCGGACCGGGCGCGGTTGCCGCCATCCACGTCTACCAGCGCCTGGAGGGCTAGCCCGTGACGGTCTCCGCGATCGAGTTCAGCCGCCTCGGCCCGCCGAAGCTCACCCTCTATGCGATGCGCTGCACAAACTGCAAGACGCTCCACCCGTGGTGGGAGCAGTACACCTGCGGCAAATGCCGCAGTCGCGACCTCGTCCGGGAACGTCTCGAGGGTACGGGTGAGCTTTCCAACTACACCGTCGTCTACTACCCACCCCGCGACTTCCTGGGTCAAGAGCCGTACGTGGTCGGCCACATCACCATGGACGAGGGCGTCCTGATCCCCGCCCCGGTGGTCGGCGTCGCCCCGGAGGACGTCGCCGTCGGCACCCGCGTCAAGGCAGTGTTGCGCCGGATGAAGCTGGGTCACGAGGGCGACATCTACTACTCACAGAAGTTCATCGTCGATCCCAACCCCCCGAAGCGCAAGGCGGCGCCGAAGAAGGTCGTGGCCGCGAAGGCGCCGGCCCGGGCGAAGTAGCTACCAGACGCTCATCCCGCCGTCGACGCCCAGGACCTGCCCGGTGACGTAGCGGGCGGCGTCTGAGGCCAGGAACGCGACGGCCCCTGCGAGGTCCTGGGGCTCGCCGGCGCGGCCGAGCGGGATGCGTGACAGCAGGGCCTGGCGGCGACCCGGCGCGGCGACCATTGGGGCGTTCATGTCGGTGGGGAAGTACCCGGGTGACAGGGCGTTGACGCGGATGTTGTGGGGCGCCCACTGGCGCGCCAGCTCACGCGTCAGTTGTTCGACGGCACCTTTGGACGCGGTGTAGGCGGCGACTCCCGGCCCGGTGCCGGCGCGCCGACCCAGGATCGACGACTGCAGGATCATCC
>JBGPOS010000128.1:0-5740 GCA_041488155.1 Tepidiformaceae bacterium
ACGCGGAGGACGCGCTCCTGCTGATCGAGGTCGCCGAGAGCTCCCTGGCCTACGACCGATCGACCAAGCTCAGGCTCTATGCCGCGGCCGGGATTCCCGAGTACTGGGTGGTCGACTGTGTTGCGGAGAGCGTCGAGGTCCACCGCACACCCGACGCCGGCGGCTATCGCGACGTCAGCCGCGTCGCCGGGACCGGAACGGTCGCCCTGCAAGCGTTTCCCGACGTCACGCTGACGCTCGCCGAAATCTTCGCGTAGGCGCTGCAAGACGATGGGGAGGACGCGTTCTTCGTGGCCCGCGCCAAGGGCGAGCACGCGTTGCGCCAGCGGGTGACCCACGCGGTAGGTGTTGGCGTCATCCGTGCGTTTGCCCATGCGGTAGGGCCCGGGATGGATCGCCGCTCCCGCGAAGGGATTGGTGTGCAACATGAAGCTGTAGCCGCTGTCCTCGAACCGGGCGTGGTCTCGCAGGAGATAGCGAGTGAGACGCCAGAGCCGCTCGTTGAAACGGTCGAGCACATCCTGGCTCTCGATGCGTACCTTCTCGACCACTTCCTGATCGAAGTTGTCGAGGAGCTTCTCGCGGGCGTCGCGCTGCCCTTCGGCGATCTGCGCCTCCAGCTCGCGCTGGAGCTGGTCGAACTCGAACTGAATCTGTTCGGGCGTGCGGCACCGCTGGTAGATCGCCGCGATGCGCTTCTCGAAGTCCACACCGGACTCGACCGCGCCTAGCACCTCGTCACTGGCCCCGAAGACGCCATCGAAGAGGCGGAACTTCTTGTCCAATAGCTCATAGACGCGCTGGTCGGCGGCGTTGGTCTTGTTCAGGAAATTCACCACGACCACGTCGAACTGCTGGCCGTAACGGTGGCAGCGACCACTGCGCTGCTCGACGCGCTGCGGGTCCCACGGCAGGTCGTAGTTCACCACCACGTTGCAGAACTGGAGGTTGATGCCCTCCGCGGCGGCTTCGGTGGCGATCAGGATCGCCGAAAGTGCTCCACCAGCGCGGCGGGCATGTCCGCGCTGGGCGAGCTACTGACACGGTCGGTGCCCGCGTTCCGCGCCAGCCAGCGCTGGTAGATGGCCTTGGAGGTCGGGTCATTGTTCGTGCCGTTGAACAGCATCACGCGGCCGCCGAACTCCGTCTGCTCCAGGAGCCGGAACAGGTACTCCTGTGTGCGGCGTGACTCGGTGAAGATCACAGCCTTCTGTTGGAGCGACGCGCTGCCCTGCGCGGCCTGGGCGTCGGCCGCGGCGGAGAAGCCGCGCCGCAGGGCCGTGAGCAGCACCTCCCCCTTGGAGTTCTTGATGATCGATTTCGCGAGAGCGTGGAACTCTCGTAGCTCGGCCATCTCGAGCTTGAGCGCCGTGAGCTGATCGGGCGTGAGTCGCGCGCGCTCGGGGGGAGTGGCGCCGTCGCCGTCATCGTCCCACTCGTCGGCCAAATCGTCGAGTTCTTCCCAGTCCTCGGGCAGGCCTTCGGGTGGGGTGTCCACCGCTTCCGCCGCGGCGGCGGATGCCTGGAGCCGCTGGACCATGCCGTCGAGCGTTGCGGAGATGGCGTAGGTCGAGGATGCCAGGAGCTTGCGAAGAATGAGGGTGACGAGCTGGCGCTGGCTCGCGGGCAGCGCGTAGAGCGCGTCGCGCTGAAGGTAGCCGGACACGAGGTCGTAGAGACGCTGCTCGTCGGGTGTCGGCACGAACTCCTGAACCAGCGCGTGACGGTTGGTGTACTTCACGTACTGGAGCACCTGGCGACGCAGTGTCCGTTTGCAGAGCGGCGCGAGGCGCTCTTTCAGCTCGGCGAAGTCGGTGTCGTTGCCGAGGCGTGCGAAGCGGCTGCGGTAGCTCTGCAAGTCGCCGAAGGCGAAGTCGTCGATGATGCTCACCAGCCCGTACAGCTCCAGGAGGGAGTTCTGGAGCGGTGTCGCGGTGAGGAGCACCTTCGGGAACGGCGCGACCGCCCCCTTGATCGCGACGGCGATCTTGCTCGAACCCTTGTACACGTTGCGGAGCCGGTGTGCCTCGTCGATGACCACGAGATCCCAGGCGGTCTGCCGAAGATAGGGTTCCTTGGCCCGGGCGAACTGATAGGAGCAAAGGACAATGGCGTCTTGCTGGAAGGGGTTCAGGTGCCCGGCGCGAATGGCGTTGTTGAAGCTGCGGCTCTCGAGAATGACGGATGGCAGGTAGAACTTGTCCTCGAGTTCCTGGCTCCACTGCTTGCGTAGATTGGCCGGCACGATGATGAGGAGATGTCGTTTTCGCTCGGCCCACTTCTGGGCCGGCAGAAGGCCGGCCTCGATCGTCTTCCCGAGCCCGACCTCGTCTGCCAGGATCGCGCCCCTGGAGAACGGACTCCGGAAGGCGAAGAGCGCTGCCTCCACCTGGTGAGGGTTGAGATCCACCTGGGCGTCGGCAAGCACGGCCGCGAGCTTCTCCACGCTGTCCGAGGCGAATCGCTTGGTGAGCTCGTACGCAAGGTACTTGGCATGAAAGTCCGTGACGTTCACGCTGGCGGTAATTATAGGGGCGGTGTCAGATTTCGGATACGCCAGCTATCCCGGCTAAATAATGCGATTTCGCGACCGTGCTTGGGTTGCTGCCAGGCTGGGCTGACTTGCCCGGCGCGCACCCTTGATTGACCCTGCGACGACTCGATAGGGACATCATGCGTAGCATGCTGTAGAGCAGGCCAGCGTGGTGAACCGGAGGGGCACGGGCGCCCGTGTCCGAGAAGGGGTTTTATGTCGCCTATGCTCCGGCAACTATAGGACTTGTGCGTCCAGTGCCGCAAGCCGGGGTTGGTAGTTGTCCGGCCGCGGCCCGAAGTCCGCGACGGCAAGCTGTTGCTGCGTGGGTGCTCGGCGGCCGACGGAACGAAACCACGCCGTAAACCGATGTCACCCGCCGAGCGCAAGGCGATAGCCGTTCGAATGAAAGCCTACTGGGCAAAGCGACGCCGTAAGGCGGCCAGTCAAGGTAAGAAAGGGTAGGGACTGCGGCGGTCGCGAACTCGAACCCGTGAAGTTCCGGGTTATCCCTAGATGCCGGTGGATGGCACGACCCGCCAGCATCTATTCATCAGCTACACGATCGAAGACGCGGCGCTCGCGGAGTGGCTGACACGGAAGCTGACGGCCGGGGGCCTTCGGAGGCCGAGCGCGATGTGCTCAGCGCAGCAGATGGTACGAGGGCCGCGCCAGAGGTGCCTATCGAACAGACACTCGGCGGACTTTCTTCCCAGGTATGATCGGCACGGCATGGCGACGCCAACATCCTCGGACTGGCAGCATCCATGGCTGCGCCTTGAGCTGGCCACGCGAAGAATCATCGGCCAACGCTTGACGCACGGGGCGACCGAAGCTGTGGACCGCGCCTTGGCAGTGGTCATGACCGAGCGTGAAGCGGATCGAGCAGGCCGGCTGGTTCAACTGATGCTGGCATCCGTTACGGCCGCGCTCGGTCGCCTGCTGCCACCGGCCGCCCCATCACGTTGTCTGGCCTCGGCCGGATGCGTCTCGGGAGGCGCGAATCGGCCCGCGTCGATGTTGGTCATCGTGGCGCTGGCGGCGCTCCTGGGTCAATCGGGGGCTGTACTGGCGGCCGACACCATCGAGTTTGCCAACGGCGAACTGGCAAGTGGGACGTTCAAGCAGGCTTCACCCGCCGGCGTCATGATCGAGATCGGCGGACACGATGTCGTCTTTCCGCTCGACAAGGTGAAGGCGATCCACTTCGGGCGCCCGCCGGCAGCGGCTGCGGCGCCCGCGCCCTCAACGCAAGTGCCGGCTACCCTATCAACCAGTGCGCCGGTTTCCGCTCCACCCGCGCCGGCGTCGACCCCGGTTGATGTGGCGGGCAAGTGGGTCGGCGAATGGTTTTCGTTCGGGATCTCTCGGTACGCGGAGATGAGCCTGTGGCAGGAGGCGGAAAAGATCACCGGCACGCTGGAACTGCGTCAAGCAAGCAATTTCGGCTACGTACCGAAGAAGCTCACTGGCACCCTGACCGGCGGGCAGCTAACGCTGACCGTCCCGGCTGATCGTTGCCTCTTCAACGCAGAACTTCTGTTCACGACCGCAGCGGCCGAGGATCGCCTTGAGGGCCCATCCGAGTGCGCTGGGAACAGCCAGACTCTGAGATTCAGCCGGAGGAAAAGGCCGTAGTGTTGGCCCTGCCCTTCTGACTCGGAGCGACCTCGGCACGTGCTCGTGGGATGCGAACGCTCCAGCCACGGGCGTTTCATCGCCGGCATCGCGTTCGGCGCTCGGTCAGGTGGCGGGCAATGACGTCGTCCGGGGCTGGCTGATCCGTCACCCAGCCGATGAGCAACGGCAGACGCGCAGGGCGACCTACGGCGACCAGCGAGTTAAGCGTCGCCGCGCACCCCATGGTCTCGGCGAACCGGCGATAGTCATCTCGGCTCTTGTCGTCGGCTGACCCACCAAAGCTGTGGATCAGCATGATCGCGGTGGCGGCAGCGAACCGCTCCCCCATCACGATCGCCGCCGCCGCACGGTGCAAGAGCTGGTAGCGGACCTCAGAGAGGTCGACACCGCCAAGCCCGAGGCACTCGCGGAGGAACTCCAGCCGTCTCGGCTTCCCGCTCGGGGTCGGGTCGTCCACGGCGGGCAGCCATTCTCCGACCAGTGGACCAAGCACCTCACCAGATTTAGCCTCGACGCGGAGCGAACAGACGTCGCGGCCCGCGCGGAGCAGAGCCCACACGTCGTTCTGTATAGCAGCCAGCGTGGCGAACCCGAGGGTACGACAACGAGCGGAGGGGGAGGAGGGGGCCGGGGCGTCCGTGTCCGAGAAGGGGCTTTATGTCGCCTTCTATGCTCTCCGCGTCGACCACGGGGCCCCGTCTGTGCAGGAATTACCGGAGGGCTGGCCCGCGGTAAAAAACGCTCGACGGCGCCAAATACCTCGACGAACTCCGTGGGCGGCTCGTGCGCCGCCGCGGCGATGGCGAGGCAGTAGGCGTCCACCAACTCGGGCTCACTCGTGGCTTTTCCGAATAGTCCGGGCCGGCTGGCAATGGCATCGTGCCCAACGTTTCTAAGGGCGAGCTTCCGCTGAACACCTTCGCCTACTGACCGGGAGCGTTCAGATCACGCCCTCCGCGGCGAGGGCGTCGATCTCCTGGGTCGACATCCCGAGCAGCTCGCCGTACACGTAGTGGTTGTCTTCGCCATAACAGGGAGCGCCCCGGTCGAGGCGTCCGCCGATGTAGGCTGGACTCTCGCTCATCTTGACGGGTACCTCGGCAATCGGCCACCGGCCGATCTTCGTGCCCGTCACCTCGGTCAACCAGTTGAGCGCCGCCAGTTGCGGGTCATGATCACAGCGGTCCTCCGCCGTCTGACAGACCCCGGCCGGCACCCTGGCCTGCTGCAAGCTGAGCATCGCCTTGTAGGCGTCCTGCGATCTCGTCCAGTCGCGGACGAGAGCGTCGAGGGCATCCTGATGCGCGAGCCGCGAGGCGAGATCCCGGAACCGGTCGTCCTTCGCCCACTCCGGATGTCCCGCGACTTCCGTCAGCGCGTGCCATTCCGCATCCGTGAAGCAGGCGATGGTGAGCCACCGATCCTCCCCGATGCACGGATAGACGCCATGAGGCGCCGCCGGTTTGTACGGAGACCGGTTGCCGTAGCGTGACCAGATACGCTCGTTCGCCGACCAGTCGAGAATAGCGGGGCCGTTGATGAAAAGCCCGACTTCGGTCTGCGAGG
>JBGPOS010000129.1:0-5600 GCA_041488155.1 Tepidiformaceae bacterium
CGGCGATACTGGCAGCTCGGTCGTCGGGATCCACAACGGCGCTTGCTCGCTCTTGCGTTTACCCATCGCCATGGCCGCAGTGTACGTTCTCGCTCGCCAGTGGCGATGATCTTTCGCCCACTTTCACCACGGGCTGCTAGGGCTGGGCGACTACCTCGGATTGCGTTGCGCTGGCTGCGCCAACCTCCGCTGGGCATCCCAGGGGCGCTACCAGCGTAGCTCCGACCGCGCCTTCGTCGCAGGCGCCGGCGCAGCCTTCGGACTCTCCGACTACCGGGAGCCACGACCTCGATATGCGTGGGACCCTCGGGCGGTGTCCAATCCTCAGATGGTCGTCGACGAGTTCTCCAACCCGTGCGCGTCCGGCCAGACTGACGGTGCTCGTCGGGTCGCATCACAGCAGCGGCAGGGCCTCGCCGAATGTCTCATGGCCGTATCGACCGCCGATGAATTCGACGAATGGTTCCAGACCATAGTGACACCCCACAAGTCCCCGGAGTGGCGTCCAGGGTCGCGGTGATGCCTACCAAACGAAGAGGCCGAGGGCTCTCCTTATCTCGTAAAGGATCTCGCTGCGCTCGGTGTCCTTGTTCCCGTGGACTGTTGGGTAACACCACCGTGCCCTGAATGGACGGAGGACTACCGGAAGGCACCGATCTGGGGTAGCGGACGCTATCTGCTCATCCTCAAGACAGGGCTACGATCTGCAGCTGACGCAGTACGACGCGCGCGGGCCGGCGTGCGACGTTCTACACGAGCGGGATTGAGTACGCTCTGACGAGCGCGACCCGGATCTGCGTTTTGAGCCGGCGCCCTGGTCCGCTGTCCAGCGCGCAGCATGGGAAGCGCTCAGATCGTAGGACGAGCTCTGCGGCGCCGGCGCCACGTCGCGCCCAACATTCCTCCGAGCCCTGATCCCAGTAGCAGCAGCGTCCCCGGCTCCGGCACCGGCTCTATGAAGTCGTAACGTACCTCGACGAAGGTCCAGAAGTCCTTCCCGTCGGCGCTGCACGCCTGGCACCCCGGCATCAACGTTACGGTCGATACGCCGGAGCCGACGAGGGACTCGATATGGCCTGGGTCTGTCGCAGAGTCCTTGTGCACGAAGGAACCGGTGAATGCGAATGGCGTCGTGATGATGATCGGCACATCGGGGATCTCGATTCTCGGCACCGGGAAGGTGCTTTGGATGTTCACGAAGGTCAGCGAGCCCCACGGCTCGTTCCCTGTCCCTCCGAAAGCATTGCTCGGGAAGGACACTCCGAAGATCGTGGAGCTGCCGGAGAACTCGCTGGCAAGGACGCGATTCGCCTCGATCGTGTCTGACCGGGGCGGATCAGAAAAGACGCCGAGGGTGCCGCTCAGAAAGTCCCACCCGCCCGTGAAACTGAATCCCGAGGCGGGCTCCCCGATGAGCACGAGGATGCCAGAAGCCGGCGAGTGGGTTACGTCGAGATAGCCCGAGACAATCTCGATCGGCGTGGCCGAGGCGGTATCAACGCTCGCCAGCAGCAGCAGGAGCAGCGCGACGACGATCCGGGCCGCCGACTGCGTCCGACGCGAGCGCCGACGTTTCGCTCGCACCAGAAGCGCACCGAGGCCGGACGCGAACAGGAGGACGGTCCCGGGTTCTGGTACCGGCTCGGCGAAGTCATAGCGGACGCTGACCCAATCCCAGTAGTCGGGCCCGTTCGGCTGCGTGACGTCTTGCAGGATGATTGTCGACAACCCGGAACCGACCAACGTCCCGAACCCTGCGACATCCGCCGAGTCTTGAAATCTGAAGTCCATGGTGAACGTGAAGGGGACAATGATTGCCACCTGACCAGGAACAATCTTGGGTACGAGGAAGCTGCTTGCGAAGCGCATGAACGAGAATCCCATCCACGGCCCATGTAGCGGCGCGAACGACAGGGGAACAATCTGATAGGTCGCGCCATCTAGCGTCGCACGTCCGTGAATGTCCTCGCCACCTTCGACTGCGCGGTTGCTCTGGATGAGGCCCGGGGTGAAATTGCTGAAGAGCCCGAGATCGCCGTACAACCACGACCATGACGCGACCACGCTCAGCCCCTCGCCCCCGAGGACCAGCGGGCCCGAGGCCGGTATTTTCGTCTCAGCGAGGTACCCGGACGTGATCTCGATCGGCGTGGCCCCGGCGCTCGAGGGCGCCAGGACGAGGAGGAACGCGACGAGGAGCGGGCGGGACGATCGCATGGAGCACCTCCCGATGGCGCCGGACGATAGCGCGTGCAAACGAGGAGGGCAAGGAGAAAGGCCGCCAGTAGAAAGAAACCTGACACCTACAGGGGGTAGAGTTCCTCCGCGAACGACAGCCGCATCGGACGGTGACGGCGGGCGACGTCTTCACGCATGGCGTCTCGACGCAGCAGGATCTCGTCGACGCTGCGTCGGCCGCGCCTCGTCAGGGCCGGACCTGGTTCGCCCGTTCGCGCTCACGCGTTGACGACGCCGCGCTCCTGGTACAGGCTCCTTCCCATGCTTGACCCACGCGGCCGCGTCCTGAGGGCTGCGCTCGGCTTTGCCGGGCTTCGGCCGGCTCCGCCCCATCCCGCCCTTCATGCGTTGCGTCGCTGGCTCGACTCGTGGAGCGGCATCTGGCACATCGTGGTCGGAATGAACCGCCAAGGCTACCGACTGCACCTCACGAACATCGACAGCGTAACGTGGCGGGCGACATTTGCCCGCGACACCATGCTTTCGGCCGATGGCTTCGCCGTGGAGCGGACGCCGTGGCGAGCCGTCCAGGGGGCAGCATGGGAGGCGCTCGTGATGGCGGTCGAGATGGGAGAGCTGGAATGATCCGACGCCTCGCATTCCTGGCGTTCATCGGAGGGATGATCCTCGGCCTTCTCGCCGTGCCGCTCGCCGCAAGCGCGCAGCAGGCGGGTGCGATCCCGAAGATCGTATTCGTCGGCGCGTCATCCAACCCGAACGATTGCAACGAGCCCACCGAGGGGATGCGAGCTTTTCGAGACGGTCTGAGCGATCTGGGCTACGTCATTGATCAGACAATCATCGTGGAACGCCGGTGCCCGGCGAGCCTGAGCGAAAGGCTTGCGACGTACGGTGATGTCAGCGCCGACGTGACGATGTTTGTTAGTCCCGACGCTGATATGGCAGCGCGGGGCCTGGTACGGATCGCTGGCTGGCGGGGTGTTCGCGTTCCGGTCGAAGCAGCGATCTTCAGCAGCCTTGGGCCCCTGAGGGGCCCGAACACAATACCCATGTACTTAGACGCCGACACCAGACGACTCGAATTCTTGAGAGCCATGGCTCCCGAGGTGTCGCGGCTTGCTGTGCTGACCATCGGCGGGTCTATCCCTGTTATGCGCTCGGAGTTTGAGGCTGCCGGCCGATCTCTGGATCTGCGCATCCACACGTTCGATATAGGGAACAGCGGGGATCTCGATTCAGCCTTCGTAGCCATACGCCGAGAGCGACTGCAAGCGATCATGATCAAAGAGGGCGACCTAATTTTCACCCACCGCCATCGTGTCATGAAATGGATCGCGGACTATCCACTCCCAGCGGCCTTCGCGTGGCGAAGATTTGCCGAAGAAGGCGGGCTCATGTCATACGGCGTCGACGTCGCCGATCTGTACCGCCGCCTCGCGGGCCGCGTCGACAAGGTTCTGCGCGCCGTCGATTTCCCCAAAGCTCCTGTCGAGCAGCCGAAGTTGGAGCTCGTGATCAACCTCAAGACTGCGAAGGCGCTCGGCTTGACGATTCCGGAGTCGGTGCTCCTGCGGGCGGATCAGGTCATCGAATGATGAACCGGCGCACGTTCCTCTGCGGGCTCACTTTTGGGAGCCTTACCGCACCGGTCGCTGCTGACGGGCAACAAAAGGCGAGAAAGGTCTGGCGTCTTGGGGTGCTCAGCGTTGGACGCCGCACTGCGCAATCGTTTAGCTTTTTGCGAAATGCGCTGCGCGAGCTGGGCTATGTCGAGGGACAGAACCTCATGATTGAGTGGCGCTTCGCCGACGGAGACGCTGATCGCCTTCCCGAGCTTGCAGCCGATCTGGCCCGCTCAAACGTCGATATCATCGTGGCGGGGTTCATGTCGGAGATCCATGCCGCTCGACAAGCCACCACGGTCATCCCCATCGTGGGGATGGGTTTGGTCGATCCAGTCCCCAATGGGTTAGTGGCGAGCTTGGCCCGCCCTGGCGGAAACCTCACCGGGATGACGATCCAGCCACCCGAGTTTGGCGGCAAACAGGTGGAGCTGCTCAAACAGGCAGTGCCGACGCTCACACGCCTCGCCGTGGTCTGGGATCCCCTCTATCCTGGCTTCAAGCCCTTCTACGAGCACGCAGAAATCGCCGCGCGAACACTCGGTATCACCATACAGTCGATTGAAGTGCGACAGACCGGTGATATCGACGTGGCGTTCGCGCGCATCACGAAGGAGCGCTTTCAAGGTCTGGCCATCTGGCCGACCAACGTGATGGCCGTCAATATGAAGCGCTTCCTCGACTTTGCGTCGAAGAATCGACTTCCGGCGATCTATCCGACGAGGGGCTACATGGACGTCGGTGGCCTCATGTCCTACAGCACGAATATCGAAGAGGTGAATCGGCGGATCGCGGCTTACATCGACAAGATTCTTAAGGGCGCGAAACCCGCTGATCTCCCAGTGGAACAGCCGACGAAATACGACCTGATCATCAATCTCAAGGAGGCCAAGGCGCTCGGGCTGACGATCCCCCAGTCGCTCCTGCTGCGAGCGGATCAGGTGATCGAATAGTGGACCGGCGGGCGTTCGTCGGCATGGTCGCTGGCGGCTTGCTTGCCGCGCCGCTCATCGCCGGGGCGCAACAAGCCCGTGTCTATCGGATAGGAGTCATCCTCCAAGGAGGCCCGTACTCCGCAGCCATCGACGGGCTGCGAGACGGGCTCAGGGAGGTGGGACTCGAGGAGGGGAAGCAGTTCGCCCTCCAGGTGCGCGACACCAAAGGCGATCTGAAGTCGGTGGAGGCGGCGGCCAGGAGTCTCGAAGAGCAGAAGGTTGACTTGATCTACGCGCTCGGCACCTCGGTCACTCTCGCCGCCAAGCGGGCGACGAAGAGCGTCCCGATCGTGTTCTACGGCGGGACCGATCCGGTGACCGTCGGCCTTGTCGAGAGCTTCCGCAAGCCCGGAGGGCGACTCACGGGCATCCACGGCCAGTTCACGGACCTCACGGCGAAGCGCCTGGAACTTCTGAAGGAGATGATTCCGAGGCTCCGCCGGGTCGTGACGTTCTACAGCCCTGACAACCCCGCCGCTCAGCAGTCCGTGAAGATCGCGCGCGATGCAGCGCGCCAGCTCAAGTTGGAGCTCGTCGAGCGGCCAGTCGCCTCGGTCGAGGAGCTGCGGGCGGGTCTGCGCGCCCTCCGGCCCGGGGAGGCGGATGCGTTTTTCTACGTGGCGGACGCGATGGTGGCCAGCCAGGCGGAGCTGATCATCGAGAGCGCGAGGGCGAAGAGGCTGCCAACCATGTTCCAGGAGCGCGGGAGCGTCGCCAAGGGGGCGCTGGCCGCCTACGGCGTGAGCTTTTACACGATCGGCCGACTCTCCGCCAAGCACGTCCA
>JBGPOS010000130.1:0-5590 GCA_041488155.1 Tepidiformaceae bacterium
AGCTGCTTGATCAATGACGAGCCGTGGAGAAATTCAACTAGGAATGGGCTTGACTCCCGCCGGCCGCGGACAAGTTGACGGGGCGACTACTCAGGACCACTACGCGCTTGTCACCATATGGCCAAGCCCCAAAGGTCAGAACCTTCTCGAAGGTCTTGCGACCTATCACAATCGCATCGACGCTTGCTATAAACTCGTTGTAGCCGTGGGGCTCGCCGCCGCCCGCCGGCAGAAAGTCGAGATCGCCGTTCGGTCGCGCAATGAAGCCGTCGAGGCTGGTGCCGATAAAGACAGATACCGTCATCGTAGACTCCTCACCTGTGGCCGCCCAACACTCCGGCTAAGCTGCGGCGCGCGAGTGCCGACGCCAGTTCGCCGCGAGGCCGACACCTGCTGGCGGATACATGCGATGGTTACGCGACACCAATGACGCACCAACCCGCATGCCTACTCGTCATTCAGGGCCTTGCCTGCTACCCAACCCATCATGCCACGGCGGATCTGGGTCGCCTGCTCATCTGGAACGAGCCACAGCGTGCGCTGCTTCACACGTCACCGAGGGCTGCTCCCTTCAGCGCAAATTCGAACGCCGTCCTCACGTCCCGCATCGGCTTACCGTAGCGGACGAATACGTGGTCGGTCCGGATCGACCTGGGCATCGCCCTGATCGTCGCGGTCAGCGCCGGAGTGATTGGGACCTCGCGCTGTCTCCCCGACGTGAGCCGGAGAAGTTCACTGATGTCGTGGCCTCGAGGAATATCAGGCCCAGCGGCCAGGAGGGCTGGTCGGGGGGCGGCGGGTCGCGTATGATAGGTGGATTCGAGGAGGCAAAGACCCATGCGGAATGTCCTGCGTAGCAAGGTTCTCTGGGCAGTCGTTCTTCCGATCGCCTTCGTGGGCGCTGCCTTCGCCGGGGCGAACTGCGATCACGGCAAGGGTGAGGCGGCCGGCAAGGGCGCGCACTGCAACCTGGCCAAGAAGGTTGTCAAGGAAGCGAAGATGACCGATGACGGCGCCATCGTGACCCTCAGAGGGAAGAACGCCGAGGCGGTCGGCCACATCAAGGAACACCTGTCCGCCCATGCCAGTGGCGAAGCCTGCCCTGACTGCCCTCTCTCCATGGAAGGCGTGACGACCAAGGTGGAGATGACCGACGACGGCGGCACGATCACCGCAACCGGCAACTCCCCCGAGACGATCAAGGCCATCCAGGAGTGGGCCAGCAAGCCGGCCGGCGCCTGCTGCAAGCACGGCGAGCACACCGACAAAGCCTGAACCCGGTACACGCTAAGCCACGGGAATACAAAGGGCCTTCGGGAGACACCCCGAAGGCCCTTTTCGTTGCCAGCCCCGCCCTGAAGAGAGCGCCCGGTGGATGGCGGCTCGAGGATTTACCTCCTCGCCGCGCTCACATTACCTTTCGTCGCAGTGGATAAGCGGAAAGCACCACCCGATACCAGTCCGCTGCAAGCTCGACACCTGCCGACGCATCACACTGGCCCACGTCGCGTTCGCCTGCGACCATAGGGTGAAGGAGCCTGCGGTGCTCTGCCTGTCACCACGTCGATCCGGCTCTGCTTCGGCTTGAAGGCCCTCGCCCGCGACGCCTTGCGCGGACGAGGGGATCACTCCTTCCCCGCGAGGAAGGTCCGCATTGAATCCAGCTCGGGACGCCCGCCGTCGGCGTGGGCGGCCAGGGCCTCGAGCTTCAGGTAATAGGTTCGCGCCTTCGCGCGATCTCCTGCCATCTCCGCGGCATGCGCCGCACCGTACGTGCCGCCGAACCGTCCCGGCGTCCGGCCGAGCGATGTCTCATACTCGATCAGGGCGTGTGCCGGGTCGTTTCGTTCCAGCAGGAGATCACCCAGGAGCTCGCGGGCCGGCAGGGCCTGGCCCGGGGTGACGGGGTGCTTCTCGCTCGCGTCCTCGAGATCGGATGCGCTCCTCATGGACTTGAGAGCCTCGTCGCCCCTGCCCTCGCCCTGGGCGATCCATGCGGCGACGGCCAGCTGCTGAACCTTCACCTGTCCGGCCCAGTAATCGTCCCGGGCCTTCACCCGGCCGATCTGGATGGCTTCGAGCCGTGCGAGAGCCTCGCGGGCGACGGGAAGGCTGCCGCTCCGGGCCGCGCCCAGCCCGCGCGCGAAGTGCGTGAGTGCCTCGGCGTAGGGGAATCGTTCCCAGGGGAAGGTGCCGGGGGCGACCGTGAGCTTCGCGGCGTCGGCCCACTGCCGGCGCTCGAGGGCGTAACGGGCCGGGACCGCGGCGAGGGCATAGGCCGCGGCGAACTGCGGCACGTCGATCTGTCCCACCTTCGCCACCTGGGCGACGACGCCCGCGGCGTTCCGGTCCTGGCCGAGCTGGAGATAGGCGTATCCGAGGTAGTCGAGAGCGTGCAGCTCGTCGAAGGACGTCGTGCCAGGGTGCAGCGCCGTCACGTGCTCCCGCGCTGAGGCGGCGGAGGCGAGGTTCGACTGGATCGACTCGTCCCAGAGGCCGAGTCGCGTGAAGATATGCGATGGCATGTGAAGCGCGTGAGGTGCCGACGGAGCGATCGTCAAGTAGGCCCGCGCCGCCGGAAGCGCCAGGCTCGCCAGCTCCGGGTAGTCGAGGCTGTGGATGAGGTAATGGGCAACCCCGGGATGTTCGGGCGCATGGGGCAGGACCGCGTTGAGGATCTCGGCCGCCTGCTTCTGCTTCGCGTACGTCTTGTCCGCGGGCGATGCAGTCCCGAGCATGGCCAGCGCGTAGAAGATCGCCGCCTCCCGGTCCTGCGGGTTCCGGAGGTGGGCCCGCTCCATGCCCCTCTCGAAGGCGCGCGCGCGCATCGGGTAGTCCAGCCCCTCCGAGTCCTTGTAGAACGCCTCGGCGGCGGCGATGTAATCGTTCTCGCGCTCGGTCGGTGCGCTGATCCGACGGGCCTTCGCCGCCGCGTCCCGTCCTTTCTTCATCTCAGCGGATGTGGGCTCCGCCGCAGGGTTGGCCGCCGCCCAGATGGGGTGAAACTGCGTCATGGCGACGCCCCACCACGCCATGGCACACTTCGGGTCATGCGCGGCCACGTCACCGAATCCCTTCTCGGCGTCCGCGTAGGCGAAGGAGTGGAGCAGCGTGACGGCGCGCTGGAACTCCTGAAGCACCTGGTCCGCGCAGGAAACCGGAAAGTCGACCTTGCCGAGCCTCTCGGGGACGCCGTGGTGGTGCTCCCCTTGGTCCGCGGTCGCGACCGTGGACAGACACACAACTGCCAGCGCACGAGCCTTGGACAGCATCATGAGATCCTCCCTTCCCAGAGGGACCGACTCCATATTCTGTAGTCCTCTGCGTCATCTACGGCTGCTTCGTTGGCGGAACGGACCCTGCCGGACCTATATTCGCAGCCGGAGCCTCCTATGCGCTCATGCTCCATATTCAGAGGGAATAAGATGACCACGACGACGGCGTTCCTGAGTGTTGTCGCTCCTGTTCCCCCGAACGGTCACAGGGGCTTCGATCGATCCCTCGTCCCATCGGTGGTCGTAATCCTGCTTCTGACGGCAGGGTTCTCGGCCACCCCGGCTCGGGGCGACGTCCCGCTCTTGACACATCCCGACGCAAGCTGGTCGCTCCGTCTCGATCTGCCCGGGTTTGAGATGAAGCCTCCCCGGGTCTTCCGCGATCGGTCGCAAGTTTGGGTCCAGGCGTCGAGCAAGGGGACGGGGGTGATTCTGACGGTCTTCGTGGAGAAGATGACGAAGCTGCGCGAGACATCCGAGTGCCGGGACGACTCTCTCAAGAAGATGGCGGCGGCGCGGAAGCGGATGACGTTGTCCGAGCACAATGATTGGGCGCTCGCCGAGGACGCCCCGGCCGAGGGACCCTCCGGCCAGGCGGGACGAAGAACCCTGCATGCCTACCTGTACCACGACAACTTTTGTGTTGATGCGCAGATTTCGAAGGAGCCGTTCCTCCAGGATGACCGGAAGCTCTTCTTCGAGGTTCTTGACGGCTTGAGCGCCATCCCGGCGTCCAGAGAAGAGATGGCGCGTGCCACGGCCTACATGCCTTTGAGCGGGCCCGCGGAGCAAATCGCGCTGGAGGCCGCCCAGAAGCTGCGCGCAAAGGATTTCGCGGCCGCGGAGGTGCTGCTCCTGCCGCTCTGCCCCGAGGCCAAAAGACAGTCCGGCGAAGCGAGAAGCTCGCCCGATTGTTCCCTCCGGAACGCGGGACTGGCCGAGGCGCGCAACATCAATCAGGGAAGGGATCTGGCCACAATCTACTGGCGCGCGGGGGACCTGCTCGCGAAGGACGGCAGACCGGACGCCGCCCTCGAAGTGTTCCGCAAGGGTCTGGACGTCCGATCGGACCACGCGGACATCTGGTACTCCATCGGACAGGCGCAACGGGACAGGAACGACCTTGCAGCTGCCGGTGTTGCGTTCACCAAGGCGCTCGAGCTGCGACCGAACGACGCGAGGACGATGTTCGGGCTCGCCAGCAATCTGATCGACCAGGGGAAGCTGGTCGAGGCCGACGCGATGCTCGATCGCGTCCAGAAGGTCGATCCCAAGGAAATCCAGGTCTGGTTTCGTCGCGGAGAGATCCAGATGCTGCGCGGGCGGTACACGGAGGCGATCGCGACCTTCGAGAAGGCCAAGGACCTGGGAGTCGACGAGGTGAAGGTCCGAGCGAAGATCAAAGAGTGCAGGGATGCGCTCGCCCGTCAGCGCCAGTGAGGCTCGGTCCGGCGCGGCGGTTCCGCCGCTGGTTGGCGTGGCTGTTCACCGCGTTCATGCTGGTGCTCGCGGGCTACCAGGGCTGGGTTTTCTGGCAGGTGTGGCAACTGCGGGACCACAACCCGGACACGACCGCATTCATGCAGCGCGGCCTCGAACGCCTGCAGTCCAGCGATCCGAGGGCGCGCCTCGAGCACCGCTGGGTGCCGTACGAACACATCTCCGTGCACCTGAAGCGCGCCGTCATCGCCGCCGAAGACCAGAAGTTCCTCGACCACGAAGGGTTCGACGTGGATGCCATCCATGAAGCCTACGAGAAGAACGCGCGCAGCGGGCGCATCCGCCGCGGCGCGTCGACGATCAGCCAGCAGCTCGCCAAGAACCTGTTCCTCTCACCGCCGCGCACCTACTTGCGCAAGGCGCACGAAGCCGTGATCACGCTGATGATCGAGCTGGTGCTCGGCAAACGGCGCATCCTGGAGGTTTATCTGAACGTGATCGAATGGGGCGACGGCATCTACGGCGCCGAAGCCGCCGCCCGCACCTACTTCCACACGTCGGCAGCCGAGCTCGATCCTGCCTCGTCTGCGCTCCTCGCGGCCGCGATCGTCAACCCACGAGCGATGACTCCCGGGCGGCCCACGCCGCGGCTTCAGCGGCGACAGCAGTTGATCTTGAGGCGAATGGGTGTTGCGCCGTCACCAGGCGATCCCGACGACGCGAATTGAGAAACGCGAAGCACTCTCAGTCGGCGATGCGGCGCGCGCCCAGAAAGCGGCGGGCCCAGTAGGCGGTGGTCAGGCGTTCCACGCGCACCACGCCCTTCGAGTTCGGGGCGTGCACGAACTGATCGCCTCCGACCGCGATGCCGACAT
>JBGPOS010000131.1:0-5584 GCA_041488155.1 Tepidiformaceae bacterium
AAGGTGCCGTTGATAACGTCCTTGATAAGCGTTTGGGTCCCGAGGCCGAGGGTGATGCCCACGATGCCTACGCCCGCGATCAGGGCCGAGACGTTGAGCCCGAGGTTGTCGAGGACGAGAGCGGAGCCGAGGAACACGAGGAAGATCGTGAAGAGCCAGTTCAGGGTGGCGATGAGGGTTCGCGTCCGGCGTTCGACGGCGGCGCGGTCTTCGATTCGGACACGGGCGGCGCTGGCGATGGCGCTATGGAGCAGGCGGTTGATGACGGTCCGAAAAACTATGAGCGCGAGGGCGAGGCCGATGACCACGCCCGCGAGCCCCGGCGCGTCGTGCTTGAACCAGTCCTTCCACTCCGCCCAAGTCGCGGGGACGAGGAAAAGGCTTTCGAGCATCACGCCGATTTCAGAGGGGCGAAGCTTTGCAGCAGGCGCTTGATGCCGGCGCCTTCGAAGGCCACCACGATTTCGATGTCGTTCCCGTTCGTTTGCGTGCTCACGACCGTGCCAACCCCAAACTTGGGGTGCCTGACGCGGTCGCCCGCATCCCAGGCCGCGTTCGCCGGCCGGAACTCCTCGCGTGGTGGGGCGACCACTGCTTCGTTGTAGGACCGTGGTCCAGCCGAACCGTGCGTTCGCAACAGGTGCCTCGGGATATCGGCCAGGAAGCGCGAAGCCGGGTTCGATGACTGGCCGCCCATGAGGTAGCGACGGTAGGCGCGCGAGAGGTAGAGCGCATCCTTTGCTCGGGTGATGCCGACGTAGGCCAGCCGGCGCTCCTCTTCCATCTGGCGGGGGTCGTCGAAAGAGCGGATATGAGGGAGCACCCCCTCTTCCATACCAACAAGAAAGACGGCCGGGAACTCGAGACCCTTGGCCGCGTGCAATGTAATAAGGGTGACGGCGTCGACGGCCTCGTTCATCTCGTCGACATCGCTCACGAGCGAGACGTCGTGGAGGAAGGTCCCGAGGTCGCTGGCTTCTCCGCCGACCTCTTCGTACTGGCTCATTACAGAGCGGAGCTGAAGGATGTTCTCGAGGCGCTCCTCGGCTTCCGGGTCGCCCTCGCGGATGTACTGGACATAGGCGGTGGCCGAAAGGACCGCGTCGAGGACCTCGCCGAGCGGCGCGGCCCGCGACTTCCTCATGGTTTCGAGCGCTGCCATGAACGCCCGCACTGCGGACGCTGAGCGTCCGGCGATACCATCCACGACACCTCGCCCGGCCGCTTCAACGGCGTCCCACAACGCAAGGCCATGCCGGCTGGCATAGTCGCGCAGACGTTCGATCGTGCGGTCGCCGATACCACGCGCCGGGACGTTGATGACACGCAGAAGGCTGGCCTCGTCGAGGCGGTTGTAGGTCAGCCGGAGGTAGGCGACGAGGTCCTTGATCTCGCGCCGCTGGTAGAAGCGGACGCCCCCGACCAGCCGATAGGGGATGCGGTGGCGGACAAGGGCCTCTTCCAGGGGCCGCGATTGGGCGTTCGTCCGATACATCACCGCGCAATCGCTGTAGCGAGCCCCGGCGCGCGACAATCGTGAAACTTCGCTGGCGACGAATTCGCCCTCCTCGTCGTCGTTGTAGGCCTCGTAGGTGCTGATGAGTTCGCCGCCCGAGCGCTCCGTGAAGAGTGTGCGTTCGTGGCGGTCGGGGTTGCGTGCGATGACGGCGTCGGCTGCCTCCAGGATCGGCTTCGTCGAGCGGTAATTCTGCTCCAGGAGGAAGACCGTGCAGTCGGGGAAGTCTCGTTCGAAGTAGCGCACGTTGCGGACGTCGGCCGAGCGCCAGGAGTAGATGCCCTGGTCGGGGTCTCCGACCACGACGATGTTGCGATGGACCGAGGCAAGTTGGCGAGCCAGGACGTACTGCGCGGGGTTCGTGTCCTGGAACTCGTCGACCATGACGTGGAGGTAGCGGCCGGCGTACTTTTCGAGCGTCTCCGCGGAATCGCGGAAGAGACGGACCGCCTCGGTGAGAAGGTCGTCGAAGTCAAGCGCCGAAGCGGCTTTCAACCCGGCGTCGTACTTGACGAAGGCCCGCGCCACCACCTCCTCGAAGTAGTTCTTGACACGCCGGGCGTATTCGTCGGGAACAATCATCTCGCTCTTGGCGTTCGAAATTGCAGAAAGGACGGCGCGAGGGGCGAATCGCCGGGGATCAACGTGGAGGTCTTCGAGCACACGCTTCATGAGCGCCACCTGGTCCGCGTCGTCATAGACGACGAAGTCGGAGTTGATGCCGATGGCCTTGCCTTCGATGCGGAGCCAGCGGGCGCACATCGCGTGGAACGTGCCGAGATTGAGGTCCTTGGCGTCTTCTCCGAGGAGGCGCGAGGCCCGTTCGCGCATCTCGCGAGCAGCCTTGTTGGTGAAGGTGACGGCCAGGATGCGCCAGGGCGGGATGCGCTTCTCGCGCACGAGGTAGGCGATGCGGTGGGTGATCACCCGTGTCTTACCGCTGCCCGGCCCGGCGAGGATGAGCATCGGGCCTTCGCCGTGCGTCACGGCAGCCAGTTGGGCGGGGTTCAGCCCTTCAACAATGGCGGGGAGGGGCTCCGTGGACGTCATCCGACGAGTCTAACATCTGATAAAGGAGTTGAGTGGTTTCGAGGAACGCGCAAGACTCACGATGATATACTCAGGTGAGTCATAGCTTCGCTCCACTCATTGAGGAGAAGAGGTTGATGTATCTCGTGTCGTGGCCAGGCGGCTCCTGGGAAGCGACCCTCAAGGGCGCCGGCGCAGTGGTGGTGGTCTACATCGCTGCCCTGTGGCTGACCACGATCTTCTGGACGTACCGCGACATCCGTCAGCGCAGCCGCGACCCCATCGTCCAATTCGTTGCCGTGCTTCTCGTGTTGTTGTTCTTCCTGCCAGGGCTCTGGGTCTACCAGATCCTGCGGCCTCGTTACACCCTCAGCGAACTTTACGAACGCTCACTCGAAGAAGAGGCCTTGCTGCAGGAGCTGGAAGACCAGAAGGTCTGCTCAACGTGCAAACGGCGGGTCCGCGATGATTTCTTGATCTGCCCGTCGTGCAGAACGCAGTTGAAAGAGCTCTGCCAGAGCTGCAGCAGGCCGCTCAGTTACGCCTGGGTCGCCTGCCCCTACTGTGGGGTGGAGAAGCCCCCACGTGCGCCTGCGGTCCCACGTCCAATGCGTGCAGCTGCGGGGGCAGGCCAGCCCCCACCCGCCCGAACCGCACAGGTTCGAGCGGCGCCAGCAGCGGCGCAGCCACCCCAGACCTTTGGTTCGCGGCCGGCTCGTCTGGGCACGGACGAACCGCCCATGATCGACGCCACAGCGGACTGACTCGACTACTGTCGTTCGTCGTGCCGGGTTGACGGTGGGGCGCCGCTCAGAGCGAGAGGGCCGCGAAGAGGGGCGTTCGCTCCAGCAGTTCGCACATGCGGTCGAGCTTGGCCTCCCCCTGGAAGCGGGTGCGATCGAAGATGCCTTCGAGAGCGATGACGGTGTTCTCCGTGTCGGTGCGCGACAGCAGCACCGGTACGCCCTGCGCCTGGGCGGCGTCGAAGAGGTAGTCGGAGGGCGCCCGGCCGCCCGTGAGAATGAGGCAGGCCGGGTCTGCCTGCATGGCGGCGAGGTGCATGTCGGTCTTGTCGAACCGAACTACCACAGCCTTCGAGCTGAACCGCCGGAAATAGGGCTGGCCTGCGTCGGAGGCGATGGGCGCGATCACGAGATGGTCGCAGGTGGAATCCTGTTCATCGCCCTCGACAATCACTTCGGCGTTCAGCAACGTCCGCGCCTCGGCCACCGAAAAGCCGGCCAGCCGCCGATCCTCGGCGATCACGGCCATGGGAATGCCGCCGATCGGTGAAGCGGCAGGGGAGCCGACAGGCACGTCCGTGGCGACGATCGCAGCGGGAGCCAGGCCGTCCGGCAATGAAGCGGGCGGTGCGCCGCGCTCGACGAGCACCACCTCCGCCGCGGCGAGGCCGGCGAACGACGAGAAGCCCGCTTCCACGACGACGATCGCAGTGCCGCCGGGATCCGTGATCGCCGCAGGAGCGAGCGGCGATGCAGGGCTTCCCGGGACAAACGCGAGCGATGCGAAGTATGCGGCGTCCTCAGCGGGCCGTTCGCCCTCGGGCCCTTCGGCGCGCACCAGTCGCACGGGACGGCCAAGGTAGGCGTAGTGACGGGCGATGGCAGCGGCAACCCCGGTCTTTCCTCCACCCGAAAAGCGCGAAGTGACTACGACAAGCGACACCTGGCCCGTCCTCGGCGCCACCGGCGCCCGCGTCGATTGTGGCGAAGGTGCGGGATTGCAGCAACACGTAATCTGCTGCGGGCCGAATGCGCCCGGTCGGCTAGGATATGCCCATGGCACCGATCCGGCGCGTTTCTGTCGAACGTAACCGCCTCCGCTTCGCGGCCGCCCACTTCGCAACCTTCCACGGCGACTGCGAGCCGCTCCACGGCCACAACTACGATGTCATCGTTGAGCTCGAAGGCGAGCTCACCAGCGACTCCTGGGTTTGGGATTTCGGGGACCTTAAGCGCGCCGCGAAGGCAGTCGTCGATGCCCTGGACCACAAGTTCATCCTTCAGCGGGACAGTCGCGTCCTCACGATCGTCGAGGAGCCGGGGTCGTGGACGGTGGCCTTCGGAGATCGCAGCTACTCCTTCCCGACGAGCGACGTGGTCGCCTTGCCGATCGACAACTCCACCGCGGAGCGGATCGCTGAGTGGGTTTCGGGCCAGCTCGCGGCCTATCTCGCGGCGCAGGGCGGGAAGAACCTCCGGCGTCTGACAGTCGGGATCGAAGAAATGCCGGGCCAAACCGGCTGGTATACTGTTGACCTGTGACTCGCGATTCCGAGCGCGCCGGGCGCGCGGTTTGGCGATCAGCTGGAGGCCTTGATGCAGTTGGATTGGGACAAGGCGATCAACGAGATCCTGGCCGAGAAAATGGCCTGCCAGGGTTGCAATGCGTTGGGCGACGAGATGGTCGTCGGGTTCACGCGCAACGCGGCCGCGGCCGAATTCGCTATGCGTTGTCGCGACTGCGCCGACAAGACTGATTGCGACGCTCGCAAGCTGGTTGTGGTTTGCGACGCATGCGCCCGCACCTACCGGGTCAACGGCCAGAAGATGGACGAGACCGGCATGATGTCGATCATGCTCGACGAGTGCCGCCATAACCTCGAGGAGTCGATTGACTACCTCGCCGGCTACTGGAAGGAAGACACGGAAGTCGAGTTCGAGGACATGTCGCGGCGGCTGGATGAAGTCGACCCGGAGCTGTTCAAGGAAGAGGACGGCTGGCGGATCCGGCTCGAAGAGGAGTACGTCCAGCTTCACAAATGGTTCCGGGAGCACCACAGGCCAGTGCCGGATCCGGGCTGGCGGAGCCAATACGTCGAGGACGTGATCAGCCTCGGCTACACGACCCTGCTGGGCGACTGACTGGTGAAATTGGCCGCACCAGCGGCGATGCTATACTTCGACCCTCGGGCGGAAGTAGCTCAGTGGCAGAGCGCCTCCTTGCCAAGGAGGAGGTCGCGAGTTCGACCCTCGTCTTCCGCTCCAAGTTCCCCTCACAGCCCGGAGCCTCACGCAA
>JBGPOS010000132.1:0-5582 GCA_041488155.1 Tepidiformaceae bacterium
CCGCTTCGACGCCCTCGGCCTCGTGCCGTTCAACGTCAACCCCCACTACCTCGAGACCGATCCCGCCATGGCACCCCACAGCGAGACGCGCGACGACCGCATCCGCGAATACCACGTCATCAACGGCAACCCCGTGTTCGCGATCGAGGAGGGCACGCTGATCCGCGTCGAGGACGGTGTTGCGACCGTACTCGGGCGCGGGCGCGTGAAGGTGTTCAGGCGCGGGGCGGCGCCGGGGTGGTACGGCGCAGGCGAACGCCTGCCGCTCCAGTCGTAACGCCGGCGATGGTCGACCCTACCCGAGCGCCTGGTTACTGGGTCAGCGCGAGGTCCCGCTGATACGGAAAAGGCGACCGACCGGTCGCTCGGGTGAAGAAGGCTTCGTAGGTCACGAGCCCCCTCGCTTGTCAGCGTCCAACGCGGTCATCCGGCTATCCACCGATCCTCACCCTATCCTCCACCCGGGACAGATCAGGTCACTCCCACTCGCCAACTCTTCCGGCCTCCTCCCGCTCCTCGCTGGAGTCCAGGGGGAGGGTCAAACCCGCGGACGATCAACCGGCCTGCCGATCTTCCATGCTGTCGCCCATATTGCACACTTGCCATGACAGCCGGGGTCACGCGAGAATTGCCCAGAAACGTACATCGCGGTGCACAAACCTCGCCCGGGGCAGGGGCCGGGCCGGTGAAGCCATGGCGCCCGGCGCGTGCTGCCAGCGGAGGAGGAACGATGACACGCGTGTCGATCAGCGAGGCGCGCAGGCGGCTTCCGGAGCTGGTGCGCCAGCTGAAGCAGGACCGGGGCTCGGTCGTGCAGATCACGGTGCGCGACGAGGTCGTGGCGGAACTGCGAGCCGCCCTGCCCGAGCCCGAGCCTGGCGCAGCGGCGCGGGCGCTGCTCGAACTGGCGCGTAAGCTTCCGAAGCCACGGAAGCGAGGTCGGCCCACTGACGTGTCCGCCCACGTCAAGGAGTACCTCTACGGCCGACGGTCCTGAGGCAGTCCCTGCTCTCGGTGGACGCGTCTTCTGCGATACCTCGTATTTCTACGCGTGCGCCGACACCGATGACGCGTTCTACGGTCAGGCGTTGGCCCTGTCCGCCGAGGCCGCGAGTCGCAGAACCCAGCTGTGGACGACATGGGACGTGATCAGCGAGACCATCACGCTCCTTCGCTACCGGCATAGTGCGGCGGCCGCCATCCGCTTCCTCGACGAGGTCAAGCCGGGGCTGTACGTCGTGGACTATGACGCAAACGTTCGCGGCGAAGCGGAACAGGCTTTCCGCCGGCACGGCCGCGATCACCGCCTCTCGTTCTGCGACGCGATCTCCTTCGTCGTGATCACCACGCTGCTCCAGCACATGCCCTGCTTCGCGTTCGACGAGGATTTCCGCCGGCTGGGCCTGACCGTCATCCCGGCTCCTCACTGACGGGCAACGGCCAGCGCCTCTCGCTGCACCCGCTCCCGCAACGCCGTCGGCTTCACGACCCTCGCGCCCCGGCCAAAGCTCAACACCCATCCAACCACGGGCACCTGATCTCGCCATGAACGGGTACGATAGGCGACATCGACGTGGAGAGGCCGGCGCGTCGCGGGCTTAAGACGGCACGCAAGGTCTTGAGCACAGTCAGTGGACTCCTCGCGCCCAATCTCGACCCTGGACCGCCCGTAGCACAGGACGAGACCGCCTGCGTGCGGCTACTTGGCGACGATGGCCGGCGGGTCGAGATCGGCCTCGGCGGTGCGTGTGCGCGCCGGTGGCGACATCCGAGCGCGCTGAGCGCTCACGTGCGGCCCGACGTCTGCAGGTGAGCCATCGAGCCGTAGCGACGCTGGATCGGGTCCCATTCCTCGGGGTCGTAGAACCGGCACCGCCCCGTGTTCGGGATCGAGGAGGGCACGCTGATCCGCATCGAGGACGGCGTCGCGACCGTCCTCGGACGCGGCCGCGTGAAGGTGTTCAGCCGCGGCACCGAGCCTACGTGGTACCGCGCGGGAGATCGAATACCACTCGGGTAGCTGCGGCCGCCGTGCCGATCAGCACCGCATCGGCACCGCTCACGCGTCGCCGACGACGGAAAGTCCGCAGGCCCGCGCCGCCATCCCCAGCGCAACGTCGTGGGTGGCCATGACGATGTCACCGCCGGTGTGCTCGCGCCAGAGGAGCGCCGTGGCGAGATGGATCGCGTCGAGCGTGCCCAGCTCGGTGGGCAGCGGCTGGGCAGCCCGAGCGAGCACCGGGGCCGTCACCTCCACGACCTCGATGCTCTCGAGGAGCTGGAACACGGTCTGTCGCCGTCGTGCCAGCTCCCGGTCCGACAGGCCGGCCAGCAAGCGCAAGCGGTCGAGGGTGCGCAGGCACTCGGTTTCGGCCAGCGCGCTCGCCACCCCTGTGCGGACAGCCGGCCACTCCCTGAGCGACCCGGCCTGGCGGAGCACCTTACGAAGGAGGACCGACGAGTCGAGGTAGGCGATCACCGCCCGTGCTGCCGCTCCTCGGCGAGGAGCGCGACGATGTCCACCTTCACGCGCAGCGCAGGCGGGAGCGACACGCGCGCCAGCGGGACTGCCCCCGGCCGTGGGGAACGGACGGTGAGCGGCCGGCGCTCCGTGTCGAACGGAACGATGCGTGCGACAGGCCTGTCGCGGTCGAGCACGGTGAGCGTGCGCCCACGGCGAACCGCGCGGAGATGCTCGCTCAGGCGCGCCTTGAGATCGGCGATCCGAACGGTATCCATGACCATAATCTAGTCATGAATGGTCATTTCGTCAACGAGGCCGGACCCGAAGGACCTCAGGGGGTAAGCGATCAGGGAACTGGTGTCGACGTCGATCAGCGGCGATCTTCGCGAAGCGTCTTGAGGTCGATCGAGAACGACACCTTGCCGCGGAGCGCCCGCAACTTCTCATCGGCCTCGGTGGCGGCCACGAGCTGCAGCCCGTGGCGGATAGTGGCGGTGACACCCTGGCCCGTCCGCTCTCGGGCACGACGGAGAAATTCGGGGTCGACGTGGACGGTGACCTTCTGGCTGCGCATGCCAGCAAGATTACCAGCACCGATGCCGTGAAACGAAGCGGCGTGACAAGGTGACCGAGACATTGTCGTTTCAGAAGTTTCACCACTGATCACCGCGAAAGCGTGGATTGGTCTCTCGAAGACTTCGTGAAGCGGATCGACGAGATCGGACACCCGCGTATCCTGCGTCTTCTGCTCGCCAGCGCTCAGCGCAGGGACGTGATGGCAATGATCGGGCGCGCCTTTCCGCTGGCCTCACTGCCCCCGCCGGGCTGGGGGTCCTGGCAGAGTGGGAACGCGTGATCTCTCACGCCGAAGGTGGATCTTGCAGGGACATGGAAAAGAGGCGACGGTAGGAACAAAGGCCGTACCCGTCATCTCGTCCTCGTCGACCGTCAGTTCGCCTTGCATTGGGCCCCGGCTGAAGCTCAACACCTCGCCATTGACAACCCCCTCCAATTCCCCGCCCCTGAAAGGCCCCGAAAGCTGGCCGGTCACCTTCGGTCCCCTCTGCTGAAGCACCATCGTTATCCCCCGAGTAAAGTTCGCGCCCGCGTTCGTTGCCGATCCCTCCCAGGTTCCGGTCACGTCGGTAAGCACCAGCAGATCGCTGACCCAGTCACGCCGCGCGCAGCCGGCATTCGCCAGTACGAGCAGGCCGATCAGCAGCCATCGTGTCCGCTTCATGTCTCACCTCGTCCGTCGCCGCCGACGGCGCACCTCACTCTTCGGGGACCAGCTTGCGAATCATCGTGAGCAGGTCGAACGGGCTGTAGGGCTTCGCCAGGTAGGCGGACGCGCCGGCGTCCTTCGCCCGTTGCTCGTCGCCGCCCAGGGCGAACGACGTGATGGCGATGATCGGCGTGGCGGCGGTGGCCGGCTCGGCGCGCAGCGTGCGGGTGGCCTCGATGCCGGAGACCTTGGGGAGCTGGATGTCCATGAGAATGAGATCGGGGTGCTGCTCCCGGGCCGCCGTCATCCCGGCCTCGCCGTCGGGCGCCTCGATCAGGCGGTAGGAGGTGCGCCGCAGGAGATCCCGGACGATCTTCCGGTTCAGCTCGTTGTCCTCGACGTAGAGAATGGTCTTGGCGCTCATACGGTCGTCCCTCCATCCAGACGCAGCGGGATCGCGAAGAAGAAGGTCGAACCCTTGCCCAGCTCGCTCTCCACCCACATCTGGCCCCGGTGCATCTCGACGAACTTCTTGGTGATGCTGAGCCCGAGCCCGGTGCCCCCGAACTCGCTCGTAATGGTCGCGTCGCCCTGCCGGAACTCCCCGAAGGATGGCAATGATCGGGCGCGGCTTTCCGCTGGCCTCACGGCGCCTACCGGACCCGGGGTTCTGACAGCGGGGGAACGCGTGATCTCTCACGCCGGAGGTGAAGCTGGCAGGGACAGAAAATGTGAAGACCAAGGACCCTACCCGTCATCTCGTCCCCGTCGACCGTCAGTTCGGTCTGGATTGGGCCCTGGCTGAAGCTCAGCACCTCGCCAGTCACAACACCTTCCAATTGCCCGGACCCGCCCTGGCCCCCGAACCCCCCCGACCACAAAAGCTCGCCGGTCACCTTCGGTCCCCTCTGCTGAAGCGCCATCGTTATCACCAAAGAACGACTCGTCGTCGTCGCCCTCGCCGTTCCCTCCCAGGTTCCGGTCACGTCGGTGAGCACCAGCAGATCGCTGACCCAGTCACGCCGCGCGCAGCCGGCACTCGCCAGGAAGAGCAGGCCGATCAGCAGCCACCTTGTCCGCTTCATGTCTCACCTCGTCCCTGGCCGCCGGCGGCACACCTCACTCTTCGGGAACCAGCTTGCGAATCATGGTGAGCAGGTCGAACGGGCTGTAGGGCTTCGCCAAAATGACGGACGCCCCCGTATCCTGCGGCTTCTGCTCGCCAGCGCTCAGCGTAGGGACGTGATGGCAATATGATCGGGCGCGGCTTTCCGCCGGCCTCACGGCGCCTACCGGACCCGAGGTTCTGACAGGGGGGGAACGCGTGATCTCTCACGCCGGAGGTGGAACTCGCAAGGACAGTAAGGAGGACCACCTACGACCCTACCCGCCATCTCGTCCCCATCGACCGTTAGTTCGCCCTTGATTGGGCCCCGGCTGAAGCTCAATACCTCGCCATTAACAACACCTTCCAATTCCCCGGACCAGCTCCCGAGCCTCTCCGCCCACAAAAGCTCGCCGGTCACCTTCGGTCCCCTCTGCTGAAGCACCATCGTAATACCGGGAGAACTAGAACTCCTAGTCACCGATCCGCCCCAGGCCCCGGTCACGTCGGTGATCACCAGCAGATCGCTTACCCAGTCACGCCGCGCGCAGCCGGCACTCGCCAGTACGAGCAGGCCGATCAGCAGCCACCGTGTCCGCTTCATGTCTCACCTCGTCCGTGGCCGCCGACGGCACACCTCACTCTTCGGGCACCAGCTTGCGGATCATGGTGAGCAGGTCGAACGGGCTGTAGGGCTTCGCCAGGTAGGCGGACGCGCCGGCGTCCTTCGCCCGTTGCTCGTCGCCGCCCAGGGCGAACGACGTGATGGCGATGATCGGCGTGGCGGC
>JBGPOS010000133.1:0-5505 GCA_041488155.1 Tepidiformaceae bacterium
CATCGACGGCGTCCACCAGTGGGCGGTGGACGAGAAGCTGCTGCGCGGGCGCCACGCCGTGCGCGGCACCGTGAAGCAGGTCGCGGGGCAGCTCGCCGAGTACCAGCGTTTTGGCATGGGCCACGTGGCCCTCGAGGTCTCGTACTCGGTGTATCCCGCGATCCTCGAGACGATCGACCTGCTGGCCGAGGTCGTGAAGCCGGCGCTCGACCGCGGATGACGAGTCTGGGTAGACTGAAGGAATTATGACGGAAGAGCGCGAGACACCGCCGTCCGAGGATTTCGCCACGCTGTTCGCGGGCCAGGAAACCGGCCCGGCCCTGGAAGTCGGCGAGGTCGTGAAGGGGCGCGTCGTCCAGATCGCGGCCGAGAGCGTCTTCGTGTACGTCGGCGGCAGGGCGAGGCCTGGATCGACCGGGCCGAGCTGACCGATGAGGACGGGCGGTTGCGCGTCACTGTCGGAGACGAGGTCGAGGCCAGAGCGTGAGCGTAGCCGACATAAACGCCGTTCTCGGAAGTTCACGCCGGCCTCCCCCCCCGGAGAGGGCAGAGCGAAAGAGCATTGCTTAGTAACCAGGGGGCTTAGTTGGCCAGGCCGGAGGTCGGCCAGTATCTCGGTCCGGGATCTGAAACAATTCGATGTGGCCGCAGCGGTTGCAGCGAAAAATCTTGAATGTGCTGTTTCCGGTCGGTTCGAGCCCAAAGTTGCGCACGGCCGCGTGTAGCTCATCGACGACGAGCGCGCATACACCAAGGCCGCAGGCGCGGCATCGAAAATTCAATCCATTGCCGATAACCGGCGCGCCATCGCGCAACGCCCGTACTGCCCAATCAATCCGATACAGAAGATCACCAGCAGCCGGCAAGCAATCCTTCTCGTCTTCTACGATACAGGGGTCCAAGACGAATCGCGCCCATCGGATGGCAAAGTCCTCCGGGAACATTCCTTCAAGCTCAAACTCTGGGCGGTGGTGATACCAGAGCCGTAGAACTGGACGACCGGATACCATCGACCAAAGGAGCTTGCCGAGTGAGAAAACATCGAAACTGGGCTTGATGTCGTCGACCCGCATTCCCATTGCCCAGGCCGGCATCCAGTCCCGACTGCCGACGTTCTCCAACGTATCGCACAGCCGGCTGTGTTTGTCATCGGAGAAAAACACAAGCCCTGCGTCTCCGAGAATCAGCTGTCCCTGACGGCCGACAAAGATGTTATCGGGCTTAATGTCGCGATGGGCTGCGTGGCGTCTGTGGATCTCAGCGACCGCATCGACAACTGGGCGGATCGCGACCAGAGCACCAAGGAGATCTCCTCGTGGATCTTCCGGACTACGTCAGGCCGGCTGACGTTGAGCTGCTCGAAGTTCTGGGTGACGAAGACCCCGCGCTCGTACAGCAGCGATCCCATCGCCCCGTCGAACACCAGCAGCGACCGCATCGCCTCCCGGAACGAAGTGTCCCCGCGCGTGGGTGTCATGGCTGCTACCTATGCTACCTCCGCTCGGCACAACAACCTAACGAGCGCGCCCAAATCAACTTGCGCAGGGTGCAGCGTCGACGGCACCACGCCGGTCGCCGGCAAGGCCGTGAACGCCGCGGCCCGCCGGCAGGTCGTGGATAGCCGTGGCAACGTCAACTTACGGGAACGAGAAGGGCGCCGTGCCGAGCCCGAGGATCTTGTCGTTGGTGACGGTGCCGCCTGCCAGCGCGCCCGCCTTCACCGCGGCGACGAAGAACACATACCCGCCGTGGTGCTCGGAGGCCGCCCACTGATGCGTGTAGAAGCCCGGCGCCGCCACCGAGAAGGGCGTCCCCAGTTGGGCCCCCACCGCCAGGGGCTGGAACGTGGCGAGGTTGGCGACGTTGCCCAGCACGATGCCCCCGTTGGTGAAGAACTGGATCGATCCATCCGGCCTCAGGATGCCCACGTAGAAATCCGCCGACTGCGGAAGGCCCGGGTTGGTGACGGTGCCGCCGACGGTCAGGGTCTGCCCGGCCGCGAACGACGGCTGGTTGACGCTGGCCGTGACGCCGAGCGTAGGATCCACGAGCGCGAGGCTGAACGTCAAGCGTGACGCGAAGGCATCCGTCCCGGTGCCCTTCGTCGTCTGTGCGCCGCCGGCGACGTGCGGGAAGTTGGTCGAAGAGGTGGTGCCGACGACGTAGACGTCGCCGGTCGTGGGGTGGATGGCGAGGGCGACGGCGGCCGAGTCGCTGTCGCCGCCGCCGAGGTAGGTCGCCTGGGTGATCGAGGTGAGGGTGCCGGTCAGGCGGGCCGCGAACGCGTTGGCGAACGCCGGCTGAGCGCCTCCGGCGATGCGAGGGAAGTTGGACGAGGAGGTGTTGCCGGCGACGTAGACATCACCGGTCGTGGGGTGGATGGCGAGGGCCACTGCCGAGTCGTCCCCGCTGCCGCCGAGATATGTGCCCCGGGTGAGCGTGGTGAGGGAGCCGGTCAACCGCAGCACGAACGCGTCTAGACCTCCACCATTCATCACCTGTGCGTCGCCGCCGAAGACGGGAAGGTCCGTCGATGTCGTGTGACCGGCCACGAAGACGTCGCCGCTCACGGGGTCAATGGCGAGGGCGGTCGCAACATCGTTGGCGCTGCCCCCGAGATACGTGGCCTGGATGACCGAGGTGAGAGAGCTGGGCAGCCGCACCACGAAGCAGTCCTGATTACCGCCGCTTGCCGGCTGCGCGCCTCCCGCGGTGTGAGGGAAGTTGGTCGAGAAGGTGAAGCCAGTGACGTAGACGTCACCGGTCGTGGGGTGGATGGCCATGGCAAATCCGTTTTCCGTGTTGCTGCCCCCGAGGTAGGTGGCCTGGGTGATGGAGGTGAGGGTGCTGGGCAGCCGGGCCACGAACGCGTCGCCGGCTGGGCCGCCGAACGTCGGCTGAGCGCCTCCGGCGGTGCGAGGGAAGTTGGTCGACGAGGTGTAGCCGGCGACGTAGACATCGCCGGTCACAGGATGGATGGCGAGGCCAGCTGCCGATTCGTCCCCGCTGCCGCCGAGATACGTGCCCCGGGTGAGCGTGGTGAGGGAGCCGGTCAACCGCAGCACGAACGCGTCTAGACCTCCACCATTCATTACCTGTGCGTCGCCGCCGAAGACGGGAAGGTCCGTCGATGTCGTGTGACCGGCCACGAAGACGTCGCCGCTCACGGGGTCGATGGCGAGGGCGGTCGCAACATCGGTGCCGCTGCCCCCGAGATACGTGGCCTGGATGACCGAGGTGAGGGAGGCGTTGAGTCGCACCACGACCGCGTCGGTGTTACCGCCGGACGCCGGCCGCGCGCCTCCCGCGGTGTGAGGGAAGTCGGTAGCGGTGGTGGAGCCGGCGACGTAGACGTCGCCGGTCTTGGGGTGGACGGCGATGGCCTGCGTCATGTCATCCCCGGTGCCCCCGAGGTAGGTCGACTGCAGGAGCGGATCGATCACCAGCGGCAGCGTGGGATCGTAGGCCGCCACGGTGAAGCCGTACTCGCGCCCGGTGACCTGGTAGGTCACGGCAACCTCGCGGCGCACGCCGTTCTGCTCTTGATAGGCGACGGGCGCGGTGAAGGTGACCGGCCCGAGCCCCGTGCGCGCGATCAGGGCCCCGTCGGCATCCACCGCAAGCACCTTGGTTCCACTCACGCGCACGCGGATACGGGCCACGGAAGCTCCGGGCAGAACCGTGAAGACCTTCTCGACACTGCGCCCACGCGCCCGTAGCGCGACCGTGACCCCGGGCCACACCTCGCCCAGACTGAGCTGGTCGTAGGTGGGTACCGCGGGGCGCCAGCGCGTGGGGTCGTTGCCGACGAAGTAGCTGACCCCGGTTGCGCTCGGGTCCTGCCCCAATGGGCGCACCCGGCCGCCTTGCAGACGCTCGGTCAGGGTCCAGCCAGGAGTCGTCGATCTTCCTCGCGTGTCTCGCCGGGCGCCAACGGCCGCGGCCGGAAGGGCATAGACCAGGTCGCCCTTCTTGGTGACGAAGAGCGTGCCCGCGAAAGTTGGCGCGTGGAAGGCCACCCGCGCATCGGTCCGACCCTGATTCACGATGAAGGGCACGCGCACGCCGGCGAGCCGGGCTCGCGCCGGCGCGTCGTCCGGAGTCGCTTGCGCAACTGTCGAGCCGAGCGCAAGCAGGGCACCTACCACGAGCGCGACCCGACTGAGCACCGTGAGCCACCTTCGCATGAACCCCTCCCTTGGAGGTTGATCGAGTTCTCGATGGACCCGGACGTGACGACAGAGTCTTACTGAATCACCTCATCCGCCCGCACGAGGAGCGACGGCGGGACCGTCAGGCCCAGCGCCGCGGCCGTCTTGAGATTGACCGCCAGAGCGAATTTCGAGGGCTGCTCGATGGGCAGGTCGGGACATAGGCCCGGCGCACGGGCGCGAACAATGCCGAAAGAGCGATACGTCGAAGGCGTTGGGGAAGCGGCAGGATGGGATGCTACAGGCGGGGCGCCCACTTTCGGGGACGCCATCGTGGTCGGTGCCCGTGACGAACCTGCCGTGGACTCGGGTCTCGAGGAAGCGTCCGGAGAGTCTCCTCGCTTGTGCGGGGCACCGTGAAGTAGGTCGCGGGCCAGCTCGCCGAGTACCAGCGTTTCGGCATGGGCCATGTCGCACTCGAGGTCTCGTACTCGGTGTATCCCGCGATCCTCGACACGATCGACCTGCTGGCCGAGGTCGTGAAGCCAGTGCTCGACCGCGGCTGACGAGTCTGAGCAGGGCACCAATATACTTGTGTAATCTCCCGGATTCGGCCGATTAGTCAAGTATGTTTTTGCCCTGAGTAGACTGACAATATCATGACTGAAGAGCGCGAGACACCGCTGCAGCACGGGCGGGTTGGATCATCCTGCACGCCTTCACGAGCGGGCAAGCGAGGCCGCCAGTTGCGGCGAGCAGCCGGAAGACGCACAATGACGGCCCGATCAGGGTGGTCGAGGCGCAACGAGTCGACATGGAACAGCGGTAGACGATGAGAGGAGCAGCGCCATGAAGATGAAGCACGCGGTGTATGTGGGTGTGGCGGTGTTCGCGATGGCCATGATCTGGGCGGCACCGCCCGAGCGGCTCGGCGCACAGCAACCGTCCATGGCGGCGGTGGCCATCGACGCCGACGACATCGGCGGCGTCGTCACCGGGCCGAGCGGGCCCGAGGCCGGCGTGTGGGTGATCGCGGAGACGACCGAGCTTCCGACCAAGTACGCCAAGATGGTCGTCACCGACGACCGGGGGCGCTACGTCATTCCCGACCTGCCGACGGCGAACTACAGCGTCTGGGTGCGCGGCTACGGGCTGGTGGATTCGCCCAAGGTGCGCGCCAAGCCCGGCCAGCAGCTCAATCTCGCCGCGGTGCCGGCGCGGGACGGGCGGGCGGCGGCGCACTATTATCCGGCGCTCTACTGGTACACGATGATGAAGATTCCGCCGGCGAAGGATTTCGGCGGCACGACCGATATCCCGAAGAACATCACGCAGGAACTCTGGCGCCAGCGGA
>JBGPOS010000134.1:0-5501 GCA_041488155.1 Tepidiformaceae bacterium
ATCACGAAGCGCCAGCCCATCAGCGGCGCCTCCCAGGCGAGGATGCGGTGCAGGCCGAAGAGCGACCACGAGGTCATGTAGGCGACGAGCGCGGCGATGCCCGCGCCCGAGTTCGCCATCGCCACCACGAGCGGCACGCTCACCATGGGCCCGCCCGGCGTCAGCATGCCCATGAGCGTGGCGACGACGACGCCGCGGAAGCCGGCGGCGTTGCCGAAGATGCGGGCCACGAGCTGCTGGGGCACCAGCACCTGGAGCATGCCGGTGAGGATCATGGCCGGGATCAGCCGCGGCAGGATGAACCAGATGAGCGAGAGGCCCTGCTTGGCGCCGACGAGGGGGAGACCGGGATCTTTCAGGTAGGCGACGACGGCGAAGACCGCCGCCAGGACGGTGAGGATGACCATCGAGGCGTCGACTCGGAGCGGCGGCATCGCCCGATCATACCAAGCTTCCGCGGCCAGACCCCGTGCGAAGCTTGACACTCGCGTGCGCGGCGCAGTATAGGTCGAAAACGTGACCAAGGCCGAATTGACCGCCGGGATGGCGAAAGCCGCCGGCGGCACCAAGACCGCCGCCGAGCGCGCCATCAACGCCTTCATCGCCTCGGTGTGCGATTCCCTGCGGAAGGGCCGGCGGGTGACGATCGGCGGATTCGGCACTTTCGTGGTGACCCGGCGCGCCGCCCGCAACGGCCGGAACCCGCGCACGGGGAAGGCGATCCAGATCCCCGCCGCCCGCGTGCCCCGCTTCAAGGCGAGCCGAGCCTTGAGGGAGACGCTGCGCTGACGGCGACGCCTCAGCGGCGACTTCGGGCTGGCCCCGCCGGCGGGATCATGTATACTGCGGGCAGCGTCCGGTGGGGGATCGTCTAGTGGTAGGACACGTGGCTCTGGACCACGTAGCGGGGGTTCGAATCCTCCTCCCCCAGCCAGTTCCTCCCGCCGCGGTTGCTGATGTGGCCCCATCGTCTAGAGGCCCAGGACACGGCCCTCTCAAGGCTGAAACACGGGTCCGAATCCCGTTGGGGCCACCAACCGACTCGCAGATATTAAGTCCGCGAAAACGCGAGTCAGCGTCGTCGTGCCTTCAAACTCGTAGATCAGTCCCGACTTCCGCCCAGGACCCTTCGGCGGCGGAATCTGAGGGGGGCGAGGAACCGGCCTGAACACGATGCGGTCCTCGATCACCGAACGTATCAGCCGACGTCCCTCGGAAACGTTCTCGCGCGCCAGTGAGCGCCACTTCTCGATCCGAGCCCGGACGGTCTCTTTCATCACTCGAGAACTTCCAGCCCGAGGTCAGCACGCGCAGCCGAACCAGTGAACGGTTGCCGGCGGGGGGTGTCCCCTCGAAGACGAAGCCGCCGAGGGCCGACACAGGGACCTCCAACTTCTCCTCGGCATCGAGGTAGGGTGTCACCTCCGGCGAAGTAAACTCACGCTAGGAGGCCGGTCGCACGGAGGCGACGATGGCGTCGAAGGCCCGGAGGTCGCCGCCCCGGCCGATCGACAGTGAGATCAGCCGCTCGTCGCCTGCAGACGACCTCACGACCAGATCGGCGCTGCGGCTGAACGTGAGGGTATCGAGGCAGAGGCGCACCTGTACGCCGTGCGCGTTGGTGGTCCACGAGCAGCGGGTGTTCGGGAGCAGATGCTCGCGCAGGAAGACCCGGGGAGGAACCTCTCCCGTCGTGGGCGACGCCAGCCGGACGGGGGGGCCCTGCGGCGGCGTGAAGACCGCCTGGGGGCCCTCGCGGCGGACCGTCCAGCCGGCCGGGTACTCGAGCACGACGCCAAGGTCGGCGTCAACGAACGTCATGTCGAGGCTCCTGCCGGGCCGGGGCGGCTCACCGGGTCCTCCCCGCACGGCGACGGCCAAGCTCACCCCCACACCCAGAGCGAGCACCGAGAGAATCCGCCTTGCCACGCCCGGCATTGTACTCTCCGCTCTCCGGTGCGCGTCCCTCGGTGGAGAAGCGCTCCCCGGCGCACCGTACCTCTTCCGGTGCCGGCGCCGCCTCCGCACCGTCCGCGCGTATCGTGGTCAACCTTTGGCGGGGAGTGTCTTCGCCGCGGGTGGTGGAACCCCAGCAAGTAGCGGTCATTCCCCGGAAACGGTCGGAATTTTCTCGCACTTAATGGGAACATGTGTCACCGGCAACTCATCGATGCCTCGGCTTATGCGATAATTTTCTGGCTATGCCGTCGACCGACGGCATACACTATGCCTCCTATAGGTCCACCGGCTATACATCCCTCAACCCTCGCCATGATGGAGGCCGCGATGGGACGAATTGCTCAACATGAAGGTGTACACGGACCCCGCTCCGGCGCCCTGCTGGGAATGAAGGCACTGGTCGCGACGGCTCTCGCTCTCTTCGCCTTCGTGGCGCCCGCCCAGGCCGAGGAGTCGCTAGCGCTGGACCGCAACGCGGCTTTCATGAGCCATGTTCACCACCTCCGCTCGAACCTGAGGGGAGGCCGCCACATACCCGCTAGCCTAACCGCGCCCGCGAGCCCCGAAGCGGCCGTGGCCGCGACCTTCGCGGGTTCCGGGTATCCGGCGCCGAGCGCCGCCGGCATCGTGACGCCCACCACCACCTTCCCCGAAGCTGAGGAGCACATCGCCGTCGATCCGAACAACCCCAACAACCTCGTGGCGGCAATCAGCGACTTCGACGCCGCCGGCGGGGGGTTCAACACCACCAAGTACGTCTTCTCCAAGGACAACGGCGCCAAGTGGACGGAGAGCTACGTGCCGATGGATCCCTACGGCTTCGGCTTCCTGTTCACCGGTGACGGCTTCCTCTGGTTCGCCAACAGCGACCCCGTTGTCGCCATCGACAATCAGGGCTTCGTCTACCTCGCCGATCTCTATCTCGACGTCTTCGACAACGGCAATGGCCTCTACGTGAGCGTCGCCAACCTCGCCGGGGGCAGCGTCCACTTCACCGCGGCCGCCACGTACCACGTGGACGTCCACCCGAGCGGGTTCACGAACATCTTCGCTGACAAGCCGTGGCTCGCGGTGGACAACGGCAAGAATGCCACCACGGCTGGCACCGTGTACGTGACCTGGTCGCGCTTCGTCGGCAACAGTGACAGCATCCTGCTGTCACGCTCCACGAACCACGGCAGGACGTGGTCGAGGCCCCTCCGGATCAGCCCGCCGTCGCAGGACGGCGCCGTCCAGGGCTCCCAGGTCGCCGTGGGCCCGAACGGGGAAGTGTACGTGGTTTACGAGGTCTTCTACGTCGGCGGCAAGTGCCAGCACTTCATGGCCAAGTCCACGAACCGAGGCGCCAGCTTCAGCGTCCCCACGCCGATCACGCCGGTCTTCAACGACCTGTCGTTCGGCTCCACCTATCGGGTGAACAGCTTCACGTCGCTGGCCGTAGACCAGTCCCGGGCCAACACCCTCTACGCGGTCTACGCGGACCAGCCCAGCGGCGACGCCGAGGTCGAGTTCATCGCCTCGACGGACGGCGGCAAGACCTTTTCCGCTCCGGTCGTGATCAACGACGCCTCGGCAGGCCAGCAGTTCTTCCCCGCGGTCACGGTCGACAGCAGCGGCGTGGTCCACGCTATGTGGTTTGATACGCGGAACAGCCCGACCGATCCGTCCAAGTACGACATCTACGCCACATACTCGATGTTCCCGAACACCTTCGCCTCCAACACGCGGGTCACGCCGGCGCCCGCCGCCAACTCCGCTGGCGCCAGCATCGACGCCGGCACGGCGACGTTCATCGGCGACTACGCGGGTATCGCCGCCGGCGGCGGGTTTGCCCACCCGGTCTGGACGAACGGCGGATTCAACAACGGCCAGCTGCAGACAACGGCACTCCCGCTCCCGCACCCATAGATTAGTGGGTGGTGATCGGCAACTGGAGCATGAATGCCGGTAGGGCTTGAGCGACGCTGACGGCGGCCCTGCCGACCTGTTCGCGCCGCACCTCGAGGGCGAACGCCGACAGGCACCGACCCGGACGGTGGACCACTGCCAACGGGGGCGGCGTGAACGACCGTCCCGCGTAACCAGCGAGCTCGGCGATCTGTTCGGCGTCGCCCTCCGGCTGCACAACCGGTGGAACGGCTTCAAGAGCCTGCGCGACAAGTGGCACGCCCACATCGAGGCCACGCTGCTGCGCCCGGTGCTCGTCATCGACGAGGCGCAGGAGATGTCCACGGATGCAACGGTTTCAACTCGCGGTGTTCCCCGACCCCCCGCCGCGCATTGTGACGGAGGTGGCGATCTTCTATTTCGCCGAGCTGGGCTTGGACCCGCGCCCCGAACCCGCTGCCCTGATCCTCGCAGGAAGAATGCGGATGCGCCCGATCCTCATGACCTCCGGCATCGCGATCCTCGCCCTGATGCCGCTGGCTCTGGGAATCGGCGCCGGGTCAGCGATGCAGACGCCTCTCGCCATTGCCATCATCTCTGGCCTCATTCTCGCCGTGCCGCTCGTCCTCTTCCTCATGCCCGCGCTGTATCTGGTTCTTGGGCGGACTGGGAGTAATCCGGGCTCACAGGCGGGGCAGTGACACAACCTGACGGCGCCTCCACCTTCGCCAGATCCCGCGGGAACCGATCCTCCTCTTGCTCGGCCTCGGCCAGCCAAGAAACAGGGGCTTATCGTCCCTGTTCTGGCGCTTTGCGAGGAAAACTACGGAAATGATGGGCGAGGGCATGTACGTGCTTGTCAACGACTCGTCACCGTGAGCGCCGCGAGGAGCGCCTGGCTCACCGGGCCACGCTTCCCCGTGCCTGCTTCCGGCTCGGGGGGCGGCCCGGGCGTCCTCAAACGGTTCGGCAAGCGCCGTCCCGACGTCATCGTCTCCATCGAGGAACGGGTCCGCGTGGAAGAAGACAAGAAAGCGTTGAAGCGCGGAATGAAGCGCCCCCGCGCTGGTGACGATGCCCAAGGCTAGGGCCCATCACTGGGAGTTCACGAGCCGCTTCCGGCGCGGCGCCTTCGGGTGGAAGTCGCAGCCGGCGATCCAGCGCGTCAAGGAGGCGGTGCGCGAGATCAAGAAGGTCACCCGCCGCGATCCGGTGCTCGCCGCGGCGGGGGCGGTGATGTTCCTGGAGCGCGTGCCGCCCGCCCTCGAGGGCGTGGACAGCTCCTCGGGCGCCATCGGCACGGCGGTGAACCACGCCATCGAGGAGCTCGTGGCCATCATCGCGAAGGCTCCCGCGGACGCGAAGACGCGCGAGGGCTGGCTCGAGCGTCTCTGGGAGGCCCACGCGAACGACGAGATCCCGTACATCGAGCGACTCGGGGACTTCTGGGGCGAGCTCTGCGCCTCGCGGGAGATCGCCTCGGCGTGGGCGGATCGGCTGGTCCGCATCGTGGAGATGGCGTGGAGCCCGGACCCTGAGCTCCGCGGCTTCTTCCACGGCACGACGGCGTGCCTCAGCGCCCTCCATCGGGCCGGGCGCTACGAGGAGATCCTCGCCATTCTCGAGAAGGCGCCGTTCGTCTTCTGGCCCTATCG
>JBGPOS010000135.1:0-5381 GCA_041488155.1 Tepidiformaceae bacterium
GCCTCGACCGAGCCCCGTCGACTCACCAAGCGGATCCGATCCCGGTTTCGGACGCCCAAGTCGCGGGCATCCTCGCGGTTCATCTCCACGTAGCTGTGCGGCAACGCGCGATGGAGCACGTCGATCCGTTGCGTCATCGACCCCGCGCCCCACTGTTCGAGCACCGTGCCGACGCTGAGCCACAACGGGTACTGGCGGTCGGGCGACTCCGCGGGGGGCTCGTGCGGGCGCAGCCAGATCCACGCTCGATGATCCGGGTGGCCGTAGAAATCGAACCCCCCGCGGGCGACCGAGGCCGCCGGGTCATCCGCCGCTTTGTACCGCCACTTCGTCTCCCGTCCCGCTACGTTCGGCCACATCACCCCGGCCCGGGAACGGAGCTCGGCGAGGGACGGAAGCGCGCTGTCGGACTCCGTGTGAAAGCGTCGGTACTCCTCCCAGATCTGCTCCGTCTCCCTGCCCCGCTCATAGGAGAAGAGTTTCTCGAAGCCCAGCCGGCGAGCGACCTCGATCATCTGCCGAGCATCGCTGATCGCGTCGCCCGGGGGTGACACCATCCGGTCGAAATGCTGCATGCGGCGCTCGACATTCGCGTAGATGCCCTCTCGCTCGAACCACATCGCCGCGGGGAGGACGACGTCCGCCACGTCAGTCGTGGGCGTGGGATATGCCTCCGAGACCACGACGAAGCAGCCGCCCTTGGCCGGCGCTTTGCGATAGCGATCCAGATTCGGCAGGCTGAGCATCGGGTCGGTAGCGAGAACCCACAGGAAACGGACATCACGCCGCTCCATCCGCCGGAACAGCGAGAGGGCGGGGTACCCCGGCTTGGGATCGATGGCCGTGAACGGTACGCCCCAGACTTCGGCGGCCCGGCGGCGGTCTTCCGCTTGTTGCACCACCCCCCGCGGCAACGTGTGCGGCGATGCGCCCGCGTCATGAAGGACGCTCCCACCGCTGGGTTGTCCGGTGGTGCAAAAGGGGCTGTTCCCGGGCGAAGCGACCTTCCCGACTAGCAAGTGGATGTTGTAGAGGGCGTTGTTCAGCCAGGTGCCGCGTTCGTCCTGGTTCACCTCTCGGCCCCAGACGGTCATCACTTTGCGGGTGGGGTCGCCGTAGAGCGATGCGAGCCAGCGAAGGCTCACGGCGGAGAGCCCGGACAACTCCTGAGCCCGCTCGGGCGAGTAGTCCGCGAGAAATGCGACATACTGCTCCCACGTAGCGTCCACCGGGTCGTCTTGGACCAGCGGCTCGTCGGCAAGCCCGTAGCCGATGCCCGTTTTGCCCCGCTTGAACGCAACATGCTGCTTGACGAACTCGTCTTGCACCCATTTGCGGGCCACGATCTCGTGGCAAATTGCGTTCGCAATCGCCAACCCCGTGTGCGGCACGTGAAGCAGAGAGTGGTCAGCGGCGTAACTGCTGCGCGTGGTCCGGGTCGCCACGTCGATGATTCGAACGGCCGGGTTCGCCCGCTTGCGGCCCAACATGCGGGAGAACAGCACCGGATCGGTTTCGGCGAGATTGGCGTCCCAGAGGACGAAGATATCGGCGTGGTCAATGTCCTCGTAGCAGCCGATCGCGCCATCGAGTCCGAAGCTGCTCTGGAGGCCGGCCATCGCGCTGGCCGCGTAAAGGCGGCTGCTGGTCTCGACGTTGTTCGTTCCCAGCGCTCCCTTGAACAGCTTCGAGGCGACGTAGGCGTCTGGGATGGTCCACTGGGCCGATCCATAGACGGCGACGCTGTCCTTCCCGTGATCCCGGGCCGTCTCCCGGAGCTTGCGCGCCACCAGGTCGAGGGCCTCGGGAAGATCGACCTCGACCAGGGTCCCGTTGCGTCGGACCCTGGCACGTTTGATCCGATCATGCCCGTAGAGCGCCTGCACCGAGTAGTAGCCTTTCACGCAGCCCAGCCCTTTGCTCACCGGAGAGTCCGGATCGCCCCTCACGGCGACGGCGCGTCCGTTCGTGACGCCGATGAGCAGCCCGCAGCCGACGCCACAGAGACGGCACGGCGCCTTCTTCCAGATCGGGCCGCCCTGGTCGTCATTCGACGGGGCGGCATTCGCAGCGCTCAACATGCCTGGCAGGAGGGCCGATGCGGCGGTGGCAGCGGAGACGGCCCCTGCCTCCTTCAGAAACGTCCTCCGGTCGACCGATGTCATGGGGAAGTGGCCAATGGGACGCCGGGACGGCTTGGCAGGCGAGCGCCTCGTTTCGCCTCCCGGACCTGCCGCGGGAAGCGGCCAGTCGGTGCCTGACGGTGATGACAGCTGGACAGCGACACGACGGTCCTTCCGCGGTGATACGAGACCGGGGCTGCTCGAGTGGCTTCCTACGGCAACGCGGTGTGACCGACGCAGCCAGCTCAACTCTGATGGAGCTGGTTTGAAACGATGGGCAAACTGAGATGAAAAGCTTCTTAATCGGATGAGACGGGAGTTTGGTCCGGCTCGACGCCCGTCCGCTCACCGACGCTCGGTACCCATGAGATCTCGGCGGGCCTCCTCGAGGGCGGATGCGCCTGTCCCCGCAGCGTTTCGCGGCGACAAGTGCCCCGAGACGGCCGCCTGCGACAGCCCGGACGCAAGAGGCGATCACCTCTCCGCCGGCGGGAGCAGCCGAGCAGCAAGCCTAACCCGCGTTCGTTGCCCCTGAAGGGGGAGCTCGAGAAGCCCGCGTCGCATGACACCCCTGACTTGAGCCGGAGGCACGGCACGAAGATTCGGCCCCAAGGCCGAAGCGTGCGCCACCTGCCGGGTTAGGGGGATGACATGCGCTCGGCCGCCGGCCACGGTCCGCGTGGCCCTATGATGACGTTCAGTCCCGCGGCGGTGAAGGTCGCACCGCCGATGATGAAGGACCTATCGGCGCCGGTGAAGCGTGCACCGGCCACGGTGAAGCCCCCTCCGGCCGTGGAGAAGCACCCGCGGGCGACGGAGTAGGACACGCGGTCGCTGATGAAGCACCTGCCGGCCGTGGAGTAGGACCCGTGCGCGACGGGTGATGAAGGAGGTGTGCGGGCGCGAGAAGTACCCGTGGCCCGTGATGACGGGCACGCCGGCGGTCGCAGTGTGCAGATATTTGTGCAGTTAGGTAGGCGATGGGTCTTAGAGGAAAGCCATCGTCTACTTTCTCTGGAGTAGGAAACCAAATCGATGGGGTGACAGCCCCAACAACCCAGAGGAGTAGCCAATGGCTTTCGAGGACAAGAGTAAGCCCGACCCCGGACCGGAGCTCGGTAGGCGCTTCGGGTTTCGCGATCGTGGTCTCGGCGAGGCCGGCCGGCACCTCGAGATCCAGCCCCCGGGCCTCTCGAACGCTCGAGAGGAACTCACCACATTTGCCGATAGTGGTCCTGGCGGGGCACCGAACGGACCGGAACGAAGTCGAGGGACGGCCTCGTCCGTTGCTGCTACCGGCGCCACCGGGAGTATCCGAAGCCGCCGCCCAACAAGAGCACCACCACGACCACGATAAGCAAGGTTGACATATATGTGAATGTCCTTCTTCGGTTAAGGTGCGAGCGGGTGTAGCTCTCCGTCAGGCGCCGTGCAGGTCGAGAGACACCCTTCATCATCGGGAAACGTATCGCAATGCGTCTGGCGGACCCATCGCTCGTAGGAGTGAAAGGGGAACTACCGCCTCAGGTGGCGGAGTCATTGTCGCCGTCCTGGCGGGTAGCGAACCGAGACATCAGATTTCCAACGACTCGCCCCGATGCTATCCCCACCCCAGGGCTTGGAGCGCTGGCCCTAGAATCCGACACCCGTCACCGAGTTAGGGCGTCACATGCATATCCTCCGCATCGAGCACCAAGTACCCGATTTTAGTGCGTGGAAGCGCGCCTTCGACAGCGACCCTCTTGGCCGCGAGAGGTCAGGCGTCCGGCGCTACCGCGTCCTGCGCCCGCTGGATGATGCGAATTACGTGATGATCGACTTGGAGTTCGACACCCTCGCGGCGGCGGAGTCCACCCACACCGCCTTGCGAGGTCTATGGGAGCGCGTAGGAGGAAAGGTCATCGAACGACCTCGGGCCCGGCTCGTCGAGGTTGCCGAGACTCGGGAGTATTGACCAATGGTGATCTAATGGCGCAGGCTTTCCCGTTGCGGCTGGTTGTGACTCTCACCTCCCTGCTCGCGATCCAAGCCGAAGGCCAGGTTCTCGCGAAGCCCGACACCGTCGTGGTGCAACACGGCACTCTCGAGCTACGTGCCCTGCTCTGGCGGCCGGCGGGCCGCGGACCGTTCCCCGCCGTCTTGTTCAACCACGGAAGCGGGCGCGGAATACAAGCCACCTCCGGGGATCGTGATGAGCACACCTTCGAATGGCAGGCCGCCGTGCTCGCACCGGCCTTCGTGCGCCATGGGTACGTCTTTCTGTATCTGTTCCGGCGAGGGACCGGGCTCTCCGCCGACCAGGGCACGAGCAGCAGCGACCGTTGGGACAAAGAACTTGCAACGAACGGGGAGGCGGCGCGTAACCGACTCCAGCTGCAGTTGCTGGAGACCGACGAGCTCGGCGATGCCCTCGCCGGACTCAGCTTCCTGCGGACTCTCCCGGAAGTGGATGCTCGCCGCGTCGCGGTAGCCGGGCACTCGTTTGGAGGGCAGATCTCCCTGCTCTTGGCTCAACGCGATAGGACGCTGCGGGCAGCCGTGGTCTTCGCGGGCGCGGCTGGAAGCTGGCCACGCTCGCCGGCGTTGCGAGAGCGACTTTTCGGCGCCGTTGCCGGCACGACGGCTCCGGTCTTCTTCATCTATGCCGCAAACGATTACTCCACCGCGCCAGGGGAGGCTCTAGCTGCCGAGATGGAGCGTCTCGGTAAGCCGCACCACCTGAAGATTTACCCTCCGGTCGGCCGAAGCGCCCCGGAAGGTCACGGCTTCGTTCACCTCCGCGTGGCCGCCTGGGAGCCCGACGTGTTCGCGTTCTTGAGCGAACAGATGCGGCCCCCGGCCTAATCCCCGCGCCCCCCGGCGACGGGCGCCTTTGGTGTCGGCGAAGGGGGCAAGGAGAGCAACCGGCGACGGAAGGTCTGAAACGCCGGCGAATCCTTCGTCAACCGCTGGAGCTGGCTCGCCGGATACGTGGCGATCTGCGCCTCGGTCGCCGTGATGCGATCCTCCTCCAATGGGTGGCTCGCGAAAAACGCGTCCAACGCGCCAGGATTCGTCTTGCGCTCGGCCAAGAGGATCTTGAACATCGCCGGAATGCCGTACGGCGAGATGCCCGCCTTGACCGTCGTCGCCACCCCTTCCGCATCTGCCTCGGCCTCGTCGGTCCGGCTGAACTTCGCGAACAGCGCGCTCCCGCCGAGATTGATGGCTGCCTGGCTCGCCCCGCTTTCGCACACCTTCGTGAGCGTGCACAACAAC
>JBGPOS010000136.1:0-5352 GCA_041488155.1 Tepidiformaceae bacterium
GATCTCGGTCATCGGCGAGCTCCCTTGGGCGGCGATCCAACCAGAAGCGGCAAGCACGGCGGACACCAAGCCAATCCAGGACCTCATGGACGCGTAGTCTCGCACGGCCGGCCGGTCGTCGCACGCGCCCCAGGGAGCCCACGCTCACCATATATGATGAACACGATTGCCAGCCCTGATGGACTCTTCCGACCGGAGACAACGAGCACCACCAAAATGAATAAACCCTTTTGATATAGCTATTTAGGCGCAGAGACACCTCCCGGATGTCCGCCGAAGGTGGCTTGCACTGGGGAGACCCGAGCCCATGGACCGTGGATCCTTGTGAAAGCGGTCTCATGTTGCTAAACTACAGAACCTAATTACCTTCCGAGCCTCAGACCCCTCAACCATGAGCGGCCGAGATGGGTCATATATGATCTCTTGACACCTCGACCCTTCCGGCGCTAGAGTCCGCTCACCACTCAAGACCGGCGACGCACGCGAACACACGGGGTGAGGCAGTTGACGTCGGGTAAGTCCCGTCAAATGTGGAGGGCGTCTTTATGAAGGTTAGCGATTCCATCCGGGCCGCCCGGCGGGCTGGGCCTGGACTGCTCGTGCTGGCCCTGCTGTCGTGCCTGGTACCCGGAGAGGTCTCGGCACAGGCGGTGAGCGGCACGATCCTGGGGACCGTAAAGGACGCGACCGGCGCCGTGATGCCGGGAGCCGCGGTCACCCTCCTGAACACGGGGACGGGGCTCACGCGAACCGTCGTAGCCGACGCAAAGGGCGAGTACACGGCCCCGTCGCTGCCGACGGGCACGTACTCGGTCTCTTCGGAGGTGAGCGGGTTCAAGAAGGTCAGCCTGGCCAACGTGCACCTGGGGGTCGACCAGAAGGTACGCATCGACCTGACCCTCGAGCTGGGCCAGATGTCGGAGGCGGTCGAGATCCAGGCCGAGACACCGCTCGTCCAGACCTCGAGCTCCGACCTCTCCGCCACCGTCAACGAGATGCAGATCAAGACGCTGCCCTTGAACGGCCGCAACTTCGTCTCGCTGACCCGCACCGTCCCCGGGGTCACCCGCGGCATCCCCGGCGCCAACATCGACGGCGCCGGCAGCCTGGCCTGGCGCGCGTCGGCCGCCTTCTCCGCGAACGGCGCCCGGCCCCGCGACAACAACTTCATCCTCGACGGCGTCGACAACAACGAGCTCTGGCTCCAGTCCGTCGTGATCTTCCCGAGCGTCGACGCCCTCGACGAGTTCAAGCTGCAGACGAGCACCTACTCGGCCGAGTTCGGCCGGTCCCTCGGCGGGGTGGTCAACCTGCAGATCAAGTCGGGCACCAACGACTTCCACGGCAGCGCCTACGAGTTCCTCCGCAACGATGCCCTGGACGCCAACGATTTCTTCAACAACCGGGCCGGACGCGCGAAGCCCGCCCTGGACCAGCACCAGTTCGGCGCGACCCTGGGCGGTCCCATCTTCAAGGACAAGACCTTCTTCTTCACGAACTACCAGGGGTGGCGGATCAAACAGGGCCAGACCTATCTCATCACGGTGCCTTCGGACAAGATGCGCGCGGGCGACTTCTCCGAGGTCAACCGGACCATCTACGACCCGCTGACCGGGCTAGCCTTCCCGGGAAACATCATCCCCGCCAGCCGCTGGGACCCCGCGGCCGCGTACGTGATGAAGAACTACCTGCCCGCTCCGAACACGGCCGGCACGCGCGGCACCACGGGACAACCGATCAACAACTACCTGAACAACCCGGACCTCGAGCGGCAGGACAACCAGTTCGACGTCAAGCTCAACCACGCGGTGAGCGCCAACAACCAGATGTTCATTCGCTACAGCTACGAGCAGACCCACCGCTACCTGCCCCCCGCGTCGCCCCACGGCGATGCCGGCCAGACCTTCGGCCACGGCACGGGCGACATCAAAGCGCAGGGCATCTCCTTCAACGACACCCACACCTTCAGCCCCAAGTGGCTGAACGAGTTCCGGTTCGGCTGGAGCTACATCGCCATCACCGGCCTGCCCACCGACTACGGTGGGAACCTGGCCCAGGCGGCGGGCATCCCGGGCATCAACCTCAACGAGGCGACCTCCGCGCTCAGCCAGATGACCTTCCAGAACATCCGCAACCTCGGGTCCAACGGGAACCAGCCGCTGATCACCAACATGGGGACCTTCCAGTTCACCGACAACGTGACCCACATCCTCGGCCGCCACACCTTCAAGCTGGGAGCCAGCGTCGCCCTGCGGAAGCGCGAGATCCTGAACGCGGACACGATCGTCGGGCAGTTCGTGTTCAACAACAACCTCACCTCCAACTGCGCGGGCAAGGCCACGGGCTGCACCGTCAACTCCAGCACGGGATTCGACGTGGCCAGCTTCCTGCTCGGCTACGCCAGCGCCAAGAACCGCAACCTGTTCGACGCCAAGACCTACACCGAGACGAAGCCCGAGTACTCGACCTACCTCCAGGACGACTTCCGCGTCTCGAGCAAGCTGACCCTGAACCTCGGCCTGCGCTGGGACGTCTACCCGCCCTACGTGGAGATCAACGACCTCCAGTCGAACTTCGACGAGTCCACCGGGAAGTTCGTGGTGGCCTCGGACAACGCCGTCGTGGACGGCGTCAACGTCGGCCGCTACCTGCAGACCTACAGCAAGGGAGACCTGGCGCCGCGGCTCGGGTTCGCCTGGGACGCGCGGGGCAACGGCAAGACCATCGTACGCGGAGGCATCGGCAGGTTCTGGAACTTCTCCGGCGGCGGCACGTCGTCGTCCAAGGCGCAGAACCCTCCGTTCCTCCAGTCGACGGCGCTCAGCACGACCTTCCTGCCGACCCTGAAGCTGTCGGACGGGCTGCCGCCGCCGCCGGGGGTGGACCCCAGCCGCGCTCCCGCAGGAGCCACGCGCTCGATCTACGACGTCAACTTTCGCGACGCCTACAGCGACAACTGGAACGTCAACGTCCAGCAGCAGCTCGGAAAGAACTACATGCTGGAAGTCGCCTACGTCGGGTCGCGGGGCCGCCAACTCGCGGTCAAGGGAGACCCGAACCAGGCCCCGCCGGTGGTGGGAATCACCGACCAGAACGTGAACCGGCCCTACGCCAAGATCTCCCCGGCCCTCCGGACGCTGGGGCAGCTCCAGGCTCGAGGCACCGTCGACTACAACGCCCTGCTCGTCAAGTTCGTACGGCGCTTCGCGAACGGATTCTCGTTCTTCAACTCGTACACCTACGGCAAGACGATCGACCTCAACTCGGACAACGACGGCACGGTCTCGGTGACGAACGTGTACGACTTCAACTACAGCCGTGGAGTGGCGGATTACGACATCAAGCACAGCCTCACCTCGAACTGGATCTACGAGCTCCCGCTCGGCCGGAACAGCAAGCTGGGCGGCTGGCAGGTGAGCGGGATCCTGTACGTGCGTTCGGGCCTGCCCTTCACGGTGAGCCAGACGCAGAACGTGCTCTCCACGGGGACCGGGAACCGGCCGAACATCATTGCAGGCAAGAACCCGGTCCTCGCCGACCCCACCATCGACAAGTGGTTCGACCCCACCGCCTACGCGCCCCCCTCGGACACCACGGGCACCTACGGCAACGTGGGGCGCAACACCCTGCGCGGCCCGGGGCAGTTCAACATCGACATGTCTCTCGTCAAGCGCACCACCTTCGGGCGCGTCGGGAGCGAGCTCCGGATCGAGGCCTTCAACATCCTCAACCATCCCCAGTTCGCCAACCCCAACGGCACGATCGGGAACGCCGCGGTGGGCCAGATCACGGCCCTGACCTCCAACTCGGCGGGCGCATTCGGCAACACCATCGCGCGTCAGATCCAGCTCTCGCTGAAGTTGACGTTCTGATCGCTTGATCGTTCGTCGGGACGTCCTGCGCCTGGCCCTCCTGGCCCCGCTCTTCGGAGCGGGGCCACTCCGGGGCCGGGCGCAGACGTTTCGGGGGCCGTCGGCCCGGCCCACCGGGGAGGGGCCGCCTCACGAGCCTGACCCGGCGTTCGTGCAGGCGGCGGCCAACGGAGACCTCGCGCGGGAGGGCCTCGAGCGCTGCCACCGTTACCTGCGAGCCTGGCTGGCCGTGGCCGACCCCGCCTCCGGCCTGATCCCCCGCAACCTGACCGACAGCCACTACTGGAACGGCAAGGACTCGGCCGCCGACAACTACCCGTTCCTGGTGCTGAGCGCCTCCCTCACCGACCGTACGGCCTTCGACGGAAGCCTCCGGGCGATGCTCGCGTCGGAAGAGCGGCTCACCCGGCGCGACGGCTGGCTGCGTCTCACCGATGACTTCTCGCTGGACACGCAACGGCTTGTCCATCCGACCGGCGACGCGACCCGGATCATCTTCAACTCCGCCGAGTACGTGAAGGATGGCCTCATCCCGCTCACGGAATGGCTCGGCCCCAGTGACTGGAGCCGTCGCCTGGTGGGGTTGCTCGACGACATCTGGGCGATGGCGGCGGTGGAGACGCCCTTCGGCACGATCCCCCTCGACGGCCGGAACACGGAGGTGGGGGTCGAGGTCAACGGCGACCTTTTGCAGGCCCTCGCCCGCGTGTACTGGATGAGCGGGCGCGACGAGAAGTACCTGCGCTGGGCCTGCCGGCTGGCCGACCACTACCTGCTGCCCGAGGGCCGGCACCATCCGTCACGCGACTTCACGGTGCTCCGCATGCGGGACCACGGCTGCGAGATCATGACCGGCCTTTCCGAGCTCTACGCCACCCTGCACCTGGCAGGACGGATGCCCGGGGGCGAACCATGGGCCGCCAGGAAGGCGCTGTACCAGCCGCACCTGCACGAGCTGCTCGACCGGATCCTGGAGGTCGGCCGGAACGAGCACGGGATGTTCTTCAACGAGATCAACCCGCAGACCGGCCAGGTAGCCGGGAAGGGTGGCATCGCCGACACCTGGGGCTACGTCGCCGACGGCTTCTACACCGTCTACCTCATCGACGGCACGGAGGCATACAGGGATGCGGCGCTCAAACCGTTGTCGGCCCTGCGGGCCCACTACTCCCGCTTCGAATGGGAGCCGAACGGCACGCCTCTCGGCAGCGCTGACGGCTATGCCGACTCCATCGAAGGAGCGCTGAACCTGTTGAACCGCGCGCCCGACCGGGCGGACGCGGGGTCCGTGACCGCCTGGCTCGACAGCGAGATCCGCGTGATGTGGGACATGCAGCGGCCGGGCGGCATCATCGAGGGCTGGCACGGCGACGGCAACTTCGCGCGCACGACCCTCATGTATGTCCTCTGGAAGACGCAGGGCGTCACCTTCCAGCCCTGGCGAGAGGACGTGCGGCTGGGCTCGGTGCGCGCCGGGGAC
>JBGPOS010000137.1:0-5260 GCA_041488155.1 Tepidiformaceae bacterium
AAGTCCTCGGTGATCCTGCGGCCATACGACCGCCGGAGCTCCTCCGCCGTCGGGTCGACGCCGTGGTCCCGCAGCACGTCGACCAGGGCCTGCATGCTGTAGGGCTCGCTGTCCACGATGACGCCGTCCATGTCGAAGATCACGGTGCGCCTGGCCACGCGGTCGTTCGCCTCCGTCGGTCCGCCGCATTACTGGCGGTGATTATCCCTTTGACAAAACCGGTGCCGGGGTAGGGGGCGCCCGGCCAGGCGGCCGGGCTAGGACTTCGCCCGCTTTTTCGCGGGCTTCTTCCCTGGCCGGCGCTTCGCCGTGGCCGGCTTAGCCGCTTTGGGCGGCGGTGGTACGCGAAGCAGGGCGGCAAGGGCATCCACCGGGCTCAGCGGGTGCAGGCTGACAGGCTTGGTGGGGCGCGCCATCGTGGTTAGAACCGCCGTCTCGATATCAGTCGGCGTGTTCCCGACCCCTGGGACCCGGCCTCTCTCATCTCAACGGTGTGGCTTCCGGCAAGGTTGCTCGCCGTAGCCTTTTCGTGTTCCTCTGCCGCTTCCTTCGCCGCGTAGCGATCGGGGAGCGTTCCTTTGAACTTACAGTACGAACGTGTGCATCTGACCTTCCACATGACCCGCTCCTTTCCCCCACCCACACTCACAGGAGCGGGAAATCCACCTCGTCGACTCTTGTCCAATCGACTCGGCCGTCAGGCGCAACCTTCGCCCTGACGTTGGCCAAAAGCGCCCGTCCGCGATCACTCAAGGCGAAGTGCGTGGGCGCAGGACGGGGTTCCAGTAGCCCGTGCTCGACGAGGCGACGCGTCGCCTCGCCCCGTTCCCCATCTCCCGCGCCCTCGTCCGAGAACCATTCTTCGGTACGCCGTTCTCGCTCGGCAGCCAGGAGAACTTCGAGGCCGTGTAACCTGAGTCTCATCTGACGAATTGTCTCGCGGAGATCCTTTTTCACGATTGCCCCTCCGCCCTGATTAAGCATTCTCACCGGACCGCAATCGGTAAGGCAAGCAGCATCTGATACCCTGGTGCCGACGCGGGCCTAGGCCGGCCAGCCGACAAGCGCGCTTCCCTGGCGCGCTGGCCCGCGATTCTTTCAGGGCCTCCCGAGGGAAAAGCGGATGTCCGACGAGTGCAAGGTCCGAATACCTCGCCAGAGTGTGTTGGCAAACCAAAGCTCGAATTGGATGTTTCGAGCCTGATTCGACGCCTGGTCCTCTTCCGAGGGAAGTTCCGGCCCCGCAAGTACAGTTTTGAGTCTGGACACCAGTGCCTGCGGGGGACACATGCGCAGGAACGGGAGCATTGCCCCAATCTCCTGGCTCTCGGCCAGTGCCACGGGCCCCGTGACCATCGGCTCTGACTGCAACTACTGTTGTTTGGGAACCCCAGGGCCGACCGGAACTTCGCGCTACGTGGTATCTGCGGCTGGTGTATCCATCTCCCGACGTCTGGAGAATCCTGAGGGCTGGGCAACTCATCTGCTAGACTCGGCCTCGATGTTCTGTGGCCGATCTTCGAGGTGGCATAACCTCCCGACGTCATGACCATCCAGCGAGTTTCCGCGGTCGTCAAGCCCGCGCTGCTGCGCTGGGCGCGAGAGACGGCCGGGCTCACGTCCGAGCAGGCGGCGAAAAAGCTCGGGGTTCAGCCGCGGCGGCTTGCCGAATGGGAAGAGGAGGAGGGGCGGCTGCGACCAACGGTGGGCCAACTTCGGAAGGCTGCCAACGTCTACAAGCGTGCGCTCGCCGTCTTCTTCCTCCCGGAGCCCCCAGCACAGCCAGCACCGCTGCACGACTTCCGGCGTCTCCCGGCTGACACGCCCGCCAGGCTCTCGCCCGAGCTGCTCCTCGAGATGCGGCGCGCCCGGCGCCGGCGAGCGGTGGCACTCGAGATCCTGACCGATCTCGATCGCCCCGTCCCCGAGCTCCCGCTCCGGTTTACGCTTAACGAAGACCCCGAGGAGGTCGCCACACGGGCACGGACGTGGCTCGGGGTCGCCCTCGACGAGCAAGCGCGGTGGGCGGGTGCCTACGAGCCTCTCAACGCCTGGCTTGCTGCCTTTGAAGCGCGCGACATCCTGGTCTTCCAGACGGGTGACGTTCCTCTTGAGGAGATGCGCGGCTTCTCGCTCAACGAGCGCCGCCTCCCCGTGATCGTGCTGAACGCTAAGGACGCGCCTCGTGGCCGGGTTTTCACGCTGATGCACGAGTTCACGCATCTCATGCTCAGCCAGGGCGGTGTCTGTGACCCGCTGCGAGTTCGCCATCAAGCTCGGACCCCCGACGAGCGCGTCGAGGTCTACTGTAACCGCACCGCCGGCGCCATCCTGGTGCCCCACGACGCGCTGGCCGGCCACCCTCTGGTGGTTTCCGTTCGCGGCCCCCGGGAGTGGGCGGACGGGCCGCTCCAGCAACTGGCCGATCAGTTCGCCGTCAGCCGGGAGGTCATCCTGCGGCGGCTCCTGATCCTCGGCCGAACGACCGACCACTTCTACGAACGCAAGCGCGAGGAGTATCTCGCCCAGTATCGGGTGCTCGAGGCCCAGGCTCGAGATCGTGAGGGCTTCGCGCCACTCTTTCGCGTCGTAGTACGGGACAACGGGCGCGCATACACCCGCCTGGTCCTTGAGGCTTTCGACCGCGAACAGATCACCCCTGCTGACGTCAGCGACTATCTTGGTATCCGCCTAAAGCATCTGGAAAATATCGCGGGGGCCGTAGAGCGCGCAGGAGCCCGAGGGTAGGGCGTGCCCGCGCCCTACGTCGTCGACGCGAGTATCTGGATTCGTATCGGTCGAAATCACCCTCCGGACATCTTCGTTTCCCTGTGGCAGAGGCTCGACGCCGCCGTCTCTGCCGGCGATCTCGTGTCGCCCGATGAAGTTCTTCACGAGTTGGAGCGCGGCGAAGACGCCCTCGCCGAGACACTGAACAGCCGGGAGAGCCTCTTCCTTCCGCTCGACGATGCGCAGATGACAGCGGTCGCTGAAGTCATGCAGGCTTGCCGGGGGCTCGTCAGTGAAGAGGCCGAACGCGGACGTGCCGACCCCTTCGTCGTCGCCGTGGCACGCGTGCGACACGGCACCGTCGTCACTGGAGAGCGTCCCCGGCGGTCACCGACGGGGCCTTTCAAGATCCCGGACGCGTGCGCGCACTACGGTATCCCGTGCCTCGACTGGTTCGGGTTTCTACGTGAGGTGGGGTGGCAACTTGATTCCACCCAACCAGGCCGGGTGCTCCGTATACCTATGCGACGATGCTCACCGTCGGCGTCCGCGCATGGCGAGGGAATCGGGAAACCGCCGGCTTCCTCGTCTCGATCGTCTTCGTGTGCCTGGCGTCCGTGCGGGACGTCTATCTCGCCGGGCTCTTTCAGCAAACGAGCCCTCTCCTCATCGCCGTCGCGGCCTTCACCCTCTGCTCCCTCGTGTTCCTGCCCATTTCGTTCGCCTGCGACCCCGGCAGCCTCCGCGCGCTCCTGAGCCGGCCGCGGGACCTCTTCTGGATCAACGTCACTTCAGCCATGGCCTGGATCGCCTTCTTCTACGCCCTGCGCATCATCGAGCCTTCGCTGGTACAGATCCTCTTCTTTGGCATCGGACCTCTTTCCGTCGTGTGGATCGACCAGCGTATCCCGGGCGCGGCGCCGGCGGTACCGCTCACGCGCGCCGAACGCTCGATTCACCTTGGACTGTTCGCGTCGTTGATCTTCTCGGTGGCCGTCGTCATCGGCGGGCTCTCTGGCGCCGGCCCGCAACCCGTTGGCGTGGCTGCCGTCGGGGTCGCCTTCGCCGCCGGCGCGGGCATCTCGATCTCGGTGAACACCTTGCTCTGCAGAAAGGTGAACGACGCCGGCGTGAGTGCTGCGGCCTTGGTCGCGCTCCGCTTCCCCGGCGCGGTCATCCTGGCGACGGTGCTCGCGGCAGTGTCTCCTTCCGATCTCCCGGTGATCTCCTCGACGAATGCCCTGGCCTTCGTGATGATTGCCCTCCTCCTCATCGTCTTTCCCATCTACGTGAACCAGGTCGGCATCGCCCTTGCGTCCCCGCTCACCGTCCGCGTCGTCCTCGCCACCGGACCCGTCCTCCTCTTCTTCCTGCAACTCATCGAGGGGCGGATGTCGGCCTCGCCGTATTCGCTGGCCGCCGCGGTGCTCTATGCCGTCTTTGCCATTTCCGCCGCGCTCGCCCGCCGCCGCGCCATCCGTTCCACCCTCCTAGTGTGAGCACTTCCCTCGCCGCTCCCATATCGAGGAGCGCCCCGGCTTCGCCGGGGCGGGACGAGCGTCGGGGGGGATGGGGGGCCATCTCGGGGCCCCCAATGTTTATTGACACGCTGGCCGAGAACACCGACAGTCGTGCCATGCGGAGGACGGAACGATGAACATCTTCAAGGCCATCGCGGTGAAGGACGTCGAGGCGGTGACGAAGACGATCCCCGTGATCGACTTCGGCCCCGCGTTCCGGGGCGAGCCCGGCGGGCTCGAGGCCGTCGCCGGCCAGGTGCGGCGCGCCAGCGAGCGCGTCGGCTTCTTCTACCTCGCCGGCCACGGCGTGTCCCCGCGCCTCGTCGAGGCCGCCTTCCTGGCGTCGCGAGACTTTCACGCCCTGCCCCTCGAGGTGAAGCTCGCGGTCACGCTCAACCAGAACAACATCGGCTACCTGCCGGTGAACCAGAGCATCCAGCGGGCGTCGACCGTCCACAAGGCCGCCCGCCCAAATTACAACGAAAGCTTCTTCATCAGCCACGACCGGGCCACCGATCACCCGGACGTCCTTGCCGGCACGCCGCTCCGCGGCCGTAATCAGTGGCCCGACGGCGAGCCCCGGATGCGGGCGGCGATGGTCGCGTACTTCAAAGCGCTGGAGGCGGTCGGCGAGCGGATGCTGCCCGCGTTCGCCCGCGCGATCGACATGCCGGCGGCTTTCTTCGCCCCGTTCTTCGCGAACGAGGCGCACATCAATCTGCGCTTCCTGCACTACCCGCCCCAGGACACGGATGACGATGAGCAGTTCGGCCAGGGGCCCCACACGGACAACTCGTTCCTGACGATCCTCGCGCGCGAGGAGGTCCCGGGACTGGCCGTACGCCTGCCCAGCGGCGAGTGGCTCGCCCCGCCGGTGATCCCGGGGACGTTTCTCGTCAACCTCGGCAACATGATGAAGCGCTGGACGAACGACCGGTTCCTGTCGACGCCCCACGGCGTCCTGAACGACACGGGCACGGACCGCTACTCCATCGCCTTCTTCTACAGCC
>JBGPOS010000138.1:0-5178 GCA_041488155.1 Tepidiformaceae bacterium
GTCCGTTACGAGATGGACGAAGACGTCGCGATCATCACGATCAACCGCCCGGACCTAATGAATTCATTTCGCGGCCGCACGGTCGACGAGCTGATAGCCGCCTTTCGGGCGGCGTGGGCGGACTCAGCCGTTGCCGCGGTGGTCCTCACCGGCGCAGGCGACCGAGCGTTCTGCGCCGGCGGCGACCAGAAGCAGCGTGCGGAGACCGGAGACTACGGGCCGACGGAAAGCGGGCTCTTCGAGATCGAGCGGCTGCACCGACTGATCCGGGCGATCCCGAAGCCGGTCATCGCGGCGGTCAACGGCTTCGCCATCGGCGGCGGGCACGTGCTGCACGTGCTGTGCGACCTGTCGGTTGCCTCGGAGACCGCCAAGTTCGGCCAGACGGGGCCTCGGGTCGGCTCCTTTGACGGCGGTTTCGGCACCGCGTACCTGGCTCGCGTGGTGGGCGAGAAGCGAGCGCGCGAGATCTGGTTCCTGCTCGATCAGTACGATGCCGCGACCGCTGAGCGGTGGGGGCTCGTCAACGCGGTCGTCCCACGCGATCAGGTCGTTCCCACCGCCGTGGCATGGGGGAAGAGGATCGCCGCGTACTCGCCGACCGCCATTCGGTTCCTCAAGCACTCATTCAACGCTGACACCGATCACCTCGTCGGCATCCAGAACCTTGTTTTTGACGGGCTCAGCCTGTACACGAAGACAGACGAGGGCAGGGAAGGGTTTGTCGCCTACAACGAGAAGCGGCCGCCCGACTTCTCCCGTTTCCGCTGAGCGTCATAGGGGGGAGCCATGAGACTGGTCTTGCAAAGAAAGAATCGGTCAGTTGTTGCGGAGGAGAGGAAGTTCACGGAAGGCGTTTGGCAAGAGGAAATCCTCGAAGCGCAGACCAGTGGCGGCATGCGGGTACACCGCTTCTTCTACACCCCTGGCAGCCACAGCCATTGGCACTCACACACCGGGGAGCAGGCGCTCTACATGGTCGCCGGCCGCGGCCGGATCAAGAAGTCCGACGAGCAGGTATTCGAGGTTGGACCTGGAGACCTCGTCTACGTTGCCCCTGGTGAGAAGCACTGGCATGGTGCGGTCCCGAACCAGTTCCTGGTCCACTTTGCGTTCACTGCCAGCGGCAGTACGGTCTGGATGGACGAGGTCAGCGAGGACGACTACGCGGCCGACCTCTCGTCTGCCAGGCCGACCTGACTGAACTGAAAGCGGGCCGCCCAGGACGAGGTCGATACCTTCCCGGGACGCGCCCGCCTTCGGTTAGGTGTTCTTGGTGGCCGGGACCTCGTTGGGCTGGTAGAAGGCGCCGAGGTTGAAGGCGTAGACGAGGTGCCACAGGTAAACCGCGACGAGCCACCCGATTGGGAGGTTGGTCATGAAGATCCCGGCGCTCGTCCCCGGGCCGGCGAGATTCGGGAAGAGGTTGATCCACCACACCGCGCTGAGCGTGGCCAGGATCAGACCCCAGATGAACGCCTTGATGAAGTTGCCGCGGAGGGTGCTCGCGATCGGCAGCAGCGGGTAGATCCCGAACGCGTAGATGAGGGCCATAGAGACGCCCATGGCGTAGTGGGCGACCCCTCCGAAGAGGGTCAATATCACCGGGTCCATCATTCCCTTCGGGTCCATGGCCGAGTTCCCGAACACGAGCAGCCCGTTGAGCCAGTTGAAGTTCAGGTCGGGCAGCCCGATGCCGTGGTACCACATGCCCAGGTTCGTGGTCACATGGGTGGCCACGAGGCCGCCCACGATGGCCACCTTCAGCCGGTGCGCCGTGACGTAGTTACGCCAGTCTTCGATGTACGTCGACCCCATTGCGGCCTCCCTCTCCTCGAACCATCTGGCAGGCGCGCTAAGGGTCGTTCGGGATCTGCGTTTCGTGCCGCCCTACGAACGTCGGGGCGCCCTGCGAACAGACAGGTGCATGGTAGGCCTCCTCGTCAATGGTCCTTGGGCGTTATGCACTTCCGGCAGCCCCCGCGCGCCCTGTGCGCCCGGCGCGGGAATCGGGTGACAGGCTCTGCTGGGGCAGTCTATGCTGCGAATGCCGAGCGGCTCGTAAGAGGATCGGCGACGGTGGGATCCGCGCCCCTTCGCGAGCCCGCAGCGCGCGGTGCGAAAGCAGGGATCGCTCGCGATGGAGGGCGGCAGTAGGAGGAGCAGCGCGATGTCGAACGAAACCGATGAACGGCGGCTCATCGAGGCGGTGTTCGGTCGCAACATCGATCGCCGGGATTTCCTGCGCCTGACGGGGTATGCCGGTGCGAGCGCAGGCCTGGGCGCCTTCCTCGCGGCCTGCCAGGCGAGCGGCGGAACGACTGCGCCCAGCGCGTCGGCTGGGCCGACCGCCAGCGCCGGCCCGACCGCGACCAGCGCTGCGTCGCAGGCGCCGACGGGCAGGGCCATCAAGATCGGTTACGTCAGCCCGACGACAGGGCCCATCGCCGGTTTCGGCGAAGCCGACGAGTACATCATCGGCGGTGCCAACAAGGCCTTCGAGGGTGGCGTGAACATCGGTGGCACGCTCCATCCCGTCCAAATTCTGGCCAAGGACAGCCAGTCGGATCCGAACCGGGCCGCCGAGGTTGCGGGGTCGCTCATTCTCCAGGATGGCATCGACCTGATGCTGGTCGCCTCCACCCCCGAGACGACGAACCCGGTGGCCGGCCAGTGCGAGGCAAACCAGGTGCCCTGCGTCTCGACGGTGGCGCCCTGGCAGCCGTACTTCATCGGCCGGCAGGCGGACCCCACCAATCCTGATTCGTGGAGGCCCTTCGACTGGACGTACCACTTCTTCTGGGGCCTGGAGGACATCATCGCCGTCTTCCTCGACATGTGGAGCCAGGTCGACACGAACAAGCAGGTCGCCGGCCTCTTCCCCAACGACGGCGACGGCAACGCCTGGGGCGATCCGAAACTGGGCTTCCCGCCGCCGCTCGCGGCGGCCGGCTACACGATGCACGACCCCGGCCGCTACGAGAACCTGAACTCGGACTTCTCGGCCCAGATCGGAGCCTTCAAGGCGGCCTCGGCCGAGATCATGACTGGCGTGCCCATCCCGCCGGATTTCACGACCTTCTGGAACCAGGCCAAGCAGCAGGGCTTCAAGCCGAAGATCGCGTCGGTCGGCAAGGCGCTCCTGTTCCCGGCATCGGTGGAAGCCCTCGGTACCAACGGCGAGGGCGACGGGCTCTCGAGCGAACTCTGGTGGAGCCCCAACCATCCCTTCAAGTCGTCGCTCTCTGGCGAGACAGCCAAGGCCCTCGCCGACGGCTATACGGCCGCCACGAGCAAGCAGTGGACGCAGCCTATCGGTTTCGGCCACGCCCTCTTCGAGGTGGCCGGCGACGTGCTCAAGCGCACAGCCGACATCGAGAGCAAGGCGTCCATCCGCGACGCCCTGAAGGCCACCGTGCTCGACACCATCGTGGGCAAGGTGGACTGGGTCAACGCCGCGCCGTTCCCGAACATCTCCAAGACACCGCTCGTTGGCGGGCAGTGGACCAAGGCCTCGGGGGCGTTCCCCTACGAACTGATCTGCGTCAGCAACAAGGACCATCCCGAGATCCCGGCGGGCGGGAAGATGCGTCCGATCGGCGGCTAGGTCCGTCCATCGGCTGCTGGAGGCGACGTGGGCCCGCTGCTGGAGCTCGACCACGTCGCCAAGGCCTTCGGCACGGTCGTCGTCGCCGACGACCTTTCATACACGCTGTCGGAGGGCGAGATCCTGGGGGTCGTCGGCCCCAATGGGGCCGGCAAGACCTCCATGCTCAACCTCATCACCGGCAGCCTCCAGCCCGACCGTGGGCGCATCCTGCTCGACGGGCAGGACATCACGGCCATGCCGGTTCACGTGCGAGCGCGGGCCGGCATCGGGCGGACCCACCAGGTGCCGCGTCCCTTCGGGAGCATGACCGTCTTCGAGAACGTGCTCATCGGCGCCAGCTTCGCCGGCGGGCGGACCGGCGCGGACCCGCACCGGGCGAGCGTCGCGGCGCTTGCTCGCACCGACCTCCTGGCCCACGCCAACACGCCTGCCGGCGCCCTGACGCTCCTCGACCGCAAGCGGCTCGAGCTGGCGCGGGCCTTGGCCATCGGTCCGCGGCTGCTGCTGCTCGACGAGATCGCCGGCGGCCTGACGGAGCCGGAGGTGCAGGCACTGATCGCGACCATCCGGGCCCTGCGCGGCGAGGGGCTGGGGATCGTCTGGATCGAGCACATCGTGCAAGCCCTGGTCTCGGTCGTCGACCGCCTGATCGCCACCGACTACGGCCGGATGCTTGCCGAGGGCCCGCCGAAGGCGGTCATGGCGAGCCCGGAGGTCCAGACGGTGTACCTCGGCCAGGGGATCCGCGGGTGAGCCTTCTGGAGATCCGCGGTGCAAGCAGCTTCTACGGCGACTTCCAGGCGCTCTTCGACATCTCGCTCGCCGTCGAGGAGGGCGAACAGTTCGCCATGATCGGCTCGAACGGCGCGGGCAAGTCGACCCTGTTACGCATGATCGCCGGGCTGCTCCCGGCGCGAGGCGGCGAGATTCGCTTCGACGGCCGGCCCATCGATGCGCTGCCTACCCACGAGCGGGTGAGACTGGGCGTCTCGCTCGTGCCGGAGGGGCGGCGGATCTTTCCGAGCCTCACCGTCGAGGAGAACCTGCTCATCGGTCGTTACTGCGGACGTCCAGGACCCTGGGACCTCGGGCGGGTCTACGAGTTGTTCCAGCTGTTGAAGGAGCGCGCGCACCGCAGCGCGGCGGTCCTCTCCGGCGGTGAGCAGCAGGCCCTGGCGATCGGGCGCGCCCTCATGAACAACCCGCGGCTGTTACTCCTCGACGAGGTCTCCCTGGGCCTCGCGCCGGTCGTGATCCGCGAGCTCTACGATCGCCTTCCGGCCATCGCCGCGGCGGGCACGACCGTGCTCATCGTCGAACAGAACATCGACCAGGCCCTCGGGGTGGCGGATCGCGTCACCTGCCTCCTGGAGGGTCGCATCGCCCTCGCCGGACGGCCGGCAGATCTGAGCCGCGATGCCATCGCGGCCGCGTACTTCGGCATCTGAGGGAGAGTCCAGCGGCCATGGAGTGGGTCAATGCGGTCATCCAGGGCACGCTCCTCGGTGGCCTGTACGCACTCCTGGCGACGGGTCTCTCGCTGGCCTTCGGGGTCATGCGCCTGGTCA
>JBGPOS010000139.1:0-5178 GCA_041488155.1 Tepidiformaceae bacterium
CACCGCCCTACTGCCGCCTTGCTCGGCGGCGGTCCCGCGAAGCGCGAGCCCCATAAGTAGTAGCAAAAAAGTGACGAAATACGGGTGACGAGATACAGGTGATGGGGCGCGTCGAGGGGCGGAACAGGGACCCCGAACTTGTTCGGGGATGTGACCCCCGGTGACGCGCGGAGCGGCCGACGCGATTGCACCGAATTCTTGCGACGGCCTTATGGAGGCCGCAGGGTGACGTGCAACTTGTTACTGTTTTTCGTCACCCCTGATCCTTCGTCGCCGTAGTCGTGATCGCGAGCGGCGTGCCCCTCGTTCTGAGGTAGACTCGGTCCTGCCTTGAAGACCGTCACCGCCCGGCAATTGAAGTCCCTGCTGCACGGCAAGGGCGAGATCGCCCTGCTCGACGTGCGTGAAGCCGGCCAGTTCGGCGAATCGCACTTGCTGTTTGCCACGCCCCTCCCCTACGGCCGCCTCGAGCTTGACGTGGGCGCGCTCGTGCCAAGAAAATCGGCGCGGGTCGTCGTATGCGACGACGGCGTCCTCGGCGTGGCGGGCCGCGCCGCGAAACGGCTGCTGGAGCTGGGCTACACCGAGGTCTCCGTGCTCGACGGTGGAACCAGAGCCTGGGCCGCGGCGGGCTACGCGTTGTTCGCCGGCGTCAATGTACCCAGCAAGACCTTCGCCGAGCTCGTCGAGCACGCATGCCACACGCCGCGCGTGACGGTGCAGGAGCTTGCCCGCATGCAGGCCGCCGGCGAGGACTTCGTCATCCTCGATGGGCGCCCTCTTACCGAATACCAGAAGATGAACATCCCGGGCGGCATCTGCTGCCCCAACGCGGAGCTCCCCTACCGCGTCTCGAGCATCGTCAGGAATCCGAAGACCAGGATCGTGGTGAACTGCGCCGGCCGCACCCGCAGCATCATCGGCGCGCAGACGCTGATCAACTTCGGCGTCCCGAACCCTGTCGTCGCGCTGGAGAACGGCACGCAGGGTTGGGTACTGGCCGATTTCAAGCTGGAGCGCGGAAGCGCTCGGCGTTACCCGGATCACATCGACGAGAAGCGGTTGCCCGAACTCCAGAAGAGCGCCCGTGTCTTCGCCGAGCGCTTTTACGTCGAATTTGCGAGCGCGACCCTGGTCCAGAAATGGCTGTGCGATTCGGACCGCACTACGTATCTGTGCGATGTGCGTACGCCGGAAGAATTCGAGGCGGGCTCGATTCCCGGCTCCGTGCACGCCCCTGGCGGCCAGTTGATCCAGGCCACCGATCAGTGGGTCGGGGTGCGCAACGCGCGCATCGTGCTGATCGACGGTGGCGAGAATATCCGCGCACCGATGGTCGCGAGCTGGCTAAAGCAGTTGGGTTTCGAATCGTGGGTGCTCGAGGGAGGCGTCCGCTCAGGCCTCCGGGGTGCAGCCTCACCCAAGCCCGCCCTGCCGTCGCTCCGGAGCCTTTCAGCAGCCCAACTCAAGCATGCGCTCGAGGCGGGCCCTTGTACCGTGCTCGACCTTGGCGCAAGCGTGAATTTCCGTCGAGCCCATATCCCCGGCAGCCGCTGGAGTATTCGTACCCGCATAGCTGCCGATGCGCGCGATGCGAAAGGGCTCATCGTGCTGGTGCCAGAGCATGCTGACACCGCCCGGCTCGCCGCGGTGGACCTTCTCGAATCCGGAATCAAGGATGTGAAAGTGCTCGAGGGCGGGTCGGCCGCCTGGGCGCGAGCGGGTTACCCGACCGAATCCTCCCCTGCCGATCCGCCCGATGCGGAATGCATCGATTATCTCTTCTTCGTTCACGACCGGCACGCCGGAAACCGCGAGGCAATGAAGCAGTATCTTGCGTGGGAGACGGGGCTCATCGCCCAACTCGATGAGCAGGATAAGGCGTCATTCAGGATTTTCGCGCCGCAGTAGTACTTGCCTCTCGCGGCGTTCCTGGCGGTTCGATTGTTGCTGCCGCCTAATCGACCGTTAGATTGATCTCGCGTACCACCTTGCCCCACTTATCGAACTCGATCTTGAGCAACTCGCCGAACACCTTCGGGTCGGTAGCGACGACGTAGGTCCCGGAGCGCTCGAACGCGGCCTGAATGTCGGGCATCTGGAGCAGCTTCGTCACGTCGCGCTGGATACGACTGATCACCGCAGACGGCGTCCCGCGCGGCGCGAGCAGCCCGCTCCAAAGCGACGCGTCGTAACCCGGGACAGTTTCCGCGATGCTCGGTACTTCCGGCAGCTCGTGGGAGCGCTTGGCGCTCGTCACCGCGATGATGCGAACCTGACCCGCCTTGTGGTTGGCGAGGACGCTCGCGATACCGAGGCAACCGACCTTGACCTGGCCGCCCAGCAGATCGGCCCGTGCCGGTCCGCTGCCCTTGTAGGGAATGTGAACCATGTCGATCTTCGCCATCGAGACGAACATGGCTGCAAACAGGTGCTGGGCGCCGCCGTTCCCGGACGAGGCGTAGTTGATCTTGCCTGGCTGCGTCTGGGCCAGCGCGATGAGCTGCTTCACCGAACTCACGCCCAGCGAAGGATGCACGGTCAATGCGTACGGCTGGCCGCCGAACTGCATAATGGGCGCGAAATCCTTCAGCGCGTCGAACGGCAGCTTCTTGTGCACGTGCGGAAAGATGACGTGCGGGGTGGCGGTGGCGAGCAGCGTGTAGCCGTCCGGCGCCGCCTTGGCGACGGTGTCCGTGCCGATCAGGCCTCCCGCCCCGGGGCGGTTGTCCACTACGACCTGCTGCCCGAGCAGCTCAGGCAGTTTCTGCGCCATGATGCGGGAGGGGATGTCGTTTGCGCCGCCGGCAGAATACGGCACGATCATGCGGATCGGCCTGCTGGGATAGGGCTGGGCAATTGCCGATCCCGCCGCCACCACACACACCACTGCAACCGACAGCAACTCCCTGATCAGGCCGCGGGCCATGCTTCCCCCTCTTGCGATGTTGTTCAATGCAAGTTTAGCTCAGGCCGCAGTGCCCTCCTAGCAGCCCCGTGCAAGTCCGGAGCCGGCTCTCGGGCCCGGCTCGCAGAAAAACGAAATGACGGCCCCGGGGCAGCATGCCTAGAATGGGCCTGATGCTGGCGATACGGGGACTCGGGAAATCCTTCGGCGGGGCGCGCCCGCGCGAAGTGCTGCACGATATCTCGCTTGAGATCGGGCGGGGCGAGTACGTGGCGATCGTGGGCGAGTCCGGCGTCGGCAAGTCCACGCTCCTCAATCTGATCGCCGGGCTCGATCCGCCGGACCGCGGCAGCATCGCGCTCGACGGCACGGACCTGGCGTCGCTCGGTGACGCGGGGCGCACGCTCCTGCGCCGCAGCCGCATCGGCTTCGTGTTCCAGGCGTTTCACTTGCTCCCGCATCTGACCGTGGCGCAGAACGTGGCGCTGCCCCTCTCTCTCATTGGCATGGATCCCGCGCAGGCTCAGGCTCGCCTTGCGGACATGCTCGCCGCAGTGGGTCTCGCCGCGGCTGCCGGCGCCTACCCGCGCGAGCTGTCCGGCGGCGAGTTGCAACGGGTTGCCATCGCACGCGCCCTGGTGCACCGGCCGCTGTTGCTGCTGGCCGACGAACCCACCGGCAACCTGGATGCAGAAACCGCAAAGCAAGTGCTGGCGCTCCTGCGCGAACAGGTCAAGCGCGAATCCGGCGCAGGCATTTTGGTCACTCACTCGGCGCTCGCCGCGGCGACCGCCGACCGCGTGCTGACGCTCACCGCGGATGGGCTTCACGCTCAAACCCGTTAACTGCAATCGGCCACGGAAACACACGGAAAACACGGAAGACCGAAACGCTCAATCTGAATATTGTGTAACTTCCGTGTGATTCCGTGGCTAATATGAATTTCCTGCTCTTTAACGCGCTCGTCGTGGGGCCGTTGCGCGAGAATCCCGGCCGCGCCGCGCTCGCGGTCGTTGCCATCGCCCTCGGCGTTGCGCTCGGCGTCGCGGTCCACCTCGTGAATTCCAGCGCGCTCAACGAATTCGAGCTCGCCGCGCGGCACCTTGCCGGCGAGGCCGACCTGGTAGTACGCGGCCCGCGCACCGGGTTCGACGAAGCGTGGTACCCGCGGCTGGCCCGCCTGCCCCAGGTCGAGGCGGCCAACCCGGCGGTCGACCTCGAAGTGCCGCTCGCCGGACGCCCGGACAGCCTCCGTATCGTCGGCTTCGACCCGCTGCGGGCGGCGCAAGTGCAGCCATCGCTGCTGCCGGAGCGCTCCGGCATGGTGCTGGGCCTCTTCGATGCGGACGCGATAATGCTGAGCCCGTCCGCGGCGGAATGGCTCAGGCTGAGCACGGGTGACCGGCTCGACATACAGGTCGGCACGCGCGCAATCCCCCTCAGGGTCACGGGCCTCCTGCCGCAAGGCGCATACCGGCAAAGGTTGGGCGTCATGGACGTCGCGGCCGCCCAATGGCGGCTGGCACAGTTGGGGCGGTTGAACCGCATAGACCTGCGCCTGAAGCCCGGCACGGACGTGCAGGCCTTTCGCCCCGAGCTGCAGAACCTGCTACCGGCCGGCGTGCAGGTGATGACGCCGGAAACTGAGGGCGAACGCGGCGCGATTCTCACCCGCGCCTACCGGCTCAACCTCGACATGCTGGCGCTGGTCGCGCTGTTCACGGGAGCGTTCCTCGTGTTCTCTTCCCAAGTGCTGGCATTGTTGCGCCGGCGCACCCAGATCGCCTTGCTCCGAGCGATCGGCGTCACGCGCGGCGCGCTTGCCGGCCAGCTCCTCGCCGAGGGCGCGGTGATCGGTATGGTCGGCGCCATCCTCGGAACCCTGCTCGGCTATGCGCTCGCTCGCTACGCCCTGCTGCTGGTCGGCGCCGATCTCGGAGCCGGCTATTTCCGCGGCATCGCCGCAAGCCTCGACGCGGAGCCCGGCACGCTCGCGTTCTTCGCCGGCCTAGGCGTCCTGTTCGCGGTGCTGGGGGCCGCCGCGCCGGCGTGGGAGGCTGCGCGCCGGCCACCTGCGCAGGCGCTGCGCGCGGGCGACGAGGAAGTGGGTCTCAGGAAATTGCACACGCTGGGGTGGGGCGTCGCGTCGATCGCTGCAGGAGTGCTGCTCGCGTTCGCCCCTGCCGTCAACGGCCTCCCCGTCGCGGGCTATGTCGCGATCGGGCTGATCCTGCTCGGGTCGGTGCTGGTCATGCCACGCCTCGCCGAAG
>JBGPOS010000140.1:0-5161 GCA_041488155.1 Tepidiformaceae bacterium
AAGCTGTCGCTCTAAGCGAGCAGGCCTACGTCCCGGCGCACCGTACATCTCGAAGCCGGCACTAACCAGGCTTTGCGAACGTTTGCCCGATCCCCCGACGTGGGGGCTGTCCGGGGTGGGCGGCTGCGCGAGCTGGGGCGCAATTACCGGTTCGGCACAACCCAAGGGGCTAGCCCCATGCCGCGAGGTCGGGATGATCCGGGCTGGGGCGCGTTGACACTATCGCTGCCCGATCCGACACCTCACGGCGAAGACAACCGGTGGCGTAGGCTCGCCGGATTTACGACCGAGATCCGACCTGGTGCCATGATCTCCAATGATGCCGGACAACCCGAATCCCAATTTTGCCCTGCGGTCGGCCCGCCCTGAAGATCGCCCGTTCCTCGTCGAGATGGCTAGGCACGTATGCACGCTCGAAGGTCGGCCGCTGCCTGCTGCAGACGATCCCCAGGTCGTGGCGTTTCTGCCGGATTCGCCGGATGCGGCAGTTGTCGCTGTGGACGGGAGCGAACGGCGTCTCGGCGCGGTTTGGTGGGTGCTGCGCGAGCCGCCCCTGTTGCTCGATCCGGAGGGAAGCCCGCTCCCGGAGTTGGCCATAGCCGTTGTTGAGGGCGAGCGCGGAAAGGGAATCGGCCGGGCGCTGCTCGACGCGCTTGTGGCGAGAGCGCGCGGCCGGTTTCCCTCGTTGGTGTTGAACGTGCACCTTCTCAACCCCGCCGTCCGTCTCTACATGCGGGCAGGTTTCAAGGTTGCGTCGGCAGGACGAGGGTCGTACGGAGTCGCCATGAGTCTGCCCCTCGACCCATAGCGTCGCTTCACTCGGGACATTCGCGACACCGGCGGATCGAACGGATCGCTCAGTCGCTCCAGCTTGCGCCCGGCTGGACCGACCCAGCGGCCCTAGTTACTGGCGACGACGCTGAACCACAGCCATCCCAATCGGCTCCTTTCGCTCCACGAAGACGTCGGCGACCATTCATCACTCGAGGAGGGAGGGCCCGCCCTGCCGCTTCGGCGCGGGGCTGCCTGCGCCGGGGCGCGTGCCGCCGCCATCACCTACCGGTCGAGAGGCGGTGAGGCTATTCGAACGCATGGCCCTCCGATCAGCCGTGCTCGCCGTGCCCTCTCGATCCGCGCGGCCCAGACCGTCTGCGTACATGGCGCAGCACCGCGCGGCCGGAGGGGAGGCAACATTGAAGACCAACGGTGAACGGGTCACCGCGACACTCGTCGACGCCCTCATGCAGAAGAGGTGGGTGGACGGCGTGACCGTTGAGCTGACGCCCGGCGGCGACAACCTAAAGGTCCAAGCTCGCCACCACGACGGCGAGGCGTACCGCTTCGTGGTCAAGATTCGTTGGCCGCACTACTGAGCAACACACGCTGACGAAGGGAGGGCCTCCACGGGCGGGGCCCTCCTCTCGTTTACGGGGAGCCGGGCAGCGAACCCTCGTCCGCGATCACCATCGTCGCCTGACCGTCGCTGTGGACGAGGTCGACCAAGTAGTGCGAGTCGAGCGCGGTCCAGCTGACCGTCAACTGCGCGTCCCACGGTCCGTCGATCGCGGGAGTCACGGGCAGAACGACCGGCGGCCCCTGCACGATGGTGGGCGCGAACACCTTCGGCTCTGCCGAGATGAACGCCGGAAGTACCTGAGTGATGGATCCTTCGATTGCCATGCTGCTCTCCTTTAGACAGGTAGACAGGTCGCCGCTGAAATCCTACGGAAGGGGTCTGACATTCAACGGGACCTCTTACGCCGGGGTGACGCTACGCGCATCGGTGGGAGTGAATCTTCGGCTGCCTAGGCGCGGTTCGCGCGTTCCTCCCACAGCTGCTTCCGGAGCCCGTCCATCTCGCGCAACTGCCCATCGGCGTCGTACTTCCAGAACGTCCACCCGTTCGTTGGAGCCCGTTTGTCCGCGCCGATGATCGACCGGCGAGCCATCATTCCCGCGACGGAAAGAGATCCGTAGATTTGCCCATCGAAGCTCACGCGCCCGTCGCTCTCAATCCGAGCGCGGAGCTGATGACCCTTGTACTGGCGGAAGAGGTCAACGGGTGGCGAGAGGAGCCCTGCGGACACGATGTCGCCGAGAGTTACTTCACCCCACGGCGTTCCTTGCCCGTATGTGTGGGGACCCTTTGTAGCAGCCCCCACCACGCGTTCGACGGCGGTCGTCGTCGTAAGCCGAGTCGCCGCTGATGGCTCGATGAGATAGGAGCGCAGCCGAGCGAGCGATGAGCGAACATCTTTGGGCGAAATCTCTGGCAGCCGCCGACGCAGGAGCCGCACGAGCCCGTCATCGGCCTCCGGCTCGAACAGCCCATCTAGCGCAGCCTGCACCTGTCGATCCACGAAGCTTTCCTGCCAGAGCGCCTCAAGCTCTGCGACGCTCTCCTTGGAGAGTAAGGCGAGCGTGTCCTCAGCGGCCCTGCCGTCCTCGTCGCGGAGCCGCACCTTGCGAAACAGTTTCTCCTCCACTGGCACACTCGCATGCGCGTTGTAGATGCGGTACTCGTCGCCGTCCGTAAGCACGACCCACCGAACACCCGCTACCGCGGCATAGCCCATGATCTGATTCGCCCACCGGCGATCATCGAGGTTTTGCCCTAACGCCTTCGCCTCGACGAACAACCGCGGTTGCCCATTCAGCAGCAGGGCATAGTCGACGGGCTTGTCCGACGAGCGAGGGCGGTATTCGAGATGCACCTCACGTAGGTCTTCCGTATCCCATCCCAAGGCGCGCAGGACCGGCCCTATAAGACCGGCCTTGGTGTTCTGCTCGCCGATGCTTTGGGACGAGTAGGAGCCGATGCGCTCGCGAACCTTCTGCACAACAACTTCGAGTGGCTCTTCGTTCGGCACAACCGAATAGTAGAACCATGGCGACCCCTACGCATCGCTCGCTTGACTGCGACTCTGGCCGCGGTCGATAGTCCTTCTAGAAGGAGGGCTTGTTCTGTGGGCCTGTTCGTGCGTGTTGCGTGGTGGAAGATGTCGGAGCCGGACCGCGTGGAGATGGTCGAGGCTTTGCTGAGACACCGCGCCATCATGCTCGGAGGGACCTGGTGGAACGCCATCACGCGGTCGTCCGCGCGATGATCGCTCGCTACCGCGGAGAGGAGATCGAGACCGCAGGCGACGGGTTCTTCGCTACGTTCGACGGACCCGCCCGGGGCGTGCGATGCGCGCAGCAGATCGCCGACGCGGTGCGAGCTCTCGGCCTGGAGGTGCGCTTAGGCGTTCATACCGGCGAGGTGCAGACGATCGACAGGAAGGCCGGCGGGCTCGTGTAGTGATCGGAGCTCGCGTCGGCGCTCTCGCTAGCGCCTCCGAAGTCCTCGTGTCGCAGACCGTCAAGGACTTGACCGCTGGGTCTGGTCTCGAGTTCGAAGATGCCGGCGAGCACGAGCTGAAGGGCGTCCCCGACCGCTGGCACCTGTACCGACTGGTGAAGTAGGTCACTCCGCTCAGGTGACCTCAGGGACGGAAAGCCCCCCGGGCCGTATCGGTCGGCCACCCGCGCCGGGGCGCGCGAGGCCGCCATCACCAAGAACGACAGCCATCATCGGGCGGCTATTGCCCGATGGCCCGAGCACGCAAAGGGCCAGGCTCTCCCACCTTCTCGGTTCCGCCAACGCTAATTTGGGTTTCTAAAAGAATTGGTCTGGACGATTGGCGCTACGCGTACGGTTCGCCGCGGAGCAGTGCAGGCGAGCTACACCTCCGCCGGCCCGCCTCGTGCGACGACGAGACCGGCGTCCCAACCGGGCGCTCGACCTCCGGATGGCGGCTGGAGCCGGTCGGTGTCCACGCCAGCACGCACAAGCAGCCACGAGATCAGCGAGTTGGAGTTCCACATGTCGCCAGTGTGCAGCTCGTCTCGGCCCCACACGGGGGTTGGGACGGACGGCACCAGATCGAGGACCCGCTGCGCGCGAGCGAGGTCGTCCGCGACGCGGACCGGGCTCGATACCGCCTCGCTCGCATCGGGGATGGAGCCTCCGCTCCATCGGCGGATCTCGTAGCGAAACAGTCGGAACCGTCCGGCACATCTTGTCCCGACCGGACCCTCGGCGACGACGCCACGCTCTCGTCCCCGCTGGTCCCGGATTGGCGCGGACTCGATGACGAAACGGCCGTCGGGGACGTCGACCTCAAGGGCGGAATGGTAGAGAGCGCAGCGGGGGCGACGCTCCATGAAGGCTTTGATCGCCTCGTAGACCATCCCATTCAATCGGACCACTTGGCCGCCCGCGCCCAAAGGAATCCAGTAGAGGTCGACTGCTCCGGGCGCGGGCGTGGACGACATCCTTGCAGCCTACAAATGGGCCCAGCGTGACGCTGGAAGCGCCACCGGCTCCGTTCGTTGTAGGCCTGCTCGTAGGCGAGAACCTCGACGTCGCTCGCCCCGTAGGGCGGCCAAGGCAGTTTGACAGGACACGGCCCCAGCACAATACTGCGCGCGCTATGTCGCAGGAGCGCGACGACACTTCGCACGGAGGAGGAGAGAGTTTGATCCTGGCAACGACGACGGTCGAGGATTTCGACCGCTGGTTGAAGATCTTCTCAACCAAAGGCGCTGAGAAGCGAAAGCAGCACGGGTCCAAGGGTGCGACCGTCTTTCGCGATCCCAATGAGGACGACCGGGTTTGGGTCCTCTTCGACTGGGATGCGGAGGGCTGGCAGAACTTCGTCTCCGACCCCGAGGTCCCGGCGATCTTTCAAGAAGCCGGGAGCAAAGGTAAGCCCCAGGCGGCGGAGCTCGGCGGCCATTACGACGCCTAGCACGTCTCCCCGTGCGGCCGATCCCGCGAGCGCACCGGTAGGCGAATGCCGCGCTCGCTTCCGGTGATCATGGGGATGTCCTGAAACGAGTACTAGAAGTTTGGGTCTGTACACGGCTGCCCTCCGGAAATCGCGCATCCGCCCAAGGCGATGATTCGTCGACCCGAAGACCCAACGGTCCTACGATGCGTTCGATCAGGTGCAGGACGGGAGAACAGATAGAGGCCTAGAAACGCCGCAACCCGTGGACAACGCCCAGATCAGCGGACGTTTGGGCTCTGAGCCAGAAACGCCGCAACGGGCTCAGTCGCCCCGACGGCTCGTGCAGGACCCTGTGGGCTGCGTCGCAGGTTGATTAGGCCGGAGAA
>JBGPOS010000141.1:0-5155 GCA_041488155.1 Tepidiformaceae bacterium
CTCGAGCCTCGCGCCCACGACGCTGCCACTCGCGTCGAAGACCAGCACGGCAACGATCGGGACCTCCTCGAGGGTGGCAAGCGTGACCTCCTGCTTCACACCGTTGTCGCGGACCTCGAAGTCCGCCGCGGCCAGCCCGCGGACGGGCCGGCCGTCACGCGTCACGAACACGTCGACGTAGACGGCCTCGACCGAGGTCCTGAAGGTCGGCACCGGTTGAGCGGCGAGCGGAGCCGGAACGAGCAGAAGGCCCGCGGCGACCGCCCCCGCCCTCATCTCACCGCCTCCTGGCGGAGGGCCTCCAGGCGCCCAACGACCTCGTGCGACTGGCCCCACGGATACACCCACCACGGGTCCAAGTCATGGCGCCGGCCCGCGCGCCCAAGGGTCCCGCGCAGGGCCTCCTGCGATGCCGCGGCCTCGCCGAGCCGATGGAACGCGTGACTCAACGCGACGTAGGCCGCCTGGCTGTCCGGCAGCAGGCCGATCGCCGCCTGGTAGGCCGGGACCGCGTCCCTCGGTCTTCCCTCGGCCTCTCGAATCGCGCCCAGGAACAGCCACGCGAGGTAGCGCACGCGCGGGTCGGCATCCGGCTCCGCGATGACGCCTTCCAGCTCCGGGACGGCCTTCTCGGGCTGGCCCCTGCGGTGCAGCAGGTGCCCGAGCCGGACGCGCGCCTCGAGCAAGCCCGGGTCGGCCGTGAGCGCGCGCCGATAGCAGCTCTCGGCCTGGACCATCTGGCCTCGGCTCGCGGCCGTCTGCTTCCAGGCGGCGTCGCGGCGGCTCTGCGTGGCGGCCGCCAGGTCCGCGAACGACACGAGCTGGAGGTCCTGAGCCCCTTGCGTCTCCAGCAGCGAGCCACGCGCCAGCAGGAAACGCGGGTCTTCCGGATAGCGCTGCAAGCCCAGGTCCATGTAACGCAGGGCCAGCGGCCACTGCCCCTGTTGGAAGAGGTGAAGGGCTACCGCCAGGAGCCAGGGACGTTCGAAGCGCCGGCGCCGCTCCGGATCCGGGATGAGCTCGAGGATCTGGCGGGCGGCGTCCAGGAGCGGCGCCGGCATGGACGAAACTTCCTCCGGATCGGAACGCGAGTTGCGATCTTCGACGTCCCGGTCGGTGAGGAGCATCGCCGCCGCCTCGAAGGGGAACCGCTCGAAGGAGCGGCGCTCTTCGCACTCGCCGCAGGTCGCGGATCTGTGTTGCAGCCGCCTCAGGTCGGCGATGTCCCGACGCAACTGTTTCACCGACCACGTCTCGCGAACCACGCCTCGGTCGCCTTGGCGGTAGCGCTCGACCACCTCCAGGAAGGCCGGCCGAGAGGGCCCGGCGCTGGGCGGCGCGTCCATCTGACCTTGGCCCACTCGCGGGGCCTCTGCCGCCACGGCAAGCCCGTCCTTCGGCGCAAAATATCCGCGACGCGCCATCACCTTCATTCCGCGGCGCGCCGGCTGGAGTCTTACCTCGATCTTCTGAAACTTGCCATCGTGACGCGCCGTGGAAGGATGGTAGCCGATCAGATAGTAGGCTCGCGAAGCGTCGGCGATGGCGCGGAAGCCCTTTGCCAGGTCATTCGTAATCCGAATGGTGAATCCACCTGTGTCTGCGGCAAGTGATTCCGCTCCCTCGGCTACCTGGAAGCCCTCGAAGAGAACCGCATTGAGGTCGCGGATATCGGTCGCGGCAGCCGTCTCCACGTCTTGGAATGCCGCAAGGCCCCTTAGACCGCGTGCGTCCAGAAAGTAGATGGCAGCATTCGCACGGAGCGCCGCATTCACGATGCCCCTGAACTCAGGCATGGCGGAGTCATGGAAGAATCCTGCGGAAGCCAGAACAACCTGTCTCCTTCCATTCTTTCGCTCCAACGATCCGACAACTCGCTCTATCACGCCGAGGGTGCGCTTGGTCCGCGCGAAGGCCTCGTTGAACACCTGGGCGGCTCGCCCTCGCACGAGGAGATGAAGCTGTCTCTCGTCCAGATTGGCCAGCCCAGCGTCTTCGGCGACAAACCGCCGCGCCACTTGCTCCTCTGTTTGGGCGTCGTGCTGCTCGTAGATGCGCTGGGCTTCGACTTCGCTCACTCGTTGGTTCGACCCATCGACCACCCGACGGCCGCGGACTCTCGTCAGCGTGGCAATCAGTTGGTCGCGCCCATCTGGAATGAACGCGCTCTCAGCCAGACCGGATCCGGGGGCGATGAGCGATACCTCGTCTCCGAGCGTCGTGTGGTGCCTCAGAAAGTCTGCCACGCCCGTTTTGACACGCTCTGCCTGAAACGATGTGAGGTTGAGATCGTCCAGGATCACGGCGATCGTCCGACGAGCGGGGACCCCGGCCAAGGATGCCTCGGGTCCACCATCTGATGTTCGGTCGGCGGCCGGCACAGCGCTCTCGCCCGCGACCACCGCCGCGAAGCTCATGATATTCTGCCGGCTGCCGTTTTCGCTTACCGCAAAAGCGTTCTGCGTAAGCTTCTCGACCGGTCTACCATTCGCGTCAACGACTGTCACATCTACTACAACAAGATCAACACCGGACGGGAACACCTGGGACGAGCTGCTCTGCGACCCAGCCCCGGTGCCGGCCCATGCCAAGAGCGAGAGAAGGCCAATACTTGATCGGTAGACTCGCGTGGACGCGTCACCAGACTTGGGCATGACTACGGCCCTTCGAATTCCTTGTGCCCCGCCACAATGGCATCCGTCGCGCTGATGGGCGCGACGGTCAGGAGCTCAGTCCAGCCGAAGGACGAGGTTTCGGCGTTGCCTTATCTCTTCCTCCCGCGCGCCGATGCGTCCGCGGGCTCCGGGGCCGTCGTGTTCCACGACCTGCGTCCGGAAGTTGAAGAACTGTTTCAGCGTCAGCAGGTGTTGGTAAGCCTTCTCTCCCCACTGGCCGAACCCGACCAGGACGAAATCCTTCTGGAGGTGGCGCCCTTCCTCGGCCAGTGCATGCAGCCTTGCACTCTTGATCGCGACCGCAGCCTGCAGCGCGAGGCCCTGGGCGCGCTGGACCTCCTCCTTCATGAATACGTGCAGATGGTCCCGCTCGGCGAGCACAACCGCGCCGATCGGTTGGCCGTCCGCAACCAGTGGCAGCGCCATCAACGAGCGGCGGCGCCAGAGGTCTTCGTGGTCCGACGCGGCGGCCCCGAACCAGCCCTCGTGATCTTCCTCATAAAGCGCGATCTGACACAGGGAGGAGTGAACAAGCCGCACGAGGTTCTGGGCGACCTGGTTGACTCGTCGTAAAGGAAGATGGACACGATGTCCGCGCCGGAGGCGTGCTGCATATCGGCGACCACGCCGCGAAGCACCGCTGACAGGCCTGACGCTGTTTCGACTGGCGAACGCATCTCGTCACCCGCACCCGCGCGGAGGGCCTCATGACAGGTGTTCATCGACGCTCGTCGACGCCGCCCTGGAGCTTATACCGATTCGGCCCGTTCGCGCTCCCTCCGTGCCAACATGGCTGAGACACCGTACCCCCCGGGCAATTGGAGTGCAGGGCGGGGAGGCGAAGGCCCTTGGAAGCAGCCCGCAGTAAATGAAGAAGGACAGGCGAGATGCCTCCGCCGCATAGCGGCCTTGGTTCAACAACTGGTTGGACGGACAATGGCGCTGAGGGAGGCGAGGGGCAGGCGTTGTCCATGCGCCAGAGGGCGGCGGTTGCCATGTCTCTCGGGGCGCTCTCGCTGGTGATGCTGATCGCCGGGCGGCCGGCTCCCCGGCCGGACCTCGAGGGACCATGGCGGGTGTCGTTCGATCCCACTTCAGGCGGGCCAGAACCGTCGCTCGTCTTCGATCGACTGCAGAGCTGGCCCTCGCGTCCGGAGCCCGGGAGGGCAGGCCTCTCCTCGAAGCCGGGCTGCTCGGCCCCGTGACGGTCACGGTTGAGACATCGCCATGACGCCCGCTCACCGATGGTTGCTGGCCTCGTTCGCCTGCGCGTCACTTGCCGGAGCGCCGGGGAGGCTCCCCGCGATCGGCGTCGAGGCCGCACGCGTGGTCCCGGACGCCGAGATGCAGCGCGTCTTCCGAGAAGTGAAGACGCCCTACAAGTACGGGGTCATCCTGCGTGGCCGGGAGGGCGAGTCCGTCGATTGTCCGAGCGTGTTCCGCCATCGCGGCAGGTCGTACATGGTCTACGTCAGCATCAAGGACAAGGTCGGCTATGAGACCCTCCTGGCCGAGAGCGACGACCTCCTGAGCTGGAACCCACTCGGCAAGGTGCTGCCGTTTCGGGAAGGGTGGGACGGCTGGCAGGCTGACGGCGGGCTCGCCCTCGTCGATCCGGCCTGGGGAGGTTCCAACGCGCTGCAGAGCTACGACGGCAGGTACTGGATGTCGTACTTCGGCAGCGCCAAACAGGGCTACGAGCCCGATCCGCTGGCCATCGGCCTGGCCTGGACCAGAGCGCCCGACCGGCCGGTCCCGTGGACGCGCCTGGCGAACAACCCGGTCCTCACTCCCGACCAGCCCGACGCGCGCCCGTTCGAGCGGGCGACCCTGTACAAGAGCCACGTGCTCTGGGACCGGTCCCGCTCGCTCGGCTATCCTTTCGTCATGTTCTACAACGCGAAGCAGCAGGGCCCGTGGATCGAGCGCATCGGCATGGCGGTCTCAAGGGACATGATGCACTGGTCGCGTTACGGCACGGAGCCGGTGATCGACAACGGCAGCGGCATCTCCGGCGATCCGCAGGTCGTCCGGCTCGGCGGCCTGTGGGTGATGTTCTACTTCGGGGCCGGCTGGAAGCCCGGCGCCTTCGACACGTTCGGTGGCTCCTACGATCTCGTGCACTGGACCAAATGGAGCGGCCCGGACCTCATCTCGCCGTCGGCGCCCTGGGACAAGACCTTCGCCCACAAGCCGTGGGTCCTGAAGCATGACGGGGTCGTCTACCACTTCTATTGCGCCGTCGGCACGGAGGGGCGCGTCATCGCGCTCGCGACCTCGAAGGATCTTCGCAATTGAGCAGGACGGCGGTCTTCCTGGGGGTCTCCTGCGCCTGCTGCCTGGGATCTTCCTGGGCCGGCGCGGCCGCGTCGCGCACGGTCTGGTTCGACGCGCCCGCGACCCATTTCACCGAATCGTGCCCGATCGGCAACGGCCGGCTCGGCGGCATGGTCTTCGGAGGGATCGCGGAAGAGCGCATC
>JBGPOS010000142.1:0-5088 GCA_041488155.1 Tepidiformaceae bacterium
GACATCCGCTGCTCGAGCGAATTCAAGATCTTCACCAACATCAATTCCACGATCGTCGATCCAAAGGCGTTCGACGAAAAGTCCTTCGTCAATTTCAAGGGCGAGGTCTGCATCATCCCGCCCAACTCCTTCGCCCTGGCGCGCACGGTCGAGTACTTCAGGATCCCGCGCAGCGTGCTGACGATCTGCCTGGGCAAATCCACCTATGCGCGCTGCGGCATCATCGTCAACGTCACGCCGCTGGAGCCGGAGTGGGAGGGGCACGTGACCCTGGAGTTCTCCAACACCACGCCCCTGCCGGCGCGCGTCTACGCCAACGAGGGGGTGGCCCAGGTGATCTTCCTCGAGTCCGACGAGGTCTGCGAAACCTCCTACCGCGACCGCGGCGGCAAGTACCAGGGGCAAAAAGGCGTCACGCTGCCCCGCATCTAGGCCCGGCTGCCGGTCCCGCACTAGGGGTTGTGGTCCCGGTGCCAGGGGGGCGCTATAGGGCTGACAAAAAACTTTGTCCGGGCCCTTGACTCCCCGGGGGTCATCCCTATAATCGGCCGAAATTCACCGGCCATCTTTTTGCGAGGAGAAGGAGGTCATCATGAGAAGCGCCAAGAACTCCTGCCCGGTATATGACGTTTGCGTTCGAGATATTCCTGAGACTTAGGTCCGTTCGGGGAGATTAGTCATATGGGCGAACACCCTCCTAGTAGCATCGCAAGGACACGACAGAGCGCAGTAGCCAGGCAGCAGCCGCAAGAGCAGCTCTTCGATACGCACCCCGAAGTCAGCCTCGACTTCGAGATCGTGCGCCAGGCCGCAAGTCAGAAGTACACCCGTCCTTTCCTGATCATCGACACCGCCATCGTGCGCGACAAGGTGCGCCGGTTCCATGCGGCCATGCCGCGGGTGCGTCCGCATTACGCGGTCAAGGCCAATCCCGACCGGCGCGTACTCAAGGCGCTGGCGCAGGAAGGCTGCGGCTTCGAGATCGCCTCCACCGCGGAGCTCGACCTGCTGCTCTCCCTTGGGGTGCCGGCGGCCGACGTGTTCTTCTCCAACCCCATGAAGTCGCGCGAGTCGATCGCCTACGCCGCCGCCAGAGGCGTCGAATGGTTCGTCATCGACAGCGTGGACGAACTGCGCCGCGTGTTCGAGACCAGGCCCGACGCCCGGCAATACCTGCGCATCGCCTCGCCCAACATCGGCAGCGACTGGCCGCTTTCGGGCAAGTTCGGCGCCGGGGCGTCGGACGCCCGCGAAATAGTCGCGCTTGCCGCCAGGCTGGGCGCGGACCTCGCCGGCGTGACCTTCCACGTCGGCTCGCAGTGCCGCAACCCGGAAAACTGGCGGGTGGCGATGGAGAAGGCGCGCGGCCTGTTCGACCTGATGAGCAAGGCCGGGCTCAAGCCGCGCCTGCTCAACATCGGCGGCGGCTTCCCGGTGCGCCACGTCAAGCCGATCCCCTCGATCGAGGTCATCGGCAACGTGGTCAACGAGGGACTGAAGGCCTTCCCGGAGGAGGTGCAGGTGATCGCCGAGCCCGGCCGTTACCTCGTCTCCGACGCCGGCTATTTCGTCTGCCGGGTGCTCGGCACCGCCACCCGCGCCGGCAAGCGCTGGATGCACTGGGACGCGGGCCTGTTCGGCGGCGTGATCGAAGCGAGCGAAGGCCTGAAATACCGCATCCGTACCGACCGCTCGGGACCCGATGTCTCGTGGACGGTCGGCGGGCCGACCTGTGATTCGGTCGATGTCGTGATGCGCGACGAACCGCTGCCCTCGGACCTGCAGGAAGGCGATTTCGTCTACCTCAGCAACGCCGGCGCCTACACCACGGCCTACGCGAGCCAGTTCAACGGCTTCCCGTTGCCCGAGGTGAGGGTCTTCGAATCCAAGGGCTAGGGCTTCTCGTACAGGACGAAGTCGAAGCGCGTGCCGTCCATGGCGGTATGCGCTTCGCGCTGCGACTCGCGCCATCGGGAGCGGTCGTACTGCGGGAACCAGGCATCGCCCGCATAGTCGCGCTTGATCTCCGTCATCACCAGTCCGCTCGCGAGCGGTAGCGCGGCCTCGAACAGGCGCGTGCCCCCGATCACGAAAGCGACCGGCTCGCCGATGCACAGGGCGAGCGCGGCGTCGAGCGAGCTCGCCACCGCCGCGCCGGGCGCCTCGTAGCCGCGCCGGGTCGACACCACGATGTTCTCGCGGCCGGGAAGCGGCCTGCCGAGAGACTCCCAGGTGCGCCGCCCCATGATCACCGGGTGCCCCATCGTGAGGTGCTTGAAGTGCTGTAAATCCTCGGGCAGGCGCCAAGGTAGCTGGCCTGCAGCGCCTATGATTCCATTGGAAGCGACTGCGGCGACGAGGTAGATCCGGGGCTGCCCGTGGGGTGACATGGAACCTGCTCGCGGAAAGTTCTGGTGGAATTATAGGGAGAGGGTTCCGGGCTGCCTGAACGCCCAGCGCCGCATCCAGGCAATGGCGAGCGCGCACAGGAGCGCAAGCCCGCCAAGTACATAGAACCCGGTCACGAGGCCATAGCGGTCCGCGAGGAAGCCCATGATGAGCGGGGTGCTGAGGTGCGAAACACTCCAGCCAAGGCCGCCCAAGGCCAGCGCCGAGCCGCGCTCTTCGGGACGGCTCGCCTCCGAGATGGTGATTTGGAAGTAAAGGGTCATGGCCGCCGTTCCGGCACCCACTACGAGCATCCAGAAAGCGATCGGGGCCGCGTGGTTAATCGTCGGCAGCAGGCCGACCGCCGCGGCCACGGAGAGGCCGCAGTAGACAGGCCATAGGGTCTGGGGACCAGTGCGCACCAGCCGGCCAGCGACCAGGCTTGCGAGGATGGAGCCGACGGCCCGCAGGGCGAGCAGCACGCCGGAGGTAACCTCCCCGTGGCCGTAATACACGAACAGGAGAGGGTAGAACGACATTGTCAGCGAGAACGGCAGCGCCGACAGATACGCGCACATCATCGTGTACGCGATGATGCGTTTGCGAAGCAGCGGCAGGTATCCGGCAAGCGGGTGGCGTGCAGCGGGCGCGGCCTTCGCCGCGGTCGCGGTGGTGGCGAGGCCGGCGAAGAGGGCGAGCACTCCCATCGCGGCAAGCACGAAGAATGTGACCCGGAAACCGGCCGAGACGAGCACGAAGCCGCAAAGGACGGTGCCTACGATCTGGCCGAAATTGGTCACCGCATTCAGGCGCCCGAGCTGTTGGCCGCGGGCGCCGGCTAGCTCGCTCGCCATGGCCCAGGTCGCCGGCCAGAAAGCCGCCCGCGATAGTATGAGCGTGAGTTGCCCGACCATCAGCATCCAGAAGCTGTGCGAAAACATCAGCCAAATGCCCGCCGCTACCGTCGCCCAGCAGGAGCCGAGCATGATGCGGCGCCCGCCGATGCGGTCGCTGTAGGCGCCTCCGATAAGGTTGAGCGGAGCCTGGGCGAGCACCGGCAACGCGAACAAGGCGCCGATCTCGGCGTTCGTCAGGCCTTGGGAATGCGCGTACAGCGGCACCGCGAGCCAAGTCATGCCGAGGCCGAAGTTCCAGGCACCCGAGGCCAGAAAGAAGGACCCGTGCGGCACGGCGCATTATGGTTCCCGGTTGCAATCCCGCGGCGGCCATTTCGACGAATCCCCATGCCCTTCGTTCTGGCGTTGCTGGGGGTGTTGCTCATGGGTCCGGTCCGCGCTGCCTGCAGGGCCGACTCCGGTCCCCACACTGCGGCGCTCGTCGAGCTCTACACGTCGGAGGGCTGCAGCAGCTGTCCGCCGGCCGACCGATGGCTGTCGGGGCTTGGCGAGCGCGGTTATGTGCCGGGAAGGGTGGTCCCGCTTGCGCTGCACGTCGATTACTGGGATTACATCGGCTGGAAGGATCCCCATGCCAGGCGCGAATTTTCCCAGCGCCAGAGGAAGCTCAGCCAGCTGCAACGCCTCGCGCTCGTCTATACGCCCCAAGTGCTGCTGCAGGGCCGCGATTTCAGGGACTGGGGCGGAGCTGCCTTCGACACGGCCGTGAGCCGAATCAACGCGCAGCCTGCCAGGGCGCGCATCGCCCTCGAAATCCATTCTCTCGAGGTGAGCCGTCTCAACGTGGCGGTGAGCGCAGAGTTGCTCGACCCTTCCCACCAGGGCGATGCCGTCGTTTATCTTGCGGCCTATGAGAACCGGCTCGTGAGCCGCGTGACTGCCGGGGAAAACCGCGGCCGCACGCTGGGACACGACTACGTGGTGTTCGAGTGGCAGGGGCCATTCGACTTCGGCCCGCAGCCGCGCCTTGCGGAGCGGCGCGTGCTGCCCCTCCTGCCGGCGGGCGTGCCAGCCAACTCCGGCGTGGTCGGATTCGTGCAAAACCGCCGCACCGCGGAGGTGCTCCAGGCCCTCATGCTTCCCGCCTGCAAGGGCTAGTTCGGGTATAGTTCGCGCCCAATAAGCATCTGCTTAGGAGCGTCCATGCAAGCGACGCAGATCCGGCAAAAGGACGGCGTCTTCTACTTCGTCAGCTACCGGGCCAAGGACCTGCTGTCGAAGGTGCGTTTCATCAGCCGTTTTTACGGCGAGGGTGAGGAGATCGCTCCGAGCCGCATCGCGCAGGACGACGACATCGCCCAGTTCATCGCCAGGATCGAGCGCAACGACCATGCCTTCCAGCGCTCGCTGTCGCGCTCCAAGGTGCGCCAGCTCAAGAACTTCTACGAGACAGCGATCACGCAGCCGCCCATTCCCGGGACGGTGCTGCTCTTCACCTCCGAGCGATTGAGCTTCCGTGCGGGCGGCGAAGGCGGCGGCGCAGGCACGCTCACCGAGCCGTCGGCCAAGTACCTGATCATCGACGGCCAGCACCGGCTCGCGGCGCTGCAGTTCTACCTGCACGAGCGTCCCGACGACGCGGCGAGCATCAACGTGCCCTGCATCCTGTTCGACGGCCGCAGCGAGGATTTCGCCACCGAGATGTTCGTCATCATCAACTCGACGCCGACGCGCATCAACAAGAGCCACCTGGTCGATCTGTACGAGCACGTGTCGTTCGCCGCGCCCGACCGCAAGTTCGCCGCCCGCCTGGTCGAGCGGCTCTATGGCGAGGGCGACAGCC
>JBGPOS010000143.1:0-5063 GCA_041488155.1 Tepidiformaceae bacterium
ACACGAGCGGTTTCGGGAGCTACAAGCAGATCTACCCCCTGGTGCTGTTTCAGAGTCTCCTCGGGGAGGGACTGGTGGCCCTGGCCATCGTGCTCGCGATCTTCACCGGAACCGACAACATCTACACCGCGCCCGAGTACAGCGGGGGTGGCGACGGCAAGAACTGGGTCCATGTCCTGGCCCATCTCGCTGTCGCGGCCATCATCCTTCCCCTCGTCAGTTGGGGTGTCGGCTCCCTGGTCATGCTGGTGACCAAGAAGGTAGCGCCCCGAACCGCCTGAATTGAGGATGGGACCAGGCCTCGCGTTCGCAGCGATGGAACGAGCGTGTGGTGTGTCGGTGAGGGAGGTTCTCGGAAGCTCATGATGCGCGCGATCGGGCTCGCACTTCTGGCCTCTGGAGCGGTCGCGTCGGGCGCGGTGCAATGGCCGAACGGCGCGGATCTCGCACCCGATGCCATGTACGACGCCATTCGCGCGCACGGGACCTGGTCCTTGGAGTGAAGCTGCTTTGATCGCCCTTGGAAGCGCCGGAAAAGCGGAGCGAGTGGCCGGGAAGTTGGCGTTCCAGTACGACCGCGAGGCCGACATCCTGCACATCAGCAGCCGGCCTCCGTGTGCGGAACAGGAGACCGAGGAGCTGGGCGACGACGTGATCGCCCTGGGTCAACCCGACGACGGGCGACGTGGAAAGCCTCGAAGTCCTGTTCTTCTCCACGCGGTTGCTGCGCAGCGACCTGTTCGAGCTCCCCGTCACGGGCGATCTGCGCAGGGCTGTCCCTCCGATCTCCGTTGCCGGCCCACTCCAACGCGAATACCACCAATGCGGTGACGATCCCCATGACGGTCGAGGGAACTCCGGCCGCCGCCATCAATGCGGAAGTACCGGGCGAAGGATGGGTCGCGCTCGAAGTCATCGAACGTTGCTGCCCTGGCCAGGCGTTCGGCCAGCCGCACCGCGATCACCGCGGCCTTTTTGGTGCGGCGTTGACTTCGCCTGATCGGTCACAGCCTCGCCATCCTACGCCCGCCACCGGGGCCCATTGACAGGCTCCGCGGGGCGTGCCATCGTCGAATGCTTTTCCCAAAGCAAACGAGAGAGGAGGGCCCATGACTCGTCCGGTGGGTGCCCTGTCCACGATCACGCTCGCGTGCCTTCTGGCGGCGCTCCCCGGCTGCGGAGGCGGTGGCAGCCCCAATACGCCGACGACGCTACCGCCTGCGCCCGTCACCACGGTCATCACTCAGGGCACGTTCCACCTCGGGAATCCCGCGACCGCACTTGGAAGCGGCCAGATCTGCGACCTCCTGGACTTCGTGCCCTTCACGACGAGCGTTACGGGCACGTTGGGCGCGACAGTAAACTGGTCCCACGCCACCAACGACGTGGACGTCTTCATCGAGCGGGGCACCTGCACGTGCAACGCAGCCGTGGCGGGTCAGTGCGACGACGTCGCGTCGTCTCAGAGCACCACGGCGAAGCCGGAGATCCTGACCGTGAGCGGGTTCGCGGCCGGCACCTACACCCTCGTGGTGGCCAACAGCGGCCCCGGGTCCGAGGCCGGTTCGTACCAGGTCGTGCTGACCCACTAGCGTATTACGGCATAACTCGCGGAGAACTCACGAACCGTTCGGCGGCGCTTGATCTCTTCGTAGAACGCGCGGGCGCGGACCCTCGGGTCCGCGGGGCAAACCTTGCTGAGGTAGACGAGTGTCTCTCGCGTCAACGCGCCGTTCGTTTTGCGGCTCCTCGATGTGGTCCCCGATCGCGGTGTCCGCTCATGGTGTTGTTGCGGGAGACGACCGCACCACCTTGTAGATCCCGTAGCGCTGCGTGCGTCCAGTAGTGCGTGTATCCGCAAGCTGGTTGTCCTCAATCACGGTGTCGCCGGCCTTTGGCTCAATCTGGAAACCGTCCCCGGTTTTCTCGCCGCCGTTATCGAGCACGTTGTTCTTCCGGAAAGTATTCCTGTGCCCGCTATTGAGCCAGGTTTCATTGCGGAAGTAGACACCACTGACTCCATTGCGCGCGATCATGTTCTCCGTGAATTCGTTGTCGGTACCGTTGTCGTGCAGCCAGCAGTTCCGCACGACCGGATGGGCGCTGCCGGTTCCAGGATGATCCTGCCGGTGGCGTTCGACTACCGGAAGCGGGCGATCGTCTTCGAGCCGCTCTTCGAGCCCAACGGCGACTACGAGGCCGACCTGCCCGTGCTGCGCTCCGGCTTCGAGGCCGCCATGGGCTATCGGCCCGAGAACTACTGATCGCGACTTGAGATCGACACCGGATCACGGCGAACATCATGCGGTGGAACGATGTTCAAGACGTTGAACCGGTACAGCTCGCTCGCTCTTGTCACGCTCATGACCGCAGCGAGCTGTTCGGGAGACTCGAACCCCACGAAGTCGGGCGGCACGCTCCCGCTTCCGAGCCCGCTGCCGCCTGGCACGGATCGAGCGCTGTTCGTCGGCAACTCCCTGACCGAGGCGAACGAGTTGCCGCTGATCGTCGAAGCGCTGGCGGGCGCCGGAGGCCCTCCGGTGTTTGTCGAGTCGATCACCTACGCCGGCGTTTCGCTCGAAGACCACTGGCGCCTTGGAACCCAGGATCGGATCGCGGCCGGAGGCTGGCGCTGGGTCGTGCTGCAGCAAGGCCCCTCGGCCCTGCCCGATAGCCGCGTCAATCTGCGCGAGTGGACGCGCCGCTTCGACACCGTGATCCGCCAGGCAGGCGGCCTCACGGCCTTGTACATGGTCTGGCCCGAGAGCTCGCGTCGCGACGCGTTTCCCGACGTGAGCGCGTCCTATCGCCTCGCCGCGCAGGACGTGGGCGGGATCCTGCTGCCCGCGGGTGATGCCTGGCTCGCGGCCTGGCGCCTCGATCCGTCGCTGTCACTCTACGGGCCGGACGGCCTTCATCCCACGGTCGCCGGCTCGTACGTCGCCGCGCTGGCGATCTATGGCGGGCTCACCGGCAATTCCACGTTGGGCCTGCCGGGACGCCTGCGACTTCGTAGCGGCACGAGCATCGACCTGGATCCGGCGGTTGTGCCGAGCCTCCAGGCGGCGGCCGACAAAGCCCTGGGACGCTGATGTTCATCGCAACCCCTCGAACAGATCCGATTCCTGCACGCGACCCCCATTGACGCTGCTGAAGACGCGGTAGAACTCCTGCGTGCCCCACAGCGAGCGCTGGTGCTCCTCTGACAGCGCCTCGAGTTGTTTGTAAATCGTCATCTGGGTCTTGTGACACGACACGGCCCGCCACACAACCGGCCAGACCCGGCTCGTATCGAGGACGGTGGTAATGGCCCAGTCAGGCCACGGCACCGCCTGTCGCTCTTCGCCATCCACCCTGGACACTAGCTTGCGCAGCGCCGGCTGGGAGCCGAACGCCGGATCCGCGGCGCACACGATCGCGGCCGTGGTCAGCTGGCTGATGGCGATGTGATCGGGATGGCCATAAGCACCGTCTGGGCCGAATGTAATGACGACCTGTGGTTTGACCCGACGATTTCCGGCCCCGGCGACTCTTTGCTGTCTCCGAACCGGCCGCGCTCGCCTCTGGTTGCTGTCACCAGATAGGTCGCCACCTCCTCGGCCGCACATTGTGCCAGCGCCCCTCCCGTTCCGAGCGACTCATCGTCGGGATGCGCCAGGACGCACATGAGCCGGAGTTCCGCCCCGTCACCTTTCGGAACAACGCCCAGGGAACGACGACGAGATCCACAACAAGCCCTTTGGGACAAACGCTGAAGAGTTCTGCTGCTACGGGGTCTAACTGGCCGGCAGACCGCAGCGGGAGGCCAACGGCTACCACCCATACCGACTTGTAAAACAGCTGCATGAGCAGCAGCGGCAACATCTTTAGGGGATATCGAATCCCCAGACCGCTCAACGCCGACAGTGCCACCCAACAGCTGACCGCAATGCCATGCATGGGGTCCCACGGCTTTCCGTGATGGATCAACCCAGGCCATACACTCATCCCCAGCAACACGAAGTTGAGCAGATAAAGAGACCTAGAGAGCCTCGCGCAGGCGCAAGCCACCCGGATCAGTCGGCCACCGCCACCTCCGGCCGGAGGTGCACCCGCCACGAGCGGGTGAGCGAAGCCACGCTCGCTCCGAGGCCGAGGAGGAGGACGATCAGTCTCGCGATCCCACCGACGTAGGGGATGTTGGTCGCCACGGTCACCGCGAGGAGCCCCACAACGAGGGCGAGAGCGAACGGCGGCGGCGGCGCGTCGCGGCGGCTCAGGAGGAGTCGGCCGAGAGGCGCGCCGACGACGACCTTGGAGAGATAGAGGCCGGCAGCCCAGACGGCGAGAGCCAGCAGGGCCAGGGGCAGTCCCACGAGGGTCAGAGCGAGGATGACGACGGCGACCGGCGGTGCCGCCAACGCCAAGAAGCCGACCCCGAGGGCTTTCCCAACCGCGGCCGAGTCGCCGAAGGCGGAGGGAAAGAGCGATGGCAACAGGCGCTGTAGAACCAGGCCGGTGAGGAAGGCTGCCGCAAGCCAGATCACCTTCCAGAGATAGAAGCTCGGGCGCGAGTACCGGCTGCCGCGGCCGGAGATCTTCCCCTTCTCGCCGAGCCGGGTTACGGTCTTCCCGACGATCGTGGCTCCGGACTCGACACTCACCTGCTCCTGCTTGTCCACATGAGCCGTGAGGTCGCCGCCGATCCTCGCGGGCGCCTCCACCCGGAGACGACCCGTCCATGCCGAAGCGTTCCGGGCGACGTTGCCACGCAAGTTCGTGAGGCCGGCGAACGCGAGCACATCACGACCCACCTGCCCCTCGAGATCCGTCTCCTGCGAGAAGGTGATCGCGTCTCCCTGGATGCTGGCTTCGCGCTCGATCCCGACGTGCTTGGCGATGGCGTGGAGGCTGAGGGCGACCGGACCGCGAGCCGTGAAGTCCTCGGAGAGATCGAGGATGTTCCCCTCGACTTTTCCGTCGACGTCGACTCTCCGGGCAAGGGTCACGCGGTCGCCCTTCACGGGTCCGCTCTCGCTCACCGTGCGTCCGACGGCGTGCTCGTTCCCCGGGTCGACGCCGTC
>JBGPOS010000144.1:0-5014 GCA_041488155.1 Tepidiformaceae bacterium
AGCGGGCCGGAGCCGTGGAAGTCTTCATGACCGCGGTGTCACCGGGGCAGGCGGCCCGCTTTCTGCTGAATCGCTACTATCCCAGTCACGAGGTGTACATCCACGCGCTGGCCGAGGTGCTCAAGCGCGAATACGCCGCCATCGTCCGCGCCGGCTTCGTGCTCCAGATCGACTGCCCCGACCTCGGCTCCGGCCGGAACAACCAGTTCCAGCACCTCACGCTCGCGGAGTTCCGGAAAGTGGCAGCCATGCACGTGGAGGCCCTCAACTTCGCGGTGGCCGAGCTTCCTCCGGATCGCATGCGCAGTCACGTCTGCTGGGGCAACTACGAAGGGCCGCACCACCGGGACGTGCCGCTGCGCGACATCATCGACATCCTCCTGACCGCGCGGCCCGCCGGCCTCTCCGTGGAGGGCGCCAACCCGCGGCACGCGCACGAGTGGAACGTGTTCGAGACGGTGCGGCTCCCTGAAGGCAAGGTGCTCATCCCGGGAGTGCTCGACACCACGACGAACTTCATCGAGCACCCGGAGCTGGTCGCGCAGCGGATCGTTCAGTACGCTCGAATAGTCGGGCGCGAGAACGTGATCGCGGGCGTCGACTGTGGCTTCGCGACCTTCGCCGGCCGCCCCACCGTCGAGCCGGCCATCGCGTGGGCCAAGCTCGGCGCGCTGGTCGAGGGCGCACGTCTGGCGTCGCGGAAGCTGTGGGGGTAATCGCCGCGGAATCTCCCAGAACGCCGTATCCGAGGAGTCGGAACGAGCCAGGAGTGGGGGGATCAGATCCGATGACGGCAGCTCGTCTACATCTCCTGCATGATCGCCAAGGGTTGGCGGGTCTATGTGGCACTCGATGGCGCGGTCAACCTCACTGTCGCAGAAACCCAGGGACAACCTCAGGCCCAAGTGATGGAAGACCTCTCGGCCTGTGGAGAGCAGGTAAAAAGGATTGTCGGGGGTCAGGGGGAGTGTTGGTAGCTTTCTGGTGGCAACCTTGGCTTCGCGCCTCGCCAAGCCCTTCACTGCATGCCTCGCGGAACGTGGGTATCTCGCTGCCCCTTGGGACGGATCGTAGCCCTTGGCGGATCTTCTCGGTTAAAGTGGGCTTGGGGAGGGTAGTGAGGGGGTCGCCTTGACAAACGAGAATCATAGGAGATAGCGTCAGGCGCGGCAGAAAAGTCCACCTCTAACGCACCATCGCTGACTCGATGCTCAAAGGGGCTTTGATGATCCGTCGGTTCGCCAAGCCGTCATCGCTGGGACGCAGTTGCGTCTGGTGGATGTCGTTCGCCGCCTCCGTGGCGGTGTGCGCCGGTTGTTCGACGCCCCAGGTTCAGAAGGCCTCAGATGCGGCGAGCGCCACCGGCGCAGCCGTCGCCCGCGACGAAGCAGTAACGGTCCTCCTGAACTATTTCGGCCTGGAGGGCCGAGCGATCGAAGAGGAACTCGTTGGCTGCATCGGCGCCGGGATCCGCAAGGGCCATCCGACCATGAGGATCGTTTCCCCTGATGAGTTCCGCCGGGCCGCCTTCCCCGACCTCGCGCCTGAAGCAGCGCCTAGGAATCCCCAGTACCTCGGCATGCTTCTGACCAATCCCCTTTTCAAGGAGCGCCTCTCGCCTTTGAACCTCCGCTATCTTATTGCGATCGGCGGCGCCACGAAGGTCGAGACGAAGGGCGGCGCCGTCCTGGCGGGCGGCTACGGCGTTGGAATTCTAGTCGGCGCGTGGGTGTGGGATCGCAAGACTCAGCTCGTGGCTTCGATCCTGGATCTCAAACAAGCGCGGCCGGCAGCCGAGATGGACGCGTCCACAGAGGGCACGGCGTGGCTGGTGCTGATCCAAGGGCTCCCTCTCGGCGTTCCAGCCTTCACGGAGACTAACGCCTGCACCGCGCTCGGCGACAAGGTAGCGCAATTCCTCCTCGACGCGTCGCGGGCTCGCTAGTGGTGCGTGACCGTGCGGCTTGGAGGCGGCGACGAACCGTGAGGTGGCTGCTTATCGTGATGGCGGCTGCCACGTTGCTCGCGGGATGCGCGACGACAGCGCTAACACCGGTGAACCGTCTGGGGGAGCTAAAGCCGGGAATGTCCACCAAGGCCGATGTTGAGCGCGTCCTTGGACCCCGGGACGGACTGGGCGGTGCGGCATTCCCGGCGGGGACCCGACCCGCGGCCGCCCACTACGAAATCTGGTACTACATCAACTATCAGAAGAAGAGTGTTGACCGCGAGGTCTACACCGTCCTTCCTCGAATGCTGTTCGTATTTTTCGACAAGGATGTCTTCAAGGGATTCTGGTGGTTCGACCTCATCGGCGCCGAGGCGAGGCGACAGCGTTGAAGTGGCGGGCGGGAGCGGTCGTGAGGGCCGTCATCGCCGTCGCGCTCGGACTGTGTTTCGGGGGATGCTACACGATCCCGTTCGGCTCGCCTCCGAGACAGGGGCGGCTGGAGCAGTTGAAACAAGGCGAGTCGACGCCCGCCGACGTGCTATTGCTCCTCGGCGAGCCTCGGGGTGATGGGGCCGTACGGTGGGCGGCTTCCTTGACCCCGCAGAAGGTCTGGTACTACGAGTACGTCGTACTGGCGTCCCAGGGGATCGACAACAAGGCCCTGCTCGTGTTCTTCGATGAAGATCGCTACGTGGGCTACCTCTGGTTCTCGTCGACGAATCTGATCAAGAAATGACCGGCGTGCCGCCGCATCGAGCCGGAGCAGGCTTGATAGCTGGCCTGCTCGCGGTCGCCCTCGCTGGATGCAGTATCCAGGTGCAAGTGGGGCGCCGCCCCGAGGTGAGCGTGCTTGAGACCACCCTTAAGGCCGGTCAGTCGACCCAGGCTGACGTGCTGCGAGAGCTCGGGCCGCCAGTCGATCGAAGCATGTCGGCCATGCCGATCGAGGCTCCTCAGCGGATGATGTGGACGTATTACTATAGACACAGCAGCCTGAAAGACGCGCGCCAGTTCTTCCTGTTCGTGTATTTCGTCGACGATCGCTACGATGGCTATCTGTGGTTCTCGAGTTTTCCGAACTGAAACACGGAAGGCGGGGTTGAGGCGGTCCTGGAACAGCATAGGAGGAACGAGGGAATGAGGCCATTCCGGATGAAACTCATTTCCGCTGCGTTCACCGGCCTTCTCGCGATCGCGACTCTGCCAGGATGCGCTAAGCAGTTGGCCACCGCTGACAGGTCCGGTAATCGCTCGACTGATCGAAGGCCCCGGCAGTTGGAAAAGATCCCTCCCAGAGGTCTTGATTTCGTTATCCGTGACCGGCGCAGTGTGGGGGAAGTGTCGGTGCAGTTGGCGGTCTCCCCGGAAGTCTCCAAAGCATGGCCCGACGGGTTTTTCGCTGGGTTGGCGGAGGGCGGGGCGGCTGGGGCCGTCGGGGTCGGCACAGCTCTTCTCTTTCCTATGTACCAAGGCGCTGCCCTGGGCGTCCTGCTCGTGCCGCCGCTTGCCGTCTGGGGATACGCCAACTCCCGGCAGAACGCCACAGTGACCAAAGCTCTTCAAGACATTGACTTCCCGAATCGTCTGCAAGCATCACTCGATTCGCGCTTCTTCAAGAACTCCCGTCCCGCGCCGGCCGGCGACCTTCGCCTCGAGGTAGGGATCATCCGATATGGCCTTCTCAACAACGTGCCCGGCGGTGAGATTCTATGCTTGAAAGTCGACGCGACCATCGTGCTGACCGCTTCAGATGGTGTGATCTTCGAAGATGACGTCTTCTGGAGTCACCTCACGCGCAGTGAAGATCTCCCGCCGGCCCGTTGCGCGTCACTGGGTAAATTCGCCGCCAAGGACGGCGCGCTCGTCCAACAGGTCTTCGACGAGGCCAGCGAGATCGTGTCGGCAGCGATCTTCCGGCGCCTGGGAGGGAAGCCATGAGCAAGATGGCTCAGTGTCTAGGCGCCATGGTCTTGGTGCTGTGCTCGGCATGCTCAAGCCGGGTATGGCAGTATCGCGGGGACATCACCCCCACCAGCTATCAAAGGATAGACGGTCGAATTGAACGGTCGGTCGGCAAGCTTCGGCGGCTGGCCGTCGCGCCAATCAGATTCCAGAATGTGTTGGACATCTGGGAAGGATGGCCGACCGAGCCTCGCAAGGTGGAGCAACAAGCCGAGGTCACAGGACGGGTGATGTCGGCGACGCTGTCCTGGCTCTCCGCGAGAGGCTACGAGGCGGCTCCCCTGGATCTTCACGAAGTGCTCTACTTGGAGAAACTTGGCCTCACGCCGGAGCGGGTGACGGAACAGCTCGACACGTTGGTCGCGTGGATGAGGTCCTCAGACGATGGTGCACAACCTCCGGAGAGCACCGCCGAGATCGTGCGGAGGCTGGGACGACCGCTCAATGTCGACGGGATCGTGGTCGTGGAGGGAATCAGGAGGCCCCCCAATATCACCGCGACCCTCGCCGTTCTCACGGCATCGTTGAGTTGGCCGTTGGTCTTCTTTGAAGGCAAGGTCGAAATGCGAGCAGATATTTACGAGGTGGCAACCGGAAAGGTTGTGTGGAGGGGTAAGGCGAGGGAGTTTTACGGGGCGAGCGTGTTCAAGAGTCAGGGTTTGGTTGGGTCGGTGCCGGCACGGCTGTTTGGAGAACTCGAACACGCCGTTCCCCGTGTTCTGGTGGAGGAATGAGGACCGGGCTCGTTCCCCCTGCTGTGGTGCCGCCGGCGGGGGACTAGCCCCGCCCTCGGTTCGACGTTACTGCTCCACCGCTCCCGGCAATAACTAGACTAGATCACACCCTCAGCCTGCCACCGGGCGAGATCGTCGGGGGAGTAGCCGAGGAGTCCGACGAAGACCTCCTCGTTGTGCTCGCCGGGCCGGGGCGCCAGCCAGCGGACTCGGCCTGGCGTCTCCGAGAGTTTGAGCGGAGTCCCCGTCGTCTTCAGCGGGCCGTAAGTGGGATGGTCCAGCTCGACGAACATCTCCCGGGCCTGCACCTGGGGATCGGCGACCATCTCCGCCACGTTGTTGACGGGCGCCGCGGGAACGCCCGCCG
>JBGPOS010000145.1:0-4955 GCA_041488155.1 Tepidiformaceae bacterium
AGCTCATCGTCGAACAGCATCTCATGGAGGAGGATGAGGCCCCCGGTCGGCAGTTCCTGGAAGCTCTTGGCCAGCAGCTGAGCACACTGCTCCGGGGAACGGTTGTGAAAGACCTCAGAGTAGAAATGAACGTCGGCAGAAGGGAAAGGAGCCGGATCCTGGAAGTCGCCGGCGTGGGTGCGGACGCGCTCGGCGAGATCGTGCTCCGCGATCTGCTCGTCGGCTAGGTCGCAGACCGGCGCGAGGTCGAAGACGATGGCTTGCAAGTGGGGCCAGCGCCGGACCACACCGATGGAATGAACCCCCGAGCCCCCGCCGATGTCGAGAAACACCCGATGCCGGGAGAGATCGACCAGCCCGGGCCAGGTCATCGCCGCGGCCCCTCCGCGGCTCTGCATGCCATTGGTGAGGGACCGGAGGCGATGCGCCTTGGACTCGGGGCTCGGGGCGGTCCCCGACGCCATCCCAGTCTGGGGAGTGTCGGTGAGGATCGCCTGCTGGATGCTCTCGAACGTGTAGAGCTGGGAGTTTTCGATCATCAGATCCAAGTAGCCGCCGAAGTAGGCCGGGCTCTCGGGCAAGAAGAAGTCTTGCGCGAGCGGCAAGAGAGCGTAGCGGCCGGTCTGGCAATGCACCAGGCCGGCGGCGACGCACATGGCCAGGAGTGCCTTGGCGGGGCGGCGCTTCAGGTGGAGTGCCTCGCAGATCTCGGCCACGTTGCGCGGCTGGCCGGCCAACAGGGGAAAGAGGCGCAGCTCATGAGCCACCAGGAGCGCCGGCAGGACGTAGGCTCCGGAGACGAGGTCCCGCAACCCGCGCTCCTTGACGTGCCGCTCCACCGGGGGCACGCTCCGTTCTCCTCAGCCACCGAGGGGCCTGGCCAGGGCGGATTCCCTGGCCGGGAGCGCTTCGTCTTCATTGCGTTCCAGGAAGTAGCGATGCATGAACTCGGTCCATTCAGGCCGAGGATCGACGAACTTCCAGACACCGTCAGCCGTCCTCGTGATGTCCCTCTCGACGTCGACTCGCAGGCCGCTGAACGACCGGTGCCGGGACTTGTATCTCCGGTTCCCCAGCTGGCCGTGGTAGAGGTGCAGCACCGGCCCTTCGACGTATCCAATCCGCCCGCCCACCCGGGCGTGGGCGGCTTCGGCCCACCGCGGGTAGCTGCTGCTGGCCAGATAGGAATACCCGAACTGGCCCGCCGCGGCCAGCCATCGTCGCGAGCCCCCCAGGATTCCCAGCATCCAGAGCCAGTCGCCGGCGCCGATGATCGCGCGGTCGAACAGCCCGAGCTCCACGATCGTCGAGCGCCGCGCGGCCCAGGCGAGACCCGGGATCCGCGACAACTGGGACCCGTCATTGGGCAGGTCCGGGGCCAGGTGGCCGCGAAGGTCCGCGTCGACCAGGGCTTCGGGGCCTTGCTCACCGAGCAGCTTCGCGGAAGCGATCACGCCGGCGCCGATCTGGTATCGAGACCAGGACTGGCCGGAACGGTGGGGAGCCTCCACGATTTCCCGAGCCTGTTCTGGATTCGTGTACCACCCGCGCGAGAAAGGCTGAACAGCCTCGCGCTCGCCGAGGGCGCTGGCCGTCCGCTCTGGCCAGTGTGGATCGCAGAAGAGGGTCTCGCAGTCGAGCCAGGCGACGTACTCGACCTCGGCCGGAAGCCGGGCGAGTCCCAGGTTGAGAAGGCGCTCTTTCTGCCACATCAGGTCCCCGCCCTGGACCTGGATCAGCACCTCGGCGTCGTCGGGGCCGAGCTGGTAATTGCCCGCCGGATGCCATTCGACCGTCAGCAGAGGAACTCCGAGATGCCGGCGGAAACAGCGATAGTTCCGGAGACGGCTGCGCCACCCCAAGGGATTGAAGTAGCAGGTCACGGCCCAGAACGCGTTCATGGCCAGGCCTCTCCTCGACTGGACGGGTTCCTTTCCTCCAGCTCCGCCGCCAGGTGCTCCAGCCGGGCGAGGGCGGCGGCCGCACCTTCCGGGAAAAGCTGGACTCGGCTTGCCGCGCCTTTGGCCACCGCGGCGATCTTCCAGAAGGTCAACGGAGCTACCGGCCGCCTCGCCTGACGTGAGTAGGTGTCGAGGAAGAGCGCGAAGGCCAGTTCGGGCAGAGGCCAGCGATACCAGGTCAGCCCAAGGTCGTAGTCGAGAGCGTCGACGGCGAAGTCCTCATTGTCGATCACGAGCAAGCCTCCGGCCGGATCGACGATCATGTTCTCGGCGCAGAAGTCGCCGTGGATCACGCCCAGTCGCGCCGTGCCCGGGTCCGATCGCTGTTGGGCGTCTTGGAGCGTCTGAAGACAGTCTCCGCGGATGGCGCCCCGGGCGACAAGAAGCTCCAGCCGCGCGGTCGTCTGGCCCCGCCACTCCTGCGTCGCGCGCTCGGATCGGACCTTTCGGCCGGCAACCTCCTCTACGGCGTGGACCTGAGCGAGCAGCGAAGCCGCCGTCGCAACCTGGGCTCCGGTCGCGGCGCCGGAAGACAGGGGGGTCCCCTCCACCCACGGCTCGATGAAGACGCGGCCGCAGCGAAGAAGCACCGGTGGAAAGGCACCGACAGCCATCGCGGCCCGGATCTGCTGCGTCTTCTCGGCACTGCTCTCATCGAGCAGGCAGCGTGCCTTGACCGTGCGTCCGTCGCAAAGCTCCACCCGGTAGGATGGACGCCGGGTGGTCTCCGGGGCGAAGGCCGATAAGAGCTGCCAGCGGAGCGGCCGCATTCCGCCGTGGGCCAAGGCGGCAAGCACCTCGCTGATTCCTTGGGACACCTGCCCAGAGCCCGTCATCGGCGATCCAGCCCGGCCGGCAGCGCATCCAGCAGCACCTTCGCCGCCGCGTCACCCTGGTACGCGAGAGGTCCGAGGAAACACTCGAAGAGGGGCACCCGCTGGGCGAGATCCTCCAGGCCCGCCTCCGAGGGTCTGTCGACCCCGCCGAAAAGGGTCGATCCGCGTCGCCCGTTCCGGCGCCCGTACTGACAGGTCCGCAGCCGCTCGAGACCCGAGGAAGCGTCCAGGCGGCGAAGAGCGAGGGTGTGGACATCCGAGGCGAAGTGGGGAAAGACGATGGCCGCCAGAGGGGCCGAGCCGACAGCTTCGGCGCCGAGCCTGGCAGCGAACTGCCGAGGGCTCAGGTAGTGGCAATCGGGGTCTCGGTTGGCCGACGGCTCCCAACCGGCGCCGCCCAAGCCCTCGTCGGGATGGAGCAAGAATGAGCCGCCCTCGAGCAAACCGGCGGCGAGCGAAGGAAAGAGACCGAGAGAGTCGCGTCTGACCTTAACGACCGTGGGCATGCCGTAGGCCGTCGGCCGATGTCCATCGGGCCCGTCGCCATCGGGCCCGCCGAAGGAGACGAACACCCAATCGTTGGAGATCAGTGTTCCCGGCCCGGTCAGCAGCAGATAGCTGAGGAGAGTCGTCTTGCCCACCTGCTTCGGGCCGGCCAGGACTACCGCCTGGCCTCCGATGCCCACGGCGGCCGCATGGAGCGACAGTAACCGGGGCGAGGACAACGAGGCCGCGGTCAGCTCCCGCAAGATGCGCACGACGGCCAACCGTGGTCTCCGGTCGCCCGGACGGGCGACGACCGTGGTGCCGGATCCCGTGTGCAGGTAGAAGCAGCCACACACACGGTCAGACACGCAGGTCGCCCCATCCATCCGCCAGCCAGGATGCGCGATAACCTGGCTGTCGAGACAGAAGCACTCGACCGGGGCGAGCCGCGCAACGCGACTGGCCGCCTCCAGCTCTGCGAACCGGCCTTCGTCATGGACGAGGCGCGCGGTGTAGCGGCAAGCGGCCGGGTCCGCGGAAGAAAACCAGGGCCTCAGGAAGCTTTCCAGCCATCGAGCGCCGAGCCGATCGTCCGTTTCAAAAAGCAGAGGGACGCCGAGCATCTCGAATGTGGTGGACACCGCTGCTGCCGTCAAGCTGGCCTTTCTTTCAGCGCCTTGCGCCCGCTGTCCGGGTCCTCATCATCCAGATAGCATTGGTCCATAACGGGATCAACAGAGAAGAAACCAAGGTCTCGGAGCCCGAGGGGGCCCTGAGCGCGAGGCCGCGCCTCTGGTCGCCTCGTCCCCAACCCGACGGCGGCCTCATTTCAGCGGGACAGCGGTTGTTGCAGCCGCGGCGGCGACTTCGCCGACTCGCTCCTCGCCGAATTCTGCTCGTGCGCTCCGTGATCCGCCGGCAGCGTGCCGCTTTTTCGGCCCCAGCCCCGGCCGCCATGACTTAGATCGATAGTTTCTTGCGCCACGATTCGGCACAGAAGATCGATCATGTCCGGTACCGTCCTCGTGGGGTTCCAACCGGGATAATGACTCCGGATCTTGGCCAGATCGGAGATATAGCACATATGATCACCTCGCCGGGCTCTATCCTTGTAATCGAAGGTGACGGTCTTTCCGGTGATCTCATGGATGGATCGCATTGCTTCGAGGATGGAGCAAGACCTCGCTCTACGCGGCCCTCGTCCAATGCGTCTTGGCGGGGCCTCTGGGATGGCACGTCTACCGCGACGACGACGGGGGCGCTCGTGATGTACGACGACTACGCCGCCTACCTCGTGGCCTCGGAGTTGGGGCGCGAGATGGTGGACGTCACGATTCTCGAGGAGATCGTGTCCTAGACAACAAGACGCCCCCGCGCGGTGCGGATACACCGCCGGGGGCTGTGGCCCATCACCCGAATCTGGAGGGACCGAACGATGAGCACGACCGGTGGTGGAGCCGGAGACTCTCCTCGATACCCTGCCTGCGACTTCTGTGCGCACGATGGCGCCGGCCACCGGACTGCCACCTCCGGGCTCGCCCGTCCCTGGCCCACCGAGCCTCCCTGCCGGCCTCGGGGGCGTCGCGAGGGGGTCGAGCCGACCACGGCCGGCCTGCCCTTCATGCCCCCCATGATGGCGATGCCGACGATCAAGATGACGCCGCTCGGATCG
>JBGPOS010000146.1:0-4929 GCA_041488155.1 Tepidiformaceae bacterium
CAGGCCACTGCTCGCGCCCAGGAGCCCGCCCACGCCGAGCTTTGCGGCCAGCTGGCCCGCCACGAGTCCCGACGCGACGTAGCCGCTCACGTTTGCGACCAGCGCGGCACCGATGGCGGCCTGCGACAGCTCGAAGCGTTCCCGCAACGACGGCCAGGCCACGCCGAGCACCGTGTCCGGGAGCCCGAGCGATACGAACGCTAGATAGGCCAGCAGGACGAGGAGCGGGTCGGTACGTCTCATTCGCCCGCGTTCTCTTCTCGGCAGCCTACGCCTGGGCCAGCTCGCCGCCGACGGCGTACTTCATGATCGCCTCCTCGCTCGCCTCGGCGCGCGCCAGCTCGCCCACGATCGTGCCCTCTCGCATGACCAGGACGCGGTCGCTCATACCCTGCACCTCGGGCAGCTCCGACGAGATCATGATGATGCCCACGCCGCGCTTCGTGAGCTCGTTCATGAGCTGGTAGATCTCGGACTTGGCCCCCACGTCGATGCCGCGGGTCGGCTCGTCCATGATCAGGATCTTCGTGTCGATGGCGAGCCACCTCCCGAGGATCACCTTCTGCTGATTGCCGCCGCTCATGTTCACGACGAGGAAGTCGGCGTTCGGCGTCTTGATCCGGAGGTCCTTGATCATCCGCTGCACGAGGGACTTCTCCTTCGCGCGCTGGATGATCCCCGCCTTGCACAGCCACTTCAGGGCGGAGATGGTGGTGTTGGTGGTGACGTTCAGCTTCAGGAAGAGCCCGTGGGCCTTCCGGTCCTCGTTGACCAGCGCGATGCCCCGCCGGACGGCCTCCGTCGGGGATCTCGGCCGGTAGGGCCGCCCGGCGACGCGCATCTCGCCGCCGTGCGCATCGGCGCCGAAGATGGCGCGGACGACCTCCGTGCGGCCGGAACCGGTGATCCCGGCGAAGCCGACGATCTCGCCCGCGCGCACCTGAAAGCTCACGTCGTGGACGAGCTTCGCGCGGCGGAGGCCTTTCACCTCGAGGAGCACCTCGCCGAGCTTGGGTTCGCGCCTGGGGTAGACGTCCTTCAGGTCGCGGCCGATCATGAGCCGGACCAGCTCGTCCATGGTCACCTCGGAGACGAGTCGCGTCCCGACATAGCGGCCGTCCTTCAGCACCGTGACCTCGTCGGCCAGCGCGAAGATCTCCCGCATGCGGTGGGAGATGTAGATGACGCCGATGCCCTGGTCCTTGAGTGAACGGACCACCTGGAACAGGCGCTCCAGGTCGCCCTCGCCCAGCACCGCCGATGGCTCGTCCATGACGAGGATGCGGGTCTTGCGGTTGAGTGACTTGGAGATCTCCACCAGCTGCTGCTCGGCCACGGACAGACGCGAGACGACGGCGTCCACGCTGAAGAGCGCGCCGAGACTGTCCAGGATCTCCCGCGACCGCTTCCGGACCGTCTCCCAGTCCACCCGCAGGCCCTTCACCGGCAGGTGCCCGAGGAAGATGTTCTCGGCGACCGTGAGGTCCTTGGCCAGGTTGAACTCCTGGTAGATGGTGGAGATGCCCAGGGCCTGGGCGTCCTCCGGGCTGCGGATCGCGACGGGCTTGCCGTCGAAGAGGATCTCGCCCTCGTCCCTGGTGTAGGCACCGGACAGGATCTTGATGAGGGTGGACTTGCCGGCGCCGTTCTCGCCGAGGAGCGCCAGGACCTCGCCCTCGCGCACCGCGAGGCTCACGCCTTGCAGCGCCTTGACGCCGGGGAAGGACTTGCCGATGCCCTTCATCTCCAGCAGGACCTTCCCGCGGGGCCGCGAGGAAGCCGTCGAGGAGGGCGCAGGGGAAGCCGGGAGGGTGCTGCCCATGGTGGCCTCCTGGCCGGCTACTTGCCGCCGCGGTGAGAGAGGTAGTCGACGGACACCGCCAGGATCACGAGGATGCCGGTGATGAGGACCTGGTAGATGGAGCCGACGCCCATGAGCTGCAGCCCGTTGCGGAAGACGCCCACGATGAGCGCGCCGACGAGCGTGCCGACGATCTGGCCGCGCCCGCCGAGGAGGCTCGTCCCGCCCAGCACCACCGCGGTGATGCTGTCCAGGTTCCCGGTCTGGCCCGCCTGCGGGTCTCCCACGCCGGTGCGCGCGACGAGCAGCAGCCCGGCGATGCCGTAGGAGAGCGCGGCCACCGCGTAGACGCCCAGCAGGACGCGGTTGGTGCGGATGCCGGCCAGGCGCGCCGCCTCCGGGTTGTCGCCCACCGCGTACACGGCCCGCCCGGCCCGCGTCGAGCTCAGCACGAACCCGGCGACGACGAACAGCGCCAGCATGAGGATCGATCCGTACGAGATCTGGGTGCTCCCGATGCCGAAGGTCTCCCCGAAGAAGAGCATCGGATCCGGGACGCTGGTGATGGTGGCCGTCGTGTAGATGCGCACCAGGGCGTACGCGATGTTGAAGGTGCCCAGCGTGACGATGAACGACGGGAGCCCGATCGCGGTGGTGAGCCAGCCGTTCAGCACGCCGAAGGCGACGCACACCGCGAGCCCGACGAGGATGGCCAGGAAGGGGTTCATGCCGGAGTTCGCGGCGAGGCCTGTCATGAGCACGGACGACAGCGCCATGATCATGCCGTTCGACAGGTCGATCCCCCCGGTCAGGATGACCAGCGTCTGGCCGATGGCGAGCGTTCCGACGACCATCACCTGCTGCAGGATGAGCGAGAAGTTCGAACCCGACAGGAAGCGGTCGGTCTGCGTGGCGAAGAAGACGCACGCCAGGAGCAGCGCCGCCACCGGCCCCAGGATCGGCACCCCTCGCAGGAGGTCGATGATCCCGGAGATCCGTGAGCGTTGCGGGCTTCGTGGCGCGGCGGTGGTGGTGGCGGCGGTGCTCATGCGACCCTCCCGCCTGGTCGGGGCAGCGTCGGGAGATCCCGCGTCGGCCCGCCACGGTGAAACGAGGTCACTTCGTGCCCCAGCAGTTGGCGAGACCGTACTTGCTGTCCTGGCTGTCCACGCCGGTCTGCGGCTTGTCGGTGATGAGCGTGACGCCCGTGTCGGTGTAGCCGGTGGGCTTCGTCTTCGAGCTCGCGTACTTCACCACCGCCTCGACGCCCAGGCTCGCCATCTTGAGCGGGTACTGCTGCGAGGTCGCGGCGATCTTGCCGTCCTTCACGCCCTGCACGCCCCGGCACCCGCCGTCCACGCTCACGATCGTGATCTGCTTCTGCTTCCCGGCGGCCCTGATGGCCGTGTACGCGCCGAACGCGGCGGGCTCGTTGATCGTGTAGACGAGGTTGATGTCGGGGTTCTTGCTGAGGCAGTTCTCCATCGCCGCCTGCCCCTCTGTCTGATCGCCGTGCGTGTCCTGGCTGCACACCACCTCGGGCGCGGAGGCGAGGGCGGACGTGTTCGGATCGGACTTCACGAGGCCGAGGCCCTGCAGGAAACCGTTGTGCCGCTGTGCGCCGACGGTGATGCCGGGCTGCAGGTCGAGCGTCGCGATGACGGGTTTCTTGCCGGCCGTGGCGCCCTTGGACCACTGGCCGATGAGCAGGCCGGCGTTGAAGTTGTTGGTCGCGAAGAGCGCGTCCACCGCGGACTGCGGCTCGGTGGCGGTGTCGAGGGCGATGACGAGGACGCCCTGCTGCCGCGCCCGCTTGATCGAGGGGACGATGGCCTTGGTGTCGCTGGGCGTGATGAGGATACCCTTCGCGCCGGCGTTGATCATGTTCTCCATCGCCGTCACCTGACCCTCGTTGTCGCCGTCCCTGGCACCGGCGCCGGTGAGCAGCTTGGCGCCGAGCTTCTTCGACTCCTCGGCGGCGCCTTCCTTCATCTTCACGAAGAACGGGTTCGTCTCGGTCTTGGTGATGAGGCCGACGACCGTGGGATCCGCGGCGGAGACCTGACCCGAGGACGGCAGGGCGAGCGCCGCGACCAGCAGTGCGAGCTTCCGGAACATGGAGCCTCCTCGTGAGGTCGATTCACGACGCGATGAGCGCACACGTGAAGCCTGCGAAATGGCCGACGCGCTTTCTACTTTGCTGATGCGTGGGCAAGCTCCGCACCACCCCGATCGGAGGTAGAGGGGCTGGCTCCCAGGGAGGGGTCGTGGCCCGGGGAGGCCCTGACCGTGACCGCGCGCCGCGAGCCATGATCTCCTTCACGCTCCCCACCACCGCTCCCCTGCCCGAAACCTGATGGGTATGCGGCGGATGGCGGAGGCGCCCTGCACCGAGAGCTGTCGTGAGCGCGCGGTGCGCGAAGCGGCCGAGTCGGCCGGCGCGCGAAGGGTTCACCGCATCGAGCAGCTGATCGCGGCGGCGATCGGCGCGGGCCTGCCCATCAGCGAGCGGTCAGGGACATGTTCGTCGGCATCGGTGGCGGGACGTTCGACGTGGCCGAACTGGCCGTCCTTCGCCGGGTCGCGGCTCAATCCTGAGTTTGTGGCCGCGATCAAACTGAGCGGCGTTCCGCGCTCCTTCTGCAATCATGACGATTGGGAGTGGCGTACTGGAGGCGCATTGGCTCGTCGGAGCGGTGCATTGGTGATTGGTGGGGTGACGGCCCGGCTACTCCGAGGAGCCTTCCTGGTCTTCCTCGCCCAGGGGACGACTCACCGGTTCCGGCGGCCCTGGGCGCGTCTCAGACTCCGAAGCGGCGTCCTTCCACAACACCTCCAGGAAAGCCTGCGTCGCCCGGTTGAACTTCTTTCGGCGCCGGTGGATGACGCCGAGTGGGTGCACCAGCGCGCAACCCTCGAGCGGGATCGCGACCAGGCGCCCTTGTTCGAGATCGTTGCGCAGGACACGCACCGGAAGGATGCTGATGCTGGTACCCAGCGTGACGGCCTCCTTCATGGTCTGCACGTTGTCGAAGTGCATCACGAAGTTCACCCGGGCGCCGCTCTCGCGCAGGTACCGTTTCACTTCCCAGCCGACGCGCAGGTCGTCGTCGAAGGCCACGAAGTCC
>JBGPOS010000147.1:0-4901 GCA_041488155.1 Tepidiformaceae bacterium
CCCAGCGACAGGCCGATCTCCTTCAGCGCCTTGCTGGCGTTGTTGCGGGCCTCGATGACGATCGAGACGGTGCGCTTGCTATCGGCCACGGCCGGTCCCCTTTTTCACCGCTTCTCGCGCGAGATGCGCATCACGCTGCACGCCCCAGTTGTGCGCCCAGAGGTCGATCGAGAGCGCCTTCAGGGCGTCCCGCATGCCGATGAGCTGCGAGGGCCTGACACCATACCGCCGCGCGATGGAGTCGAGCCCCTCCATCAGGCGACGGTTTCGGACAAAGGGAGCACTTCGGCGCCCGCCGCCTTTGAATATTTCGTGAGCTCGAGGATCGTCTTGAACATCAGCGCCCGGTCCTCGATCGGGAAATCGAGCGGCGTGGGCCCGTCCTTGCGCTTTTCGAACAGCTCGGGGTCGATCGTGCCCTTGCGGATGACCGTGGCCATCCTGGCCAGGATCGCCTTGGTCTCGGGCCGGCGCGCCGCCGCAGGCGCGTTGTCCTCCGCGGCCGCCGCCAGTGCACTGACGTCGGGCAGGCCGTTGATCAGCTCGGTCAGCTCGTGGACTTCGATGCTCCCCACCAGGACGTTCCCCCCGCTCGGCAGCTGCAGGAGCTTGCGTCCCTTGGCCATCACCTGGGCGGCCGTCAGAACCTCGCCGGCACCATTCCCGTTCTCATCCGACATCCTTCCCTCCCGGCGTCTCCGCCCTATGCGATGGCCGTCTCCGTGCCGCTCACGATGATGTGGCAGAGCCCCGCGAGGCCCGCGATCGGCAAGAGCGCCTCGAAATCGAGCTTGGCCTTGACGATCCCAGGCCCGCCCACCTGCGGGATCGGGTCCGATTTCAGGCGGCACTTATCCATCTGGAAGTTGAACTTGTACGTGCTCGTCTCCAGGACCGGCCCCGTGTGCAGGAGCTCGATCTTGTGGAGCGTGCCGGCCAGCCAGTCCGTGAGGTCCTGCTGGACAGCGTCGACGGTCATCGAGCCTTCCACCGAGACCAGATCCTTGCGCACTGGCTCGGCCACGTTCTTCGAGCCCACAACGCGCTTGTCGTCGTCGAGCGCGTTATTGATGGTGAGCTCGGCCGAGTCGATCTGGCGGGCGACCGTGTCGAGCTTGCAGGTCAGGATGTTGCCGCCGCAGTAATTGGCGATGCCGGGGAACGTCGGAGCCGTCACGCCGACCTGGGCGACGTTCTTGGCTACGAAGTCGAGCTCGACTTGGCTGTTGCGCAGCGGATCGAAGCTGAACTTGGCCGACCGGATCTTCATGCCGGCGTACTGTTCTTCCTGGGTCTGGTCCTTGAACATGTAGCCGGTCAGGCCCTTCCCGGCCATGAGCTCCCCCGCCGGCATCGTGAAGTCGTATTCGCGCCGGGTGCCGTCCGTGGTCGGGGTCGGCGATGTCCCGGTCAGGTGTTCCAAGAGGCGCAGCATCCCCTCGAAGTTCAGCTCCATCGCGACCGTGCCGCCGCCACCCTTTTTCTTGTCGTAGAGATTGCCCTCGCGCTTATGCAGCGCGCGGATGACCGGTCTCGCCTCCTGGTCATTGATCGATTGCATGCCCTCGGAGACGATCTCGCACCACTTCGTCGGCGGCGTGACTGGAGTACCCCACGCCGATTCCTGGACCCACCCGAAATAGCTGTTCCGTCCGGCTCCCATCAGAGCCTCCCGTCCTTGGACTTGCGCCGCGGCGCCGCATCATCCACGGTCCCCGCATAGTTGTCCGTCTGCGCCAGGAGCCCGGCCGCCACCTGGTCATCTTCCACTTCGAACACCTGATCGCGCATCACCGCGCGCCCGTCGAACAGCACGGCGCTCGACATCGAGCCGACGTACTTGAGCTTCATCATGGGGTTCCTCTCCCGTGCCGATAGATGACCTCGACAAACACGTCCCGCACATACACGCTGCCCGCGATGCTCTTGCCGGTGGCGAAATGTCCGCAGCCCGACATCCACACATCGTCCGCCAGACCCCCGAGGGCCGGGTCGTCCTCGATCTGCATCTCGATGTCGGCACGCAGCTGATCGAAAGCGTCCTCGGGCGTCGTCGAAGAGATGATCGTCGCGAGCCGGAAGTGCGCGTGCACTTCCTTGGACCTGGTCGGCATCGGCTCCGCATCCTCGGAATCCAGGATGGTGTAGACGGCCGGGAAGCTGGTCTCCTTCACCCACAGCCGCCAGTCCGTCCCGGTCGCCCCGATACCGACGACCTTCCGGATCTCGGTCGTCAGAGCATCGCGGATCAGTCTGGACTTGGGCGTCGGCATTCATCGCGCTCCCTATTTCGCGCTCAGCAGAACCTCGAACGTCTCGCTCGGCGTGGTGCCGGCGATGTTCCAGCGTGCCCGGATGGCCTGGACGGCGCTCTCCGCTCCAAGCCGCGCCGAATAGACCGCGGAACTCGTGACGGCGACCTCGGCGATCAGCTTGATGACGTTGTCGGTGTGCGGGCCGGCCCCCGTCGTCGTCGCCTTTACGCGGTCGTCGATGGCGCACTCAGTAAAGTTGGTCCCGTCGATGCTGCACTCCAGCCAGACATCGAAGGGATTCACCGTTCCGGAACCGGCTGTCACACGGGCGACGACGAAGACATTGCGGGCGTTCCCGAGGTCGAAGGCCGCGCCCGTATTGGGGCCTGTCTCCGCTCCCAAGGCGTGCAGGACGAACCTGTCGGCCGCCAGGGCCGGGGGTGCCAGGAGGAGAGCGAAGACGGCCAACAGACCGGTCAGGAAGCGAAGGCGGGTCAGTTTCATCACGATCTCCCGGCGCGCAGTAGGAAGGGCTCGCCGACGATGTCGACGACCTCTTGCTCCGTCGCCTCTTCTGCTGGAATCAGGAACGGGAACGCCCGGGTGGCATGGTGCCGCGGGCTCGCCTTGGTGCCGAACTCGAGGAAGTGGGCGAACCATGCCTTGCGGCGCAAGGGACCCACGACCGCACGAAAGACCGTGGACGAGACGACCCGGACGTCGTAACTCATCGCCGCCTTGACGCGCCTGCTCGTGGTCATGCTCTTGGCGGTGTCCGAGACGAGCCTGGAGGCCTTCCGGAGTCGCTCGCGCAGGTCCTGGCGGGCCAACCCTTCGAGCCATTGATTCGTTTCGACGAGGCCCAGCACCTTGGTGTCGAGGAAGAATGGGTTGGAGGTCATGCTGCCTCCAATCGGAACGGCGCCAGCCCCAGCTCGCGGGATTCCATCATCTGCTGAGGGCGCATATAGGTGATCGACCCATCCCCGAGCGTCTGCGACAGGAGGTTGCCGACGTCCCGGCTCATCGCCCGGTAGAACGCGTCCTCCGTTGCCCACCTGACCAGCCCCTCGGGGAGCGGCGAGAAGCCGCATCGGTGGATGGCCTTGTAGCGCTTCGGGCCAGGCGTGAAGAGGGCGCCCCCCAGCAGATCGATGCGCCCGAGGCCATAGAACCGCGGCTGCGACCGCAGGCCGGCCAGAACGTAGGAGGAGCGCGGCACAACCGTCAGGACCTCCGTGACGCCGCCGGCGCCGTTGTCCTGGTAATCGACCCAGTTGAGCGACGTGAACGACACGAGGGGACCGGCCCCCAGCACGAGGCTCGAGCGATTGTTGCCGTCCAGGTATTCGATGTAATCGGTCTCGGCGAACGTGCGGCCGAGCTCGCCCTGGATGTCGTCCGACACCTCGCTGATGAAGATCATCAGGAGCGCATCGAGCGCGTGAGGATCGCCTGGCTGGATGGGCTGGCCGGCTGCGTTCTTGAGCTGCAGGCGCGTCCGCAGCCGGTCGAGCGAGGTCAGCAGGCTCGCCGACGTCGAGATCCCAGCGGCGACCTGGACGTCGTAGGCGATCTCTCGTTCGTCGGTGCCGACCGGGTCGGTCAGGGAGAGCGTGTAGGTGCCGAGCCGCGACAGTGTGATGGTGGCCTGGATCCACCCGACCGCCTCATCGGAGAGCGCGAGCGTCGCCAGCTCGGTCGGCGCGGCCAGGCGGTCTGGCCCCAGCAGGGCCTTCGTGACGGCCGCGGCCTGGCCCGCCACATAGGCCCCATTGATGTCCCGCACCGGATGGTGGACGGTGACGGGGATCCCCTGCTGTGCCTGGTAGCCCATCGACTATCCCGTCCTCCGCGGGCCTACTTCTGATCCTGGTGGTTGTCGCAGAACTTCGAGCCCTTGACGACGGCGCGCATGCATGCGTTGCCGCGCGTCGTCTGGCCGGCGCAGTGGGCCCGTTCGCTCTGTGCTTCGGGCGTCTCGGGCTTCGGGCGTTCCGTCTTCTCGGGCGCCTGCTTTCGCGGCGGCGGGACCTTCGTTTCGGCCGCCTCGTCGAAAATCTCGCCGTCTACCTCGGCGTCATCGGATGCCGCGACGGCAAAGCCAGCATCGAGATAGCTTTTCCCCGTCTTCTCCGAACACCTGACGATGTGGCGGGGCTGATACGCGAAGCGATCACCCACCATGGAATGCAACAGCTTGACGTTCATGAGATTCCTTTCCAGGTGGAACCGGGGCGGCCCCCCTGAAGAGCCGCCCCGATCCGTTGGGAGTCCGGACTACTACGGCTGCTGCAGAACGCGGACGGCCGCCGAGCTTCCGGACACCAGCTGGCCCTCGAGGCGGTCGAACGCCACGAAGCCCACCTGGAAGAACTCGGCGTACCGCTCGGCCAGCCTCATCAGGATCGGGTTCCCGGCGCGGCGGATGATGTACTTCTTCAGCAACCCGAACACGATCGTCTCCTTCTGGGTCGAGATCGCGTTGTCCATGTCCTGGTTGATGAAGTAGGGATGCCCCATCAGGTTCGCGGGCGTCCCCGGAGTGTCCATCCCGGGCATGAAGAGGGGCCGGCCGTTGCTGTCCAGGAGCTTCTTGAGGGCCGCCAGGATGGTGTCGTGCAGCATGAACGCCGCGCCCGGCAG
>JBGPOS010000148.1:0-4827 GCA_041488155.1 Tepidiformaceae bacterium
CTGGTCGAGGAAGTCCATGACCTCGTGCGTTCCGAACGTATTCGGCTCCATGACGCCGCCCCAGTTGGGGTTCAGGCTGACCGCACGACTGGGGCCGATGCCCTTCCGCCAGTGATACTCGTCTGCGAAACAGCCGCCCGGCCACCGCACGTTCGGCACCTTGAGCGCCTTGAGCGCGGCCACGACGTCGTTGCGAATGCCACGGGTGTTGGGGATTCCGGAGTCGGGACCCACCCAGATGCCCTCGTAGACGCCGTGGCCGAGATGCTCCGCGAACTGGCCGAAGAGGTTGCGGTCGATCTTCGCGCCGCCCTTGGAACCATCGACGGACACGGCGACACTCTCGGCTGTGGTCGTCGACGGGCCGAGAGCGGCGGCCGTTAGCGCGAGGCTGAGGACGAGTCGACTTCGGCGGGAGACGAGGCCGGTTCTGCGAGCAGGTGGCTGAATCATCTGTTCCTCACTGAAAGAACGGGGTCTGGGAGCTCACATCGAGCCTGGCGATTACCGACAACTGGACTCGAAGCACAAGGTCCGGCCGAAGAACGTCAGTACGTGGTTCTGGAAGCGATCCGCGACCCTGCTGGTGTGGGTGCCGGGGTACACCTCGAAGCCATTCGCGATTCCGTACGTGTCGAGAGCCTCGTGCAGCTTGGTGGCGTCAGCTCTCAGGCCGTCCTGATCGCCCACGTCGATCGCGATCGCGCGGTACTGCCGGAGGTTGCCGACGCACTGATCGATGAAGGCGAGTGGCGCGTTCGCGGCCCACTTGGCGAGAATATCTGGTAGCGCCACGCCTTCCTTCGTCGGCAGGTCGAGATACAGCGGCGGGTTCTTCGGGTTGGGCGACCATGCCGCTGCCGTTGCCAGCTGCGCTCGGGTGAAGAACGGCAGCTTCTCCCCATCCGAGGGCGTCTTCATGTCGACGACCGCCTTTTCGAGATCCGCGGCCGCCGGCCCGGAACCGCGGGGCGCCAGGCAGCAGGGGCTCATGATGTACAGGCTCCCGAACACGTCGGAATGCTTCATCCCGATGCGCGTGGCTCCGTACCCTCCCATCGAGTGGCCGACCAGGCCGCGGCTCGATCGATCGGAGATCGTCCTGTAGTGGGCGTCGACATAGGCGACCACATCGTGCGCAATGAACCCCTCGAAGTCGCCGGTGGTCACCGAGCTCGAGTACATGGAGCCGTTGTGCCCGGTCTTCGAGTCGGGGAGGACGACGATCAGCTCCTTCGTGCCCTGCGCAAAGGCGCCTTCGATCGTCTGCGGCACGTGGATCTCGCCCGTCCACTGCTCGGCGCCGATGGAGTAGCCGTGCAGCGCATAGACGACCGGGTAGCGCCGGGATTTGTCGCTCGCGTAGCTGGGCGGCAGGAACACGATCGTGTCGCGGTCGACGGCATCCCCTTCCAGATTGCCTTCGAGGGTGGCCCCGTGGATCTTGACGCGCTCCACCGTCGCGGGCTTGGCACCGGGAACCGGCGGCGGCACGTCGGTCTGAACCTGGGCAGAGAGCGGAGCGCCAAGAGCGGCGGCCAGACCCCACGCCATCAGGAGACACCCTCTCGTCGATCTCATCGCCTTTCTTCTCCTTGGCCGCAGCGCGGCGGAATCATACCCAGTCGTCGTCGCGAACGCGGCGATCATGATACAAGACGGCATCATGGGGTTGTGGGACCCAACGAGGAGATGGGAAATGAAGCAGCTTGGATTGCTCCTTCTTCTGGCGAGCCTCTCTTATGCTCAAGAGCCGGGCGACTTCCAGCCCGCGGCGACGAACGTCTGGGGAGCGGACTATCCCCGGGTCGACAGCGCCGGGAGAGTCGAGGTCCGGATCAAGGCTCCCGAAGCGACGAAGGTCCGATTGAACTTCTGGAGCGGGCCGAAACTGGACATGGTGAAGCAGGCGGACGGCTCTTGGACCGTCACCACGCCACCCCTCGTTCCCGGCCTGCATTACTACACGCTGATCGTTGACGGTGCGGAGGTGAGCGACACCGGCAGCCACGCGTTCTTCGGCGGCGGCAAGCACGCGAGCGCCGTCGAAGTCCCGGAGCCGGGCGCCGACTACTACGCCATTCGAGCCGTGCCCCACGGTCAGGGGCGCGAGGTCTGGTACGAGTCGAAGGTGACCGGCACCTGGCGCCATGCGCTGGTCTACCTCCCCCCGGACTACGACGAGCAGACGAAGACCCGATATCCGGTGCTCTTCCTCCAGCACGGCGGCGGCGAGGACGAGACCGGTTGGATCCGCCAGGGAAAGGCGAATTTCATCCTCGACAACCTGATCGCGGCCGGAAGCTGCAAGCCGATGGTCGTCGTGATGGCGTACGGGTACGCGCGGCGTGCCGGCCAGCCCGCTCCCGACCTGAGCGGGAAGGCGTTCGGCTCGCCGGAGATGATGAAGGCCATGCAGGACATGGCGGCGGCGTTCGAGGACGACGTGACGCAGGCCCTGATCCCGTTCGTCGACGGGACCTACCGGACGATCGCGGACCGCGATCACCGCGCCATGGCCGGCCTCTCGATGGGAGGGATGCAGACTTTCCAGATCACGCTAAAGCACCTCGACCTCTTCTCCTACATCGGCGGGTTCAGCGGAGCCGGCGGGCTCCAGATGATCAGCGGCGAAAAGCCGGACTGGAAGGCCGCATACAACGGCGTCTTCGCCGACCCGGCCGCCTTCGCGAAGAAGGTGCACCTGCTGTGGTTGGGTGTCGGGACGGTGGAGCCGGAGCGGATGCGTGCCGGCATCCAGGGGCTGCACGCCTCGCTGACGGAGGCGGGCATCCAGCACGTCTATTGGGAGTCGCCCGGCACCGATCACGAGTGGCAGACCTGGCGGCGCGATCTCAAGGACTTCGCGCCGAGACTCTTCCAGTAGCGGCTCGAGGACTTCGCTGCGCCCTCCGGCTAGCGGCACTCGAAGGACGCAGCGTCCTCGACATCGCCCGTCCCCCTGTACTGCGCGTGCGACGGGTAGGGGCACAGTGGCCGGCTCCGTCCCGGCCAGCGGCGGCCCGTGGCCCGGATGGCCTGCGGGGGTTTCTGGCTCTCGACCCAGTCGACGACCGCGCCCAGCATGTCGAAGGTGTCGAGCGTGGCCGGCCCGCCGCCACAGTGACCCATCCCCGGCACCAGGAAGAGCCGACTCCAGCCGCTGACCGCGGACGCACCGCCGTTCGCTCGGGTCATCCGCTCGTAGTAGTCGACCGTGTCGAGGGCCGAGAACCACGGGTCGCTGGCGCCGTGGAAGAAGAGGAGCTTCCCGCCGCGGCTCGAGAAGGTGTTGAGGTTGGTCCAGCTCGAGGTCGCCGTGAGCACCATCTGCGCCTGGGCGGCTGCGTCCGCGGCCCGCTTGTCCACGTCCATCTCGGTCGCCGTGAACGGCGGCCCCACGGGGTTCGTGCTACCGGCGAGCAGCCCCGGAATGCCCTGGGTGGCGACGATGCCCGTGTCGAACAGGAAGCCCGGATACACTTGCCGCCCCTTCGAGTCCTTCGGACCGGCAAACGCCATCGCAAGGGCGTCGGCCTGCGGCCGCGAGAGGCAGCCGTCCGTCTTCGGCCCCGCGCAAAGCAGAGAGGCGGGATCGAATCGGCACTTGATCGGATCGGAGACGATGCCGTCGCGCAGGCCGTCGCTGGCATCGCAGGAGGTGAGCAGACCGTCGACGACGGCCTTCCGATCAGCGTCGGAAAGCGCGCGACGCACGTCCGGCTTTCCCGACGCGTCGAGCGGTGCCACGCGGTTCAGCATCGTCGCGACCCATTCGTCTCCGATGCCGGAGAACGACGTGCGCATGGCCGGCGCACCGACGACGATGCCGTCGAAATAGGTCGGATAGCGCTGCGCCATCAGCATGCCCTCGCGCCCGCCGGTCGAGCAGCCCATGAAGTAGGTGTGCGCGGCGGGCTTGCCGTAGTGCTGCGCAACGATCTGCCGGGCGAGCACGGCCACGCGCCCGACCGCCTGGTAGGCGAAGTCGAGGCTCGCCTGCTGCTCCGCCATGAAGGAAGCGTCGAAGACCTCCCCGCGATGACCGGTGTCGGTAGTGACGACGGCGAAGCCGTGGGCCAGCGCGGCATCGCCCTGCCCCGTTCGTCCGAGCGGCGGCGCCACGGTGCCGTTCAGGCCGCCCCCGCCCTGGAACAGGAACCGTCCGTTCCACTCGGCGGGGAGAGCCAGCGCGAAGCCGATGCCGTAGCTCCTGTCGTCCGCGCCGGTGCGCCGGTCGAGCGTAGCGCTCAGCCGGCAGTAGGCGGGCATCGGGACGACGAGCGGAGGCACCCATGGCGGCTCCTGCGGCGGGGGCGAGCCGGCTGCGAACCACTCGATCGTCACCTCCGACACCGCGGCGCCCGGCACCTGCAGTTGCCGTAGCGCTGCGCACGCGGACTCGCCGGGCGCAACCTGCGCCAGGGCCGGCCGCGAGGACAACGAAGCGGCGAGCGCGACTGCCAACCAGAGCATCCTCATCAGTCTTCTCTCCTCCTCGCCGTCCCGGGCCGAGGCGTTCTTGACTGTGCCGCGGGTCTCGGCGCCGTGAGAGGGGTCATGATAGTCGATGGGCTTCCGGTCTGTTGGCCGTCGCTTGGGTTCCCACGAGCCCGAAAACTGCGCTTGCGACCGGCAGTCCTTTATTGAAACAGTCTTGGAGCAAACTCCGCGGTACTTGCCACCGGCTCCGGACGAGAACGCCGAAGAAATCGACGTTCCCGAACCGCTGATTCCTGAATGGGAAATTTGGCGGGGTGGACGGGACTCGAACCCGCGACCTCCGACGTGACAGGCCGGCGTTCTAACCAGCTGAACTACCACCCC
>JBGPOS010000149.1:0-4454 GCA_041488155.1 Tepidiformaceae bacterium
CTCGGCGGCGCCCCTGGGGCAGAAGCTCGACTTCCTCACCCGCGTCGCTCTCTTCTGGTTCTCCGCCGACGGCGCGTACGGCGCCCCCGAGTGGGGCTTCGCGGTCGACACGATGGATGTCCTCCGCTTCGTGGCGATGTCCGCGCTCGTCTCCGTCTACTTCGTGCTCTGGTTCCGCGCGCGCGATGTGCGACGGCTCACGGGGTGGCCCGCGACCGCGAACCAGACGGGCGGCATCGCCGGAGCGTTCGTCAGCGTGCTGGGGCTCTCCACGGGCCCATGCAGCGTCGTCGGCTGCGGGGCTCCCGTGCTGCCGGTGGTGGGGCTGGCCTTCGCCGGGTTGTCGAGCGGGACGCTCGCGCTGCTGTCCGGGCTCTCGCGGGTGGTTGGGGGCGTCGTGCTCGTAGGGCTTCTCGCCGGCGTCGCGTATCTGGGGTGGCAAGAGGGCTCGCCGGGGAAGCGGGGTGGTATCGCGGCGGTGCCCTGAGGGTGTAAATAGGAGGGGGTGGGCGGACGTCTATCAGTTCAGGTACGTGGGGGATTCCGCCCGGGCCCTGATAGGGAGAAGGACGATGAAGAAGATCGCGGGCGTGATCGTCATTGTGGCGAGCTTGTTCCTGCTCGCCGCCGGCCCGGCGGATGCTCGCGGCCGCGGCGGCTTCCAGGGCGGGTTCCACGGCGGCTTCCAGGGACACCACGGCTTCCATCCGGGTTTCCGGACGCGCGTCTTCATCGGTCCGGGTTGGGGTTGGGGGCCGTACTGGTACCCGCCGTATTACCCGTATTACCCGCCGGTCTACACCACCCCGGTCGTTGAGGAACCGCCGACGTTCATCGAGCAGTCACCGGCACCGTCCTACTGGTACTACTGCGAAAGCGCGCGCGCGTACTATCCGTACGTCCAGCAATGCCCGGGCGGCTGGCTGACGGTGGTACCGCCGACGACGGAGGCCCAGCCATGAGACGCCTCGCCCTCCTTGTGCTCGCGGCGCTAGCCCTCGGCGCCTGCGCCACGATCCCCGCGGGCCCGACGGTGATGGTGCTGCCAGGCTCGGGCAAGACGTTCGACCAGTTTCAACTCGACGACACGGTCTGCCGCCAGTGGGCGTTCCAGCAGTCGGGTGCGGGCGGGGAGACGCCGGGGCACAGTGTCGCGACCGGCGCTATCGTGGGCACGCTCATCGGCGGGGCGGCCGGAGCGGCGCTCGGCGCGGCGGCCGGCAACCCAGGACTGGGCGCCGCGATCGGCGCCGGGGTAGGAGCCGTCGGGGGAACCGCGACGGGGGCGAATGCGGCCGAGGCCCGGTCTTACTCGGTGCAGCGGCGCTACGACATGACGTACCAGCAGTGCATGTACGCCAAGGGCAACCAGATCCCCGGCGCCGCGCGGCGCACGTCGGCGCCATCCTACGGGCCCCCGCCGCCACCTCCACCGCCGCCCCCGCCGGCGTCAGGCCAATACGTCCCCACGCCGCCACCGAGTGCGGGGATCCCCCCGTCCGGCACTCCTCCGCCGGGCGGCATGCCTCCGCCGCCCCCACCGCCGCCGCGCTGAGGCTGCTGAAAAAGGCCCATCTGCTTCGTTGGCGCCCTTGGCCGCACGCTCAACGTACAGGGAGTACGCCTCGCGTGCGGCCGGCGGGCGCCGCCTCGCATCTGGACCTATTTAGGGTATTAACTGACTTGACTCATCCCGCCACCGCCAGTAGTATAGTTCGTGATGCCCAGGCGAACGGATATATCTCGATTCGGGAGTGGGCGAAGCTTGTTCTACCGTTCGATGTTCGGCGACGGATCATCGTGACGTTCGGCGCCTACGTGGACGAGAGCGGCACGCATCGGGGCGCCAAGGTAATACTCGCTGCACTCTATCTGTCCACGGACAGGCAATGGGAGGTCTTTCAGCCGACGTGGCGCAGTGTGTTGACAGATGCGTTTGAAGGCAAACTTCCTGACGCCGAGGTCCCCGTGTTTCACACGATCGACTACGCCCACGGCCGAGGCGTATTCCGTCACCTGACGCGAGATGAACGGGTGCGGCTGATCGTCCAGCTCATCGGCGCCCTGAAAAAAGCCGTAACACCGAGAACATCGCTGGCGGGATCGGTCGCCGTAGTCAAGGCCGATCATCAGGCGGAGGCGCCATGGCGACGGCACTTTGGTCCCTACGCCTTCTGCGTCATTCAGTGTCTCCAGCACGTCGCCTTGTGGGCTGACCGTCTTTCGCATCATGAAGACGTCGCCTACGTGTTTGAGGGCGGCACCGCCTACGAAGATCAGGTGATCCAGGCGATGAAGTATATCGAGCGGCATCCTGATCTCGTGAGAAAGTTTCGACTCGGCTCGTGGGCGTTTGGAAGCAAGCAAAAGTTCCCCCAACTACAAGCCGCTGACCTTCAAGCATGGGAAGTGCAGCGGTATCTTCACGGCACCCATTTTGCCGCGCAAAAGAAACCACCGCGCGAATCATTCAAGGCCCTCATGGGGATTTGTCCGCACTTCGGCGCACTCTATGACCGGGCCAAACTGAAAGCGTATGCGGCCGATTTCCCGCAGTGGTGGGAGCGTTAACGCGATGGCTGGCGGGCCGCCCGCTTGCGGCGCTTGAACGCCCTGAGCCTCTTGGTGAGTTCCTTCTTGGGGACAGACACGACTTTCCGCAGGTTCGCCTCGAAGGCGGCGAAGGGGTCGCGAGCCGTGTCGGAATCGGAGGACGGGGACATTGGGTTCAGTTTATCACGCGCGCGAGGATCACGGGTCGTGCGAAGGGCATTACTTAGTAAGCTGGTTCCCTCGCTTAGTCATACACCGCGTAAACTCGAAATTCGCGCGTGCTTTGCCGAGGAACTCCACGTGACCAGGGCCAGAAACGAAAGCCTCGGCACCGGTCGTTTCGCTGCATGCTTTGACGTCAGAGGCCCATTTCTCGTTCTGGGCGCGCTGATCCTGCTCGCGGTAAAGCTCGGCCTGCCCGGGATCGGCCTGCCAGTACGTCGGCTCGCGAGTCATCGTCGGAGCCGGCTGCTGGCCTGGCGGGACAGCGCGAGGATACAGGGCGCGGCACTCGTACTGCTTGCCGGTCGTCTTGGCCGCAGCCGCATCACACTCGGCTCGGCGCGCGAACCCGCCCTTCCAGGCGCTATCAACATAGAGCCAATACCCGACCGGCTCCTGGGCCTCCACGGCGACGTGCGCGACGTCAATGAGGAGCAGACCAAGGGCCAGGGCGATCACAAACCGACCGACACTTCCGCAGGCCGTTTTCACAGACTACGATGCTAGCTGACGGAGGCTTGACATGGCAACAAAAGTTTGCGACGTGGACATGGAGGCGCTCAGGGAAGCTGTCGGGCAGCTTTCGGCCCTGAGAGCCGAGGCGGTGATGCGCGCGATCCAGGTCAGGGAATGTTCAGAATCGCCCGATGCAGGCGCTCCAAGTCCTTCTCCAGTGCCGTCGTTAGATGCAGCAGCCCAACACTCACGTTCCACATGAGCCGGTCATTCGCGGCGTCGCCGATGAGACGGCGATTTTCCTCAAAGCACTGCTTCGCGTCGTCGTAGGCCATGAGTAAGCCTCCTGTGATGGTGTTCACTAGCGCGAAAAGGCGGACTCAGGCCCGGCGCCGCCGCCGCTTCCCCCGTCCTTCCCTACGGTCACGTCGTAGCGAGGGCGGGTTCCTGACCGACCAGCCGCTTCCAGGTAAGGCGCTTGCCGATGACCGCCGGCAACACGTCGGCGAAACGGTTCCCGTCGCGCTGCTTCCGGGTGTTGAAGCGGAAGGCTTGCTCGTCGAGATATCGGAACAGATGGAACGGCTCGACGGAAACGTAGGTGCCCTTGACGGCGCGCTTCAAGAGCGACCAGAAGTTTTCGAGCCCGTTGGTGTGGACCTTCCCACGCACGTAGGCTTCCGCATGGTCAATGACTTCGTGCGCGTAGTCCGGCGCGAGCCCTTCGTACGACTTGAGCCCGTCGGTGTAGACGGCGGTTCCCGGCGCGACATGCTGGCGGACTTCCGGCGCGAGCGTGCGTCGGCGGATGTTCGGCACCGGCTTCACGCGGACGCGGCTGTGCCCCTTCGGCCCATGGCGTTCCAGGAGCCCCATGACGGCCGACTTGTTCATCCCGCCGGTGCCCGTGATCTTCGCGTCGCGCTTCCACTTGTGCATGAAGCGCGCCTTGCCGCCGATGAAGGTCTCGTCGACTTCCACTTCCCCGGCGAGTGTGCCGCCGCCGTCCTGCATGGTGAGCCGGAGGCGGTGCATCATGAACCACGCCGACTTCTGCGTGATCCCGAGCGCCCGCGCGATCTCGTAGGAACTCACGCCGTTCTTGCAGGTGGTCAGGAGCCACAGCGCCGGCAGCCATTGGTCCAGGCCCAGCGGCGAATCCTCAAAGATCGTGCCGACCTTCACGGAGAACTGGCGCTTGGGATGCTTGGTGTTGCATTGAA
>JBGPOS010000150.1:0-4448 GCA_041488155.1 Tepidiformaceae bacterium
ATCGCCGGCCTGCCCGAGCGGTCGCTCGCCCTGATGCGCACGGTCATCGGGCCCGATGGCCACACGATCGACGCGGTTCGGAACAATCCGGCGCTCCCACCGGGCCCGGCGGGCCCGGTGCTGGTCAACGGGTCGCTCCGCCCGATCATGTTCATCTCGCCCGGGGAGACCCAGCGCTGGCGGCTCCTGAACGGCTCGGTCAGCTCGCTCTGGACGATCCAGATCGAGGGCCATCCGATGACCCTGATCGCCCAGGACGGCAACACGCTGGCCAACGCGGTGACGCTGAACGCGCTGGACATCGCCACCGCGCAGCGGCGCGACGTGCTGGTCCAGGGCGCCTCCAGACCCGGGGTCTATCAGGTGACGTATCAGGATCTCCAGGGGCCCTTTACGGGGGTTCAGCCGCCGGTCACCCTGGCCTACCTGGTCGTGACGGGCCCGGCCCAGCCCCCGCAGCCGCTGCCGACAAAGCTGCTGCCCTTCGTCGATCTGCGCAACGTGGCGGTCGACAAGCAGCGCACGATCGAGTTCCAGCAGATCCTTCCTCCCTTTCCTCCCCCGCACCCGGAGAACCCCTTCGAGACGGAGGGCTTCGTCATCGACGGCAAATTCTTCAACCCCAATCGCGTCGACCAGTTCGGCCGCCTGAACACGACCGAGGAGTGGACGGTCAAGAACTCGACCACCAAGACGCATCCCTTCCACATCCACATCAATCCCTACCAGGTCACCAAGATCAACGGCCAGCCCTTCGAGGCGCTGAGCTACGAAGATACGTCGCCCGTTTCCCTCAACGGCGGCTCGATCACGTTCCGGACCCGCTTCCTGGATTTCCCCGGTACCTGGGTGTTCCACTGCCACATCCTCGGCCACGAGGACGGCGGCATGATGGGCATCGTGCAGGTGAGCTGACATGCGCCGACAAATCCTCGCGCTCGGTGCGTTTGTCGCGCTCGCGATCTGGCCGGCCGCCGGGTCGGCCCAGGCCCCCGCGGCCCCACCGGACTGGACGTTCGCTGTCGCCGGCAAGGTGTGGGTGTCGTCGGGCTGGAGCAACTGGAACTTCAAGTCCGCCGGCGTCGACCCGCTGTCCGATCTCCGCTGGCGCGGGGTCGACGCCCTCGTGGGCGAGGTGAGCGCGGACATCACCTGGAAGAACCGCCTGGTCTGGATGCTCAGCATCGGCGGCACCACGGTCGACCAGGGCGTGCTCATCGACGATGAATTTGCGCAGTCCAATCGGCAGGGACGATTCTCGACGACACGCTCGCCGGTCGACGAGGGTCATATCTTCTACATCAGCAACGACATCGGCGCGCGCCTGACCAACTGGCGGGAGCCGCTCTTCGGGGGCGCTCCGACGTCGCCGGCCGACGCCGGCTACCTCGACGTCTTTGTCGGCTACCAGTACTGGCAGGAGGAGTACGTCGGGTTCGGGGTCACGGGCAGCCTGATCCTGGGACCCGGCGCCGTGGTCAACCTTGGTGAGCCGTCCTCGACCAAGGTGATCGCGCACGAGTACCGCCGGCACAGCGTCCGCTTGGGCGCGCGAACGCAGGTCCCGCTCGTCGGTGGCCTGAGCCTCAAGGCCCTCGCGGCCTTCTCGCCGTACACCCATACGGATCACGACGACACCCACTACCTGAGGACCGATATCGTGAATCCCAGCAAGTCGAGCGCGAACGGCGGGTTCGGCGCGCAGCTGGAGGCCGGCCTCAACTACGTCGTCTGGGGCGGGCTGTCGGCCGAGGTGGGCTTCCGCTACTGGTACTTTGACTCCGGCGAAGGCGAGGTCGTCACGCGGTTCGTCGGCGGCGCCGTCAGCCGCGACACCCTCAAGGAAGCGATCACCGAACGCTACGGCCCGTACTTCGGCGTGCAGTACCGCTTCTGACCCTTCGCGCCCGCGGCGGCGTCAAGCCGCCGCCGGGCGCCGGCCGTCATCGCCCGCTCAGCGGAAGCGTGAACAGCGGGCCCGATCCCGACTTCCCGGCGAGTTCCAGGCGGGACAGCTCCATCAGGAGCGAGAACGTGGACTTGGTGTCCTGGTCCGTCTCGTCGATGTAGAACCAGTACCCCTTGTACGGGACCGCGACATGGGCGTTCGGCGGGCGCTCGTCCGCCTTGGACGAATAGGCGCGAAACAGGCCGCTCATCACGAGCTGCCAGTCGAACGGCTGGCCGGACGCGTCGCGGGTGACGGTGACGAGACGGGCGGCGGCGTGCTCGGGCGGAACGTCGACCCCGTGGCTCACGTAGTACAGCGTCTGCAGCAGCGAGCGGGTCTCCAGGTCGATCCCCGTCACGCCCTCGCTCGGGTAGGTCGAGGGAAAGGGACTGAACGTCTCTTGAGTGATGGGAAACTTCGCCAGCCCCGGCCTGAGCTTGAACGCCTGAGCGACCGTGCGCATCTCCACCGAGTCCACCGCCTTCGGATCCAGGAGGAGGAGGGGCTGCGTCGTCTTCTTGAACAGGGTCCACGCGGTGCCCTTGTCGTCGAGCCGGTACTCGTAGCCGCTCTTGGTGGCCTCGATGATGTCCCGGGCGGTCACGCTTCCGGCGGGCAAGGCACTGCCCTGCGCTTCATTCCGTTCTTCGACGCTCAGCACGAGCAGCCCCCTATCCTGTAATTTCTGCAGCGCCTGGACGCCGCGGAGGAAGTCCTGGAAGACCGGGGGCTCCTTCGGGGTGGGCCCGCTCGCCGTCTGGGCGTTGGACACCCAGTTGAAATTCTCCAGGTACAGCCGGAACACCGTGGAGATCGGCCAGGTGGCCTTCGCGAGGTAGATGAGGCCATCCAGCGGGAGCGTCGTGAAGAGCTTCCGCGTGAACTCCTGATCGTCGAGGGGCGTCAGGCTGAACGTGGGGCGGTCAGCCCCGCCGATGCCGAACTGGGGCAGGACCGCGGCGTAGCTCTTCGCGAGCTCCGCCCCGGACGCGACGAAGAACGGGGTGAGCTGGAAGTTCTTGGCCATCTCGAACTGGGCGGCGATGGCCGACACGGCGAGGCTGCTGGGGGTATCGGTATAGCGCAAGCGCACGATGTTGAGGAGCAGCTGCTCCTCCGTCGTCGTCTTCACCACCTCGTTGTACTGGAGCCGGCTCTGCTGGAGAGCCGACGGGCCGAAGCTCGAACACCCGGCGATGAGCACGGAGACGACGAGGGTCGAGAGGGTCGGTGTCGCTCGGGTGATCCTCACGACCGGGCGCCCGAGCTGGGCGGCGCTTGCTCGATCCGGGCGAGCAGCGCGACGATGCGCTGATCGTTTCGCTCGACTCGCTTGAGCACCTCCTCCAGCTTGTCAGCGACCTCGCGGACGGGCGGTGTCACCTGGAGGGCTTCGAGCCGGGCAATGGCGTCCAAGATCAGGCGGTCTTGGTGCTCGAGGTGGTCCATCACCACCTCCAACTCCTCCTCGGCCTTCATATTGATCTCGTAGTCGTGCTGGGCCATGAGCCGGTCCTTCTCCCCCTGGCGGTTCTGGCTCATCATCACTACGGGACCCGTGTACGCCGCCTGAAAGCTGAGCACGAGGTTCAGCAGGATGAAGGGGTAGGGATCCCACGCCTTCAGGAAGCCGGGCTGCTTGATCACATTGACGACCAAGTAGACGTTGAGCGCGACCCAGACCAGGAAGAGCCCGCTCTGCACGATGATGAAGGGCCAACTGCCCACGAGCAGGGCCACCCGATCCGCCACCCGTTGCCCGAGCGCGAGCTGCTCCGCATGCTCCACAAGGACATTGCGAACGGGCGGATGATCATGCTTGTAGTCAGCGCACGGACCAAGCCCGAGTGTCTTCTCCGGCATAAGCGGCGTCTCCCCCCTGGGGCGCTGGTGTTCTTCGCCGGCGCGCCGCGAGTCCGTTGACCCGCGGGCGCGCGTGGTGCACGTTGGTGCCTAGCGATACCGCGAGACTCGTTGGGCGTCAAGGGGCTCGCCGGAAAGCTGCCGAGGCGATGGCGGCCGATGTTCTCCTTGCGGCGCCGAGGCTCAGGGTCCCGCCTGGCGGCCGATCCGGCCCGGCGCTACACTGGCGCCAGCCTGATCAATCAAGGAGGCGGGCCCAATGCGAACCTATCGCTACGATCACGTGCATCTGCGGAGCCCCGATCCGGATGCGACGGCGCGGTTTTTCGAAGACATGTTCGGCGCCGAGGTGGACCGAAGCACCTACCCGCCCGGCACGCTTTACCCCGGTCAGCTCCGCGTCACCATGCGGTTGGGCGGGCAGACGGTGCTGATCGCGCCGGCACACCCAAACGAAGCGACTGCCGTCGCGCCGCGGTTTCCCTATTATGGTCTGGAGCATATCGGGCTGACGGTCGATGACGTGGATGCGGCGGTGGAGGAGTTGCGGCGCAAGGGCGCCGAGATCGCGGTGGGGCCGCTCACGCGGCAAGCGGGCACGCGGCTCGCCTTCATCCGCGGACCGGAAGGCGTG
>JBGPOS010000151.1:0-4394 GCA_041488155.1 Tepidiformaceae bacterium
ACCGGACAAGAAGTGCGCCGGATCGCGGTCGACGCGCCGGTCCATCACCTGACGCTCGCCCCCGGGGGTGGACGGCTCTTCGCGACGCTGACCGTAGCGGCGCGACTCGTGATCGTCGAGCTCGACACGTGGGCCGTTCGGGCGGTCGCGGTGGGTGGAGCCCCGGACTACGCTGTTCCGGCCCCCGACGGTCGCACTGTCTACGTGTCGAACATCGCGGACAGTGCACTGACGGTAGTGGATGCCGAGACGGCGCAGGTTCGTGGCCGGATGACGCTCGAAGCCGGGTCAGGGCACGGGACGGTCACGGCCGACGGCGCCCGCGGATTCTTCACCACGTCGGCGAAGGGCGGGATTGTCGCGATTGACCTCGAATCCGGGCGCCAGACGGCGATGGTGGCGACCGGCTCGGACCCCCACGGGGTGGCGATCGGGCTTGGACGCCGGCTCTTCGTGTCGAACCGTGGGGGCGACACCGTGACGGTCATCGATCTGGTCCGCCTGACGGTTGAGGCGACGATCACCGTCGCGAAGGGCCCGGAGCATCTGGCCGCGTCTCCGGACGGGCGCCTGATCCTCGTGGGACTTCCGCAAGAACACGCGATCGCCGTCATCGACGCGGAGCGGCTGGAGGTTATCCGTCGGATCAAGGTGGACGGAGATCCCCATCAGATCGCGTTTTAGGTGGGCCATCGTGTCGGCTCACGGGGGTGCCATTCGGCAATGGGTACGAGAGGGAGCCCATGATTGGGCTGACCTCTGTGTGGGACAGGGAGGCGTGCGAGTGTGTCCCCGGGGGAGTCCCCCGCTGTCCCCGGAGGCGGTTGACAAAGGGTCGACCGTTCTTCGCCTTCTTCCGTGATCTTGACTCGAAGTCCCACCCCGTAGCTGGTGGCATTCGGGCCCGCTTCGTAACCTCCCGTGGAAGCGTAGATCCGTGGCGCACGGAGATGGCCTCCCGCTTGCGGAGAGGAACCGTGTGGGTGGCCCGAGGCCAGGGTATCGTCCGGCGGGCCGGAGGCGCAGAGTAGGCGCTACCTTCAGGAGGAGGCGATACGTCGTGACGTCGCAGCCGCGATTGGGCTCAGTGCGGGCCTGGTGGTCATGCCATGGCTGATGGCGCTCGTGTGGTTTTTCTCCCGGCACCGGCCGAAGCTGTCTGAGCGGTCTGGCGCGAAGTGTGCCAGGGCAGCGACCGTCGAGCACCGGGCATCGACGAAAACGGTCCGGGGGCCGATCCCCGGCCACTGAGGAGGTAGCGCTATGGAATTCCTTCAGGCGAACTGGCTCTGGATCCTGCTGGGAGGGGGGGCTGTCTGGTTCCTGCTCCGGCGCGGCGGGATGGGGTGCGGCATGGGCGGACACGGCGCGCATGACTCGCGTACCTCGCGAGACATGCGGGAAACTACACCGGCCGCTCCGGGGTCTCACGACGGTCACCCTCCCGAGGAGTCCGCGGCACGCGAAGTCGAGACTGTACCCCCGCGCAGACACCGGGGCTGCTGATGGGCAAACGGAGGCGTGTCATGAGGGACTCGCGTGGCGTATTCGCCATCGTGCTCGTTCTCGCGCTCACCGGAGTGGCTCCCCCGTTGGGAGGCCAGACCCTCGAAGTGCGCAAGGTGGCGGTTGCGGGAGGCGGGAGCTACACCGATGTGAATGCCGGAGGCCTGGCGCGAATGCTGGAGAAGAAGGACTTCCCGCTGATCAACGTCCACATCCCCTACGAGGGCGAGATCGCGAGGACTGATCTCTTCATCCCGTTCGATCAGGTCGAGGCCAAGCTGGCCGAGCTGCCGGCCGACAAGGGTGCGAAGCTCGTCCTCTACTGCCGCAGCGGGAGCATGAGCGAGACGGCGGCCCGTGTCCTGGTCAGGCTCGGCTACACGAACATCTGGAACCTCGACGGGGGCATGATCGCGTGGAAGCAAACAGGCCATCCGTTGGTACAGAAGGGGCGGTGAGGGCAGCGCCTGGACGCGGGGCCGGCGTGCACACGAGACCGGGTGCTTGGGCGACGCGGCAAGCTGCGGAGTTGGTGGTTCCTCATTGGGCGCGACACGCGTTGTGACCGGGCCATCCTCTTTCGGAAAGTGATACGTGCGCCACGCGGCCCGCCTGCAACTGCCCCGGCGGCGGTGGCTCGAGCTGGCGCTGGGGGGAGCCGTCCTGTCCCTCGTCGGCCTCCGGGTCGGGGGCCTGGAACACCGGAGTGGACCGTTGTTCGTGCGGCGGCTCGGGCGTGCGGGGTCGGATGTGCTCTGCCTCCACGGGCTCTTCGCCTCGGGCGCCTTCTTCCTCCCGTTGGCGGAGCAGCTGTCATCCGAGGCCCGTCTCACCATTCCGGACCTGGTCGGGTTCGGCGCCTCGCCGAAGCCCAACGCCGACTACACGCTCGACTTCCATCTCGGGTGGCTCACGCCGCTGCTGGGTGAAGGCACGTCCTGGACGGTGATCGGGCATTCGATGGGATGCGTGCTGGCGGCGTACCTCGCCCGCCGGTTCCCGGACCGAGTTCGGCGGCTGCTCCTGTTCAGCGCGCCCGTCTATGCCTCGGCGGAGAGTCGTCGCCGGATCTTCGGCAGCCAGAACGTGCTGACGCGGGTGTCGACCCGGTCCGAGCTGGCGGCACGGGCCATCTGCGAGTCGACCGTATGCTCCCTTCGTCCCGTCCTGACCCGCTTGGCGCCGAGCCTGAGCCCTCACGTCCCGCCGCAGGTGGCGTCGGACTACTTCAGACACACCTGGCACTCGTATCACTGGTCGTTCTGGCGGCTCATCCTCGAGCGGGATCTGCTCGCAGACCTGACTCCCGTCCGTCAGCCGATTCTCGTGATCCAGGGTGGCCGGGACACCCTGGTCGAGGCGTCGGAGCGGGTGTCGTGGCCCGCCAACCTGGAGGTGCGGGTGCTCGCGCGGCACGACCACGCCTCGCTGCTTCTCCACGAGCCCGGGCTGGCGGCGGATCTCGTGCGCGGCTTCGTACAATCTGACCCGGCTTGAGGAGAGGCCCGGAGAGTGGTTGAGTGCCCGAGGGAGATTTCTGCGGCCCGAGCGTCCTCTCCTGGGCGCGGGGCAGCCGGTCGCCGGCCAGTCTCGGGCTGGGCCTGCTGCTCGGCACCCTCGCCGCGAACCTCCAGCAGGCACTCCTGCTGTCGTTCTTCACGGTCTTTCCCGTGCTGGTGATTTCCGGGGTCCTGGTGCCGCAGGAGAGCATGCCCCGGGCGATCCAACTGCTGTCGCTGCTGAGCCCGCTCCGCTACTACCACGAGATTGGGCTTGGGATCTTCGTCAAGGGCGTCGGGATCGGGGTGCTCTGGCCTCAGAGCGTCGCCATGGGAGGGCTCGGTCTCGGATTGTTCGGTCTGGGGCTCTGGGGATTCGGACGGCAGATCCGCTGATGGGCGGGCTTGCCGCATGCTGGTCAGTGGGGTGCTGGCGCCCCATGTGGGTCGAGCCATCATCGTGGTCTCGTTCGCGGTCTCCGCTGTGCCCAATGGCGCCTGGATGCGAAACATCAACGTTATCCGGGCGTTGGACACCCTCCAGAGCGGCGACGCGGCGTGGCAGTGGGCTTGCTATGATGCAGCAGGGGATACACGGAGCATCTTGATGCGAACTCGGATCCTTGTGCCAGTCGTGCTCCTGGTCGCCGTCGCCCTGATCGTGGTGACGGGCGCGTGTCTCGTCCATGCGGATGACGGCGCCCCCGATCTCTGTTCCTCCTTGGTGGCCGCGACCCTCGGGGTGATGCTCGCGCTTTCGCTGGGCCGACGCCAGCAGATGGTCTTCGTCCGGCTGGACTCGTATCATCCCGCCTCGTTCGATCCGCCCGCTCCTCCTCCCAAGGTCTAGTCCCCTTCTCCTCGCAGGGCTTGGGCCGCGGTGGCCCGGGCGGTTCATAGACCATCGATTTGGGGAAGGAGTCCCGGAATGCGCGTGCTTTCTGTTGGCACAGCGTTCGTCCTGTCCTTGATCGGCGTCTGGGTCGGCGGATTGTCCGAGGCCCAAGAGGGCCTTACCAGACGTGACGCCCAGGGGTCGGTGACGGTCGTCGTGACCCTTATTCCGGCGCCCACGCCGGGGGCCCCGATCAAGGCCAAGGTCGTGCTCGACACGCACTCGGTGGCGCTCGACGGCGTCGCCTTCGAGCAAGCCGTTGCGATGCGGGTGGCCGACGGCGCCGAGATCACGCCCACTGGGGTCGAGCAGGCCAGCGGCAGCGGCCATCATCGCGAGGCCGTGCTGGTCTTCCCGCCTCTGGCGCAGCCGGGGCCCGTGCGGATCCTCGTCAGGAACGTCGGCGGCGTCGCGGAGCGCACCTTCACTTGGGAGTCGTCGGTCCGGTAGCGACGATCATGAGCACACGCCACTACGACGTCATCGTGGTCGGG
>JBGPOS010000152.1:0-4283 GCA_041488155.1 Tepidiformaceae bacterium
CATCAGGGCTCAGACGGCGCGGGCAGCATCCGCGTGCCGTCCTCCTTCTGCGGCATCTACGGCTTCAAGCCTTCTTATGGCCGCGTGCCCATGTGGCCCACCTCCAATACCGACAGCGCTTCCCACACCGGCCCCATGACCCGCACCGTGGCCGATGCCGCGCTCATGCTCTCCGTGATGGCGGGCCCCGATGACTGGGATCGCACCTCGCTCGATGGCCCCGTCCCCGATTTCGTCGGCCGCCTCCAGGACGGCATCAAGGGTCTCAGAGTGGCGTGGAGCCCCAACCTCGACCGCCTCACGGTGGACCCCGAGGTGGCCGCCGTGGTCAAGCAGGCCGTCGCCGCCTTCGAGAGCCTGGGCTGCACGGTCGAAGTGGACAAGACGGGCTTCGCCGATCCCGACGAGATCATCCGCGGCCTGTGGAACTGCCACCTGGCCGGCAACTATGGCCAGTACCTCAAGCAGTGGCGCGAGCAGATGGACCCGGGTCTGGTCGCCTCAATCGAGGACGGCCTGCGCTATAGCGCCGCCGCCTACATCGCCCTGCGCGGCAAGAAACTCGCCTGGTGGGACACCGTGCGCCCGCTCTTCGAGAAGTACGATCTCCTGCTGACCCCCACGGTCTCCGTCGCCGCCTTCCCCGTGGGCCGCATCAATCCCGAGCACTGGCCCCAGCACCCCTGGTACTGGTTGGGCTGGGCCGGCTTCTCCTACCCCTTCAACTTCACGGGCCAGCCCGCCGCCACCTGCCCCGCCGGCTTCACGCCGTCAGGCTTGCCCGTCGGCCTTCAGATCGTCGGCCGCCGCTTCGCCGACCTCACCGTGCTCCAGGCCTCGGCCGCGTTCGAAGAGGCCAAGCCTTGGGCGGGGATGCGGCCAAAGCTGGAATGAGGGGAGTTCGAGCGGAAGAGACCACAGATCGTGAGGGGGACTGTAATCGACCCCGGCCCCGCTGATTAAGAGTTCGGACCAAGAGCAAACTGAGAATATCCAAGACGAACCAAGCCTACAAGAAACCGATGAACAGGGGTAGCCGATGGTGCGCTTGGATCGTCCTAATGCGGGCCGGAGTGGTAGCAATCTGGTAGCAGCGCGTAGTCATCATGAAGGCCATTATCAGACCGGGCCGGGGCCGGCGGGCGGCGACGGTGATGGCGGGGTGGCTGGCGCCGAGCAAACCGCCCGGAGCGCATGATTGATCCCCAAGCCGGACCAGTCATCAGCTGCGATCTTGCGCCGACGATCGCGGGGCAGTCAAGACGCGTCCTTCAGGCGCAGAGTCCAACGCGGGACTGGCGACGATCACTCTCTGGTACGCGCCTGAGGTGCGCCAGTTCATTAGGGGTGTGAACTCCTGGGGCGTGATGACGTTCGAGGTTGTCGCAGTGGACCCGACAGGGCGCGAGCGCCCTGTTGTAGCCTCACCACCTAGCCCCGCAGCGCCGCCCGCCGGCCGACCTCACCTCGCGCAGTTGTATTTCAGAAGGCACCAGAGACCTCGCACTCCATCCTTCCAGGTGATCTTCTTTCCCTCTCCGTACGTGCGTCCCCAGTAGGAGATCGGCACCTCGTAGATCCGCCACTGCCCGCGGGCGATCTTGGCGGTGACTTCCGGCTCGAAGCCGAAACGCTCCTCCTGGAGGTCGAGGGACTGGATGACCTCGCGTCGAAACGCCTTGTAGCCTGTCCAGACGTCGGTGAGGTTCAAGTTCGTGAGCATGTTGGAGATCAGCGTCAGCATCCTGTTGCCGACCGAGTGCCAAAAGAGGAGTACACGGTGAGGTCCCCCCAGGAACCGAGAGCCGTAGACGACGTCGGCGGCGCCCACGACGATGGGTTGAATCAGCCGAATGTAGTCGGTTGGGTCGTACTCGAGATCCGCGTCTTGAACGACGATGATATCGCCACTGGCCTCGCGGAAGCCGCGGCGCAGCGCGGCTCCCTTGCCGTGGTTGGTCGGCTGACAAAAGAGGCGAATATTGTCGACGCGGATGGCCTTGCCGCGCGTGGGGAGCCTCGCCCGCCTCTGCCCGCCGGCGATGCCGACGAGGGCCACCAGAATGTCACGGGTGCCGTCCGTCGAACCGTCGTCGACGATGATGATCTCCTTGTCGAGTTCGACCGCCTGGACACGATGGAGGATCTCCTCGATCGTTCCTCGCTCGTTGAACACGGGGATCACGACGGACAGAAGGAACCCACCGGAAGTGCCAATCGCGCGGTACGAGGGTGAAAGGTGCGCAGCGGGCGCGATAGAATCTCCTATCGTTCGTTTCGTTTTTCGCTTCACTTTGTCGCAGGCCTGTCCTTGGGAAGGCTCCGGAACAGGTTCAATCTGCGATCACGCATGTACTTCAGCTTTTCGTCCATGTGCGTGCGCTCTGCGGAGGGGAAAACGAGGCCGTTGGCCGCGGTGACCGCCTTGTTGGAATCGTTGGTCTCGAGGTAAGTCCGCACGAATGCCTTTTTCGCGTGCGAGTAGGCACGGATGTTCCCCGCGTCGGTGGGGTCGATGAAGACGCAAAGGTTGACGGCACAAAACACCATCACGGTGACCAGCGCGATCCGGAATGAAGGCGTGCGCCACGCCATGGCGGCGAAATACAACCCGAAGAAAAGGATGCACAGCAGCGCGTAGTAGCGCGCGGCGCGACCGGCCTCGATTCCTAGGATCAGTCGTCCGATGGCCATGCTCGCCGCAAAGGCCAGCCCGTAAACCAGGAAGAAGGTCACCAGATCATCGAGCCGCCGGTCTCGTGCCGCTTCGTTTGTTCGAGGAATCCGAAACGCCCGAAATCCGTGGCGGACCAATGCCACCAGGATCAGAGCGATGACGAGCCATCCGGCCGCCTCCAATTTGACGATGTCGTTGAGGCCGTGGAGGAGGATGTTGCCCAACGCGATCGCTACGAAGCTCGGGTACAAGTGCCATCGTGGGTCCGGAAAGACCCAGCCCGGCACGGCGGCAGCAACGGTGTAACCGTAGAGGAACCACTTGATGGTCGCGAACACCGCCACCATCCCTGCGATGGCCCATGCCAGGTCCTTCCCTGATCGTTGACGGATCGCGCGGTAGGCACGAACTAAATAAATCACGAACAGGGTGGGTGATACAAAGACGCTGAAGCCCGTGAACGTGGCGAAGACGTTTATCACGGCAGATACTCCGTAGCGCATCCACGCCGGTGTGCTGATGAGGGCGTGAGCACACGCCAGGATGAGCACCAAGGGGACCACGCTGTGAGACGGATTGAGCGTGATGACAAGGTGATCCATCTGCATCGGCGTCAGGATGAACATGGGCAGGACGGCGTCGTACCACCGCAGCCGACCAAATATCCGTGCCTTGAGCCAAAGGACCAGAGCTGCTGCCCCGATCAAGAGGAAGCAATTGAGAAACGCCTCTGCCCGGGAGTTCCAGTCCGTGAGACCGAAGATCCAGTACGTCAGCAGGTACCCGAGACCCTGCCGATGCGGTCCATGCTTGAAAGTGAACAGGGCATATAACCCCTGTTCCTGAAACATGGGAGTGAAGTAGTCCCACTGATCAAGCATCAGGACGTTGACCGCCCAGCGATTCGTGAACTGGTGAAGACGAATTCCGGCCGCGGCCAGGACAAGCCAGGGGAACCAGGCGTCCAGATAGCTCACCAGGCGGCCGCGAAACGATGCTGACACCGGCGGCGCGTAACCGACATAAAGGTCATTATCAGCCACGGACCTCCGAGGAGGTTTCCTCACAGCGCGTCCCCCCCACAATGTGCCGGAAGCGAGACGCTGCTTCAAGGGGAACGTGCGGGGCCGATACCTCTTCATAAAGGTAGGATCGCGAGCGCGGGTCTGGTATCAAAGAAGGAGATGGCCACCGCCCTCGCCAAAGCCCCGGCCTCCACCAAGGCCCCGACCCTCGCCAAGGTCCCGACCCCCGCGCCCAAGGCCGCCCCGTCCGCCGCCGAGATGGGCGCCCGCCAGCGGGACATCTCCGTTTCCGAGTTCTTCACCAAGAACCGCCACCTGCTCGGCTTCGACAATCCGAGAAAAGCCCTCCTCACCTGCGTCAAGGAGGCCGTTGACAACGCGCTCGACGCGGCCGAGGAGGCGGGCATCCTGCCCGAGGTCGTCGTCAGGCTCGAGGTCGCGCCGGGCAATGGCGAGGCGCCGCTGCCCGCCAGCCAGGCGACCCGCTTCCGCGTCACGGTCACCGACAACGGCCCGGGCATCGTCCGCCAGCAGATTCCGCCGATCTTCGCCAAGCTCCTCTACGGCTCGAAGTTCCACCG
>JBGPOS010000153.1:0-4262 GCA_041488155.1 Tepidiformaceae bacterium
GATCGGCGGGCTGAAGGCGCTCGGCTACAAACTGCACGTCGATCGCGTGAAGGGCATCGTGCGCGTCCACGGCAAGTCGGGCGCCGTGCCAGCCAGGAGCGCCGACATCCCCTGCGGCAACAGCGGCACCACGATCCGCTTCCTGACCGCGCTCTGCTCGCTCGGCAAAGGCAAGTACCGGCTGAGCGGCAGCGCCCGCATGCGCGAACGCCCGATCGGCGAGCTGGTAGAGCTCCTGGAGGCGCTCGGCGGCCCCGTCCGCTACGAGGAGCGCGAGGGCTACCCGCCTGTCATCGTCGAAGCGAAGGGACTGGCAGGCGGCCGCGCGGCGTTCCCGGCGGCGCGCTCGTCGCAGTACCTTTCGGCCGTGCTGATGGCCGCGCCCCACGCGGAGACGGACGTTATCGTCGCGCTGGAGCCCGGGCAGACTAGCTGGCCCTACGTCGAGATGACCGCGCGCCTGATGCTGCTCTTCGGCGCGCAGGTGATCGTCTCGCTGGATCACCCCGGCGAGCGGCCGCAGGAGCTGCGCGTCTTCCGTGGGGTCTACGGCGCGCGCGACTACACCGTCGAGCCGGACGCCAGCAACGCCACGTACTTCATGGCCGCGGCGGCGATCCGGCCCGGCGCGAGGGTCACGATCCCCGGCCTCGGGCGCGGCAGCCTGCAGGGCGACGTCGGTTTCGGCGAGGTGCTGGAGAAGATGGGCGCATCCGTCACGCTGGACGACCACTCGGTGACGGTGGACGGCGCCGAGCGCCTGCGCGGCGTCGACGTTGACATGGCCGTCATGCCCGACGCGGCGATGACGCTGGCCGCGATCGCCGTCTTCGCCCACGGCCGCACGACGATCCGCGGCCTGCACACGTTCCGCGTCAAGGAGACGGACCGCCTCGCCGCACTGGAGGCCGAACTGCGCAAGCTCGGCGCGTATGTGGAGATCGAGGGCGACACGCTGCACATCGACCCACCCCACGAGCTCCGCCCCGCCGCCATCGACACGTACGAAGACCACCGCATGGCGATGGCCTTCGCCGTCGTCGGCACCCGCGCCGACGGCATCACGATCCGCGGCGCCGAGTGCGTCAGCAAGACATACCCCCGCTTCTTCGCAGACCTGGAATCGCTGCGCAGCTAGCAGGCAGCGGTATCATGCACTCAACACAAAGATGGGGGTGACTCATGTCCGATTTCGTGGAGCACGGCGGCTACATTGACCGTCTAGCTGCCTGGTTCGGCATCGGCGATCTCGACTTTCGGCTCACGAAAATGGACCGGCGGAGGTTGATCTACGCTTCGATTGCGCCGGGGCTCGTGTTACTGGGGGACTTTATTCTCTTGCTGCTTCAGGAGTTCGAGGATATCCCGTACTTCGACACACGCGTGAACACCAATTTCAACGACTTATACACGGGATTCTGGTGGCACTTCTACTCGCTGCTGCCCGGCGCGGAGAACTTCCTGCTGCCGGTCGCCGTAGCCCTTCTAATCTTGTTTGCCGTTTCGCCCGTCAATCGCGCTCAAGGCTCGGGAGCGCTCGTCGCCACGGTTGTTCTCCTCAACGTCGCCATCGCGGTTGGCGCTTACAACCTGGTCGTGATCGGATTCCATAGTTTCGGCAACCAAAGCCTGGACGTGGTAAGGAACTGGCTGCTGGTCCAGACTGGCCAGATCGCTCGCGACGCCGGGATCCTCGCTGCCGGCTACGCCTTCCTCGCCTATCGCGGCCTGAGCCCTCGCCGGCTGCCAAGACCGCGCCGCGCGCGTGTACGGCGCCCCGACGATCAGCCGCGCGAGTCGTAGAAGCACTGCGCGGCGGCCGGGTCGGCTGCCCTCGAGTGACCCAAACGAGAGGGGAGAGTGCAGAGGGGGCGAAGCCCCTTTTGCCGGGGACATGGGGGTGTCCCCCATAACCTATCTTTTCTTCGGGGGTGGGGTGGGGCGGGGAGAAACTAACCTCAGCCGCGCGAGTTGTAGAACTCCACCTGCCAGCGCCATTCGCTGCCGTCGGCGGCGTTCCACCAGCTCTTCAGAATTCCGGCCTCGCCGCCGGGCAGCAGCACCGGCGTGCCGATGTGCTCCTCGCCGGGCCAGAGGTCTTCGCGGACGACAGCCTTGCCTTTGAGCGTCAGCAGGCACATCGGCGTGTTGCCGGTCGCCCCCAGGTTCAGCCCTCGGGCCACCAGCTTGCGCTCATCGTCGTACACCTCAACAGCGATCGGGTCGGACGCGGCGTGGAAGAACATCCGCTCCGTTGGCTCGACCCGCCCGCGCGCGACGAGTATTCCGGTCGCGGCGGCTCGTGGGTACCAGACTTCCCAGTAATGCATCCTTGCGCCTCCTGCTCGCATTGTAGGAGACGCCCCGCTCATCCTGAGGCTCTCGAAGGATCAGTTGTGGCGCTGGGCCGCGACTTCGCGCTCTTCCTGGGGCTTCCGGATCGCAGCGCCTCGTCGTACAGGTGCTGCTGCCAGTCCGGGCCGTGGCGCAACTGCTGGCCCACCATCCAGAAGACTTCGCGATATAGCCCGGCGACAGCGACCACGTCACTGAGGAGCGAGGGGGACGGGTTCTTCTGTTTCATGGGCGCCTCCTCTGTCTTTCGAGGCTGACGCCGCACCCCAGAGACATGTTGTGCGCCCGTGTTACGTCTGGTCAACCCCGGCTGAGCGTGGACGCGTCGTTAAAATGTTGTGGTTACCGAAGCACCGAAAAGCAGCACGCCACGTGTCTCCAAACAGGGCCAGGCCTTATCACCCGGCCTTTTTCGCCCGAGTGTTGGTTTATGGCGCTGGTTTGATGTTCTGATTCAGGCGAAACAGGTTCCCCGGGTCGTACTTTGCCTTTAGCTTCGCCAGCCGGTCGTACTTCGCGGCGCCGTACGCCTGGCGAATGCGCTCTTCGCCTTCTTCCATCAGGAAGTTCACGTAGACGCTCGTGTGGTAGGGCTTCAGGGCCGACCAGAAGTTCCGCGACCATTCACGCTCTTCGTCGAAGCCCTCCTCTGTCGCGGTAGTGGCGTTGACGTTAATCGTGTGGCCCGCGCCGCGACCGTTGAAAGCCGTTGCGTTCTCATCCACACGGGAGATCGCCCCTCCAAGCTGGAAGATCGGAAACGCTGTGAGCGGCGATGTCATGCGCGAGGCGTTATCGGCGACGATATCGATCACTCCGTCGCTCAGTGTGGCGATGTCACACGACCGGAAGTAGTACCACCAGCCGCGCGGGAACGACGGGTCGAACATCGACTGGTGGGTAATGAAGGGCTTCGGGATGCACAGGTCCAGCACCGGCGAGCCGAACTGTTTCATCGGCCGCACGACTTTCTCTCCCTCCTCGGGGCTGCCTGCGTAGCAGCAAACGACGGTGACAACAGGCTTGCCGTGCAGATCAGCCGGAATGGCAGGGAGCGGCGGCGCCATCCGGTGGACAACGACGGTCGTCAGTTCGTCCGGGGCATCGGCGATCCAGTCGCGGTAGAAGCGCAACACCTTTGGCGACTGATCCATCGGCCAGAAGATGGGCCCGGCCTGGACGATGGGGCCGACCGGATTTAGCCGGAACTCGAACTCCGTAACAATACCGAAGTTGCCGCCTGCGCCTCGTATTCCCCAGAACAAGTCGGCGTTCTCGGTCTCGCTCGCCTTCACCAACTCTCCGCTCGCGGTCACCATGTCTACCGACAGGAGCTGATCAATGGTGAGCCCGAACTTTCGCATGAGCCAGCCGATGCCGCCGCCGAGGGTAAGCCCTGCCAGTCCGGTGTGCGTGACGATTCCCGCCGGCACGGCCAACCCGAACGCCTGCGTTTCCCGGTCCAGCTCACCCAGCAGGACCCCCGCCTGTGCGCGGGCCGTTCGGCCCTCGGGATCGACGCGGATGCCCTTCATCAGCGAGAGGTCGATCACGATCCCGGCGTCGCAGACAGATTGCCCCGGGAAGCTGTGCCCCCCGCTCCGGACTGCCACGGTGAGACCGGTCTCCCTGGCGAACTTGACCGCCGCGATGACGTCGGCCACGCCGGCGCACCGCGCTATGACGGCGGGATACTTGTCGATCGACCCGTTCCAGACCTGGCGCGCCTCCCCGTATGACGGGGAGTCCGGGCGGACTATCTCGCCGCGAAACCCGGCTGCCAGCTCCTGCAATGCGGTCGCGTCGACGTCAGTACGTTCCTTGGTGCGGACCATCGAATCCTCCTCTCCTTGAAGCGCCGCCAGTTTAAGCGCGTCGCGGAAGGCATTTCAAGTGGCGGCGGTTTA
>JBGPOS010000154.1:0-4161 GCA_041488155.1 Tepidiformaceae bacterium
ATCGAAGCCCTGCTCGATGAAGCCGACACCGCCGTAACCGCCGGCGACTGGCAGTCCGCCCTCGAAAAAGCCCGCGCCGTCCTCGCCATCGACCCCACAAACGACGACGCCCAGGCCTTCGTCCAGATGGCTGAAGGCGCGACCACGGCCGCCTCGCCCGGTGCGTCAGCGGCGGTCGCCCAGTCGCCCATTCGCCCACTCGCCCCGTCGATCACCGAACCCGCGCTCCCATCGTCCTTCGTCTCCGGCCGCTACCGCGTCCAGCGCTTCCTCGGCGAAGGTGGACGCAAGCGCGTCTTCCTCGCTCACGACAGCCGCCTCGACCGCGAGGTGGCCTTCTGCGCGATCCGCACAGACGGGCTCGACCTCGTCGGCCACAAACGGGTGCACCGTGAAGCGCAGGCGATGGGACGCCTCGGGGGTCATCCCAACCTCGTCCCCATCTACGACATCGGCGACGACAACGGCACGCCGTTCATCGTCGAAGAGTTCATGGGCGGCGGGGATGTCGCCGGGCTCCTTGAGAAGGCCGAGGACCACCGCCTGCCGGTGGAACGCACCCTCGCCATCGCGAAGGACATCTGCAGTGGCCTCTCCTTCATCCATGGCGGCGGCCTCGTCCACCGCGACCTCAAGCCCGCCAACGTCTTCATCACCGCCGACGGCACGGCCAAGATTGGCGACTTCGGACTGGCGGTCGCCCTCGACCGCTCCCGGCTCACGCAGCACGGGATGATGCTGGGGACCGTGGCTTACATGCCGCCGGAGCAGGCGCTTGGCGGGGAGAGCACCCCAAAGGCGGACCTCTACTCCCTCGGCGCGATGCTCTACGAGATGGTCACCGGCCGGCCGCCCTTCGTCGGCGACGACCCGACGGGCGATCATCAGCCAGCACATCAACATCCCGCCGGTGGCGCCTTCGTGGCTGACCGAGCACTGCCCGCCCACGCTCGAAGAGATGATCCTGCATCTCCTTGCCAAGGACCCGGGCAAACGCCCGGAGTCCGCGGCCGCAGCGCTGGCGGTGCTGGAGACGGTCGACCCGAGCCAGAAGTCGGCCACCCACTCCGACTCCAACGTCCTCGACCGCCTCGCGCGCGGCGTCTTCGTTGGTCGGGAGAAGGAGTTGGATCGCCTCCGCAAGGCCTTCGACGAGGCCTTCGCCGGCCGCGGCGGGCTCGTGATGCTGGTTGGCGAGCCCGGCATCGGCAAGACCCGCACCGCCCAGGAGCTGGAAACCTACGCCCGCATGCGCGGCGCCCAGGTCCTCTGGGGCGCCAGCCATGAGGCCTCCGGCGCGCCGCCGTTCTATCCGTTCATCCAGGTGGGCCGGCACTGGGGCCAGGCCAACGCCAACGACCTCTCCGTCCTCACCCCACTCATGGCCTCCGGCGGCGGCGACCTCGTGCGCCTCTTCCCCGAGCTGCGGCAACTCGTCCCCCCCGGGTTCGTGGAACCACCCGCGGTGACCGAGGCCGCCTCCGCGCAGTTCCGCCTGTTCGAGGCGTACACGTCGTTCATCGCCGCCATCTCCGGGCGCCAGCCCACGGTCGTCACGCTCGACGACCTGCACTGGGCGGACAAGCCCACGTTGCAGTTGCTCCAGCACCTCGCACGGAGCCTCGCGCGCATGCGCGTGCTCGTCGTCTGCACCTACCGCGACACGGACATCACGCGGCAGTCGTCCCTCTCGGAGACACTGGCCGCGCTCAACCGCGAGCCCGGGTTCCAGCGCGTCGTGCTGCGAGGGCTGTCGAAGGAGGAGGTGCGCGCCTACATCAGCGGCGCCGCCCATGTCGAACCGACGCCGGGGGTGCTGGAGCGCATCTTCGAGGAGACGGAGGGCAACCCCTTCTTCCTCGCCGAGGTGGTCAACCTGCTCACCCGGGAGGGCACGCTCTCGAAGGACAGCGTCTCCGACATCGCCGTCCCCGACGGGGTGAAGGAAGCCCTCGGCCGCCGCCTCGACCGTCTCAGCCCCGAGGCGAACGAACTCCTGCAAATCTGCGCCGTAGTCGGCCGCGAGTTCGCCTACGACACGCTCACCCTGCTCGGTGACCGGGACGAGGGCGCGCTCTTGCGGCTCGTGGAGGAGGGACTGGAGGCCCGGGTCATCGAGGAGATGGACCAGCCCGGCCGCTACCGCTTCACGCACGCCCTTATGCAGGAGACCCTCCTCGGCGAACTCTCAGCTACACGGCGGGTGCGGCTGCACGGCCAGGTGGGCGAGGCGCTGGAGCGCCGCTGGGGCGACCGCGCCGACGAGTATGCGTCGCGGCTGGCGTTGCACTTCGGGGAAAGCGCGACGTTGACGCCTTCGCACGAGGAGAAAGCACGGCGCTACGCGCTGGCGGCAGCGCGACAGGCGGAGGCGCAATTCGCTTGGGCCGAGGCGGCGCGGTTGTACGAGGCTGCTACTGATGGGGTCGACAATCCTGATCCGGCAACCCTCGCCGCGCTCGCCAACTGTCAAGACACAGCATCGGCGTTCCAGGGCCTCGGCGCGGTGACGAGGCGACGGGCGCTCACGGGTTACCGCGCGCGGGGGGACAGCGGAGGGTTCGCACGTACCGTCGCGGACGCGCCGCCAATCGCCGCCGCCCTCCAAGGTGGCGAGTGGGCAGCGCTGTTGCGCGAAGCGGTCGCCGGCGCGGGTGGTCTCGACCGGGGGCTGAACCTGAAGCTGCGAAGGAGGCTCCGGCTACACCTGGAGCAGTTCGTTCAAGGGACGACCGAGGCCGAGCTGCGTGAGCTGGAACGCGAGATCTACGACCTCGCATCCGATGACTCTCTGCTGGAAGCGGTGGCGGTGCGCCGCGAAATCGAGTCCCAGCAAGCGCGACGAAAGGGCGGTTTGGTCGAGTCAGCACTGGCGGCGCAGGCGTCCGGTCGAGCGTTCGCAGCCATCGGCAGCGACGCGGATGCGTTTCCCCAACTGCTGGCGGCGGCCGCCGGAGCCCTCATGGGCGGTTCGCTCGGCGTGGCGGCCGAGGCGGCAGAGGAGTTGTTGGCGTTCGGCAGGAGTCGCCGGGACCCGGCAGCTCTCACGTTCGCGCCTGGCAGGTTCAGTCGGCCGTCGCCGCACTGCGATGGGACGAGGAGGCATCGGTAGCGTTGCGCCGCGAGGTGGAGGAATCGGCCGGCGTCGACGCTGCACTTGCCCTCGGTGGCTGGTTCACTGTCAACGAGTTTGCGGGACGCGCCGGCGGCGGACTCTACCCGGTGATGGAGCGCTGGCTTGCCTTCGCCGGGGAGCTGCCGCACCGCCGCGTGATGTCGTATGCGGCCGCCGTGGCCGGAGCGCACGTCAGCGGAGCACCTGGGCGCGACGAGTGGCTGACGGAATTCGCAAGGCTTTGGCGGGCCCGGAGCGGCGCCCTCTATCACCGCCTCGAGGCCTTCTCATACGCGGCGTTGTTCTTGGCTGAGATCGGTAGCTCCGAGCTTTGCGCCGACGTTTGGGGCGAGGTGCGAGCCTGGAAGAATCGGTGCGGCCCAGCGAGCGGCCTTGCCGTGGACGCCGGCAGAGGCCTGCTCGCGCTCCGCCTCGGACTGACGAAGGAGGCGGAGCAAGCATTCACGGACGGCGTTGAGTGGGCTGAGCGCCAGGACTGCCCTGTTGAACTCGGGCGCAACCTCCAGGGGCTGGCGGCCGTAGCGGAGGCGCGTGGGGACGTGCCCGCCGCCCTCGACTACCTCGACCGCGCCGCCGCCCAGTACCAACCGCGTGGCGTGAAGCTGTTCCTCGACCAGGTGATAGCGGCCAAGGTGCGCCTACAGGGCATCACTTTCCAGACCACCCCCACCTCCATCGACCGCGTCGCCACTGCTGTCGCCAGCGAGCACCCCGACCTCGCCACACACGCCGCCCCGGACGGCACCGTCACCCTCCTCTTCTCCGACATCGAAGGCTCCACCCCCCTCAACGAGCAGCTCGGCGATGCGAAGTGGATGGAACTCCTCCGCGCCCACAACACCCTCGTCCGCAAGCACCTCAAGGCCTACAGCGGCTTCGAAGTCAAGTCCATGGGCGACGGCTTCATGCTGGCTTTCGCGAGCGCGCGGCGGGCGCTCGAGTGTGCGATGGCGATCCAGGCCGAACTCGGGGCGTCTGAGCCCATGCAGCGGCCCGAGGCGGCCGCGGCTACCGGGATTCGCGTC
>JBGPOS010000155.1:0-4124 GCA_041488155.1 Tepidiformaceae bacterium
AGACGGTCACTGCGCCCGCGGCGACCACGGCCACTACCAGCCAGCGACCCCGCCCCTCCTTCAATGCTCGACCTCCCGGCGAAAGAAGCGCCACTGGACGAGTGTGACGAGCAAGAGGCAGGCAAACACGAAGACGGCCATGACGGAGGCGTCGCCGAGCCGGAAGTACTTGAACGCGGTGTCGTAGAGCAGCATGATCACGGTCTGGCTCGCGTTGGCGGGTCCGCCCTGCGTCGTCGCGTACACCTGGTCGAACACCTTGAAGTTGAAGATCAGCTCGAGGATGGAAACCATGACGATCTGGGGGTTCAGGAGGGGCAAGGTCACCCGCCGGAGACGCTGCCACGCGCCGGCCCCATCGATCGCGGCCGCCTCCTGGTACTCGGCCGGGATCGCCTGGAGGGCGGCCAGGAAGATGGTCGTGTCGAAGCCGAGCCGCACCCAGACGTTGACGAGGGCGAGCGAGGGCAAGACCTGCTCGAGGCTTGTGAGCCACTTCTGCGATGGGAGCCCAAGGAGCCCCAGGAGGTGGTTCAGGAACCCGTAGACCGGATCGTAGATCCACTGCCAGACCAGGGCCGCCGCCACCAAGGAGGCGGAGAAGGGCAGGAAGTACATGGCGGCCCAGGCGTTGCGCCAGCGGAGGCGCACCACCCGGTTCAGGCCGAGCGCGACCGCGAGGGCCAGCACCACGGTGGCGGGCGCCGACAGGAGGAGCAGGCTCACCGTGTTCCGCACCGCTTGCCAGAACGTCGGGTCGGTCAGGACCCGCTCGTAGAGCCGTGTGCCGACGAACTGGCTCACGCCGCCGGGTCGCGTGCGGTAGAAGGAGCCGACGACCGACTGGCCGAGGGGGATGAGGAAGACGAAGCCGAAGTAGAGGAGGGCGGGCAGGACGAAGAGGAACCCCGCCCGTTGCTGGCGGTCAATATAGGTGCGCGGAACGACGAGGCGCCACCACGCCATCAGACTACCGCCCTCACGTGGGACCCGCCCCGCGGTTGGTCAGCATCGCCGCGCAGGCCGCGGAGCCGGGGGGACCGCCCGCCCCCCTGAACGCGGGAGGCGGGCGCGGCCGGCCGCGGCTAATCCTGAAGGATCCGGTCCATCTTCGCTGCCGCCTCGTCGAGGAGCGGCTTAGGCTGCCCCTTCCCGTAGAGCACGCCGACGACCGCATCGCCGAAGGCGGTGGCCAGCTCGTTGGACTTCGGATGGAAGTAGGTCGGCGGCACCGGCTGCTTGAGCATCTCCTGGGTGGAGGCGTAATCCGGCCGGCCCTTCGCGTAGGTCGAGTCGAGGTTCGCGCTCCACACGGGCATGAAGCCGCCGGACTGGTGCTGGTCGAGATCGTCCTTGGCATTCGAGATGAAGCGGATGAACTCCCACGCCATCTGCTTGTTGGGGCTGCTCTTGTAGACCAGGTTGGTCCACGGGAACAGGGCGCCCGCGCCCGGGCAGGTCTTCCCGCACGGGAGCGCTGCCACCGCAAATTTCACGTCGGGCGCGTTCTTGTGGACCCAGCCGAAGAACCAGGACTCCCGGAAGATGACGGCCGCCCGCTTCTGGCCGAACGCGTCCTCGGGGTTGCCGAGGGCAAGGCTCGCCACCTTGTACTTGAGGACGAGGTCGCCGAAGAACTGGAGGGCGGCAACCATCTCCGGGCTGTTGGCGTAGCCCGTTGCCTTCTCGAGGTCCGGCGACAGCATCCGCGCGCCGAAAGCGTGGGCAAACGGCAGGAACTTGTCGGTGATCCCTACGGGCGCGCCCTTGTGGCGCAAGGCGAAGCCCACTTGTGATTCGCCGACCGTCAGTTTCTTCATGGCGGCGAGCCAGTCGTCGAGGGTCCTCGGAGGCTTGTCCGGATCGAGGCCGGCCTTCCGGAACATGTCGGCGTTCATGTACATCTGCTGGAAGTTCCCGTGCTCGAGGGGCGTGCCGTAGCGCACGTTCTTCCACTTCCCGATCGGCACCATGTACTTCGGAATCGAGTCGTCCCAGAGCTTCGCGAGGTCCTGAGGCATGGGGTCGCAGAACTCGTACTGGCCGCACCACTGGTGAGTCATCCCGTTGAAGAAGTCGGGGGCACCCGTCTTCGCCATCAGCGCGGCGATGTACTTGGCCTCGTAGCCCTGGTAGGGGATCGTCACGACCTCGATCTCCCAGCCCGTCTTCTTCGCAAACTCCTTGCCCTTCTCCGCGTACCACTTGTTGAAGTCGGGCTGCTGGTCCCAGTGGGTCCAGTACACGAGCTTCTTCGTCTGGGCGGCCGCCGGGATCCCGCTGAACTGGCCGACAAGCAGGCCGGTGAGGATCGCCACTCCGAGTGCCATGCCTCGCCGCATCTCGAGCTCCTTTCGCATCGAATCGGGCGTTCTCCAACCAGAGGACCTCCAGCTATCCGGCTCGGGCGACCGAACTATAGCGCGCTCTTCCAGAAGACAGAAGACACACGTCGCTCGTTCTTCCCGTCACCCGCGACTCTTGGGCGTCGGCTCAACCACGGAAGACGTGCTCGTTGTGCCACTCGAGACACTCACCGTCCGGCCGAAGCGACGGATCGACGGGAACCTGCAACTGGGCGCCATGAAGCGGATAATACGTCCGACCGTTGTGGTAGTCTTTGCGCAAGCGCCCGCTCACTTCCAGGCGCAGCCTCGGCGTTACCGTGACGTAGCCCGTATCGAACAAGCGGTGCAGGTCGGCTCTGAGCAGCAGTCCGTTTCGGATCTCATGAGGTCCTTCCTGAGCGAACGATCGGATGTGGGAGGCTTCGAGGGTGGGAAGTGAACGCTCTCTCGTGACTGCGCAGGCTCGGCCGTACGCATCGAGGACTGCTACGCGGAACGTGGCTTGGCCGAGTCGCGGCTTCACAAGCCGAGGATCACCGTAGCGCCGACCGCGCTCCACCGACAGTGGGACTCCGAACGATGGCATATCGTCCGGCAGCACAGTGCCTTGGGCGAGACAGGCCTGCCACACACGGCGGCCTTCGCCAACTTCGAGATCGTACTTGACGGGTGTCTGCGTCCTCGGCTGCCAATCGGTTGGCTGAGGAATCCACGCTCCAGCAGGAAAGAAGGTGGGTGAGACCAGCTGGATGCAACCGATCTCATCAGATCCAGTTCGTTCGTCGTATCGAATGCGCGCACGGATACCGGCGATTCGAGATCGCATCTCTCCAAGTGAAGAACACCCATTGCCGAGCCCGAATGACTCCCATGCGAGCCAATCGGGGAGCCGTGAGAACTGCGCGAAGTAGGCGAATCCGCAGATCGCGTTATCGGGCGCGCGGAGCTTGAACAGAAACGGCGAGAATGGAGGGGCACGAAAGGCCCGGCGCGCTGAGGGAGTCCAGAAGTTCAGCTCAGTCAGCTCTGGCCGCTGCCAGAGGAAGCGGTACCAACCCTCATCCGTAATCGCGACGGTTCCTATCATTGCCAGAGCTCATTCCCGCTGTCTGGTTCGTACCGCGCCCAGTCGCGGCCCGCGGTATGGTGCTTCCGGGTCACCGCACCGCGCAGGTCGCCCCGTCAGTCCCGCTTGCTCGGCGTTCGCGGGTCAGTCTCCCGCGGATCGCGGCCGAGGCGCGCCGCCACGCCGTCGGGCACCGGATAGCGCCGGGTCCAGGGACCGGCCTTGACCAGTTGGCCGGGCAGGGGCCGGCCGACGATCTCCGCCACCCGCCGCGACGTGGCGAGGAGGTGGTCGAGATCGATCCCGGTCGCGATCCCCATCGCGTGGAGGGCGTGGACGAGATCCTCGGTGCAGACGTTGCCGGAGGCGCCGGGCGCGAAGGGGCAGCCGCCGAGCCCGCCGACGGAGCTGTCGAAGTGGGCGACGCCGTGCTCCATCGCGGCCAGGATGTTGGGAATCGCGAGGGCCCGCGTGTCGTGGGTGTGGAGGGTCCACTCGATCCCGGGAAAGCGTGGGAGCAGGTGCGCGAGGACCCGGCCGACCTGGACCGGGTTGGCCATGCCCGTCGTGTCGGCGAGACCGATGGCGCGGGCGCCCATCCCGACAAGGGCGCCGACCACGTGCTCGAGCCGGCTCACCGGCACCTCGCCCTCGAAGGGGCAGCCGAACGACGTCGAGACGGCGCAGCCGACGGGCACGCCGGCGCGGGC
>JBGPOS010000156.1:0-4115 GCA_041488155.1 Tepidiformaceae bacterium
CTGGGCATCCAGAACCTCGCCGCCAGCGCCAACCTGACCTTCTCGCAGCAGACGTTCGCCGAATCGCTGAAGCTGCCGTACCCGCTGCTCAGCGACTACCCCGACCGGAAGCTCATGCGCAGCTACGGCGTCCTCAATGAGAGAAGCATGTCGGCGTATAGGTCGTTTTTTCTGATTGATCCGCAGGGCATCATCCGCAAGAAGTGGATTATCGAGAACGGCGGTACGACGGTCGTGTATAGCGACACGTTGCTTCGGGATATCAAGGAAATCTTCGGAAAGCGCTGACGATGTGCTGCCGGCACTGGGAGCGAGGCCGAGGACCTGGCTCGCCAGCCCAGTGCGGTTGCTCCTGAGGGGACTGCTCGTGGTCGCCATCTGCAGTCCGGCCGGTGCCGACCCGTCGACGGTGGTGCCCTTTCTCAAGCCCTTGGACCTCGTTGGCTATCGCTCCGGCATGCTGCCTCCCCCCTTCAGTGGCCACACGCTCGACGGCCGGCAGCTCTCGCTGACGGAGCTCCGGGGGAAGGTTGTTGTCGTGAATTTCTGGGCGAGCTGGTGTCTCCCGTGTCGCACTGAGATGCCCGTGCTGGAGGGGCTCCACCGCGAGTTGGCGTCGCGGGGACTCGCCATCATCGGGGTCAACGCCCGCGAGGACAAGAGAACGATCGGGCGCTACGCCGAGGAGTTGGGCCTGACCTTCCCGCTCGTTCTCGATCCGGGCGGGAAGATCAACGCCCTGTACGGCGTGTTCGGTCTGCCGGCGACCTTCATCGTCGGCCGGGATGGACACGCCGTGGCGTTCGGCGTCGGGCCTCGCGAGTGGGCGAGCGCGCCGGCCCGCGCGCTCCTCGAGGCGCTCCTGGCCGAGCCGCCTCCACGCCTGGGCGCGCGATGACGAGACTCCGGCATCGTGCGCTCATGCTCGGGATCATCCTCACAACCGGAGGACTGATCGGTCGCGAGGTCGAGGCGGAGCCGGCTCGCCTGGTCAAGATTGGGGCACTGACGGAATCATGGGGACCGACGCCGACCATCGTCGGGCTCCGCGACGGCCTTCAGGAGCGTGGATACCACGAGAACGAGCATTTCGTGATCGGGGTGCGCTTCACGCAAGGTAAGCCCGGTGAACTTCCTGAGGCCGCGCGCGACCTGGTTCGACACGGGGTGGATATTATTCTCGCGGCTGGAGGAGGCAATGAGGCAAAGGCCGCCCAGATGGCGACCGCTCAGATCCCGATCGTCTTCGTGGGAGCAGGCGACCCGGTGGGATTGGGACTGGTGAACAGCTTCGCGCGACCCGGCGCCAACATCACGGGGATCGCTGATCTCGCAGTCGCGCCGAAGCGAATGCAGATCTTCCGAGAGCTCGTTCCTGGCCTCAGGCGGGTTCTCTTGGCCTACGACGCGACGAATGCTGGGGCCGTCGCGGAGCAGGTAGTGTACCGCGACGCCGCGCGCCTCCTCGGCCTCACGGTCGTGGAAAGGCCGTTGCGGACCGAAGAGGAGGCCCAAGCGGCGATCACCGGGGTTCGGAAGCGTGAGGTGGACGGGATGTTTTCCCCCCGGCACATCTCGTTGAACATTCCCGGCTTTATCATGGAGATCGGTCCCAAGCGGGGCGTGCCGACGATGTTCTCCGATGCGTTCTATGTGGAGCGGGGCGGACTAGCCAGCTATTCTGCGAATCTCTATGAGCTTGGTCGCCAGGCCGCGCGCCTCGTGGACAAGATTCTCAAAGGGACGAAGCCGGCCGATTTGCCGGTTGAACAGGCGACGAAGTTCGAGCTGGTCATCAACCTCAAAACTGCCAAAGCGCTTGGCCTGACGATTACCCACTCATTGCTGCTGCAGGCGGATCGACTCATTGAATGAGGGCGATAATGCCTGACCACGGCTCCCCCAGAACGCGTCAGCGTCCCCTCTGGCGATGCGGCCTGGCCCTTCTCGGGCTGCTCGCGGGCAGCGGGCTCCACGGCGGGAGCGCGGACTCGGCCGAGCGCACCGGGCCGGTCAAGATCGGAGCGCTGACGCAATCGTGGGGGCCCACGCCCACGGTCGCCGGGCTGCGCGATGGTCTGCTGGCGCTGGGATACCGAGAGGGGGAGCAGTTCGTCATCGGCGTCCGGTTCACGCAAGGAGACACTACCCTCCTCCCGGCGGCGGCAGAGGGCCTGATTCAGGACGGGGCGGACATCCTCTTCCCCACCGACTCGAACGCGGCGCAGGCGGCACAGAAGGTGACTAGTCGGATCCCGATTGTCTTCGCGGTGGTGAGCGATCCGGTCGAGCTAGGCCTCGTACAAAGCTTCGCCCGGCCCGGGGGCAACATCACCGGGGTGACTGATCTGGACCTCGAGCTGGGGCCGAAGCGTTTGGAGCTTTTCCGGGAGATGATCCCCCGCCTGAAACGTGTCCTGTTCCTCTACAATCCCAGAGACGCGTACGCGGTGGCGGGGGCGCGGGTGTATCGTGACGCTGCCCGGCGCCTCGGGATCATCCTCGTGGAGCAGACGGTGCGGACCGAGGAGGAGGCACGGGCGAGCCTCGCCAAGGTACGGAAGGCAGAGGTGGACGGGATCCTCGCCCCGACGAGCCTGTCGCTCAACATTCCGGGGTTCGTCCTTGAGGCCACGGCGCGTGGTATCCCGACCATGTTCAACGGAGCTTTCTACGTCGAGCGTGGCGGTCTCGCGAGCTACGCCCCGGACTTCTACGAATCAGGTCGCCAGGCAGCGCGCCTCGTGGATAAGATACTCAAGGGCGAGGACCCAGGGCGGATCCCCGTCGAGCAGCCCACCAAGTTCGAGCTAGTCATCAACATGAAGGTCGCGAAAGTCCTGAAGCTGAGGCTCGGGCCCGCAGTGTTGCAGAGTGTCAATCGGGTCATCGAATGACGCCGCGTGGCCATCGGACGCGCTCGGCGGGGTCCGGTCTCGTGTTCAAGACGAGGGAGGGACGTATGACGATCCAGAAACGAGCCATGACCGGGTTGCTCTTGAGCATGCTGCTGGCGGGCGGCATCGGTGTCACTGACGCCCGTGTGGCGACGGCGCTGGAGATCGGGAAGCCGGCGCCCGACTTCACACTCCCGAGCACGACCGGCGAGAAGATCACCCTGAGTCAATACCGAGGCAAGCTCGTCCTCATCGAGGTCTACGGCGCCGCCTTCTCGCCGGTGTGAACGGCTAACCTGTCGGCCAGGCGGGCCGACCATGGCAAATTCCAGGAGCTGAACGTCCAGATCCTCGGGATCAGCGCCGACAACCCCTTCGCCCAGAAAACCTTCGCGGACTCGCTGAAGCTGCCGTATCCGCTGCTCAGCGACTTTCCCGAGCTCGCGGTCATCAAGCGCTACGGCATTTTGTCCCCTGCCGGGACCTACGCTTATCGCTCGTTTTTCCTGGTGGATCAGCAGGGGATCCTGCGAAAGCAGTGGCTCCTCGGCGCGGCGGGCGACGATATCGTCATGCCGAGCGACGAGATCCTCAAGGCGGTCCGGGAGATCAGGGGGAAGCCGTAACGCGGCTGGCTCAAAAGCTCCGAGGGGGAACGTCACCCAGCCGGCGTCCGGTACCGCCTGGTTCCGGCGGCGTCAAACGGTCCAGCAGCTGACGGGGAAGCGCTAGGGATCGGCCCGTGGGCCCGAAGACTCGGGGAGCCTTCGCCTGCCTCGTCACCTTCCTGTCCCTACTTGGGACGATGGCGATCGGCCAACCTGCCGGCGAGCTCCGGGCGCTCGGCCTCGCCGGCTATCCCGCCGACACGCGGCCTCCGGGATTCAGTGCGGCGACGGTGGACGGGCACCCGCTGTCGCTCGAGAGCCTGCGGGGCCGTGTCGTCCTTCTCAACTTCTGGGCGACCTGGTGTCTCGAGTGCCGCGCCGAGTTGCCGGCCCTCGAGCAGCTTCATCGTGACTATGCCCCGCGCGGACTCACGGTCCTCGCGGTGAACTTCCGGGAACAGCCTGGGACCGTTCAGCGGTACGCTGGCGAGCTCGGCCTCACCATGCCGCTCCTCGTGGACCCCGCCGGCACCATCAGGAAATCGTACGGGGTCATCGGGCTCCCCACCAGCTTCTTGATCGGGCGAGACGGACGGGCGGTGGCCCGGGC
>JBGPOS010000157.1:0-4094 GCA_041488155.1 Tepidiformaceae bacterium
CAGTGTCCGGGAGTCGGGCCCCTCGGCGATTTGCAGCCCGTTGATGTCCTCCGTCGAACAACCCACGAAGTTCGAGTTCGTCGTCAACAGGAAGACGGCCAAGGCGCTGGGGCTGACCTTCCCCCAGTCGCTCCTCCTGCGCGCCGACCTGATCATCGAATGAGCCTCCCCCACCGCCGCGCCCTCCTCACCGTGGCCCTCGCCGTCGCCCTCCTCGACACCCGCGGGCGCCCCGAGCCGCCTGAGCAGACGATGGTCCGCCAGTGGCTCGACACCTGGACAGGCGTGGGGCTGATCGTGACGGGAATGGAGCGGCAGGGCTACCGGCTGCATCTGACCAACGTCGATCTGGGCATGTGGCGGGCGACGTTCACGGGCGGCCCGATGCTCGGCGAGGAGGGCTTCGGGACGGCGCCGACTTTGCCTGTACCCTACCTGCGGCGACCAAGCCTTACCGCCACGGCACTCTCTAGAGCTGCGGGTTGATGAGGACCTCGACTTGTTCCAGAATCGTCGCGAATTCGTTTCGCCGCCAGTCCGTCTAATCACCCGCCTGGAGGAGTCACCATGAGACGGATCGCCATCGCGCTGGTTGCTGTCGCTGTCGTTCTCACGTCCACGGGCTGGGGCGAGGCTCGGGCGCGCGGGGGGCCCGGAGTCTCATCACGCCCCGCTGGCGGTCACCTCGGGGGACATGGCGGCTTCGCGGGCCGTCCGAGCTTCCAGGGTCACCCTGGCTTCCAAGGGCAGCGGGGCTTCCAGGGACAGCATGGCTTTCAGGGGCCGCGCGGGTTCCACCCCCGCGGATTCAACCGAGGCGGGAGTGTCGCCTTCCTTGGTGTGGCGCCTTTCATCGTCGGCCCCGCGTACGCGTACGGCTGGGGCTACAGTCCCGGCTACGGGTACTCCCAGCCTGTGTACTCGGCGCCGCCACCGACCTACTGGTACTACTGCCCGAGCTTCGGCGCCTACTATCCCGACGTTCCGAGCTGCCCGGAGCCGTGGGTGCCCGTGCCGGGTCAGTAGGCCGGCTGAGTCACATCCCGCCGCCGCCGCCACCTCCCGCCTGAGGGGCGAGATCCGATCGTTCCCCGGTCGGCACCCGGCGGGCGGCATCGTCCACGATGCTGGTCGCGCACCCGGCGACGACGAGCAGCGTGGCCACGATGAAGGCCAAGCGCACGGTCAGGAGTCCGGCTGACTGTTCCTGCTCGATGAAGCAGCTCATTCGTCACGACGCACCGGAAGCGTGAACGTGAACGTCGAGCCTTGCCCCACCTGGCTCTTGACCCAGATCCGGCCGCCGTGCAGCTCGATGAACTTGCGGCACAGCGCCAACCCGAGGCCCGTCCCTTCCGCCTTCTTGTCCGCTGCGCCGACTTGACGGAATTCCTCGAACACCGCGTCTTGGTCCTCAGGCGCGATGCCGATGCCCGTGTCCGTCACTGAGATCTCCACCGTCCCGTTCGCGAGACCCGCGCGCACGGCGAGCCGGCCCCCCTCCGGCGTGAACTTCACCGCGTTCGAGAGCAGGTTCAACAGGACCTGTTTCACCTTGCGCTGGTCCGCGCGGATCTCTCCCACTCGCTCGTCGACGTGGTGTTCCAGCGTGATCCCACATCGGCTGGCCCGCTCGCGCATGAGCAACAGCGCGTCGTCGACGGCCGTCGGCAGATCGAACGCTGCGACATCGAGCTCCATCCGGCCCGCCTCGATCTTCGAGAGATCGAGGATGTCGTTGATCAGGGACAAGAGGTGCTGACCGGAGGCGAGGATGTCGCGGAGGTAATCCGTCTGCTTCTCGTTCGTCTCCCCGAACATCCCCTGCAACAGCACATCCGAGAAGCCGATGATCGCGTTGAGTGGCGTGCGCAGCTCGTGCGACATGCTGGCGAGGAATTCGGACTTGTGCTGGCTGGCGACTTCGAGCTCCTGCGTCCGCGCCTGCAGCTCACTCAGCAGGCGCGCGTTCTCGATCGCGATCACCGCCTGATCGGCGAAGGTCTGGAGGAGCGCGATCTCGTCGTCGGTGAATCCGCCGGCCTCGCGGCGGGTCACCGCGATCGTCCCGACTGCCTCGTCGTGCCGGAGCAGCGGCACCACAACCAGACTTCGGTAGCCACGGGTATGAGCGGAGGCGCGCAGGGCTTCGCGCGCTCGGGGATCGCTCTGGCAGTCGGCGATATTGAACGGCGCGCGAGCGCGAATGACCTGGGCGTGCGGCCCCTCGGAGTGGAGCGACTGTGGGAAGAGCGCCCGCATGCTGGCGTCGCCGGCGGCGTCGGTGCTCGTGAGCGCGGCGAGCTCGATCTGATCGCCCGCGAGCCGGCTCAGCGACCCAGAGTATGCTCCCAGCAAGCGCACGGCGCTGGCTACGATCGCGTCGAACACCGGCTGGACATCCGTCTGCGACTGGCTGATGACGCGCAGGATGTCGCTGGTGGCGGTCTGCGTGTCCAGCGCCGTGGTCAGCTCGCGGTTGCTCGCCTGGAGCTCGGTGAAGAGGCGCACGTTCTCGCTGGCGATCACGGCCTGGTCGGCGAAGGTCTTGAGCAGTTCGATCTGCTTATCGGTGAAGGCGCGGACCTCACTGCGCCACACAGAGAACGCACCGATGAGCGCGCCCTCCCTGAGCATGGGGATGATCAGGATGGTCCGGAAACCCGCAATCCTCTGCCACTCAGACATTTGATACTCGGGATCGGCCAGGATATCGAGGATTTGAACCGTCCGGCGCTCGAGGGCGACCCTCCCAACCACAGATCCACGCCCAGGACGGACCTCCTTGCCACAACTCCCTGTACTCCGGGGAGGTGCCATAGAACGCCCCCGCTCGAAAGACTTCTCCGTCAAACCGGAAGAAGGCTCCTTGGGCGGCATCGCACAACCGCGTTGCGTTCTCGATGAGCGTATCGAGCACCGGCTGAAGATCGAACGTGGAGCGGCTGATCACCTTGAGCACTTCGGTCGTCGCGGTCTGCTGCGCCAGCGCTTCCGTCAGCTCGCGGTTGCGCACGTCCAGCTCCTTGAACAGCCGCACGTTCTCGATCGCGATCACCGCTTGGTCGGCGAAAGTCTGGAGCAAGGCGATCTGACGGTCGGAGAAGGAACCGAGTGTCCACCGCGAGATTCCGATCGCCCCGATGGCGCGGCCCTGGTACAGGAGCGGGATGGACACGTGGCTTCGAGCGCCGAACTCACGGGCGACAGACCCCGAGAACTCCACCGCAACCTGGAGGTCGGGCACGTGAACTACGGCCCCGTCGAGGACAGCCCGGCCCATGGGGAGGCGGTGATCGAGGGCTAAAGGATACTGGCGCTCCAGCCGGCCGGCGGCCTCGGGCTTCTTCGAGCAGGCGCAGTACGATGCGGTCCGCCGTCATCTCGCTCCGGACGTCCAGGTCGCGACGGCGATCGCCTACGCCTTCGGCTGGCGGATGCAGAGCGAGGTGCTGACGCTCGAGCGGCGCCACCTCGACCTCGAGGCCGGTACGCTGCGCCTGGACGCCGGGACGACGAAGAACGACGAGGGGCGCCTCGGTTGTACCTCACTCCCGAGCTGAAAAGCCTCCTGGCGGCCCAGCTTGAGCGCGTGGAGGCCCTCAAGCGGCAGACCGGGCGCATCGCCCTCTATCTCTTCCCCCATCTGCGCGGCCGCCGGCGTGGCGAGCGCCGGCACGACTTCCGCAAGGCCTGGGCGACCGCCTGTCTCAACGCGGAGCTGGGCGGTCTCACGGAGGAAGCGCGGGCGAAGCGGCGTGAATGGCTGAAGGCGAACCCGAGAGCGGGCCTCCTCGGCGCCCTCCGGCACGACTTCCGCCGCACCGCGGTCCGCAACCTGGTCAACGCCACCGTCCCCGAGCGCGTCGCGATGACGATCACCGGCCACAAGACGCGCGCGGTCTTCGACCGCTACCACATCGTCAGTCCGGGCGACCTGCAGGAGGCGGCGCGGAAGCTGGCGGGCACGTTTCAGGGCACGTCGGGGGTGTCGCGGTTGACGCGCGTTCCGTAACTGTGTAGATTCTCAGGCACGGACGATTAGCTCAGTTGGCAGAGCGCTGGCCTCACATGCCAGAGGTCACTGGTTCAAG
>JBGPOS010000158.1:0-4039 GCA_041488155.1 Tepidiformaceae bacterium
CCTTCGGACCCTTAGCAGCGTACGGCGGAAGTGCCAGCACGCGGTCGCTCGTCGCGTCATCGAAGTACAGCTGAGAGGTGAAGTCGAACGTGAGCGTCGGGCCGGAGAAGGTGCGGACCTTGAAATGGATGTGCGTCGTTCGACCTGGATACCAGCCGGGGTAGACGGTGAGAAATTCGACGGCGCCATCGTCGTCCGCCACCTGGTAGCCGCGGAGGAACGTCCTGCCCCGCGTGTCCGCCAACAGATCCTCGGAGTAGAGGCCACGGGCGTCGCAGTTCCATACGTTGACCTGGGCGCCGCTCAGCGGGCTGCAGCCATCCGATCCGATGCCATAGACGGTCAGCTCGAGCCGCAGAGGAATGCCCTCGACGACGGATGCGTCCACGGTATCGAAGCGAATATCCGACCGATTCGGCATCCCGTCGATGAATCCCGGGTCCTCAATGTCCCGTGGTGTCAGGGCACACGCCTGAGCCCGCGAAGCGCGATCGGCGGCCAGGGCCGACTCGGGCCAGGCGCGATCATTCCCCGGTCGATAGCCCACGAGCGCTGCGGCGCCCGCCGTCCCCAGCAAGCGGAGCAGCGTTCTTCGCGTGACGATACTTTTCAAGCCTGTCGCCCCTTCGCGTCTTCGTCACCAGAAATCAAAAATGAGAGTCGTCACCGACGAACCGACAGTTTATGAGAGTCGGACCCCTCTAGTCTCTGCTTGGATCGAGATAGGAGGAGTAACCATGCAGTCTTCAGGGCAGCTACACCGTTTCCTGCGATCGAGCCGAATCCTGGCGCTAGCCCTCGTCTTGGCCGCGTGCACGCCGACCGCGGCTCCACCCGCTGCCGTTAACGGACCAGCCCTTGCCGACGCCCCATCGAGCCTGGATAGGATCAACCACGTCATCGTGATCTACCAGGAAAACCACCCCTTCGATAACTATTTCGGAACGTTCCCCGGGGCCGACGGTATCGCGAACGCGGGCGACGCGGCGATCCAACGAGATAAGAACGGGCAACCTTACTCGACCCTGCCGCAGCCACTGGCAAACGTGGTCGATGGGCGGCGCCCGCCCGACCCGCGCTTCCCAGACGATCTCCCCAATGCGCCGTTCGAGTTCAACGGCTTCGTTCCACCCAGCGAACAGACTGCCAACGTCGCGCACAACTTCTACCGTCACCAGTACCAGATCAATGGCGGCCAGATGGACCGGTTCGTTGCATGGAGCGACGCGGCCGGAATGGGCATGGGCTACTGGGACATCTCAACGCTTCCGCTGTATCAGCTCGCGCAGGAATTCACCCTGGCCGATCGTTTCTTCCAGGCCGCGTTCGGCGGTTCGCTGCTGAACCACCAGTGGCTCATATGCGCCTGCACTCCGACTTTTCCGAACGCGCCGCGGGAGATGGTGTCGACCCCGTTCGCCGACGATCCCGAGCACATGCAGGACCGGCAGGTGTCGCCCGACGGGTTCCTGGTGAACCATGAGGGTGCGATTCCAGCCTTTAGCATTAGCATGCCGCATCCCCAGTCGGCCAACGCCGACCAACTTGTGCCCAATCAAACGGCGCCGACCATCGGCGACCGCTTGACGGAGGCCGGGGTCGACTGGGCGTGGTACTCCGGCGGATGGGACGACGCGCTCGCCGGTCGTCCTGATGCGCGCTTCCAGTTCCATCATCAGCCCTTCGCTTACTACACGAACTACTCCGATGGCACGGCCGCGAGGGAGCAGCATCTCAAGGACGAGACAGCTTTCCTCTCAGCGCTCGCCGACGGCACTCTGCCGGCCGTGAGCTTTGTGAAGCCGATCGGGCTTGACAACGAGCATCCCGGGTACACCACGGTTCGGCGGGGTCAGGAGCACGTCGCTTCGCTGGTGGACGCCGTGCGCAATAGCCCTTACTGGGATGACACTCTCATCGTCATCACCTACGACGATTACGGCGGGGCGTGGGACCACGTCGCGCCGCCCGTCGTGGACCGGTGGGGCCCCGGAACGCGGGTGCCCGCGATCATCGTCTCCCCGCTGGCCAGGCGCGGATACGTCGACCACACGACCTACGACACAACCTCGCTCCTGAAGACGATCGAGGCGCGGTGGAACCTGGCGCCGCTAGCCACCCGCGACGCGGCTGCTAACGACTTGAGGAACGCCCTCGTTCCCTAGCTGGTATTAGGCGCGGCGGCTGTCCCTCCCCCCTTGCGGGGGAGGGACAGGGAGGGGGGTGCCTCCGAGGCGTCGAATTAGTACCCCGGCAGGGCCGCGGCCTCCGGGTCGAAAAACTGCTGGTAGTCGACCTTGTAGGGCGTGAGGCCCTGCTGATGGGAGAAGAGGGAAACCGCGTCGAGCGACGGACGGTTGTCGGCAACATTGTAGGACCAGTAGTTGTCGCCCATCACGGCGCGCTGCTCGTCGATGGCCGCGCTGGCCCACGACATGATGAGGTACTCGGGGTCTGATCCTATGACGCGGTTGAAGGCGACGTCGCGGGCCTCCCGAAATGCCTTGAGCAGCGCGAGTGGAGCAGTAGGATTTCGCGCCACGAATTGTCGCTTCAGCGTCACGATATGGCTGATCGGGAAGATGCCCGTCTCGCGCCAGTACTTCTGCTCTTCGGACTTGTAGTCCCGGAACAGCCGCCGCACCCGCGGATCGCGTTTCGTGATGCAGGGAAGCACGTTGGGCTCGATCACGGCGTCTAGCTCGCCAGAGACGAGCATCGGGTCCAGGTCCTTGCGGTTCGCGACCGACTGAAGGCGGATCCCGTCTGGCGCGCTCTTCGGGTCCGCGCCGGGCGCAAACCAGCTGATCTTCGTCAGGTCCACCTCATAGTAGTTCTGCAGGGCGCCCTTCGCCCAGACGCCCGCGGGGTTGCTCCACGCCGCGAGTCCGACGCGCTTGCCCTCCAGGTCGCCGGGTTGCTCGATACCGGCCGCCTCGTTCACGAAGATGTAGCCGAGCCGGAACTTGCGGTTCGGATAGGCGGGGATCGAGATGTCTATGTCGCCGCTCACCACCGTGGGCGGGAGGCTTGTGGCGCCGGCGTCCCAGGCATCGTAGTCCTCGGCGTCCCACGGAAGGACTTCGAGCTCGAAGCCGTCGATTTTCACCTGTCCGTCCACTAGCGGTCGGTTCGTGTCGATGTCTGGCTCGTGGTAGCGGAAGCGGATTTTCGGCTCGGCCATTTTCTTCAGCTCTCCTTCGCCGCCTGGGCCTTTCCTGCGTCGATCGCCTGCAGCACGCGTTCGGCCGTGATCGGTAGCTCGAACACGGGGGCCCCGATGGCATCGGCGATGGCATTCGCGATGGCGCCCGCCGTCGGGATGTGCGGCAGCTCGCCAATGGCTCGCGCCCCGAAGGGGCCCGGCCCCTCAGCTGGACTGTTGATGGTCACCAGCGAGGGAAAGTCGCGCGAGGTCGGCATCTTGTACTCGCCGAGGTTCGCCGCGATGATGTGACCTTCGTCGCTCGCCAGCTCCTCCATCAGCCCGAAGCCGATCCCCTGTACGAGGGCCCCCTCGATCTGCCCCTGGTGGCCGATCGCGTTGATGATCGTCCCGACGTCCTGGGCGCTCGCCATTCTCAGGAGCTCGACGCCGCCCGTCTCCAGGTCGACGCGGACCTCGGCCGCCTGCACGCAATGAGCGCTGTCCCCGCTCCGTGGCGTCGTCAGCGTGACCTGAGCGCGGCTGATGGGATCACCCGGGGGCACCATCTCGGTGGCCAGGTCCGCAAGTGAGACGAACCGGCCATCCGGGCTGCGCCACCCTCCTGGCTCCCACTCGGCTGAATCTGCGCCCAGCATCGAGGCGGCGAGCGGCGTTAGCTGCGCCTTCAGCTGCTCGCTGGCCTGAATCGCGGCGTGACCCGCGACGTTAGTCATGCGGCTCGCGCCCGAGCCGACGTCAATGGGCAGCGCGTCGGTGTCGCCCCTCGTCAAGCGCACTCGCGGGAGAGGAACGCCGAACTCCTCGGCCACAACCTGCGCGACGACAGTGAGGCCGCCGGTGCCGTTGTCCGGCATAGCCGTCAGGGCGGTA
>JBGPOS010000159.1:0-3947 GCA_041488155.1 Tepidiformaceae bacterium
AGGGCCACTGCAGCGAATCCCTCGGTCGCCCCATCGGCGGGCACGCTGGCCGCGACCCCGTTCTCGACGATCCAGAATCAAGAGGACGCGCCGCCGTGCTCGACCTGCGGCGCGATCATGATCCGCAGTGGAGCGTGCTACAAGTGCGTCAACTGCGGGAACACGAGCGGATGCGCCTAGTGTCTGAGACGGGACACTAGTTCGCGCTCGTTTTGGCCCGGTTGTCGACGCCATGGCTACCAGCGCGGCGGCCAGCACCGCACGGCCTACCTGAGGCGTCAGCTCACTGTTCAGATGCGCGGCGCTGTGAACAGCGAGGGCTTGCAGCCCGAGCATGGCGCCGATCGCAAGCGCCAATCCGCCCGGCAGCCGCACGCGCACGAAGGCTGCGCCCAGGACGAGGAGCAGACCAAAAAGGACGAGGCCGACCTCGGCCCAGAGCTCGAGCCGGGCGCCACGAAGCAGATCGGCCAACGCCCACATCAGCGAGTAGGTGCCGTAGGGATGCCCTCCATCGGCCGTTTGAGGTATCTCGATGCTCCACCGCGTGTCGCCCGGCAGGCGGAGCACGCGGGACGGCCTCAGGGGACCCTCGTGCTCATCCATGCGTTTCCCTTGAACGCCCGTATGTGGGAGCCGCAGCTGGCCCTGGCGGAGCGTGGCTGGCGGGTTGTCGCGCCTCAGCTCCGCGGTTTCGACGGGGCCTCGGGCGATCCGCCGGCGCAATCGGTGGACGACTACGCGGGCGACGTCATCGACTTGCTTGACGCGCTTCGCATCGAGGACGCCGTGGTCGGCGGCCTCTCGATGGGCGGCTACGTCACGCTGGCGTTGTTTCGACTCGCGCCGAGGTACGTCCGGGGCATGGTGCTGGCCGATACGAAGCCGCAACCCGATACGCCCGAAGGGATCGAGGGGCGCCAGCGCATGCTCGCCGTCGTTCGCGAACGGGGCGCTGCGGCGGTTGCTGACGAGATGCTGCCGAAGCTGGTCGGCGAATCCACCCGCCGCGACAGCCCGCTCATCGTGGAACGTGCGCGGTCGCTCATTCTGGGGAATTCGTCCCAGGCAATCGCGGGTGCGATCCACGCGCTGATGACGAGGCCCGATTCGACGCCGCTCATGTCTTCTATTCATTGTCCGACGCTGATTGTCGTTGGCGACGAAGACACCCTGACGCCGCCGGTGCTCAGCGAGGGCATGCATCGAGCCATCGCGGGCTCGGAGCTGACCCTGGTTCGGGGAGCGGGCCATCTGTCGAGTCTCGAGCAACCCGAGGCGTTCAATGCCGCCCTCGCGCGGTTCCTCGCCCTTCGCGTCTAAGGACCGGACCACCGGGCCTGGATAGAAAGCCGACAACAGTGGATCTTGGTCTCACAGACAAAATCGCCATCGTCACGGGTTCGAGCCGGGGTCTGGGGCTGGCCAGCGCGACCGCCCTTGTTCAGGAGGGCTGCCGGGTGGCGATCTGCGCCCGCACGGAGGCCGGTCTGGTCGAAGCGGCCCGGGAGCTCCGGCGCGCTGCAGGCGCCGACGACCGCGTGTTGTCCGTGAAGGCGGATGTCTCGACGCTCGCAGGAGTCCAGCAGGTGATTGCCCAAACGGTCGAAGCATTCAAGGGACTCGACATTTTGGTCAACAATGTTGGCACCGCCCGCGGGGGCGACCTCGTCGAGACCTCCGATGCGGATTGGGGCGAGGCACTCGACCAGACGCTGTTTCCGGCGATCCGGGCCTCGCGTCTGGCGGTTCCCCACATGCGCAGGCGCGGCGGCGGCGTCATCCTGATGATGGCGTCAATCTACGGCCGCGAGTCCGGCGGGCGCATGACCTACAACGCCGTGAAGGCGGCGGAAATCAGCCTGGCGAAATCCCTCGCTCAGCAGCTGGCACGAGACAACATCCGCGTCAACAGCGTCGCACCGGGGTCGATTGTGTTTGAAGGGGGTTCGTGGCACCGCCGGCAGCAGGAAGACCCGGCGGGCATTGCGGAGTTCGTCCGGCGTGAGTTGCCCTTCGGGCGGTTCGGCCGCCCCGAAGAAGTCGGGGCGGTCGTCGCGTTTCTCGCCTCGTCGCGTGCAAGCTGGATCAGCGGTGCCAGTGTGCCCGTTGACGGCTGCCAGTCGCGCTCCCAGATCTGATCTGAGGACGGGCGTCTTCGGCCCTGATCGCCGCTCGAGATCGACCGCTCGACCTGGCCACGCTGGCGATCTGACGGGAAACGGCTCCACGAGCGCTTCGGACGCGAACCACCAAGCCTTCCGGATTCTCGTGTTCGCCGGTATCGGGTTCGCCGGTGTCCGAATGCAGGAAGAATCCTCGGCGCCGCACACGCGGCTCGGTTACATCCATCTTCAGTGCTCCTCTCTTGAAACGATATCGGCTGCAGTCGAAAGAGTAACAGCGCCTTTACGAGGGGTAAAGTAAAAATCGCGTTGACGCGACGAAAAATTTCCGTCAACGCACTCGAGGACTGGCGCCGAACAGCGCGAAGTAGATCGGCAAGCCGGCGAGAATGAGCGCGAAGGTGATTCCGGTTGAGAGCGGTTCGGTTGCGAGCGCGTTGCCGAGGAACCAGACGGCTGCTGCAATGAACACTCCCGGAACGATCGGATAGCCCGTCGTCCGGTAAGGGCGCGGTAGATCCGGCCGGCGCTTGCGGAGTCGGTACACCGCCGCGACTGCGAGGGCGTAGAAGGGCCAGATGGCGATCACGAACGTACTCGTTAGTGCTTCGAAGCTCCTGCTGAAAACCAGTGCCACGCCGAGCAATGCCGCCAACAGAATGGCGACGTACGGTGTGTGGAACCGGCGGTGGACCCGCGCAATCGGCTCGAAGAACAGCCCGTCGTGAGCCATCGCGAAAAACAGCCGGGGCGAAGCGAGCATCAGGCCGTTCAGCGCGCCGAAGGCTGAAACGGCGACGAAGAGCGACACCAGCACGGCTCCGATGGGCCCGAACACCGCACTCATCGTGTCGGCGGCAACGAGAGGCGATTTGGCAATCGTGTCGATGGGGTTCACGTACAGGTAGGCGACATTGGCCAAGAGGTAGAGGATGATGACGGCGAGGGTGCCAAGGATGATCGCGCGTGGGAGCGTCCGCTGGGGGTTCTTCACCTCACCTGCGGCATAGGACACGTCTCCGAAGCCGTCGTACGCCCAGAGGACGCTGACCAACGCCAGGCCGATACTGCCTGCCGTGATCGGGCCCGTGCCTCCTTCCGTCAGGTGCAGGATGCTCGCCCCATGACCGTTCCCCGCCACCAGAGCGGCGCCGATCAGCACGGCCAGCGCGAGGAACTTGGCGCCCGTCGACACCGACACCACCGCGGCTCCGAGGTCGAGCCCAAGAATGTTGACCACGGCGGCGCCCGCCAGTGCAGTAGCGGCAAGGCCTCGAGAAACCGAAAGGTGGCTCGACGGGTCGACCCCGACGGTTCTGAGCGCGTAGTCGGCGAAGGCGATCGCCAGCCCTCCCAGGGCAGACGCGCGGATGAGGACGAGCTGGGCCCAGCCAAACAGAAAGGCCACCGGGCGGCCCCATCCTTCGCGAAGGTAGACGTAGTACCCGCCGGTCTCCGGCAAGGCGGCGGCCAGTTCGGCAAACGACAACGCGCCGCACAGCGAGATCAGCCCGCCGGCCAGCCACAGACCGAGCATCACCAAGGGGTTCGGCGCGTGTTGCGCGACGGCCGCCGGGGACCGAAAGATTCCCGAACCGATCGTGATGCCGACGACGAGCGCGAATGAGCTGGTCAGACCGAGGGTTCGCGGCAATCGGTCAGCTTGGGTCGCCACGCTCGTGAGTATAGGCGTCGCCCGCGTCGCGCCGCCCGTCGGACCAGCCCCTCCCGCCCTACCCGTCCCTCCGTGCCCAACCCGCCCCCCCCAACCCAACCCGCCCGACCAGTCCCTCCCGCCCTTTTCGGCCTTCGCCCCTTGAT
>JBGPOS010000160.1:0-3905 GCA_041488155.1 Tepidiformaceae bacterium
CAGCACCACTTCCTCTTCCTCCTCCGCGTCTTCTGGCGGCGGGGGCAGCTCGATGCCGGCGGGGTACGACCTATGCGCGCCGCAGCGGCGGCAAGTGCCCCTGACCGAGCCTCTAGAGGGTTCGGAGAGGATCCAGCGGTGGACGCACGACATCTCGTGATCCTGTTCCACTGAACTACCTCCTATGGATTCCTGATAGCACATTCCCTCACCTGGGCCGATTGTACGCCCGCAGGATCATGGACTCCATCAGGGAATCCCCTTATGAACGTAGAACTAGTCCCTGTATATCGTTGGGTATGCAGAGTGGACGGGGATGCGAGTGTCCCGGCGGACCGCCCCAGCGGGGTAAGGGCGCTCCGTCGAGTTGCCGACGATTGTCGGTTCGGCCTTAGAGGCGGATCTTTCCGTGGGAAGGCTGGCGCCGCCGCTGGCGATGGCCGGACGCGCTTTCCTCTTCAAGCAGCTCAATGGGGGGTGTGGAGACGGCCTCGTGGACGTAGCCACAGGAGAGGCACGTGCAGTATTCGCCGTACCAATCACGTTCGGGGATCATGGAACCGCTGCATCGCTTGCAGCGTCTGGGCAGGACAGCCTTCATTACCACGGGGATACCTCCTCCAAATCGAGAGACACGGAATGAAAGCCCTGCGACTGCCTCCGGGGTTAGCTGACGGGTTCGGGCTGTAGGGCTAGCCCTATCCTTCCGTAGGAAGGAATTCACCCCATCCGTGGTTGGTTCCCCCGTTCCCAGCTGGGTTCGGCAGTCCCACCTCTTCAGGTGGGAGTGGGTCCTCCAGACCCATATTGGATTGTGATACCGGTAACAGAGTACGCGCCCACCACCAACCTGTCAAGAGGTAACACGTCTGGTAGACGCTGTTATCCGAAGCTGGTTGTTATGAAACGCGGCCTGTCTCTATAATCCCTGGGTTGGGAACGGAAGGAGGAGGCCTGGTGCTGGGAATAAAGCGTATGGACCACGTCTGCATGGTGGTGGCGAAGCTGGACGACCGGCTCCCCATGCTCACCGAGCTGTTCGGGATGAAGCTGCTGGGCCGTTGGGAGAACCCCCAGTCCGGCTACAACGGCGCCACGCTCGAGGTGCCGGGGAGCAACACGCAGTGGGAGCTGCTGGAGCCCGTGGGTGAGGACAGCTTCCTCGTGAAGTTTCTCAGCGAGCGAGGCCCCGGCCTCCACCACGTCACGTTCGAGGTCGAGAGCGTTGAAAAGGCGACCGAGGCGCTCAAGCAGAAGGGCATGGAGCCGTTCGGCGGGCGCAAGTACGAGAACTACAAGGAAGTCTACGTTCACCCGCGCGATTCGGGGGGCGTGCTCTTCCAGCTCTACGAAGGCAACTTCGAGGGCTAACTTCGCCGTCGCCGCAGCGCGAACGACGCCGCGAACGCGATCGCACCGGCCGCGCCGAGGACGAGCGGCAGCGCGAAGTCGGTCCTGGATCGGTCGAAGCCGCCGCCGACATGGGGGAAGTCAGGCGGCACTTCTCCGATCGGCCCGCCGCCACCATCGGTGGTGTGGTAGAGCAACGTGCGGTGCGGCGGTCCACCGCCCAGGCCGATAGCGGTCACCGGTAGAAGCCATCCCGTCTCCGAGTCAACGAAGACAATACTGCCAGTTAGCGACTCGCCTGACGCCTGGATGAGCCAGGTCCGGCCGCCGTCTGCTGTGTGAAAAATCTGTCCTGTACATTTCGCTTGGCCGCAGGTCTGGCCGCTCAGCCAGCCGTTGAGGCGGTCGACAAAGAGCAGATCGTAGACGTTCAGAGGGCCGAGGTTGGTCTCAGTCCACGTCGCCCCACCATCTTCAGTAGCGGCGACGATGACATGACATAGCCCGTTGCATCTCGTCGCTACGTACCAGCCGTGGTCACGATTAGCGAAAGCAACAAACTGGGGATCGTCACTCGGAGTGATTTGGACAGTCTGCCATGTGCGGCCGCCGTCTTGCGACCGGCGTACCTCACGCCTCGACGAGCCGGGCTCGTTCGAATAGACGAGTGCCCAGGCGAAACCGGCGTCCACTAGCTCAGCATCGGTCACTGAGACGTTCCCTTCGCCGACGGAGCGCTGCTCCCAGGTTGTGCCGCCGTCATCGGTCAAAAAGACGGTGCGGTTTTCGATCACGAGCCATCCATGCTCCTTGTCTATGAAGCGAAGATCGATGGGGGCCGTGGAAGATGCAGTCGCTGGTACGTGTGAGAAGACCGGGGTCCAATGCCGACCGCCGTCGTCAGTCCTTGAAGCGCTGACAGAGCAGGGCGCGGCGCGGCAGTCCCAGCTAGCGGCGAAACCTAGCGAGGCATCGATGAACTCGGTGTGGATCATTGCTGACGGCAGCGGGCCAACAGTTTGCCAGTTCCTTCCAGCGTCGTCAGTGCGGAGGAGCGTCTCTCCCATCGTGGCGAAGCCGACGCGGCGGTCTACGAAATCGACGCCGTACAGGGAAAGAGCCGGCTGCTCCATCGGTTGCCAGGAGGCGCCGCCGTCGGCGGATCGGAGGGCCAAGTCGTTGCCAGTGAGGTAGAGGGCGCCTCCCCGGAGCGAGAGGCTATTGACGTACTGGGCAGTTCCCAGTGAAATCTCCGACACACGGCGCCAGGTGGTACCGCCGTCGTTGGTTTTTCGCACCACCAAGCTTGAGCTTCCGTCACTGAAGCGTGTGCTGATCAGCCACCCGGTCGACTTGTCGCGGAAGGCAAGCGCGGCGAACGACTCGAATTCGTCGCCTGCAAGCTGCTCCTCCCAGGTGAGGCCGCCATCGGCCGTGTGAATGACCGTTGCGAAGCGCGGTGGGTCGCGGCGCTCGCTCAGCGCCCAGCCCTCCCGCTCGTCGACGAAACGGAGTCGGATTCGCGGCGGGATATCCCTTTCGAGCGACCACGTCGTGCCGCCGTCCTCGGTCCGGAGGAGCGCGTTGGTGTCGGTGCAGTAGACGTCCGCGAGCGGCTCGGGGCAGGCGCGCCCGAGCGCCCAGCCGTGGTTGCCGGCGAACGCGATTTCGTAGAACCAACTCCCTCTTGGCGTTTGGAGCTGTTGCCACGTAGCCCCGCCGTCCGTTGTATGGAGGAAAGCGCTGGGTGGGGGCGCAATCGGGGCAACGTCGCTGAACCCCTCGCCAACCCCTACTGCCCAGGCCTCGTTTGGGCCAACCGAAACGACTTCGGAGAGGTGGACGCTCGTACCGCTGTCCTGCGGCCTCCACGTCGCGCCACCGTCGCTCGTTGCGTAAATGGTGCCCGACAGGCCGACGGCCCAGCCGTGCTGTTGGTCGAAGAAGTCTACGTCGTTGACTGTGAGCTTCGCCGCTTCCGTCCAGGTCGCGCCACCGTCGGTGGTGTGGAGCAGGCCGGCGCCTGCGGGCATCCAGCCTTCAGAGTCAGATACGAAATCGACCGCGCCGAAGTTCGGCGTTGGCCGGTCGAGCACGATCTCCCAGCCGGACGCGGCGGCAGCGGGCTGCGGCAGCAGACCGAGCGCCGCGACGATCAGCGCGAACGACGCGAGCGCGAATGCGCGAGTGGGAGCGACCTGCGTGGTGCCACCTACCATGTCCGCCCCTTCCGGGGCTGCTGGCTCTCGCTACCGGATGTTCTTGCGCTTGTTCTTGACGTAGTCGACCAGGATGTACTGGCCCAGCTTATCGGGCGTCGTGTAGAAGACGCGGCCCTTGTTGATCTTCGCCACCTGGTTGACGAACTCCTTCAGGTAGTAGTTCCGGTCCAGCATGAAGGTGTTGATGATGATGTCCTTCTTGGTGCAGCGCTTTACTTCCTTGAGCGTCTCGCGGATCGTGATCGGGCTGGGCGGGTAGGCGAAGTACGACCGGCCGCGCTCCAGGTGCGCCGTCGGCTCGCCGTCGGAGATCATGATGATCTGGCGCGTGCC
>JBGPOS010000161.1:0-3875 GCA_041488155.1 Tepidiformaceae bacterium
ACGTCGTTCGCCCTGGGCGGCGACGAGCAGCGGGCGAAGGACGCCGGCGCGTCCGCCGACCTGGCGAAGCCCTACAGCCCGTTCGACCTGCTCACCATGATTCGCAAGCTGGTCCCCGAAGAGTGAGGTGTACCGTCGGCGGCCACGGACGAGGTGAGACATGAAGCGGACAAGGTGGCTGCTGCTCGGCCTGTTCTTACTGGCGAGTGCTGGCTGCGCGCGGCGTGACTGGGTCAGCGATCTGCTGGTGCTTACCGACGTGACCGGAACCTGGGAGGGATCGGTGACGAACGCGAGCGCGAACATTACTTGGGGGATAACGATGGTGCTTCAGCAGAGGGGACCGAAGGTCATCGGCCAGCTTTCGTGGCCGAGGTATGGCGCGGAGTTGGAAGGTGTTGTCAATGGCGAGGTGTTGAGCCTCAGCCGGGGGCCAATCAAGGGCGAGCTGACGGTCGACGGGGACGAGATGGCGGGTAGGGTCTTTGGTGGTCCTGGTGGTCCTTTTCCCTGTCCCTGCAAGTTCCACCTCCGGCGTGAGAGATCACACGTTCCCCCTCTGTCAGAACCCCGGGCCCGGTAGGCGCCGTGAGGCCAGCGGAGAGCCGCGCCCGAACATCGCCATCACGTTCCTGCGCTGAACGCTGGCGAGCAGAAAACGCAAGATGCGGAGGGCGCCCGTCGATTTGGCGAAGCCCTACAGCCCGTTCGACCTGCTCACCATGATTCGCAAGCTGGTCCCCGAAGAGTGAGGTGTGCCGTCGGCGGCCACGGACGAGGTGAGACATGAAGCGGACAAGATGGCTTCTGATCGGCCTGCTCGTACTGGCGAGTGCCGGCTGCGCGGGGCGTGACTGGGTCAGCGATCTGCTGGTGCTTACCGACGTGACCGGAACCTGGGAGGGATCGGTGACCCTTGGGACGGGGCTATCGACGTCGTTTGGCATTGCGATGGTGCTTCAGCAGAGGGGACCGAAGGTGACCGGCGAGCTTTCGTGGCCGCGGGAGGGTGGGGAGTTGGAAGGTGTTGTTACTGGCGAGGTGCTGAGCTTCAGCCGGGGCCCAATCAGGGGCGAACTGACGGTCGACGGGGACGAGATGACGGGTAAGGTCTTTGGTCCGCGTGGCACTACCAGCGTAGCTTTCTGTGGTCCCTGCCAGCTCCACCTTCGGCGTGTGTCAGGACCCCCAGCCCGGCAGGAGCCGTAAGGCCGGCGGAAGGTCGCGCCCGATCATCGCCATCACGTCCCTGCGCTGAGCGCTGACGAGCAGAAGACGCAGGATACGCAGGATACGCGGGTGTCCGATCTCGTCGATCCGCTTCACGAAGTCTTCGAGAGACCAATCCACGCTCTCGTGGCGATCAGTGATGAAAAACTCCTGAAACAACAATATCTGAGTCACCTGTTACGCCGTTTTGCTTTACGGCATCAGTGCTGGTAAGCTTGCTGGCATGCGCAGCCAGAAGGTCACTGTCCACGTCGACCGCGAACTTCTCCGGCGGGCCCGAGAGCGGACGGGCCAGGGTGTCACTGCCACCATCCGCCACGGGCTGCAGCTCGTGGCCGCCACCGAAGCCTATGAGAAGTTGCGGGCGCTCCGCGGCAAGGTGTCGTTCTCGATCGACCTCAAGACGCTTCGCGAAGATCGCCGCTGATCGCCGTCGACACCAGTTCCCTGATCGCTTACCTTTCGGGCGCCGCGGGCACCGACGTCGAGGCGACCGCCCTGGCGCTGGCCCACCGGCAGGCGGTTCTGCCTCCGGTCGTCCTGTCCGAACTGTTGAGCGATCCGAAGCTGCGACGGGAGGTGAAAGACGTCTTCCTCGACCTTCCGCTTCTGGAAATCCTCGACGGGTACTGGGAGCGGGCTGGCCTGCTTCGCGCCAAGGCTCTGGCGCACCGCCGACGGCCTCGTCTCGCAGACACCCTCATTGCGCAATCCTGCTTGGATCACGACGTCGAGCTAGTGACCCGCGACGTCGACTTCCGATACTTCGCCCGGCTCGCGGGGCTACGACTCTTCCCGGCAGCCTCCCGCCGAACCTAGAAGGCGTCCTTCGCGATCACCCTTTACCGCCGGCAGAGGATCTCGAAGGTGAGCGCGCCATCCCCCCGGCCTTGCGCGCGCCATCCTGCCGCAGAGGGTGGGCGCCGCGCTCAAGACAGGCGGGGGCGGGGAGGCGGCCGGCGAGGGATGCGTTCAGCCGATCACGAGTAGCCGTGCTCGCGCGGGAGCGCCGTGCCGCCGCGGATGACGAGATCGTCCATGGGTAACTCCTAGCCAACGTTCGTTGAGGCGGGACGAATCGCGACGAGAGTGTAGCGAGCTGTCGGGTGTTGCGCCAGCCGCGGCCGGGGGCAACTCTTCGTGGTAAGGTCACCTTGTGGTGAGCCGGTTCGCCACCGCAATCATCGTTGTAGCCGTCGTGACGGCGGGCGCTGGACTCAGTCGAGTCGGCGCCGCCGCGGGGCAGGATGGGCTGTGGTTGACGGGTCAGTTCCTCGTCGCCACAGAGAAGCTCCGCGATCCACGGTTCGACCACACGGTGATCTATCTCATCCAGCACGATGCGGACGGCGCCATGGGTCTTGTCGTCAACCGCCCGATCGGCCCGATGCCGGCGGCCCAGATGCTCGAAGCCTTCGGGCTGGATACGCATGGCGTCACCGGAAACCTCCACGTGCACTACGGCGGCCCCGTGCAGCCCGGGCGCGGCTTCGTGCTCCACACCGCCGACTACACGGAGCCGAGCACGCGGATCGTCCGCGACGGGATCGCGATGACCGCGGAGCGGAAGATCCTGAGCGCGATCGCGCGTGGTAAGGGTCCCCGCCAGTCGCTGTTCGCCTTCGGATATGCTGGCTGGGCGCCCGATCAGCTCGAGGGCGAGATCCGCGACGGCGCCTGGATCACCGTGTCCGCCGACGCAACGCTGCTCTTCGACGCCGATCACGCACGCAAGTGGGAGCGCGCCACGGCACGCCTCAGGATTCGTCTGTAGCGGGCTACCCGAGCAGTAGCCGATCTCCCTCGCGGTACCACAGTGGCTCGGCACCGCGCCTAAAGACCTTCACGCGCCCGCGCCCGAGCACGGTCGCGACGCCGTCCTCGATGCGAAGCATCGTGCCCTCCTCGATCGCGAACACGGGGTTGGCGTTGACGATGTGGTATTCGCGGATGCGGTCGTCGCGGCCCTCGCTGTGTGGCGCCATCGCGGGGTCGGTCTCGAGATAGTGGGGGTTGACGTTGAACGGCACGAGGCCGAGGGCCTCGAACCGGTCGAGAGCGACGACGTTCCAATCGTTGGTGGTGAGAATCGTCGGGCCCACGATGTTGGAGCCCGCGCTGCTGCCGACGTACGGTGTGCCGGCCAGCACGCACGCCCGGATCGCGTCCAGCAGCTTCGAGCGATGCAGGCGCTCGAGCAGCGCGTACGTGTTGCCGCCGCCCACGAACACCGCCTCCACCCGCTCGAGCGCGGCGAGGGGTTCGCGGTTCCAGTGGACGTGCTCGACCGTGAGGCCGACGGGCGAGAGCGCATCGCGCGCGCGCTCGTAATAGTCCTTCTCGTTGTTGAGGCTCGCGGCGGTCACGAACCCCACGCGGCGCGCGGGACCCAAGAAGTCGGCGATCGCCTCGCGGCAGTGCTCGAGGAACGGCCGGCCGGAGTTGCTGATGAGGAGGACACGCATGACTACAGCACGTGGAGGAGCGGGCGTGCGGTCAGTGTGTCGGGCGTCCAGAAGCCGGTCTCGGCGAACCAGGTCTTGGCGTCCTCGGCGTCCTCGGTCTTCATGAGGCCCAGCGTCGCCCCACCCTCGAAGGCGCCCCCGAAGACGAGGCGGCCAGCGCCGCGCATCTCGATCATGACG
>JBGPOS010000162.1:0-3765 GCA_041488155.1 Tepidiformaceae bacterium
AGACCAGGTCGGGGGCACCACGGCGGCCATGGGGATCCTCGCCGCGCTCCTCTTCCGCGTCAGGGTCTCGGGTAAAGGTCAGTTCGTGGAGGCCACGGCGGCGGAAGGGGTCATCCGCATCCTGGACTACAACTGGGCCTGGTACGGAATGGACGGCAGCATCCGGCCCCGCTACGGCAACTGGGACCTGGCCATCAACATCTACGCCGTCAACCCCTGCAAGGACGGCTACTTCATGGTGGGCGGCGGCCACGACCGCCTCTGGTATCGGATCTGGCGGACGGTGGGCCAGACGCGTGCCGACCTGGAGGACGAGATCTTAGACGACAAGAGTCTCCGGGTGGTCACGGCGCGGCTCCCGCACTTGAAGCAGGTGAAGACCTACACGGTTCTCGCCGACTGGCAGAAGGACCACTCCCGGGCAAGCGCCATGAAGGAGCTGCTCGCCCAGCAAGTCGCGTCCGGCGGCGTCAACTACATCGACGAGGTCGCCGAGGACCCGCATTTCAAGTACCGTGGGCACGTCGACGAGTTCGAAGACCGGCTCTACGGGAAGGTCCTCTACGGCACCACACCCTTCCTGGCGCACAAGGCTCCGGGCCGCCTGAAATGGATCGGCCGGCCGCTCGGATACGACAACGAAGAGATCTACCTGAAGCTGCTGGGACTTGGGCCGACGGACGTTGCCGGGCTCAAGAAGCGCGGCCTGACCTAGGTTCGCAGGCAGCACGTGGGAAGTCGGCAATCAGATCTGTGAAATCGTGATCTTGGGCCGCTCGGGTTCGAGCGTATTCCATTGGCACTCAGGGGCGCTCGTGCGCCCCTGTATGTTGGGGTCGCGGGCTCGACCGTTGCTCCTGGAGGCGGCGGGGCCGCTACAGCGGCGGCGGTGGGGCCAGATCGGGAGCCTCAGCGAGGGCGGTCGATTCTGTTGAATACACATGGGTGCACGACTGACCCCGCCGGCCTTCACCGTCGGCCGCGTTTCTTCCGCCAGGCCGACGCGAATCCAACGCGACCCGGGACGGGCTCGATAAGGCCCCGATTACGCAACCGGTAGAAAACGTTTTTCATTGAGTTTTCCGAAGTTATCCCCGTGATTTCCCGCCCGATCCGGTTAACGATCTCATCGTGGCTCTCGAGGTATTCCATGACGGCTTCCTCGGGCGATGCGAGCGCCTCGTGCACGATACGTACGATTACAGCGTTGGCAGTCTCGTCGATCACGGGCGGTTTGAGTCGAAGCTTGTTCATCGCCGCGAAGGCTGTGTTGAGCCCTTCGCCTACGTCCTTGTTGGGAGGGTCCGGAAATTTGTTGATGACCCGAACTAACGCTCCGTTTCGTGCGAACTGCTCTCGCAGGATGTTCTGAGGAGTCACGTGACCGGGGAGTCTTCCGGGGCTTTCGACCTCAACCCGGTTATCGAAGATCCGAATATGAACGTCAACGGGGATGCTGTAGTCCCGATGGAGCAGAGCATTCGTGACGATCTCGTGCAAGGTGACCGGCGGATACGCAATCGCCTCAAGTCCTCGCGGGCCGAGCTTCTGGATCCCTTCGACAAGCTGCGTGGTTCGCGCTACAGCCGCCTTGATTTGGTCGTACAGGTGCCCTTCAATAGTTATCGGGTCATATGCGAGCGTTTCCCGCGTGCCCTCGACCGCTGACGTCCGGTATCGGTAGATCTTTACGCCGCATCTTTTCGGCAAGGCAGCCTGAGGCTCCTCCGCGAAAAGGAGCACAGCGGCCACCGTCGGCTTCCCCGCACGCAGAAGCTGCTGCTTCTGAAGCCATGCCTCCGGCTCGGCCGTGGGAATTACGTTCACCAAGAACTCGAGTACTGGGACCGAGTTTGTCACGGTCGTGAGGGCGACATCTACAGTCTCGTTCTCGAACGAGGAGATGCCCTTGTCTAGTTGAAGGCGTGCCAGGGCTTCTGGTGTCGTGACAGGCAAATTCTGTGCCCCTCGCCGCAGGTACACGACCCCGTCGGAAGCTTTCATGATCTCCCTTGTCTTGTTCACGTTTACTTGCAGAACGAGGCCGGCGCCAGTACCCAACCGGAGGAAGGTGTACCCGTAGTATTGACCGAGCGGGAACAACTGCTCGAACACTTGGAGGTGCGCATTCGCCGCTTCTGCGTCTCGAAAACCACGCCAGGTGCGCTCCTTGCCGTTGGGCGTCAGTCGCTCGTCGACACCGATATAAAGCTCGCCGCCACTCGCATTGGAGAAGGCTGAAATCGTGCGCGTAAGCTTTGATGGCGCGATCTCGATCGCCTTCACTTCGGAAAAGTGGCTTTCCTCGACCGCGCGAATTCGGTGTGCCTGCTCCGGCGTGATCTGTGAGCTCTCAATAGCCAAACGTAACTCCGCCGGGCACGTCCAAAGACTTACGAATCAGCGGCGGACGCGCAGCGCGAACCCGCAGCAACCGAGAGCCGGTCCAGCCGGTGCGAAGCGAGGCTGGGATCAGGTCTTTCTTATACACTATGAGATTACCTCACCTGAGCGACTCCAGCAGCCGGCCGAGGTTCCAGGAGTCCCAGCCCTCGGGGATGAGCCTGTTGCGGAAGGTGCGCCAGCACGGTCTTGTGGGGTCAGGTCTTTGTTATACACTGTGAGATGACCTCATCTAAGCGACTCGAGCAGGCGGCCTGGGATCGACGAATCCCAGCCCTCAATGATCACGCCGTTCTCGAAGGTGAGCCAGGTCATTCCCCAAAAGTCAACCAGGCGGCCCGTCGCGGGGAGGCCGAGGCCGTCGCCGCGGTGGGGGCCGCGGGCGCGCCAGCGGACGACGACGTGGTCGCCGTCGGCCGCCGTGTCTGGCCGCCTGTTACTCATGCTTCATTCCGGAAAGGAAAAGCGAGCTCGTACCTGAAACTAGTACGACCACGAGGCGGGTGGTGGCGAGCCCCGCCCCGACGGCACGGAGGCCGTTTCGGAGCTCGCGGAACTCCTCACCGCGACTCAGCGCCGTCCCTTGTAGTTCGAGAGCTCGGCTACGGTGGGATCGACGATGCCGATCGTCTCGCCGGGTTTGATCCCAAAAAGGCGTTCGTACTCTGTTGGATTGAGCGTTTCGACTGCAAGGCGCAGGTGCCCGTTGACGAGATGGTTTACGTCGTCGGCGAAGCGGCGAGGCAAGATCGCGCCGCTCAGAAGCGCCTGGTCCAGTTGAGCTTTCTGCCGCATGAGATTGGCGTGAAGCTGTTGGATCTTCGCCATCTTGGTTCTCGAGACCGCCGGCCCCAACCGTTCGCGGAGCATGGCGGCAAAATCCTCTTCGAGCGTCATCGCGGCGGGCGAAGCCATCGCCATCGCCACGGGGGTGCCCGGCGCGGCGCTCCCAGGCGTGGGAGGAGCGAGGCAGCGGGCCTTCCGCGCGGCCCATTCGGCCGCGTCGGAGCCGTATGTTCCGTAGAGAAACCGGGACACGCCGTAGCCATGCGCGCCGTTGACGGTCAAGGGCGGGCCGCCGGCGCCGGCGGTCGCGAAGAGGATGCGATTGGAAAGCTGATGGCAGACACCGCTGATGCCGTAGTAGTCGATGCCGCCATGCGCCGGGTCTCCGGGCTGGAAGCGATAGTCCTCGACGTCCGGCTCACAGATGCAGCGCGCGATGTCGACCGAGGCCGGCCGATGGTCGAGAAGGGTCGCCGTCGTGCCCGACCCGGTGGTATGGCAGCCTCCCCACGAGTACCAGTACACGGTCGGCGGGGGACACGGAGAGGGCGCGTCGTACGTCGTCACCCAGGTGTG
>JBGPOS010000163.1:0-3765 GCA_041488155.1 Tepidiformaceae bacterium
CCAGGCAAACGACAGCGCCTCCGGGTCCTTCAGCCCGCGACGGTCCCCCAGCGCGTCGCGCACGGCGTGCAAGGCCCCCGCCACCACGTCAGGAAGGTCCGCCACGATGAGCAGCATGTCGCCGCTCTGGGCCCCGGTCGCCGCCTGGACACGGGTCAGTTCCTCCGTCGACAGGAACTTGGCGATCGGCGAACGCAGCTCGTCTCCCCCGAGGAGTCCGACCGTCGCCAGTCCCTTCGCCCCGGCGCCCCGCGCAATCTCCGTCAGTTCGTCGATCTCCCGCCTCGTCATCTCTGCCGCGCCCGGCACCCGGATCGCCTTGACCTCGCCTCCCACACGAAGCGCGCCTGCGAACACCTGGAAGGCCGACCCCCGCAGAGGCTCAGAAATGTTGGTCAGTTCGAGCCCGTAACGCAGGTCGGGCCGATCGCTGCCGTAGCGCGCGAGGCAATCCGCGTAGTCGAGCACCGGGAAAGGCGAGGCGACAAGGTGTCCCCGCCCGAAGCGCTGCGCTATCTCCGTGTACAGCTCCTCGATCAGGGCCATCACGTCCTGCTCGTCGACAAAGCTCATCTCGAGGTCGAGCTGCGTGTGTTCCGCCACTCGATTGGCGCGAAAGTCCTCGTCCCGGTAGCAACGCGCGATCTGGAAGTACCGTTCGACGCCCGCGACCATAAGGAGCTGCTTCAGGATCTGGGGCGACTGCGGCAGCGCGAAGAACCGCCCCGGCCGCATCCGCGCCGGGACCAGGAAGTCGCGTGCCCCCTCCGGCGTTGACTTGATGAGCGTCGGCGTTTCGATCTCAACGAATCGTCGCGCCGCCAGGAACTGGCGGATGAAGAGCACCACCTCGTGCCGCAGCCGGATAACAGCCGCCACTTCCGGCCGGCGCAGATCGAGATAGCGGTAACGAAGGCGTACCTGCTCGTCGACGTCGATCGGCTCGTTGATGTAGAACGGCGGCGTCAGTGACTCGTTCAGCACAGCGCAAGACTGAGGGACGATCTCAACCTCACCGGTCGCCATGTTCGGGTTCACGGTTTCCGCCGCCCGCTGACGCACGACCCCTTCCACCGCCAGCACCCACTCCAGCCGCGCCCGGTGGGCGACCGCGTGACTCGCGACGTTTTCAGGGCTGAAGATCACCTGGACGATGCCGCTGGAGTCGCGGAGGTCAAGGAAAATGAGGCCGCCGTGGTCCCGGCGGCGGTGCACCCACCCCGCAAGGCGTACCGCCCGTCCCGCGTCCGCGGCCGTCAATTCGCCGCAATAGGTGTCTTTCAACATAGGGCAAGGGTACCAGCCGGGGCTGCTATTCGCCCGAATTGGGGAGTCCGTTCGCCGTCCCTGCCAGCTCGGCTTCGAAGACCTCCTGAAGTTCTCGCGACATCCGCTCCTGGAACCGGCGATAGGCCCTCACGAGCGCCAGCCCCTCCGGAGTCAGCCCCGTGTGCCCGCCACCGGCGCCACCCACTTCCGATTGCACCAGGGGCAAGCCGAGGTTGGCTTCAAGCTCCTTCACCTTGCCCCAAGCCCGGCGATAGGACAGTCGCATCGCCGAAGCCGCCTTCGCAAGCGAGCCTGTTTCTGCCACGAGGTCCAGCAGGCGCACCCGGTAGTCCGACATCACGAGCCGGCCGTCGCGCTCTATCCAGAGCTTCTGCCGTGGTACGAGATCCGTCATCCGCCGAAGCCTATCACGGTGCGAATCGTGGAATTAGGGCCGGCCGGTCAGGCGTTCAGGTCGCCCCGGGCGCTCTGCACCGCCATGACGTGCGAATAGTCGTTGAGCGTCAGGACGGCTCGGCGCGTGTCCGCCGCGCGCACCACCGTGATGGAAGTGTGGTGGACGCTGACCAGGTGGTCGTAGCCGCTCTGGAACAGTTCACTCAGGTAGGCGTTGATGACCCCGCCATGGCAGGCCACAACCACTCGCCGGCCGATGTTCTCTCGGATGATGCGATCGATCGCACCCACGACCCTCGCCTTGAACGCCGGCACGTCTTCAGTGTGGGGATATGACGTGTGCTTACGGGTGCGCGCTATCTCCCGGTACAGCTCCCCGAGCTCTTCGCGCGAATAGATGTCGAGCAGGCCCTTGCCCTGTGGCGCGTGCCGCCAGAGGTCGATCTCGCGAAGGTCGTCGCAGATCGCCGGTTCCAGGCCATGATGCCGCGCAATCTCCCGCCCGGTTTCGTGCGCCCGGCGCAACGGGCTGCAAAACACTGCCCCGAGACGCGCCGGGGCCAGGCGCTCGCCGACCGCCTGCGCCTGTTTCCAGCCAAGCTCCGAAAGTGGCGCGTCGTAGGCCTCGCCCAGCGGGATGTTCTCGCGAAACTGCTGCTCGCCGTGTCGCACGAGAAGCACTTCGCACATCCCTTCGAATGAAGGAGCGAACGGGTTCTCGAGGTCGATGGTGCGGATCCGCCGCTCCGTCACTCGGGGTTAACCCCGGGCATCGCCACGACGGCCAGGTTCGGCTCCACCCGGGACACGAACTCGCTCGCCTTGATGAACGCCTTGAGCCCTGCGATGAAGGCCTCCAGGTCCATGTGGTTCATCTCGACGAGGATCCGGCGCGTGAAGATCTCAGCCCCACGCTCAAGCCGGCTGCACGCCGCCTCGCCCGCATCCGTCAGGTGGTTGCGCACCAGGCGCCGGTCCGACTCGTCGTCTTCACGCCGCACAAGGTGCAGCCGCACCAGCCTGTCGACGATCCCCGATATCGTCGGGGGAGTTACGGAGAGCCGGGACGCGAGCTCGCCCGCGGTCACGCCAGGCGTCTCCCGCATCAGGAACATGACCCGGAGCTGAGCCGTCGTCAGTCCCAGCTCGGCCCACGCTCGAAAACGCAGCGGATCGAACATCGCCAGCGCCTGGCCGAAGTGCCGGATCGCTGCGTCGACAGCGTGCTCAGAACGGGGCGGGGCTGTCGCCAATTCTTTCCTCGCGACGAACTGTTTGTCCGGCCTAAGAATATCAGCAACGGGGGACAGCCGCAGCCGGAGATGGGAAACTGGCAACGTGCCCCTCGACCTCGATCCCGGCAAGGCCGCCCTCGGCAACCCTCGCCTCGTGCAGCACATCATCGACGAAATGGCGGGCGGGACTTTGCCCTTCGAGCGCTTCATGGAGCTCGCGCTCTACCACCCCCAGCTCGGCTACTACCGGCAGCCGGGTCGCATCGGCGCCCAGGGCGATTTCCTTACGAGCCCCACGATCCACCCGATGTTCGGCTGGACGATCGCCGGCTGGTGTCATCACGCCTGGGAGCGGCTCGGCCGTCCCGCACCGTTCACCATCTTCGAACCTGGAGCCGGCTCCGGAGCGCTCGCAACCAGTATCCTCGACTGGGCGGAGGGCCGCGACGACGGCTTCCGCGAGGCCATCCGCTACGTCGCCATCGAACCGAACTCGCCTGGCGACGATAGCCGCGTGGAGTGGCTCGGCGCCCCCGTCGAGCCCGCCCCTGCAGGTGTCGTAGTCGCCAACGAGCTCTTCGACGCCCTCCCCGTCCGGCTCTTCGAATCCGGAGGACGAGGTCCGGTCGAAATTTGCGTCCGCTGGGACGGGATTGCTTTCGTGGAGATCAGGGGTGCCGTAGCGACCATCGACCACGCGCCGGCGTCAGGCCGCTTCGAAGTCAACCAGCGCGCCTACCCCTTAATGCGCTATCTCTGCCGCCTCGTTCGACGGGGCGCGGTCCTCGTGTTCGACTACGGCTACCCCCAGGACGAACTCTGGGCGGCGTGGCGGACAACCGGG
>JBGPOS010000164.1:0-3733 GCA_041488155.1 Tepidiformaceae bacterium
GCATCGCCAGCGGAGCCGTGCCGCAGATCAGCGCCATCATGGGCCCCTGTATCGGCGTCGCCTCTTACTCGCCGGCGCTGAGCGACTTTATCTTCATGGTCCGCGGCACCAGCCAGATGTTCATTACAGGGCCGGGCGTCATCAAAGAAGTGACCGGCGAAGACGTGACGATGGAGGACCTGGGTGGAGCTAAGGTCCACTCGGAGGTGTCGGGCTGTGCTGACTTCGTCGTGGCGAATGATGAGGAGTGCCTCGCAAGCATACGGCGGCTGGTTGGTTTCCTACCGTCGAGCTGTGCCGAGCAGCCGCCGCGGGTCGCGACCGACGACGATCCGGACCGGCTCGTGGACGACCTGGAGACGATCGTCCCAGAGGACTCCCGCAAGTCCTACAACATCACGAACGTCATCAAGCGGCTGGTCGACGCCGGCGACTTCTTCGAGGTCAAACCGCGCTTCGCCCGCAACATGGTCGTTGGGTTCGGGCGGATGGAAAGCCGAACGGTCGGGTTCGTTGCGAACCAGCCGGGCTGGCTCGCCGGCGCTATCGACGTCGATGCGTCGGACAAGGCCTCGCGCTTCATCCGCTTCTGCGATGCATTCAACGTCCCGATCGTTACGCTGGTGGACGTACCCGGCTTTATGCCCGGGGTCGCGCAGGAGAAGGCGGGCATCATCCGCCACGGCGCGAAGATGCTGTTCGCCTACTCGGAGGCGACCGTGCCGAAGATCACGATCTATCTGCGCAAGGGCTACGGCGGCGCCAAGCAGGCCATGTGCACGCGGGAGCTCGGGGCCGACCAGCTGTTCGTTTGGCCGGGCGTCGAGCTGGCAGTGATGGGAGCCGAAGGGGCCGTCAACGTGCTGTACCGCCGCGAGATCGAGAGCGCCGACGACCCGGGCGAGATGCGCCGCCAGAAGATCGCGGAGTTCACTGAGCGCTTCTCTGGCCCGTTCGAGGCGTTGTCCAAGCAGTTCGCCCACGCCGCGATCCGCCCGGCCGAAACTCGCTCGCGCATCATCCGAGCGCTGCGCATCCTGGCGAACAAACGCGAGGATCGCCCCCGCAAAAAACACTCGGTCATGCCCGTCTAATGCGCCAGTGGCCCGCCCTCACCCGCCTCGCGCCTGCGGCGCTTCACCGGCCTCTCCCAGAGGGAGAGGCGACGGGCCTGACTCCCTCTCCCTCTGGGAGAGGGTTGGGGTGAGGGCGTGCCTCCCTTTCTCGAATTCTTCCACGCCGCCGGGAAGCTGAAGACGGTCGCTCGCCAGGGTTGGGTCGACCGGGGGATTCCCGACGCGGAGTCGGTCGCAGACCACACCTTTCGGGCGATGGTCATGGCCTGGGCCCTGGGAAACGAAGCCGGCCTGGACGTGGCCCGTCTGCTGAAGCTGATGCTGCTGCACGACATCCCCGAAGCCGAGGTGGGCGACGCGACACCCTACGCAGACGTTCTGGGGCGCGGCAGCGAGCTCGCCGCTGCCGTCCCGCGCTGGCGCGAGCTGCTGTCATCCGATGAGCTGGCCGCCGCGAAGGGTCGAAAACGGCGGTCAGAGGAGCAAGCGGTGGGTGAGCTTGCGGCGCAGCTGCCGGCTCCTCACAGCGCCGAGCTGGCTGAGCTGTGGCTCGACTATGCCGAGCGTCGCAGCCCGGAGGCCCGGTTCGCGGCGCAAATCGACAAGCTGGAGGCGGCCCTTCAGGCCATCGAATATCGAGACGCCGGCCACGACGCGGACGTTGACAACTTCCTGTTGAGCGCGCGCGAGGTGGTGGAACATCCGGTGTTGCTCGGCTTGCTGGCCGAGCTCGAGACAGTCGCTGCACACCAGTCGGCTTGACCCCCGTTCGCGCGCCTTCCTACAGTTCGGCCATGGCTGATTCCTCAACCCAATCCCGGTCCACGGTGTCACTCGTCGCGACCGTGTTGAATGAGGCGGCAAGTCTGCCCCTACTGCTGGCATCGATCGCGGCGCAAACGCGGGCTCCGGATGAAGTGGTCATCGTCGATGGTGGTTCGACCGATGGGACGCTCTTGCTCCTCAAACGCTGGGCCGAAGGGGCCGACCGTCGGATCGTACTCCAGGAATCGGGCGCCAACATCGCGCGAGGGCGCAATCTGGCTATCGAGCGGGCGGGCGGTGACATCGTCGCGGTAACCGATGCCGGCGTCCGGCTCCATCCCTCCTGGCTGGACCATCTGGTCAGGGCACTGGAATCCGATCCTGGCGCTTCGGTCGCTTCGGGCTTCTTTCGGGCCGAGTGTCACAGCATGTTCGAGTCTGCTCTGGCCGCAACGACGCTGCCCAGCGAGGCTGATATCGACCCGGGCCGCTTCCTGCCGTCGGGCCGCTCGGTGGCTTTTCGCCGCGGCGACTGGAAAGAAATAGACGGCTATCCGGAGTGGCTGGATTACTGCGAGGACCTAGTGTTCGACATGGCTCTTCGCGATCGGGGAAAGCGCTTCGTCTGGGTGCCAGACGCCGTCGTTTTCTTCAGGCCGCGGCCGAGCTTCCTGGCGTTCTTCCGCCAGTACTACCTCTATGCGCGGGGCGACGGTAAGGCAGATTTGTGGCGTAGCCGCCACGCCATTCGGTACGGGGCTTACTGGCTGGGTTGGGTGCTTCTCTGGCTCGGCCGATGGAACCCACTTGCTTTCGGAGTTCTTGCTCTGGCGGGTGCCTTGTACCTCAAAAAACCCATACAGCGGCTGTTGGAAGGCTGGGGTTGGGGCGAATCCACCGGCGGCGCTAGTGGGTCAGTTACCACGAAGGTGGCCGTTCGTCCGGTAGGGGAGGGGCTTGTCCCCTCCCGCCCGTCGCCCACACTGCAGAGCCGCGGCGGGGGACGAGCCCCCGCCCTACCGGAGCAACCGAGCCGACGCAACGGCGATGTCCATGCCGACCGACCCACTCGTTGGCAGGCCCTTGCGCTCATCCCGCTGATTCGCCTCGTCGGCGATGCGGCGAAGATGCTGGGTTATCCGGTTGGTGTCGTCTGGCGCCTGCGTAACGCGCGAGGCGCGCGCCCTCACCCCAACCGTCTCCCAGAGGGCGAGGGAGTGACTCCCAACCCCCAACCCCTATCCCCCAACTCCCAGTTGGCCTCGCCAACTTGCGACCTCTCCATCGTCATCGTCAGCTACAACACCCGCGACCTGCTGCGGGCGTGTCTCGCTTCGATCGAGCGAAGCCAGGGCGTCGAGAGCCGTGAGGCGTTCGTCGTGGATAACGCTTCGTCGGATGGCAGCGCCGAAATGGTCGCCGCCGAGTTCCCTGAGGTGCACCTCGTGCGGAGCGACGAGAATCACGGGTACGCCCATGCCAACAACGTCGCCCTACGTGAGGCACGGGGCCGGCGGGTGCTGCTGCTGAATCCCGACACGGAGCTGCCGCCGACGGGACTCTCCGACTTGATGGGCTATCTCGACGAGCATTTAGATGTCGGCGCAGTCGGACCCAAGCTCGTCCGGAGCGACGGCAGTCTCGATCTCGCGTGCCGCCGCAGCTTTCCCAGCCCGGCGGTCGCCTTTTACCGGCTCGTCGGCCTCAGCCGTCTATTCCCGCGCAGCTCGCGTTTCGGCCGCTACAACCTGACCTATCTGGATCCTGACATCGAGACCGAGGTGGACTCGGTAACGGGCGCCTGCATGCTGGTGCGGCGGGAGGCGATCGAACAGGCAGGGCTGCTAGACGAGCGGTTCTTCATGTACGGAGAGGACCTGGACTGGGCGTAC
>JBGPOS010000165.1:0-3703 GCA_041488155.1 Tepidiformaceae bacterium
ATCCCGGCCAACCCTGGGGCCATCCGGGTCCCGGGCTTCGAGAAGATCGAGAACCCAGCGCAGTTGGCCGGGGCCGTCAAGTCGCTTGGCGGTGACGCTGAGACAGCGGCGCTAGCGGCCTTCGGCCGGATGCCGGGATTAACCCAAGCCGAGATCGACGCCTTTCTCGTTCAGGCTGCCGCCATTGACGCGGCGCATGACATCCAGTCGAAGGTTGTTCCCTCGGACGTCTCCCGTGAGAAGGCGGATGAGGCGACCGCCTGGTCGGCTCCCAGCCTTGGAGACTTCACGTCGGAGACTTGGGATGGGCTCTCCGAGGCTGAGAAGCGGCGGATCGCTGGGCACTACGCCTGGGTGGCCGAGCTGCCGCCGGTGACCTTCGGCGACCTTAAGTTGCCACACCACGAGGCCCAGGGCGGCCAAGTCGTCTGGGCCGGCGTCTCTGCCGCCATGGGGGTGCTGCTGGGGGCGCGCGGCGGGGCCGAGATCCCGGAAGGGGATCGGCGCGGAGTCTACGATCACCTGGCCTCGCACTACGGCCAGTTCGACAAAGAAGTGCCGGAATTCAAGGACATCGCTCCGGCCGAGGTCCCGGCAGTCAGTCCAGCAGCAGAGACGATGGACCGCCTGGAGAAGGTCTGCACCCGGATGGAGGCCGTCGCCTCGATGATGGAGGGCTGGATGGAGGAGGCCGCGAAGCCGCCCATGAGTAAGAGTCTCCGCGAACTGGTTGATGGGCCACTCCCGGCGCCGGGAGTTCACGCCCGGTTCCCAGCCCCGAGCCTCGCCAGCGAGGTCCGGGCCTTCCTCAAGGAGGCGTTACGCAAGTGAGCCTCGCCCGGGCTGAGCGCTTGGCCGAACGGGGCTTGGGGCGGGGGATGCTCCCGACCTCGGGGGAGCGGGGCTCCAACGAGCTCCGGTGCCAGGGGTGCGCCCGGCGACTGGCGGATGTCCGCAATGATCTCCAGGCAGGGTCGGCCAGTATCGAGGCCCACTGCCCGCGGTGTAAAATCTTGACAACGATGGTGCTGAAGGCCATATAGTAAGTCCGCGAACAACGGCAGAGCGCCTCCGAGCGCCAGCGCCCGTGAGCCCCGAGCAGAGGGCCGTGGCTAACAACAGCCGCGGCCCTTTCGCTTTTCCGGGCCGCTTGGAGGCGCTCGATGCCCACCCCAGAAGAGCTGGCCCTCGAAGCAAAGAAGGCCGCTGACAAGGCCGCGATCGCCGAAGCGGTCGGCCCGCTGGTCGAGGAAGTCAAAGCCCTCGGCACCAAGCTGGCGACGACCGAGGCGACCCTCGCCGACGAGAAGAAGAAGCGGGAGATCCTCGAAAAGACGGTGAACCGTGTCGACGCCAACGGCCAGCCGTTCCACATCGGCAAGGCGGGGAGTCGCGGCGATTCCAAGCCCCTGATGGTCTCCAACATCTGGCGCGCCGTCATGGCCGGCGGCATGGGCAATAAGCAGACCATGGAGGAGTACGCCCCGGAGGAGTTCCAGATCAGCCAGCGGCTGCAGCGGGCTGGGTACAACACGGTCCATCTGGGCTCGATCCTCTTCCCGCTTGGCGAGGAGCTCCTGCTCGACCCGGTCGACGGCAAGGGCCAGCCGGTCGGCGACATCAAGGAGCTGAAGAAGGAGATCGGCGAACGCCTCCACGTCCAAGTCGACCCGGGCCAGATCGGATGGCTCATGAAGCGGTTCCCGGACATGGCGGCGTCGATGGGGATGCAGCGGAAGGACCTGCAGATGGGCGACGACACGTTGGGCGGCATGCTCGTGCCGTCCAGTCAGTCGGACCGGATCATCGATCTGCTCAGGAACCGTCTCTCGGTTATGCGGGTCGGCGCCCAGGAAATCCCGCTGCCGCCCTCGGGCAATATCGCCTATCCGAGGCTGAACGCCGATCCGTCGTTCACCTGGACGGACCCCGACACCACGACGGACCTGAGCACGACCAACATCGGCACCGGCGTCGTGCGCCTGCAGGCCAAGTCGCTCCGCGGCGCCGTCACGATCCCGAACGATCTGCTCCGCTACTCCTCGCCCGCCGTTGAGATGGTCGTCCGCTCGGCCCTGGCCGCGAAGGGCGCGGTGGCCGAGGATCAGGCCTATCTGGAAGCGGTGGGCTCCTCGCTCCAGCCGAAGGGAATCATCAGCTACGGCCTCTCGACGGCCGAGACGCCGGCGGTCGGCAAGGTCACGCTCCACGTCGCCGGCACGGTCGGCGGCGGCACCACGCTCGACACGCTGACGCCGGAGGACATCGCGAAGATCGAGGCCCTCTACTATCTGGGCAACGACCCAGACGCGCCGACCGGGTGGATCATGCGGCCGCTGATGTTCGCGGCGATCCGCAACCGCCGGGCGGGTGCGGCCACCGCAGGAGATGGCGGCGGCCCCTTCATGTTCGACTCGATCCGGCGCCTGCAGGACGCGGGCGGCACCTTCAACCCGGCCATCGAGGGCTTCCCGGTCGCCGTCACGGCCCAGGCCTCGGCCAACCGCAACAAGGCCGGCGGCTCCGTGGTCACGGGCTGCTACATCCTCTTCGGCAACTTCAACCGGCTCATCATCGGCCGGGTCGGGACCATCGAGCTTGCCGTCAGTGAGCACGTCAAGTTCCTGCAGGACAAGACCATCATCCGGGCGGTCCTGCGGGCCGATTCGGGGCTGGCCCACGAGGAGAGCTTCGTGGTCACTGACAGCTTGAATGAAAGTTAGCGCATCGCGTCATGTGGTCTGACGAGCAGCGTCGCGCGCAATCGGAGCGGATGCGGCAGGCATGGGCCGGTCGCAGCGGCGCTGTTCGTCGGTCCATCGCTGAGAAAGGGGCCCACAAGACGCGAGGTATGCCCAACCCAAAAGTCTCCGCGGCCCTTCGCGGTCGCCGTCTCTCGTCGGAGCATTGCGCGGCGATTAGTGTCGGCAACATGGGTCGCGAAGTCTCGCAGGAGACGCGCGGGAAGATTTCTGCGGCGCAACTGGGAGTCTCGAAACCCAGCGTCTCGCTCGCAAAGAAAGGGAAACGGCTTCACTCGGCAACCTTGGAAGCATCAAAATCCCCTGCCGCTCAGGCAAGACGCATCGCAAGTCGGCATGCGCGTGGTCCCTGGAACAACGGCATCTATACGCCGGAGCGGATCGCGAAAATGATTGCCGCTCGCGCCGGCTATCGCCATTCGGCGGACACCATCGCCAAGATCCGCGCCTCCAATCTCGGCAAGAAGCACAAGCCGATGCCGGAGTCGGCGAAACGTAAGTTGTCCATCGCCGGCGCCGAGACGATCAAGCGTTGGCGGAAGCGAATCGAGCATCTCGACCGGCTCGGCCGCCTCTGGAAGTTTCGGTCGACATGGGAGCTGCGCTTCGCCCAGAAACTGGATGTGGCTGAGTTGACGTGGTCATTCGAGCCGCATCGGTTGCTCCTGTCCACGGGCCGGGTCTATGTGCCGGATTTCTGGGTCGAGGAGTGGGCGACATACGTGGAGATCAAGGGTTTCGACGGCTGGGGAAGCAAGGGGAAGTGGCAGCAGGCGCAAACCGACGGCCACCCCATTCTGTTGATTAGCGACATCGAGACGGAGATTCACACGCTCAACGAGAGCTAGTTGCATTGCAGCAGTAACCGGGACGCCGGCGGCTCGCCCACTGGGGGCGGGTCGCCGGCCCTTGAACCGGGACCCCGGAGATCGGGGCCCAAG
>JBGPOS010000166.1:0-3697 GCA_041488155.1 Tepidiformaceae bacterium
ACGTCGTTGGTCGTGGCCTGTTGCAGCAAGGCCTGAGCGTCGGGCCCGGTGATAGTGAGGCGGCCCATGTGCGAGAGGTCGAACAGTCCCGCGGCTGTCCGCGTGTGGAGATGCTCGGCGACGAGGCCCTCGTACTGCACCGGCATCAGCCACCCAGAGAAGGGCACCATCCTTGCACCGAGCGCTTCATGGGTCGCCGCCAGCGGGGTTCGAAGCAGCGAATCGGTCACCGAGGCAAGTGTCCCCTCTCCCTCTGGGAGAGGGTTAGGGTGAGGGCGTGTCTCATCGGCGGCCCGACGGCGCCGCGGTGCCTTGCAGGTTCTCAAACACCTTGCGCGTCGCGCGGGAGCGGTTCAACGTGTAGAAGTGGATTCCGGGCGCGCCACCCTCGAGCAGTTTCCGGCACTGCCACGTCGCCCAGTCGACGCCGGTCTCGATGACCGCCTCGTCGTCGTCTCGCACGGCGTCCAATCGTTCTTTCAGCTTGGCCGGGATGCTGGCGCCGCACATCGTGGTGAACCGCTCGATCTGCGCCACGTTGGTGATGGGCATGATGCCGGGGACGATCGGCTGGCGCACCCCTCGTGCGCGGGCTCGCTCCACGAAGCCGAAGTAATCGGCGGGGTCGAAGAACAGCTGGGTTATGAGGAAATCCACGCCCGATTCGGCTTTCTCGACGGCGTGCTGCAAGTCCGCTTTCTTGTCGGGCGACTCGGGGTGCCCTTCCGGATAGCAGGCCCCCGCCAGGCAGAAGTCGTAGCGCGGCTTGATGAAGCGAACCAATTCCTGCGCATATCCGAAGCCGTCGGCCGGCCGAACAAACTCGGTCTCACCGCGCGGCGGGTCGCCTCTCAACGGCAGAACGTTCTCAATTCCTCGATCCTTCAGCTCGTCCAGGATGCCGGCGAGCTCGCCCGCGCTGTGCCCCACGCAGGTCAGGTGGGCCATCGTCTCGAGCCCGATCTGCTGTTTGATGCGCGCGACGAGGTCCACAGTCACAGCACGCGTGCTGCCTCCCGCGCCGTAGGTGACCGAGACAAACGAGGGATGGAGCTCGGCAAGCTCTTCAGCCGTGCTGAGGAGGTTTTGCACGCCCTCGTCGGTCTTCGGAGGGAAGAACTCGAAGGAGAAGACGGGCCGATCGCGCCCGAAGCAGTCAATTATTCGCATGAGCCGCCACTGATATTCAGAGCGCCGCGAAACGATCGCGAAGCCCCTTTGAGTCTCCCAGCATAGCGCGAGGCGTCGCCATAGCGCTACGCCGGGCGGCTGATAGCGGTACTTTCGCACACGCCGGTTGACGCCTCATCGCCCCGGTCGTTGATAATCCGGTAGAGACTAGGCGAATGGCACGCTGAAAGGAGATCCTCATGGCTGAGGCCACGCAGGTATCCCAGTCGGGCAACGGCCAGACGGCCCTGGAGCTGTGGAATCAGCCCCTGGCGTACGACCGTTGGGTCAGCTCCGTTGGGATCCCCATCCACAAGGGGTACTTCATCGACGACCTCAGGAAGGTCCAGCTCGGTCGCTGGGATGAGCGCGACTGCGACGCGGCTTTCATCCAGCTGGTCGGCCAGGAGGGCGTGGCGGAGACGCGGCTCCAGGAGATCGCCCCCGGCAAGACGATTCCGCCGCAGCGATTCGGCATGGACGAGGTCGTCTACGTCGTAGAGGGGCGGGGCCTAACGACCTTGAAGTGGGACAGCGGGCAGACGACCACGTTCGAGTGGCAGAAACACAGCATGTTCCTGCTGCCACGGGGCGTCACCCACCAGGTGACGAACACGCAGGGCAACGCTCCCACACGCCTGATGATTACGAACTACCTCCCTGGCGCGATGGCCTCGGTGGGCGACATCGACTTCTTCCTCCATAACACGTCGGCCAACGGCAAGTCCGGCTCGAACGGGTCGGCGACCGTGTACTCCGAGGCGAAGGAGATCTCCCAGGGCGACGGCGGCCCGTGGGGCGGCGTGTTCTGGTACGGCAACTTCTTCCCCAGCATGCGCGCGTGGGACAACCTGACGCCGTTCCGCGGACGGGGCGCCGGCGGCCACGTTGTCTGGATTCGATTCCCCGACTCCCCGTGGACGGCGCACATGTCGGTATTCCCGGCGCAGACCTACAAGAAAGCTCACCGCCACGGGCCTGGCTTCGTCATCGTGATTCCCACCGGCGACGGTTATTCCGTCATGTGGCAGGAGGGCAAAGAGGACGAGAAGGTCTGGGTGCCGTGGCAGGAGGCCAGCCTCTTCGTGCCGCCCTTCCGCTGGTTCCATCAGCACTTCAACCTGGGCAACGAGCCAGCACGCTACCTCGCGCTGCATCCACCGCGGGGCCTACCGGGCTACAGCGAGGCGATCGACAACCCGGGTCTGGACCAGGTCGACTACTCCGAGGAGGCCCCGGAGGTCCGCCGGCGCTTCCAGGAAGAGCTGGCCAAGCGCGGCATGACGAGCCGCATGCCGGAAGAGGCCTACAAGAACCACAATTACCAGTGGAAGTACGACGGGGATTAGCATCCCCACCGTTCATACCGGGAGGTCGAGCCTTCCTGCCATCCTGAGGAGCGTAGCGACGAAGGGTCCGTAGCGGGTGCCAGGCCGGCGCCTACTACGGGTCCTTCGCTTTGCTGCTCCGAAAACCGCTCGCCCTGAGCCTCGCTCAGGATGACAGTGGTAGGGCGGGGGCCCCCGCCGCGTATCTCGGCAGGGCACAAGGCCTTTCGCTACGACCCCTCGACTTTGCGGGACGCTTGACTCATCCCTTGGCTAGTTTGTCCCGGGGCCGTCCCAGCCAGGAGTCGCTCGGCGAGCGCGACCATGGTGGCGGCGGCGTGGGCTCGTCCGGTGGAAGCTGGCGGGCTATCTCCTCGCTCATCCCGAGCTCCTCGATCAGCAAGCGGACCCGGTCTTCGCCGCTAATCGGCTCGCGGTCAACGGCTCCACCAGCGTCCAGCGTCACGTGCTGGCCAAAGGCGACCCCGACGAGAGCGTCTCCTCGGATCAACCGCGCGTTCAGCTCATAGTTGAAGGGGCTCCAGGCGCGAGTCGCCTCGTAGCTCTCGCTAAAGGTCTCGCCCGACGCTCCGACATGCTCGATGCGGCAGTCGATCCCAGCCGGCGTGTGCAGCGGCCGCCAGCGAATGTGCCACCGCCCATCCTGCTGACGAGCCTCTACGCCCCATGCACCGTGCGGTATCGCCGTCGTCTGCCCGTCTACCAGGAGTAGTGGCTGGTTATGAAGTATCGAGGCGTCCACCATGTAGCGGACGCCGTCGAGGTCGACGAGGACGGTGCCGTGGTTCGGCGGTACGTCGGGCGATGTGACCATAGTTGCGATCCCCCGGGAGGCTTCGTAATCGAGGGATGTCAGGAGGTCGTACAGGCCGCCGTTCCCCGCCCAGCAGGTGCCACCGGTTCCGTGCGCGAGCCAGGCAACGAAGAAGTCTTCCGGACCGTCGCCGGGCAGCGGGCCTGTCTGGCCCTCCCGCATATGGATGAGCTTCCGCACGTTGTCGAAAGGAACGCGGCGACACCAGGCCGCGTACAAAGCGGTGAGGCTGCCGAGCGTCGGCTCGGGACGATCGGAAAATCCGAGCTTCCTCAGCACCCGCTCGAGGAGCTCGGGGGGAAGCGTTTCAGACTGAGATGTCATGCCGTCTCCCCGGAGTTGGTCGTTCCGCTCTCCACGGCCT
>JBGPOS010000167.1:0-3642 GCA_041488155.1 Tepidiformaceae bacterium
GGACGTACGAGGAGTTCGAGCGGCTTTCGCGCGAAGGGATCTGGCCGTACATGGAAGCGCGCGGGTGCAAGATCATGGGTCTGTTCCAGAACATGCATGGCGGCGCGAGCGACGAAGTGGTCCTCTTGACCGCGTACGCCTCGCTAGCGCACTGGGAAGCGACGCGACTGAACGTGGCGCCGCCTGCCGGCGCGGGCGATGAGGTGCGGGCGCTGGCGCAGAAAGCGGCGGAAGCCGGGCGCGAGCGGAACAAGCTGACGAGGGTGTCGAGCACGCGAGTGCTTCGGTTGGCGACGAACTGGGTCGACCTCGGGGTTCACGACGGCTAGCGGATGGAAGCGTGGGAGCGGCGAGCGCGGAAGCTCGAAGCGAAGCGGGGACGGATGAACAAGCACGGGCGATCACTGCTGACCGCGGTGCGAGATGCGGAGGTGCGCCGGGCGAAGCTGGAGCGAAGGCGGGCGAGGCGCGGCCAGGACCAGGCGAAGGGCTGAGGGTAGGACTCAGTTGATGCGGATTGTTACTGAGTTTGGGGTGCGGATGAGGTTGGTTAGAGGGCAGCGCTCACTGGCGTAGCGATGGAGCGTCGCGGTCTGAACCGGCCGGGCGTCGGGGGCCTCGAGGTCGACGTCGACTGTGATTTCGAACGGCACGGCGGGATCGGTGGTTGCGATCTCGAGGAAGCGAGCGTCGTTGTTCGCCGCGCTGACACGGACGGAGACGCGGTCGACGGGAATGTCGAGCATGGCCGCGGCGATCAGGTAGGTGTGGGTGAGACAAGTGGCGATCACACCGCAGAGCAGCTCCGGGGACGACGGGCCGAGTCCCCAGCCACCAAAGTCCGGGCCCGAATCGCTGAAGAACTGCCAATCCCGGATGCGGAGCTTGCGTACGCCCGCAGCATCGTCCGCGATTACCGTCGCTTCGACCGTCTCCCGCCAGTCTTCGCCGCGAGGACGACGGAGAGCGGCAGCACGAAGCGAATCCGCCTTCTGGGCCAGGTAGGTGCGCAGTCCACGGGATTCCATGGAGGCCTCCGAATGGAAGATGGGCTCGACTCTATCCGCGGATTGGCGGGTGCGCGACCGGGCCCGATACTGAGACGGTGGCAGAGACCAACCTGTTCACGATGCTTTCTTCGTATCGGACTGGCTCGGCGGCGACGCCCTTTGAGGTGTATTGCACGCAGGCTTTGGCGTACTTCTTGAAACGAGGCCATAGCATGCTGTCGGCGCTCGTGGCCGGGGCGGCGGGAGCCTCGGCGGAGCGCATAGTAGTGGTCGAGGTACAGGCGCAGGTCGCCGACGCCTCTATCGCGGACCTTGTGGTCACGTTCGAAGGTGGGCGGCGAGCGATCGTGGAGGTGCAGGTGGCAGCAGGAGAGGACGAGAGCCCGCTGACCGCGCTCGAGGCCGTGTCCCGGAGATGGCCGGAGCCGCCGGCGTTCGTGCTGGTTGGGCTCGCGCCGGGGCCCGAGGCCTGGGCGCCTTTGGGCTGGTCGCAGGTAGCCGGGGCGCTCGAATCGAGGGCGACCCAGAGCCAGCGGCCCGGGAGTTCGCGCAGTTTGTGCTTCGAGATGTCCTCGGAGTAGGCGAGGTGCCTTTGGAGCAGGCGATCACGACGAACCGCCTCTACGCACTCGGCGGAGCCGCGCTTCGGCGGCGGTATGGGGACCGAGCGCGTTACGTCAACAGTGCTTCACGGCCGATGAATGGGCGGCAAAGGTACCTGGGGACTACCTTCGCACTCGACGACGGAGACATGTGCTACTGGATCGGCCTGGTGAACGAGGCGCTGCCGCTAAGCGAACACTACCACCTCATGCTTGCGACCAAGCAGGCTCGAGTTTCGCAGCCGGGCGATCACCCGCGGGCTACGGGCGACTGGAAGTGGGATCACTGGACGGGGAGCGGGCGGGTCGTGCGACCGATCGCGGCTGAGGCTTACGACGAACTCTTGGGACGGCTCCAGGCCTAGCTCCCGAAAGCATTTGTTTGGGCCGGAAGGCGGGAGTAGCCTCGCGGCATGGGAGCGATCAGCCTGGCCCGCAAACTGGAACTAGTCGACGAACTCTGGAGCCCGAGAATCGTGGCGAATCTGAACGACTACCATGTGAAGATCGCGAAGGTGCGGGGCGAGTTCGTCGTTCACAGCCACGAAGAGACCGATGAGCTATTCCTGGTCCTCCGCGGCGAACTCACGCTGCGATTGCCGACCGGCGACGTGCTCCTGCGCGAAGGCGAGTTGTTCGTGGTCCCGAAGGGGATAGCGCATCAACCGGTCGCGGCCGAGGAGGCGCACCTCTTGATGATTGAACCGGCAGGCACGCTCAACACGGGCGACGCCGGAGGTCCGCTGACGAGTCCGGCGACACCAATTTAGCGCGAGCCGGGAAGCCCTATCCTCCGCGGAGCGTCTTGAGCTGGTTGGCGTGGTCGTCCAGGTGGGAGACGAGGATGCCGAGGATGCTGCCGAGGGTTTGCTTGCCGAGCTGTGGGTGGTTGATTTCCATGACGAGCTGGTCGTCTCGAACCTGGTTCGCGACCTTCATCAGGTCGTCCTGGCTGGCCTGGGTAGCGGGTATGGCATCGGCTGCACTGGCGAGAGACACGGGAGCTGGGGTCGGGCCGGAAACAGCGATTGCCTGCGCGATCCCGGCGCCGAAGAAGCGGCCTGCGCCTGCGATGTGCTCGGCGACCTGACGGGCGCACCAGGCCTTCTCGCCATCGGCTGAACCAGAGGGTTTCGTTTCCCAGTGCGGACCGGCGAGCTTAAGCTCGGCCATGTAGGTGTCAAAGTTCTTTGCGAGATTGCTACGGATGGATTGGGCGGTCTGGTCGGCCATCGATTCTGCTCCTGCGGTAGGTCGAAACAGTCTGGGTGCAGCCCTGGGTATGAGCCACGTCGCCGGTAAAGGTTCGTGGGCGGCGCGCGATCGAGGTAGCGGCCCGGTTAGCCGGCAGTTCAATGCGCATCGGGGGGTGTAGTGAGAGATGCGACTGAGTTCAAGACCGAGTCAACTTCGGTACGCGGGTTCCGGCAGGTGTTCGTGCGCGAGGGGGTGGGCGGACTGCCGCTCTTGCTGGTGCATGGCTGGCCGGAGACGAAGCGAATCTGGTGGCGGAACATCGGGCCACTGTCCTCGGCGGGGTTCGAGACGATCGCACCCGACCTGCGTGGGTTCGGAGAGTCGGATGTGGGCCCAGACGGGTTCCACGACGTGGCGGCACACAGCCGGGACCTGTACGCGCTGATGCACGACCACCTCGGGCACGAACGCATCGTAGTGGCGGGAGGGGACCTCGGCGGGCCCGTGATCCAGGACCTCTCGCTGCGGTTCCCGGGGTTCGTGGAGAGGATGGTCCTCTTCAATTCGCCACTTCCGTATGACCGGGAGGGGATGGCGGGGATGCGGACGCGCCCGGCGCGCGAGGCAGGGGATTACTTCCGCCGCCAGGGCACCGATGCCGACGCGCTGGCTGCCGAGCTAGACACGCCAGAGAAGCGGCGGCGGTACATCGCGACGTTCTACGGTTCGCGGTTCTGGGCGCACCCTGGGGCGTTCGACGACGAGGCGACAGACTTCATGACAGAACCGTTCGCTGACGGGCGGAAGCTGCGAGCGAGCTTCGGGGCGTATGA
>JBGPOS010000168.1:0-3630 GCA_041488155.1 Tepidiformaceae bacterium
ATGCCTTCCCATAGGAAGGAGTGGTGAGCGGGTTTGTTCGTCTCGTTCCAGGAAAGCTTCTGGGTCAGGAAGAATCTGGAGCCGGCCGCCGCGATGAGCTGCGGCAGCGAGGCCGGGTAGCCGAAGACGTCTGGCAGCCATACGTCCCTGGGCTCGTAGCCAAACTCCTGGATGAAGAAGCGCTTGCCGTGCAGCAGCTGGCGCGCCAGCGCTTCGCCCGAAGGCAGGTTGCAGTCGGGCTCGACCCACATCCCCCCGACGGGCTCCCACTGGCCGTTCGCCACCTTCTGCCTGATGCCTTCGTAGATCGACGGATAACTCTCTTTCATCCAGGCGTACTGCACGGCCTGGGAGCAAGCGAAGCGGTAGTCGGGATACTCGTCCATCAGCGCCAGCTGCGTGGAGAACGACCGAGCGCATTTGCGGCGCGTCTCGCGGATCGGCCAGAGCCACGCCGTGTCGATGTGCGCATGGCCGACCGCGCTGATGCGATGCGTCGCGGCGGCCGGCATCGACAACAGGCCGGTCAGGAACTTCGGATCGCCCGCTTCGGCAAAGCGATCCAGGGCCTCCAGGATTTCATCGTGCGGGCCACCGCCGTTCAGCGCTTCGGCGAGCTCCAGCGCGACCTTGAAATCGAGCGCAACCCTGCGCGCGGCCTCGTCCTGGATCCGCAGCTCCGCGGTGTACAGGATGAACGCCGGGTCCGGTGACTCGCGCAGGGCGATCATCGATGGGGCGGGCTCGGTTCCCGACAGTGTTGCGGTCGGGTTCGCAGCTGCCTCTAGATAGAAATCAACGCGTGGACCTTCGATCGGGAGCCACTGGTGGTTAGGGTCGACCCCACGCCATGGAACGCCATCCTTCCACGCCAATGCTTCGCACGTGAAACCGGTCTGAGCGAGGTACCCGAGATCGAAGAGCGCCACCACTTTCTGGCCGGTCCAATCCGGCGGGACCGAACCACGCACATGGAACCACGTCGTGCTCCAGGGCGGGCCCCAGGCGTTGCCGACTGCGATCGGCACGAACTCTCCTCGGACAGCGTCGGCGTAGCTGATCGGCTCACCTCGCACGCAGAAGGCGGTCAGCTCGAGGGGGGCGCTGTCTTTGAGGACCGCGGCGAGGAGCCTCGTGACCAGGACGTCTCGGAGTCGGCGCTCTCGCTCCCAATCAGTGCCCACAGCGCCGCTAGCCTACCCGGGCGCCGGACGGCAAGAATCTATTGGCAGGGACCCGCCGGGATGCCAGAGGTTGTGGCGATCTTGCGGAAGCCGCCCCCGTCGTAAATGTAGAGCCCATCCGACGCACCGAACCACACTCCATGCTGATCAGCGATCAGCAGCCCTTGCTGCATCTCAGGCCCGTATATCGGTGCCGCGCCTGTGTAATCGATCGAGTAGAAGTTGGTTGCCTGGTTGGGCGCCGCTATCCGCCATATCTCGAGGTGACCATCTGCAAATGTCCAGACGATCGGCAACCCGACATGATCAACGCCCAGGAACTGGATGGTCCTGCCAGGGTCGGTGAACCAGATTGTTTGCTGCCCACTCGCCAGGTCGACGCGATCCAGGCTGTCACCCAACGTGTGCCCGCTGACGGGCGTTATCCAAAGTGCATCGCCCACCATCGAGCCAACTTCGTCCGAGCTGCGAATCCTGCTGGCGCTACCACTGGCTATATCGACCTTCCAGACGCCGACCTGGCCCGGAGGGTTTGTGATGACGCTGCCTGCCCCGCCCTTGACTGCGGAAGGAAAAACGATGAACAGTTCGGCCCTGTAGCCGAGGACCTGGCCGCCAAGCACACCCTTTGGCCGTCGATACACCAACACGTCGGAGCCAGTGGTTATGAGCACTCGATGGAGGCCGTCGGCTGACATGTACGCATAGCTCTGGCCGTCAGGACTGACTGAAGACAGATCGACTGGTATCCACCGTCTCGCCTGCGCATCCCACCATGGCTGGCCGCCGCCCGGTATGGGGATTGCCTTAACTCCGCCCGGCGGCAGGGAGTTGCTGGCGGATGGATCTGGTTGGAATACGCCGTCAGGCAGCTTGAGGAACCCGACCGCGGTAAAGGGTCCTTCACCAGGCGTGGTCAGGTAAGGAAGCTCGCATGCGACCTGTGGCATCGGTGAAGGGCTGGGCGTTCGGGAATCGGCGGCCGTGGCGACGGGGGTTGGGCCGGGGGCCGAAACCTGGCCCGAACCGGGTGCCGTGCACGCGGTCAGCACGCCGGCCACCAGTAGGAACCCCAGGGCGCGCATATGACTACAACGGGCGGACGTGGCGCCAGTTACGACATCCCCGGGCCTGGCATGCCGAATCAATGCCTGGCGTCCGCAGCTCAAGGGATCTTGAGGCCGGATGGCAGCCGCGCTCGGCGCAGGTCGACGCGGTCTCCGAGCATCGGAACGCCTTCCTGAACCAGGAGCTTGCGCTGTCGCCGTCCCATCGCCATGCTCCCGTCTGCGCGAACCACGCGATGCCATGGGAGGCGTTCGTGAGTGGTGGCAAGAATGTGACCGACCAGGCGGGGCGCTCTCGGGTCGATGTCGCCATACGTGCGGACGAATCCAACAGGAATCGCGCGCACCCGGCCCACGATGCGCGTTGTGCGCGGATCGAGGCCGTCGCTCTTCGTCGGCATGGTGTAACGCTAGGCTCTAGCCCGCCATCCGCTCCGCGGCGCACTCCGCGGCGCGTCTCAGCAGGAGCTCGCGCTCCCGCACGTTCTCCGTCAGCGACGCGGCGCGCTCGAACTCGGCGCGCGCCTCCTCGAACCGGCCGAGCTTCCTTAGGAGGTCGCCGCGCACGGCCGGCAGTAGGTGGTACGACTTGAGCGAGGGCTCTGCGACGAGCGCGTCCACAAGGTCGAGGCCGGCAGCGGGACCAAACGCCATTCCCACGGCGACCGCCCGGTTTAGCTCGACCACCGGCGACGGCGCGAGCTGAGCGACCGCGTCATAGAGCGCCACGATGCGCGGCCAGTCCGTCTCCGCCGCGGTCGTCGCTCGAGCGTGGCACGCGGCGATCGCCGCTTGCAGCGCGTAGGGACCCATGGCACCCCCGAGCCTCTCGGCGCGCCCGAGCGCCGCCAGGCCGCGCCGGATTAGCAAACGGTCCCAGCGCGCTCGGTCCTGTTCGAGCAGGAGGACCGGCTCGCCGGACGGTCCAACGCGCGCGCCAAGACGAGAAGCCTGGATCTCCATGAGCCCAACGAGGCCGTGGACTTCCGGCTCGGTCGGGGTGAGCCCGGCGAGGATGCGGCCCAGGCGGAGCGCCTCTTCGCACAGCGCCGGTCGGACCCAGTCCTCGCCCGCCGTCGCGGAATACCCTTCGTTGAAGATCAGATAGATCACCTCAAGGACCGAGGCGAGGCGTGCCGCACGCTCGGCGACCCCCGGGACCTCGAACCTGACGTGTGCCTCGGCGAGGGTCCGCTTCGCACGGACGATCCGCTGGGCGATGGTCGAGACAGGCACGAGGAACGCCCGCGCGATCTCCTCGGTTGTCAGCCCGCCGAGGACGCGAAGCGTGAGCGCGACCCTTGCGTCCTTCGAGAGGACTGGATGGCAGGCCGTGAAGATCAGGCCGAGGAGATCGTCCCCGACTTCCTCGTCTATCG
>JBGPOS010000169.1:0-3561 GCA_041488155.1 Tepidiformaceae bacterium
CCCCAATGATGGCGACGTCGGCGGATACCGCGCCGTTCGGGGCCTGCGGGCAGCGATGCTGGAGTCCGAACTAGCAGCTCACCGGTCTGAGATGGATGCGGTGGCGGAGGAGACTATCGGGCTGGAAGAGGCTACGCGAAGCCAGGCCCGCGAGCGACGCAAGGCCGCTGCCGCTGCTGCGGCCATCCCGACGACCGAGTCCCCCATGTCAAACGGACGGTTAAGCCGAACCGGCGCGCGGCTTCGCTGGGTGGCGGCCACCATAGGGATCGGCGTTTTGCTCCTGGCAGCCGCCGCCCCCGCGGCGGAGGCGCTCGGCTCGATTTCGATGCTTATGGCTCCCGAGGAGGACGTCATCGAGGTCGACCCGCGTAGCATGGGCTGGACCCGTACGCCGGCTCCCTATGCCGGCATCAGCGTCGTCGCGACCGCCGTCGTAGCGGGCGCAAGGGAGCAGTCCGCATCAAGCAGCACGGTGGATCCGCAGGCCGTGCCTTCGGACCCGGCAACTGAAGAAATGGGCTGGGCGAGCCTGACGGATCCGGACGACTAGTGGAGCGGCGAGTAGGCCGCTGGAGTCATGTGGCGCACGAGCTGCGTGAGGGGGCGGACGTCCCCGTGCGGCGGCCAGAGATTCTTGCGCCTGAGCTCGGCCCGCACCTCGTCCCGGTGCGCCCAATTCTTGTAGGGGAACAGCTGGTAGAGGCGATTGAGGTTCCCGAGGTCGCTCGTCCAGATGCCCGCGACCGGATACTCGGCCGCCCGCTCTTCATACGCCTCCGCGAAGGTGTCCGCGACCCGCGCGATCTCGCCCGCCGGGTAGGTGTACATGCGTAGCTCGTAGAGGCTGCCCCACTCCTGCGGCCCGGTCCATTCCTTCATCGTCTTGATCGGGACCAGAATGTCTGACTCTTGGGTGAGAAGCAGATCCCCGGGGGGCGGCGGCCATTTGCCGCTCGGGTCCTTGGCCGCGGCAACTCGAACGTCCGCGCGCTGTTGCAAGTTCTCATAGGCCCAGATGTGGACGAGCTGATTCAGCGGGCCTATCTCGGTGTGCCACCAGCCATACAGGGACGAGTACTTCTGGCGCACTGGATACGACTCCGCAAAATGGGCCTCGTACTCGGCAACCTTGCCGGGCTTCGTGCTGTAAGTCCGGATCTCGTAGATCATTCTCTTTCCTCGTCAAACGTTGTGGGGGCGTCGGCCGCTTGATCGTACCCGACCCGACGAGAATCAGCGGCGGTATTCGTCGCCGCAATCGCCGATGACACCGTATAGATCGCGCGACCTGGCAAGGACGGCCTGGATCACCGCGCTGTCTTCCTCACCCAGGTGCAGGTTAAATACCCTCAGGTTGTCCTCCAGGTGGTCGGAGAACCCGAGGCGAACGCCGACGATCACCCCGGCGACGGCCGGCCGATCCAGGATTGCGCGAACCGCCACATTGGCAATGCTGACGCCATGTTTGTCCGCGACTTGCTTCAACGCTCGCAGCAGGTCTTGAAACAGGGGCCAGCCGCCCCAGGCGTCGACCATCTGCTTGTACTTCTGCAGGCTGGCGGTATCGAGAATCGACCAGCCGGGCTCGGACTGGCCAAGGAACCGTTCCGAGAGCAGCCCGCCGCAGAGCGCCCCGTAGCACAATAGCTGGACACCGTGCGCACGGCAGAAGTCCACCATGCGAACTTCGGGGCGGCGGTCGACAAGCGAGTATTGCACTTGATTCGACACGATAGGGATGCCTCGGCCGACGATCGTCTCGAGGTGCGCCGTGTCGAAGTTCGTCAGGCCAAGGTGGCGGATCAGTCCATCCGACTGAAGCTGACGGAGGTGTTCGAGAGCGTCGAGGTAACGCTCGTCGCCATAGTCCCACCAGTGAAACTGGAGCAGGTCGATCCTCTCAACGTCCATGCGACGAAGCGACCGCGCTATAGCTGATTCGACGACAAGCCACGTCATGGGGCCCGGGCGCGGCACCCACTTGGTGAACGCCTGGACGACTTCGAGCGCCCCGGGCCCGATGGTATCCGCCAGGCGCCTTCTGAACGCATCTACGAAGTCCTCGGCGGGGCCGTAGTGGTCGGCCAGATCCCAGGTCGTGAGGCCCGCGGCGTGGTGCGCAAGCATGCTCTCGACGGCCGCCGTTGGGTCGATCGGACCGTGCGCCCCGGACACCTGCCACATGCCGTTCAGGACGCGGCAAGCTTGCAAGTCGGGCGCGAGCTCGCGGTATGCAGCGGCTCCCAGCGGCTGATTCAACGCGGACGCTCGATCAGGCGCTCCCGGCGCCCACCGGCGTGTGGGCCCGCAGGAACTCATGGATGCGATTCAGGGCGGGCGGCAGCGCTAGCCCTTTCCACTCGGGGATGAATTCGGTATTGGGCGCGAGTCGAGCCAGCTCCTCGGCGACCGCGAACGGGTGAGCCTCGTCGTTGCCCGCCAGCACCAGCAGTGGCGCCTGGCACGTGCGCGCGAAGTCGCGCGACACCGTGTAAACGAAGTCGTTCCGGTAGAGGTTCGCGCGGAAGCTGTCGAGCACGGCCGGCGTCGCCTCGGGGTGGCCGGTTAGGGCTTCTCGCCAGCGGTCAAAGCCGCCGGACCGACCGGTGTCCGGACCGATCCGGCCACTCGGCTGCACGAGCACGCCGCCCGCGACGCGGTCGGGCGCGGCCTGGATCAGCGCCATGCTGAGCGGGCCGCCAATGCACTGGCCGAGGACGTGACACTGCCCGATGCCCAGGTGGTCGAGGAGCGCGAGGTGGTCCCCCGTGTACGAGTGCCAGCCGTCGTCCGGAGTGATCGGGACCCAGGAGCTGCCCGCGTTGCGCAGGTCCATCGCGATCAGGCGGAACTCCGACGCCAGCTCCACGGTCGCATCGAAGGCAGCGCTGCCATGCCAGATCTGAACGCTGGAGTTCAGCGAACCGGGAGCGATCAGCAGAATCGGATACCCGGATCCGAACTCCTCGTAGTAAATCGATTGCTCTCCTCGCTTCAACAACGGCATGGGTTCGCCTCCTTCGGTGGCATCTCGGCAGCGCCGGCCGGATTGATCGTACTTCACCGCGTCGCAATGGGGGGATGTTGCCTTCTGAACCAACCATCCGCTGTTAACAAGCTCGTAACCGGAACCAACGGCTGACTCAACGCCACTTGCGAATACTGGCGGTGATCATTAATGGCAGGCAACTTCGCATAACAGTTAAGTCTTGACTGTTACACGACCGCCCGACGCGAGTTCCTGGCCGAACAGAATGCTACGGAGGCTCAGGAATGCGCGTTCGAGGTTACGGACTGTTCACCTGCGGTGTTCTGGTTCTTATCGCGCTGACCATTGCGCAGTCGTTTCCCGCTGCGGGCCTGGTGGAAGCCACCGGCATCAAGACAGACACACCGACTCCCACGAAGACGGCCACCGCGACCAAGACCCCCACCGAGACTGACACACCGACCAAGACCCCTTCGCCAACGAAGACGCCGACGGAAACGCCAAAACCGAGCAAGACCCCGACCCCCACGATCACCAAGACCCCCATTGAAACGAGCACGCCGACGCTC
>JBGPOS010000170.1:0-3510 GCA_041488155.1 Tepidiformaceae bacterium
CGATGTGCCGATGACTTTCCTGCAGGGGATGGGCGATACGGTCGTACCGTCGACTTGGACTGACCTCGTCGCGGGTTGGTATAACAATTACACGATCGAATATGTTCCCGATGGGGGCCACTTTCTGATGTTCGAAAAGCCGGATCTGGTGGTCGATCGCATCAAGAGATCTTTTTTGGAGGCCTAAGGGCAACCTGGCGTGCGATTGGGCATCAGTTGGGGCGAGCTGCGCTGCGAGAGCACCTGCGGCGCAGCGCCGCGCCAGTCGCACGCGATTCGCTGTTTTCAGCCCGGACAGTCGCTCCGCCGGTGAGCTGCTGCGGGAACGTGGATGGTCCCGGCCATGGCACACGATGTCGATCTCGACCGGCTGCGGCTTCGCGCGCCCGAGGTGGCACATGATCTGCCTACTGGCGGGCGCCGCTCGGTCCAACACGCGGAGGGCTATGCCGCGACGATCGGCGGCGGCACGATGGTCTACCGAGATGGGGCGCCGACCGGGCGCCTTGTTCGGGGCGCGCAGGCTATGACGATGCACTGAAGGACGTCCCGAGATCGCGAATCACACGGCGTGCCATATCTTCGGAACAGGCAACGGGAGGCAGCATGGCGAACGTGCAAACGGACGCGCGCGAAGAGTTACTGGCGCAACGGGCCCAAATGGGGGGAGTCGACCCGCCCATCACCTTCAGCAAGCAGCAGCAGGCGATCCTAAACGCCGCTGCGGACGAGGTCATCCCGCCCGGCGGCGGGTTTCCGGCCCCGAGTGCCGTCGACGTCGTCGAGTTCATCACCCGCTACGTCGCGCCAAACGGGCAGACGCCGCGCCACTTCCCCTGCGCCGAGGAAGGTGCGTTCAAGGCGGGGGTCGACCGCCTGGGGAACGCCTTCGTGCAGGCCGGCTCCCAGCGGCGCATCGAGATCCTGGAGCGCGCGAGCAAGGAGGACGCGACGTTCTTCACCCAGCTCCGTGATCTGGTCTACTACGGTTACTACTCCCGGCCGGCCGTCACCCAGGCCATCCGGGACAACCTCGAGGCGGGGCGCGACTACCACGGCCCGCCGCAACCCCTGGGATACCTCTCGGTCACCGAGCGGTGGAACGAGTCGGAGATCCCGAAGGGCCGGGGCAGCTACACGAAGACGAAGGAGATCAAGCGGATCCCGGTCGAGAAGCTCTGACCGGGGCCCGTTTCCATCCGACAATGGCCGCACGTCGGCGGCGTCCTGCCGTCGCGCGCAGGAGGCTCATACTAAAATGACTACTAAGCAAGAATACGACGTCCTGGTCATCGGAGCGGGCATGAGCGGCGGCGCGGTATGCAAGCGACTGAGCGACGACGGTGTTAAGGTCGTCTGCCTCGAGCAGGGAGACTGGATTCACCCGTCCGAGTACCCACACCACTACCTCGAGTGGGAAATCGAGAAGAGGCGCCACTGGGCGTTCGACCCGAACGTCCGCCAGGCCCCTGAGGACTATCCGGTCACCGGCCACACCACCTGCTACATGGTCAACGCCGTCGGCGGGAGCAGCATCCACTTCGCCGGCCACTGGCCCCGCTTCAAGCCGGTCGACTTCAAGAAGGGCACCGAGCACGGTCTCGAGGGCACGATCGACTGGCCCATCACGTACGAAGAGCTCGCCCCGTTCTACGACATCTCCGACGCCGAGGTCGGGATCTCCGGGATGCCCGGTGACCCCTCGTATCCTGCGCGCCCTGACGCGCTCCGCCAGCCGGTGATCGCCCCGGGCAAGCTGGGTAAGAAGTTCGCCGCTGGCCTCGACGCCCTCGGCTGGCACTGGTGGCCGTCCGATAACGCCATCATCACCAGGGGCAAGGACGGCCGCAAGGCGTGTAACGCCTGCGGCAACTGCCTCAGCGGCTGCCCCCGCGGCTCGCTCGGCGCGGCCGACGTCGCTTGGTGGCCCAAGGCGCTCAAGAACGGCGTTGAGCTGCGGACCAACGCCCGCGTCGAGAAGATCAACGTTTCCAAGGGACGGGCGACGGGCGCCACCTACATCGACCGCCTCACGGGCGACCGCCACGAGGTGAAGGCCCGCATCGTCGTGCTCTGCGGCAACGGCATCGGCACGCCGCGTCTGCTCCTGATGTCCGCCCAGAAGGGACACGCCAAAGGCCTCTCGAACTCCAACGGACTGGTCGGCACCCACCTAATGTTCCACAGCTGGGCGTTCGTCGACTGCTGGTTCGACGAGCCGATCGAGGGCTACAAAGGCGGGTTCGGGGCCCCACTGTACTGCCAGGAGTTCTACGAGACCGGTAAGGACCGTGGCTTCGTCAACGGGTTCACCATGCAGGTGGGCCGCAGCTTCGGCTCCGCGTACACCGCCATGGGAACGCACAGTGGCCTGATGGCCCCCTGGGGCGCTGGTCACCGCGAGTTCTTCAACAAGCACTTCGCCCGGCACCTGCTGATCTTCATGCAAGGCGAGGACCTCCCGGTGCGCTCCAACGCCGTCACCCTCGACCCGTCGGTCACTGATTCGAGCGGGCTGCCCGCTGCCCACGTCGAGTACGAGGTCCCTGAGAACGACAAGAAGCTCACCGCGTTCGGGGTGCAGCGCATCGTCGAGGCGGCCAAGGCGGTCGGCGCCATCGAGACCAACAACACCGGCGTACTCTCCCCGCCGCCCGGCTGGCACCTCATGGGCACCTGCCGGATGGGTACGAACCCCCAGGACTCGGTCACCAACAAGTACAACCAGACCTGGGAGGTGCCGAACCTCTTGATCGCCGACGTCAGCTCGTTCGCCACGGGCGGGGGCCTCAACCCCGCCTGCACGGCGAGCGCGATCGGCGTGCGCTGCGCCGAGTACATCAAGCGCCGGGCGTCGGACGTGCTGACCCAGAAACAGACGCCGAGCAACAAGGACGCGCCCGGGTTTTGAACGCTCGTCTCTCGAGCCGGGTGCGAAACGCGCTGTTGCCCTTCACTCGGATGCCTGCTATCTCTTGTTCGGCCGCGTCGCCGAGTCGAATGCGGTGCTGTTTGTCGAAAGCCTGCCCACGGGCACTTCGGCCAAGGTGCAGAAGATTCATATCTTTCCTGCCGGCACCGATCCGCGCCAGCAGCCCGGGGTGATCGATTTACGCCCGCTCAAGAAGCGGAGAAAAGCCGGCGTGCACCGACCAGCCGATCAAAGATATTGATTCGATGCTACCCGTCCCCCTCACCCGGGATAGCGCCGCGGGCGTCGTCGCACGCTTCCTCAAGGCGCGTGGCATCGACCGGATCTTCGCGCTGTGCGGCGGCCACATCATGCCGATCTGGATGCGTGCCGACATGGAAGGCATTCGCATCATCGACGTACGCGACGAGCGTGCCGCCGTGTATATGGCGCATGCTCACAGCGAGTTGACCGGGGAGCTCGGCGTGGCGCTGGTCACCGCCGGGCCGGGTGTGACCAATGCGATGACCGGCATTGCCAATGCACACATCGCGCGTGCCTCGGTTCTCGTTCTGTCGGGCCGTCCACCCCGGCCGCAG
>JBGPOS010000171.1:0-3508 GCA_041488155.1 Tepidiformaceae bacterium
CGCGCTCAGGGACGGTCGGGGGCGGGCGACGTGACAGCAGTCCCATGGTGGAGTGCCTCCTCAATCTTGTCGGCGAATACCTCGGATAGCGAACGGCGGACCGCTCATTCGTGCCGCACTTCCCCCTGGCTCTCCCAAGGTGGGCCAGGGGATCGAAGCCTCGTCGTCAGGTCGCGGAACCGGGGGTCGGGAGTCTAAAGCCGCGACGTTGTTCGCTTCACTAGGTAACAGACCCTAATGTCCTGGAGCGATGAGCACCTCGACCACAAGGCACACCACATGTGGGCCAGGACGCCCGCCGGGATCTGCTGCGCAGGCCAAGTAGCGCGGGGTGCTCCCATCTGGCTACCACCTACGGCGACCACCCTATTGCGCCTCCGCTGCGCGCTCGCCACGCTTCGGCCATGAACAAGCGCATCGTCGCCACCGTTGTCTGGTTCTTGACCGGTTGGTACGCGTCCGCCATGCTCGCCGGGTTCGTCGGGTTCGACGAGGCGATCGCCCCGTTCGTCGGGGCCGCGGTCGCCGCATTCGTGGCCATCGATCCGCTCGGGCTGTTCTGGCCTCCAGTCTGGCCCCCAGCGACGCGCACCGAGGAGACCCCCGCGCCCGGACTTGACGCTCGCAGGCGACCAGATCTGACCTAGGTGCGGGCTAAGTGAACTTCACCAGCCGTCAAGCTCATCGGCAGCGGCTTACCAGGGCTGGCATTCGGCGACCTGCGCGGACAGGCGGCCGAGGATGCGCCCTCGCGAGCGGCCGAACTGACGGCGATCGCCCAGGCGGCGACCCTCGATCTACTGGGTGAGACCGAGCGGGCCGCCGAGATCGTCACCCGGTGGCTACAGCCGAAGCTCGAACCGGCGGTGCCCGAGCTGGGCGCAACAGAGAGACGGGACCCTACTTCACCGACGCGATGGCCTCATCACGGACGCCGACGCCGCTGTCGTGGGCGGGAGGTGCCGCTGCCTACGCGAAGAACGCGGTGATTGCCGCGGTGTCGTCGGAGAATGCCCAGCGCTCCGCGACCTTGCCGTCCCGGATGTGATAGATCTCGGCGGTCCGGTAGGTGAGCGTCTTGCCGCCGCGGGTGGCCGTGGCGTCAACCAACGCGATGGTGTGGTCGTCGTTGGCGACGACGTCGTGCAGCGTGCCGGTGATCTCGAAGTCGACCGCGCCGCCGCCAGGGCCGGCCGCCCTGAGCGCCGCCTTGCCGCGTCGCGGCTCAGAGCGGCCGATCTCGTGCCAGATCACGTCGTCGGCCAGGAAACCCTCGAGCGCCTGCATGTCGCCGCGGCTCAAGGCGTCTGTCATCTGGCGGGCCAGCACTGCATTCGGGTGCTCTGCCATGGTTACTCCTCCTTATCGGCCGTTTCGCGGCCGCATGGACTGCCGGCGCGGCGAGTGGGACATGGGTCAGGGTACGCCGGCGGTGCGCGACTGCGCGACGATCTTCTCAGCCGGCGCGGCCAGATGCGGCTACGATGGCAGCCCCTACTCACCCGGCCCCTCGCTCCGGCCCGTCGTCGCGATCACGCGCAAGCGTCTAGCCTCGACGGGCCGACGGGAGTCGTTGCGCTAGGCTCCGCCCGGTTCGGGGTGCTGGTCGCGGCCATCGGCCTTCATGACCAACATATGGAGCAAGGTCTGCGGGGCTTCCCGCGTCCAGTCGTAATCGGCACGACCCTCGCCTGGCTCGCACGCTTGATGGACGATGGCCGCCGCCGTTTGCTCGATGGGCGATGCCCACGACGGTGGGACCTCGCGTGTCACGATCACGACGTCCCACAGGTGAAGCCCACGGCCGCAAACGGAACAGGTGATACCAGGCGCCTGCTCTTCGCTCATCGCCGTGGGCCTCCCAGAACACTCATGCGGGACACTAGGGTCTCGTGGAGCGAAGTCCCAGCGCCTGTCACCGCCTCGGGGGATCAGATCTTTCGCAGGGGCTTCGCCAGCGCTGACGATGAGGCCCGGAAGCGCCGCCTTCAATGGCCGCCGAAAGTACTGGGTGCACCCGCGCACCGTTGCTGTGGCCCCGCTCCGGTCCCGCCGTCGCGATCCCGCAAGCGTCCAGCCTCGACGGGCCGACGGGGGGCCGTACCATATTCGTCATGTCGCGCTTGATCTGGCTCCTGACCGGCGGCGCCTGGGCCGGTACCTCGTTGATCGCCTTCGCCGACCCGGACTACTGGGACCCCGTGACCGCCCTCGACTGGAGCGTCATATGGCTATACAGCGCCGCCTTGCTCTTGTTGGCACCGTCGGCGCTCGTGCTCGGCCGGCTCGCCGCATCCCGTGCGGTAATGACCGTCGCCACGGTCGTCGCATCGGGGCTCTCGTCGCCGGACTGGCGAATGCCATCGAGGACGGCTTGGGTGTGCAGGCGCTGGGCACGTTCTATGTCGTCGGCTTTCTCACGGCGGGAATCAGTCTGCTGCCGCTGGCCGTGAGGCTCCGGCAGGCGAGGTACCTGCGTCTTGCCGGGCTGTCCCTGGCGATCTTCTTCGGGGTGCTGTTGTTGAAGGTCGGCGGCGGGCTCATCATCCTGGGCGGATTGAGTGCCCTCGCCATCGCGCCCACCTGGTTCGCCCGCCCGCAGCCTGGGCTAGCCATTCACCCCGGCGACGGGTTGGCCGGATGAGCAAGCTCCAGGACGCGCGAATCCATCAGGCTCGTCGCGCAGCCATCCGCAACCGGCTCATCGGCACTGGCAAGGACCCCGACGTCGCCGAGCGTTGGTGCCACGCCTGGGAGGCTGAGGCAGCCCTACAGAGACTCGCGCGGGATGGCGACTACTGGGAGGCCGGCAAGCTCTGGATCGACGCGCAGTGCGCGGCTAGGAAGCGGCCGCCGTCATGAGCGACAAGGCTACCAACACCCAGCTGGTCGATGCCGATCGGCTCCGGCTCCGCGAACGGCTGCGCGCCGAGTGGATCGCCGGCGCCGAGGCGTGGCGTAAGCGGACGGGACGGTCAATGACCGCCGCGGAGCTGGCGCGGTTGCTCAGGCGCTATCCGGGCGACGTCTAGAGCGACAAGTACCCGTTGGAGCCGGCGAAGCCGCCGCCAGATCGACGTCCGGGACCCCAACACGATGAACCCACCGTGTTTGCCGAGGACTTGGCCCCCTCCCGGTGCCAGGAGGTTTCTGGCGTTCGTCAGTCGCCCACTCTGGGCCGAGGTACGCTAGCTGCGCGACGACGGCGCGCTCTGAAGGTGGTCGAGACCGGGTCGCATCGAACGTCGAAGAGGCGATCGCCGCTACCCGGCAGATCGGCTCCATCCCGGATGAGCCCGGTGCTCGTCGATGTACGTGATCAGCTCGGGGAGCGGCGGTCGAGCTCCGCCCCGAACAAAGCCGCGGTGAGGATCTCGTTCGCGCGCCGGAGCCCGTCCCCTTATCCATTGGCGCGCGGTTGCCCGGCGCTAGCGGGCCGTCACATTTGACAGCGGCGAATAGGCGGTCAGGTTGTAGATCGTGGCGTTGCCACGAGCCAGCACATACC
>JBGPOS010000172.1:0-3499 GCA_041488155.1 Tepidiformaceae bacterium
CACTAACCTTCGGTCTTGGCGTCCGCCGTGGCGGGCCGCTTCAGGATGAAGTAGCTGCTCTCTGGGCGCACTAGGGGTACGATACCGGTCACTTCCCAGCCGTCCTTCCCGAGCGCCTCGAGATAACGGCGGACGAACCCGGTGCGGTGCTCACCGCTCTGTCGAATGAACTCGACCCCTTCTGCGCTAATCCTGCCCCGAAAATCGACGTAGATTGCCTTGTATTCCCAACCGTTCATACGAACCTCCTTGACGGCGGCGCTGAACGGACAGGCGGCTCCTCGTCGGGCGACGGGGCTAGTTCTATTGTAGCGAACGGCCAGGCGGGCGCTGTTCTCCGGCGGACGGCACGAGGCTCGACCCCGCGTATCCACGCCGTCACGAAGCCGCGGGTTTCAACCAGCGGACAACCATTCCGTGATCGGCTCGCCGTCGACGTCAGTCGCAGGCGGATGAGCAGTTAACCGCGTTGCTTTGTCATAACAAATGCGCGCAAACATTTTACCAGCGTAGGTGACGTAAGACGTGGCCCGTGCGTCGCGGCCCCTCGTATACTGACGATGATCCGCCGTTCTTGTTGAGGTAACGAATGCCACGCCGCATCGCCGTCCTGCTCCTCGCACCGCTGCTCCTCGTCGCCAGCTTCCTCGTGGTCGACGCCCATCATGCCACCGGCGGGAGCGTTACAACGGCGTCGCAGGGCTGCGGCGGTCCGCTGGGCGACGACATGTTCGAACCGAACAACACGATCTTCACGGCGGCGCAGATCCAGCCGCCGTCCGACGACCCCAGCCTCGTCACGTGCTACACCAATTCGGACTTCTACTATCTGCCACTGCCTGCCGGCGCCGAGCTACACATCAACCTCACGTTCAGTCAAAACAACGGTGACATCGACGTGGATCTGCTCAGCCTTGACGGTACCCTCCTTGCCACCTCGAACGGCCATAGCGACAACGAGGCGATCATATATACCACCGCAACGTCCGCGACCTACTACTTCCACGTCTACCGCTATGGCACTCCCGTACCTTCCGACAAAGGCGTGCGGTACTTCATGAGCGTGCAGACCTACTGCTCGGATGATGACCTTGAGGACAACGACTTGATCGCGGCGCAGAGCGCGATAACGCTGCCGTTCCATCGCTCCGACCTGCGCCTTTGCCCGCACGACGACGACAACTTCCGGATCCCCGCCTCGGCCGGCGACGAGATACGGGTGCATACCTCGTTCAATCACCACGATGGCAACGTCGACCTGGTTCTCTGGCGGCCGAACGGCACTCGAGCGGCCGACTCGCTCGGCCTTACCTCGGACTCTGAGACGATCAACTTCGTAGCCGACGCCTCAGGAAACTTCGATCTGCTGGTGCACCTCGAAGGTTCCATCTACGAGGGTGTGGCGTACACGCTCGATGCTGAGGTCAGGCCGTTCGGCGCTCCGACCTTTACGCGGACGCCGTCTCGAACGCCGACGCCGTCGACGACGCCGATCCTCTCAGCTACGCCGTCGCCGAGGAATACCGCCACGCCCAGCATGACGCCCACGGGGTCTCCCGCCGCCACGTTGACTGCCACACCTACGCAAATTACGCTGGCCACGGTCACTGCGACCACCACGCCGACCGGAACGCTGCCGAGCCCGACTGCGACCGCGACCGCCACGGCAACGCCGACCGGAACGCTGCCGAGCCCGACTCCGACCGCCACCGCTACCGCGACCGTGACGCCGACTCAGACGCCGACGCCCACCGCAACGCGCACGCCGACGCTGCCTCCCACGCCCACCGCGACGGCGACTACCGCTCGCTTCGCCGGCGACGTCGACTGCAACCGCGTCGTGAACGCAATCGACGCGCAGCTGATGTTGCAAGTCATCGCCGGGCTGTTGCAGACGGTCCAGTGTCCGCTGAACATCGACGTGAATGGCGACGGGCAGCTCAGCTCGGTCGATCCGGCGCTCGTGCTGCAGCTCCTGGCCGGGCTGATCCACACCCTACCGGGCTAGCGACAGCGGCCCTCCCTACGCCGGCGCCTCCGCGGCGGTGGCGAGCGTGTGCTTCTCAAACTTCGTCGACGTGCACGCTCGGAGTTTTAACACCACCAGGGCCCTCACCCTCGACCCCTCTCCCGCAAGCGGGAGAGGGGAGACGGCAGTCGGGGTGAGGGCGATCACCCGCTCATGCCGCTCAGAGAAGTCGCACTGCGGGAGGAGTTGGGAGAGCATTGCTGAGGGATCCAGCGAGTGTGACAGTTGGTCCTACTTAGCCAGTTCCCTACCGTCGAGCGCGCGCGCTCTTACGCCTCTTTGAGAGCTCGTCGCCCTTCAGCACAGCCATCGCTTCCTGGATCGGAGTCACCATAGCGATTCCCATGTTTATCTGCTCAGCGTCGCTGGGTGTGAACTCCACTGGACCACCGCGCGCCTCGTATACCCAATGGCTACGGATCAAGCCTAGAAGGTAGATCTGGTCTCTTTGCACGATTGTCGGTCCCCACCAGGAATGTTCGCTCCCACTTGCGCTGTGCTGCTTGTGCCGGCCAGGTTCGAGATATGCGAACACCGGAGAACCGCTCAGCCCGCCAGTCGAACGAATTTCGATGAGGTAGGCATTGTAATCTAGTCCTGACCGAGAATCCACAAACGTCTCATCGGGCATCGATGCGATGACACCCGTTCGAACTATTGGCAGGTTCCGTTCGTTTCCGTGACGTTCCGTGAATAGTCCCGTGACAACGATGTCCTCACCTGGTCCAATGATGAGATCGCTTATGACGGCGTCGGTAAGGAACATGTCAGAAGGAAGAGAAACGACTTGAACGTCATCCTCAAAGTCCTCGACTGGAAGTATGGCAATATCAGAGGCTGCGTTCTCGGGATAGAACCAGTCATCTTGAATGGGAACCAACCTTGCTCCCCCAGCTTCAGTGTTTACCCTAAGATGAAGGGCCCCCTCCTGCTTAGCCGCCTCAATGCAGTGCTGTGCCGTCACTAGGTAAACGTGTCGGCCACCCTCTGGGCCCACCTCCGAGGGGACATTCACGAAGAACGCGGTCGCGCCATAACGCGGAACGTTGTGCCTATCGATCGTGCACAGGAAGCAGACGCTTCTTAGGATATCGTCAGGAATCCTCATTACGAGTCCTCTTGTGCAAGTAGCGCATGGTGTAATCGGACAGAAGCGCCCGCCGCCTACTTCCCGTACCGCGCCCGGCGCCCGCCGCGCCGCGCGCGGTTCGACGTCTCGCGGGCGCCGCCGGGGCGGGGCGTGCGGCCGCTGAGCGAGCCGTAGGCGTTCTGCGCGAACTCGCGCAGCACGGAGGCGTCGCCCTGCTCATCGATCAGGCGCTTGCGTAGCTCGTAGACCTGGTCGCGCATCAGCGCCGCCTTCTCGAACTCGAGGTTCTTCGCCGCCTTCTTCATCTGCAGCTCCAGGTCCTTGATCAGCCGCGCCAGCTCGTCCTTCGGCACCTCCTGCGCGATGGCGTACTCCGCGCG
>JBGPOS010000173.1:0-3455 GCA_041488155.1 Tepidiformaceae bacterium
CCGCGGAGAAGGCGATGAACGCCATGGTGAGCGGGACCGTCGAGTCGCTTCGGCGCGGCCGGCGCGTGACGATCTCTGGATTCGGCACGTTCGTCGTCACCCGGCGCGCGGCCCGCAACGGGCGCAACCCGCGCACGGGCACGGAGATCAAGATCCCGTCGGCGAAGGTCCCGCGGTTCCGCCCGAGCCGGAGCCTGAAGGTCGCGATTCGCTGATCCGGCGCCCCGTTCGTTGACTTGGTCCTGCGCCCCTCGTATGCTGAGGGGCGCTGAGCGGTCGCTGGGGGATCGTCTAATGGTAGGACGCCAGGTTCTGGCCCTGGTAATGGGGGTTCGAGCCCTCCTCCCCCAGCCACTCGGCCCCATCGTCTAGAGGCCCAGGACACGGCCCTCTCAAGGCTGAAACACGGGTTCGAATCCCGTTGGGGCCACCACCCGAATTTCTCAGGCGGTTTTCCCGCGCGAATTCTGATCCCGCCGTGTCACAGCCATGAGCGCTCGGCGCCCTACGCAGGCGCCCGGGGAGGGGCAGGGGTGTGACTTAAGTCATAGACCGCAGAGGCGGAAACCCTCCACACTGGTCTCACACCATCGTCGGACCGAAGTGGAGGGGCGACTGAGATGACGACGCGTCTAGAATCCGGCACCGCAAGCGGCCCGCAGCTCGCGGCGAAGGGCTTGATTCTGCTCTCGTTCATCGTGGCGCTCGAGATCGTCATCATGATCAGCCCCTTTGCCCTGTTCTTCTACGCGATCTTCAACCCGTTCTTGCTGGCGCTCGCCCACGCACCGGCGACGCGCTGGCTCACGGCGTTCTTCCTCCCGCACATGATCGTTCCGCCCAACGCCGTGCTCGCCGCGATCCGCGTTTCCGGGTCGGCCCTCTTCGTCCTCGGCGTGTCGGCATTCCTGATCTGCGCGATGCAGGTGTACGTCGGGAAGCTCTGGAAGACGGGCGTGGCGACCAAGGGGCTGTACGCGGTCATCCGTCACCCGCAGTACGTCGCCCTCGCGGTCGCCGGGGTCGGACTCGCGATCATGTGGCCGCGGTTCCTGACCCTGGTGCTCTTCGCCGTCATGCTCTTCCTGTACTACCTCCTGGCGAGGGACGAGGAGCGGCGCATGCTGGGCCGCTACCGCGACAGCTATCGGGCCTACGTGGACCGAACGGGGATGTTTCTGCCGAAGTTCGCCGAGGGGCTCCTCCCCGGACAGCGCCAGACGGACCGACGCCTTACCCCGGGGAAGCTCGTCGCGATCCTGTTCCTCCCCCTTGCCGTTGCCGTCGGAAGCGGATTTGCCCTCCGGACGTACACGGTCAACCATCTCCCGCTCGCTTCCGTCGGCGTTGTAGATCTGATCGGGATCACGGCCGAGGATGTGGAGGCGGCGAGAGAGATCCTTCCGTCGGTGCTCGGGGACCCCGCCGTCGCCGCGAGGCTGCGGGCAGCGACGGGACGCGAGGGCCACCGTCTTCTGTCCTACGTCATCCCGATCGACTACACCATGCAGGGAATGATTGCCGACACCGGTGAGGAGTGGCGGCTGTTCGAGCAGCACAAGACGATCGGTATGATCACGGAATACGTTGTCCATCCCTTCGCGCATCTGACGGAGGGCCACGCCCATCGCGCGACACCGCACGGTTCCGGGACGAGCGCGCACGACAGCCCGGCGATGAAGCGCCGGATCATCTTTGTCGACGTCTCGTCGGGGACGCGGCCGTTGCTGTCGTCCCGCGACGACTTCGGCATCGATGTGAACCGCACGCCCCGCTTCTTCGTCGACGTGCACCTGCACACCGCCGAGGTGCTGCAGGTGAAGGACATCCCCTCAGGCAGCGGGTGGGGCACCGTGCCGACGCCGGCATTCTAGTGTCCTGTCTCAGATATATAGTTACAATACGCACTGGTCATGCTACGGTGCCTCATTATGTGGAAACCCGCGCGCGCGTTGCGAGTCAGCCTGGAGGATCGCGAGTGGTTGGAGGCGGTGGTGCGCGGCGGCCAAACGCCGCAGCGGGTCGCACTGAGAGCGCGGATCGTGCTGGGCGCGGCCGCGGGGCAGTCGAACCACGGGTTGGCCAACGAGCTGGGGATCAGCCGGCCCACCCTGCTGCGGTGGCGGCAGCGGTATGTCGAGGCGGGGGTCGCCGGTCTCTTGAAGGATGCGCCGCGCCCGGGCCGCCACAAGCGGATTCGGCCCGAGAAGGTGGAGGCCATCGTGAATGCGACGTTGCACACGACGCCGCGGGACGCCACCCACTGGAGCGTGCGATCGATGGCCCAGGCGCAGCGGGTGAGTCCGGCGACGATCCATCGGATCTGGCAGGCCGCCAACCTCCAGCCGCATCGCACGAAGACCTTCAAGCTGAGTCGGGATCCGCACTTTGTCCGCAAGCTGCGCGACGTGGTTGGCCTCTACATGAACCCCCCCGCGAAGGCGTTGGTCCTGAGCGTGGACGAGAAGAGTCAGATCCAGGCCCTCGATCGCACCCAGCCGCTCCTGCCCTTGCGGCCGGGGCTGCCGGCGCGGCAGACTCATGATTACACGCGTCACGGAACGACGACGCTGTTCGCCGCCCTCAATGTCCTGGAGGGGCATGTGATCGAGGCGTGCCAGCCCCGCCACACGCACGCCGAGTTCCTTGCCTTCTTGGACAAGATCGATCGTCAGACGTCCCGCCGGCGGGACATCCATCTCATCCTGGACAACTACGGCACGCACAAACATCCGACCGTGAAGGCGTGGATGGTCGAGCACCCGCGATTTCACTTCCACTTCACCCCCACGGGGGCCTCGTGGCTGAACCTCGTCGAGCGCTTCTTCGCCGAGATCACGCGCAAACGGATCCGGCGTGGCACCTTCCGCAGCGTCCCGGCCCTCATCGCCGCGATTCGCGCGTATGTGCGGGAACACAACAAGCACCCTCGCCCGTTCATCTGGACGGCGACGACGGCGGCCATCTTGCGCAAGATCCAGCATTGTAAACAAGCGTTAGAGACAGGACACTAGCGACGCGCCAGCAAACGCCACTGACATATGAGGAGGAGCAGACCGTGAAGCGTAGAACCGCATGGAGAATCAGGATCGTCGGGCTGGGGACAATCCTCGTGGTTGGCGGCCTCGCCGTGCACAGCGGGTGGGCGCAGCACGGGATGCAACGACCCGGCCCGGTCGGCCCGCCAGCGCACATGCTCGCGCAGTCGTGCGCGACCGCTTTCGAGAAGAACATCGGCGAGGGGCGCGGCTTCGGCATGGCGTTCGTCGCCGATCAGCAAGGCTATCCGGGTCCGCTCCACGTGCTCGAGCTGAAGGAGGCCCTGAAGCCGACGGCCGAGCAGGAAGCGAAGATGCAGGGGATCCTGGCAGCGATGTTCGCGGAATCGAAACCGAAGGGTGCGCGCCTGCTCGAGGCCGAGGAGAGCCTGCGTCGTCTTTTCGCGAGCGGTCAGG
>JBGPOS010000174.1:0-3436 GCA_041488155.1 Tepidiformaceae bacterium
TCGAAGGAGCTGGGGAAGGATGGCGTCGGCGTGGTCATCTCTCAAGTCGTGCCGTCGCCCTTCGGCGCCGGCAGCGCGCTCGTGGTGCCGGAATATCGGGCAGCAATCGAGAAGCTTCTTGGCAGGCAGGAATATTCGTTCACCTCTCTCGAGTCGTTCATCGCGGCGAAGGTGACCGTCGAGGGGATTCGGCGCGCCGGCCCGAATTTGACGCGAGAGACGCTCATGCGGGCCCTCGACAGCATGTCGAGCTACGACCTCGGTGGCTACGTCGTGAACTTCTCGCCCAAGAATCACAACGGCTCCAAGTTCGTTGACTTGACAATCATCGGCACCAACCTGAAGTTTTATAACTAGCCGCCGCGACCCAAATCTCGCGCCTGCGAGTGAGCATAAGATGTTCCGCCACCCGGGCAATGGCGGCCGGCTAAAGCCGAATGCCAGGCGGCCGGATACCTTCAGCGAGACATCGGCCCGTCAATACGACCAAGCCCTCGGGGGGGCTTCTCGTCGCCGAAAGCGGCACGGCAATGCGCGTCGATGCCGTTGTCACACAATACATTCAACCCCCGGTCTGATCGTCCTTATCGGCGCGCACCGCTATTGCGGGTTCTCGGCGATGCTAACGAGCACGAGGTGATCACCGCAGGGCGCAAAGTGGTAGTCATTCGCGAACTTCTTGCCCTTGGAGTTCACGCCTTCGACTCTCACGTGGCCGGTACCGGCTTTGGCGGTGAACTCGCCGGGGGCGCCCGAGGTAAGGAAGCGGTCGGAGTACACCATGAGGTCGGCGTCGATGCCGTCCCATCGTGCGTCACGATCCCTTGGGAAAGCCTATTGCGCAGTCGCCGGCGAACGCCCCCCGGGAAGCGTCACGCGAACTCAGCGCCCGGCGAACCGACGCGCGTCAAGCGGAGACAACCCCGATGATGCGCACTTTGCGGGGCTGGGGATCGGGGCCCATCCTGCCTCAGCGCGATCTACTTGCTGACCAGGCACTGGCCACCGTCGAGCTTGAAGTTCTGCGTCGTCGTCGAGGTGACGGTGCCATTCTTATCTTTGGTCTTCTTCTGCACGGTCAACGTGGCGGCCTGGCCGTCGACGACGAGAACTCCGTTGGCCTTGACGTCGTTCGAGAATTGCGCCTCTGTCGACGACATTTCCTTCATCATGCCCGTCATCATTGCGCGGTCCTTGGCGGGCATGGCCTTCCATTGGTCCTGCATCTCTTTGGTGGAGAGCTTGTTGGCTTCGTCCATCTTGCCGGCGTGGGCGAGCCCCATCTGCTTGACGGCGACCTTGCCGCACGGGTGATCGAGGATCGCCGCGCCTTTGACCTCGGACTTTCCTCCGGCGGCCGCGGCGACGCCGCACAGCATGAATGGCAGCACGGTCCTGATGAAAAGAGCTGAGAGTAGCCGATGGTTCATTTGTTTTCCTTCTTGGCGAGGAGAAATCGGCGACAGACCCCCATTCCGCACGAGGGTTGAAGAGGGCCTGTCCCTCATTGATTCGGACGACTCTCCTTGCTACAGAGGATTGCGTAATTGGGTGACACGACACTGTCGCCCCGGCGCAGGCCGGGGCCCAATCTGTGTCTTCGAAATTGGATCCCGGCCTGCGCCGGGGTGACGTGCATCGGTGCGAACCGTGTCACTCACTTCCGAAAGGCTCAGAAGGGCACTACTTCGAACGCTTCGTGCGAATCGGTATCGAAGCTGAGCCCTTTGGGGAGGGGGACGATGGCCGATTGTACGGACCCGCCCGCGACGTGGATCCTGTTACCCACGGCGGCCATGATGCACTCGTGCCGAGGCAGGAGCATGGAGGGCAACTGCCACCAAGTGTCGCTCGCCGGATCGTAGGCCTCGAACGCGCGAAACGCTGCCAGGGCTTTGTCGTCCTGCACTTCGCCGCCGGCCGCGTAGATGATGCCGTTCAAACTGGCCGTGTTGAGCCCGCTGCGCGCGGTCGGCATGGGGGCCTTCGTTACCCACGAGTCCGCCGCCGGATCGTAGGCCTGCACCAGGTTGGTGTTCCCCGGAAAGCCGATGATGAACGCCCCGCTCAGCCGCCCGCCGATGACGTAAATCTTGCCGTTCACGGCTTCGCCGCCCATGTGGTTGCAGGGCGTGGGTATCGGGGCACGCGCCCGCCACGTGTTCGTGGCCGGATCGTATTCCTCCACGGCGCTCAAGGATCGTTGCGGTTGACGCGGACGGATCGCCGGGGCGCTCGCGTCGGGCGTCGGTCCCGCGCCGCCAATCACGTAGATCTTCCCACCCACGACCGCGGCCACGCCGCTACCACGCGCCGTCGGCATCGTGGCCAGCGACCGCCAGCCGTCCGTCGCGGGATTGTATTCCCAGGCGTCGTTGGCCGGGTTCCAGCCCGGCGGCCCCGACGCAGGAAGATCGAACCCGCCGAACAAATACATTTTTCCGTTCGCCGCGGTGACCGCCGCGTGGTGGACCGGATGCGGCATGGGCTTTTTCTGCGTCCACGCGTCGCCGGCAGGATCGTACTCGTACACGAGGCCGGCCGGCTTGAACCCGGGCAGCAGGCCCTGGGCGGCGTAGATCTTGCCGCTGATCGCCACGCCGAGCAGCTCCCCGGTCGCTTGCGGAAACGGCGCGAGCCTGATCCACTTTCCCTGCGGAGGCCCCGCCGGGTTGCGCGGCGCGGCCGGCGCGACCGCGGGTTGGGCACGGAGGTCCGTTCCGTTGAAAGTCCACACGAGCCCTTGGCCGGCCGCCACCGCCATCAGTCCCAGCCCGGAGGTCACGAAGTTTCTCCTGCGCATGCCGCTCTCCTCGCTTTTCAGGCGGTCTGTCCGCGGGAGATGAACTTACTCTGCCGAGGTGGCACGCGCAAGCGGTGCGAGCGAGTCCTGCAGAGCGTTCCCGTGACTTGGAAATCGTACTCGCCCAGCACCGAGCCCACGCCACGGAGACGGCTTGGATCTCTCAACCAGCATTCCTTCCGAACACCATCGAGGATCGGCCCTCGCTCTCTCGGCTCTGCAGCATGCGTTGCTGTCCGGGACCGTCGCCTATCTTCCGGCGGCGGCCACGCGGCGTCGCGCGCGCCGCTTTGAATTTCGCGGCAACGCCACCGCAGGCCGACGGCTCGGCACCAGCCGGTCTCCTGCGGGCATCCTGAAGATGCCTGCCTGGATCAAGCCCGCCATTTCGGCACGGACGATATGCTCGATCTCGTCGATCGCCGCCGATCGTGCCTCGGCGACGGGACGCGCGAGGATGAGGATGCGGTGCAGATTGGCGTCTTCTATCGGATACGCGACCAATTGTCCCGCGCGGATCTCATCGTGAAAAGCGGACACCGGCATGATGGTCATGCCGACCCCGGAAATCAGCAGCCGCCGGATCGCCTCCACGGAATCGACTTCCGCCTCGACGCGTAGCCCGACGCCGAA
>JBGPOS010000175.1:0-3411 GCA_041488155.1 Tepidiformaceae bacterium
ATCGCAGGCCGATATCCAGAGCGCGACCTCGGCCACGGGGCGGATCCCCGCAACGACGACTCGTCCGGGGAAGAGGGCCGCAAGGGCTTGGCATCGCTCCCACTCCGCACCGCCTCCGACGATCGTCAGTTTCACGCTCTCGTCTCGGGCCGCAAGCTGAGCGAATGCCTTCAGGAGATCGAGAATGCCCTTCGTGCGTTCGAGGCGCCCAACGTAGAGGATCCAGCGGCCCTCCGCTGGCTGGCCGAGCTGCTGCCGAGCTGCGCCCCGCGGCCGAGGCCGGAAGACCTCACGATCGATGCCGTTCCGCACAACCACCGTCCGATCACTGGGAACCCCGAGAGAGATGGCCGTCTCGGCGAGCGGACGACTGACCGCGATGAGACGCTCCGCGCGCGGAAGCGCGAACCGGAGGATGGGTTTGACGAACATATTCTCGGCGTTGACGTTGAGATCGGAACCATGGACCTTGACCGCGCAGGCGGCACCCAGGAGCCGAGAGAGCATCAACGCAGCGACCCCGTCGGGGTAAGCCCAGGAGCCGAGGACGACATCCACGCGACCTCGAAGGCGCCTCACCCGTGGCCACAGCGACGCGGCGTAGAGGCCTGCGGATAGCGCACGTCCTACCTTGGGCACGTAGAGGACTCGCGGGTGTCGAACCGCGATTCCGTTCACCTGCTCGCTCTCGGGGACGCCCGCAAATCGACCAGCAGCCGATCGGCGAGCCAAGCGACCCGCGCCAGGAAACCAAGGGATCACCGCGAGAACATCGAGGTCGCACAACCGCCCAAGAGCCTCGAACTGCGAGCCGTTAAAGATCGAGAACGTGGGGTCAGCCGAGTTCGGGAAGATCTGGGTTACTGCTAGCACCCGGAGAGGCGTGTGCTCCTGTCGCGACGCCCTCCGACCCATGAGCTCCACGATGCGTCAGCGAAGGCCCTGCGGGCCGGTGCTGCTGCCCCACGGCGCCACCACCAATGCGGCGCGTGCGAGGTGACGGCTCGTCGCCTCGCCTCGCGGCTCCACTGGGCGCTGGTCTGTATAGAGGTAGTTCGCACCTACCCCCAGCCAGCGCTTGAACATGTAAACGGTGTTGACCATTCCGTGAAAGGACTCGAAATCGCGCCCTTCCGCGCGGCTACGGTAGTAGCTCGGCGAGACGGCGAACTGGAAAGAGCGCGTCTGGCGAGTGAACGCGAGGCTTGCCGAATCGGTGTCCGCGAAGCGAACTGCCACCCCCGGCACAAAGGTACGCGTTCGACTGTAGGACGCCGTGAGTGAGGAGCGACGCCACTGGCGGGTCAACGAAGCCTGCGCCTCAGGGTTTGTGGAACCGCCCCCGAACCGTGCCCCGGCTTGCAGATGCAGCGACGTCTTGGACCCCAAGCCCTTTGACCATCCCACGGTGGCCGCCTGCGAGGTGTCACGGCCGTCGTCCGTGTGGAACGCGTAGTACTGCACGAGATAGCGCACTTCGAGGCGCGAGTCGCGACTGAATTCCCGGCCGAGTGTCACGGTGCCCGTGTGCGAGTCGGAACGTTCGTCCCCCAGATAGAGGGACCTCCCGTAATCGTAGGTCAGCGCCAGGTTGTCACGACGCGTGAGCTTGCGATCAACAAACGCGTTGCCCCCAACGCTGCGGGCCTGGCTCCGCCCGAACTGAACGCCGCTCTCGGGGAACACCTCCTCGGGTCGCTGGCTCTCGGAGTAGGACCCGCCGAGGCCCCAGGTCAGCTTCCGGTCCGAGTATCGGTACTGGATCGAGGCCGACTGGCGAGTCGGAAACCTGTCGAGCTCCGTCAGGTCCCGATACCACTCTCCTCCGGCGAAGTAGCCGGCGTCGAGGCCGCTATGGGGACCAATCTTGTACTGTGCGGGCACCCGCACACCGACGCCCCCGAAGTAGTCGTCGCTGGGATCGGAGGGTTGAAAGAAAACATTGCTGTCGTACCCCACACCCACTGTGAAGACCGGCTTGATGGTGAGATCCCCCCCGATCGCGGGCAAGGGCAGCGACACCCCGGCAAGTAACACTGCCACCGTGAGGCCTGTCAGGGAACAGGGGCAGACACGAGCAATGAGCGCGTTCATGACGAGTAGCGCGAGATTGTACTGCCCCCCGGGGCGCTCGGGGGGTCCCAGACAATTTCCGACGCCAGACCAATGCGGTCTCAAGGCGGCCAACCTTGAGTAGAGTCCCTTCCTGGCCTCAACCCGGCTAGAGCTCCCAGCAGGATCACCAGACGTTTCAAACGCCCTAGGCTGGGGCAGTCGGCAAGGCCGGTGTACGGAAGAGGCCACAGCGCCAAGGAGTGCAGCAGACGAGGCAGTGCAGTGCGGGGCGCAGGGTCCACGGCGGCCCATCGGTACAGCGTGTGGGAGCGCCAGAGGCGGGTCCCAATGGGCCCCAGCAGCTGCCGGTGTCTTTCGACAACGCGCAGCATGTTCGCCTTGTCGTTAGCGAGGTTCGACCGAGAGGTCGAGCCCTCCAAGAGCACCGCCGTGGCAACGGGCCGAGCTAGGAGATACACCGGATGTCGGGAGACAACCCGCACCCAGAGATCGCGATCCTCGCCGGTCTCCAGGCCCTGGAGGAACCGCTCTCCTTCCAAGGCAGTCCTGTTCAAGAGAACTGTGCTGGTCCAGATCATTGTCGCGAGCCGAAAGGCCTTCGAGCCTCCATGGCGAAGGACTTGGTCGTACCACGACCGTGGCCCAGGGCGGGCGGGCTTGTCGTCGCGCGCCCTACCCGGCGTCTCTTCCAAGAAAGCTCCGGCGACGAGACCCAATTCCGGATGTTGGTCAAACTGTGCAAGCTGCAGGGCCAGCTTGCCGGCCTCCCAGTAGTCATCTGCGTCCAAGAAGGCGATGTAGTCTCCCGTCGCCCGATCGATCCCGGCGTTGCGGGCGCTGGCGGCGCCGCCGTTCGGCTTGCGAACAAGAGTCACCCGTCCGCCGTAGGTTCGCTCCACGAGGGCCGCCTGGTCGTCGGGGCTGCCGTCATCCACGACGATGATCTCGGTGGCCGGATGGGTCTGCGCAAGCACGCTGTCAATTGCCCGGCCTATGGTCGCTGCAGATCGATAGGCGGGGATCACGACGCTGACGCGCCCCGACAGCCCCTGCGATGCTCCGGGGGTGCTCATGCTCCCGCCAGTTTGGCATGATGGGTCGTTGTCGGGCTAGCGAGTGGGTGCCGAACCAGCCTGGCGTGCGGTTCGGCCCACGTCAACCCGCTCAACTGACGCCAGATGTAGTATTCCGGACGGCGCCTCGTTCTCGTTGATGCGCGACCCCTCGACGTAGCGGCGCGCTAGTGGGCGGTCGAGGAAGCCAACACCTCTGGTGCGAGATGGCCGGATCCAGAATTCCCAGTCTTCGCCATGTCGGAGCGCTGTGTCGAACCGC
>JBGPOS010000176.1:0-3410 GCA_041488155.1 Tepidiformaceae bacterium
CGAGTTTTTCACGTAGTCGTCCAGCGGCAACCCGGATTGCTTGGCACCGCCAAGGAAACGGTCGGTCATGATGCGACCCGGGCAGACGACGTTAATGGTGATGTTGTCCTTGCCCAGCTCCGGGGCCAGCGTCTTCACCATGCCCAGCACGCCAGGACGGATGGCGTTCGAGAGCAGCAGGCCTTCGACCGGCTGTTTGACGGATACCGACTGGATGGTCAGGATGCGCCCCCACTTTCTTTCCCGCATCGATGGCACGACCTCGCGGATCAGGCGCACCACCGACAGCAGCGACACCTCAAAGGCGCCATACCATTGCTCGTCCGTCACCTGCTCGAGCCCACCTCTCGGTGGTCCCCCGCAGTTTGCCACCAAGACGTCAACGCCGCCAAAGGCTTCGCGTGCCCTGGCCGCGAGGGCCTTGACGTCGGCGGCGCGCGTCACGTCAGCGGCCATGGCCAACACTTCACTTCCCGTCTGGCTACGGATCTCGTCGGCGGCCGAACGCACATCCGCTTCCGTGCGTGAACACATGACCACCCGGGCGCCCTCGGCAGCGAGTCCCATCGCGCAGGCCTTGCCCATTCCCCTGCTGGCCGCGGTGACGAGGGCCGTCTTACCTTTGAGACCGAGATCCATGAGAAGGCTCCTTTTCTGGACACGGGGCTTCGGCAAACCGAAGCTCCCAACCCCGCCGCCTGTCGTTCGCCCGGTCTTTCGGATTGACAGTCCGGTGACGGCGTGGCAGAACGTGTCACGGCGTGTCCGTAATCAGGTGATTCTACGCGATTCCGCCCGGAACCGGGCCTGAGGCGCTGCACCCCTGTGGCAGGCCGTTTTCGGAGGGCGAATCGGAGGGAAACCGGATGCGAAGAACACCGACGTCCACGCCAGACTAGCTCACGAGACGGAACAGCGATGCTGACGTCTCAATCAGCAAAAGACGACGTGGACGCTGATTCCGTGCTTTGGTCCCTCCTCGACTTGGTCGTCACTGCCGCCATAACGGTCTGCGTCGGTCTCTTGATCAGCAGATTTAGCGGACTGATGGGTTTCGGCATGACCGCAGCGTGCTTCGGCATCCTACTGGCCGCCGTTGTTTGCCACCTAGCTCGAACTGACGTGGTCGCCGAGTCGTTTGGGCCCTCCCTCTCTGTCAATATGGATGAGACAGTGACCCCCGGGAAGTTTAGTGTCGAGGGCGAGTCAGGATCAGAGGCCGATGAGCACGGTGGAGCGGGCCCTCAGTGGGGCAGAGATCGAAGTGACGGCGAAGGCGACGCGGCGGCGGTTCACCCTCGACTACAAGCGGAAGATCGTTCAGGAGGCTGACCGGTGTAAGACCTCCGGGGCGGTGGGGGCGTTGCTGCGTCGGGAGGGGCTGTATTCGTCGCATCTGACGACCTGGCGGGCGGCACGCGAGCGTGGGCCTCTGGCCGGACCGCAGAGCGAGCCGAAGCCTCATCGAGGTGCAAAAAAACATCGCGGCGTTGCTGGGGACACCGGCGAACACCGGGCACTCCTCATAGCCGCCGTGACCGAGGTGGGGCCCCGGCTCGGCATCGCGCCGACGTGCGCGGCGCTCGGAGTGCCCCGGGCGACCTACTACCGACGGCGGTGGCCCCAGAACGCCCCGCCGCGACGCCGCCCGTCCCCCCGCGCGCTTAGCGACGCCGAGCGCATGGCCGTTCTCGCTGTGCTGCACGAGCCGCGCTTCGTGGATCTCGCGCCGGCCGAGGTCTACGCGACCCTGCTCGACGAGGGTCGGTACCTCTGCTCCGAGCGCACGATGTATCGCGTGCTCGCCGAGCACCAGGAAGTCGGCGAGCGGCGGAATCAGCTCCGGCATCCCGTCTATGCCGCCCCGGAGCTGCTGGCCCGTCGGCCCAACGAACTCTGGAGCTGGGACATCACGAAGCTGCTCGGGCCGGCGAAGTGGACATACTTCTACCTGTACGTCATGCTCGACGTCTTCAGCCGCTACGTGGTCGGCTGGATGATCGCCCATCGCGAGAGCGCCACGCTGGCCGAGCGGTTCATCCGCGAGACGTGCGCCCGCCAGGGCATCGAGGACTGTCAATTGACGATCCACGCGGATCGAGGCTCGGCGATGACCTCGAAGTCCGTCGCGTTCCTGCTGGTCGACCTGGGGATCACCAAGACCCACAGCCGTCCCCACGTCTCCAACGACAACCCGTTCTCGGAAGCGCAGTTCAAGACGCTCAAGTACCGCCCGGCGTTCCCGGCGCGCTTCGGCTCGATCCAGGACGCGCGGGCGCACTGTCACGGCTTCTTCCCGTGATACAACACCGAATATCACCACAGCGGTCTGGGGCTGCTCACGCCTACGACGTGCATTACGGCCTGGCCGAGCAGCGCGTCGCGGCGCGGGCGGCCGTGCTCACCGCGGCCTATGCCGCGCATCCGGAACGATTCCCCGCCGGCCAGCCTCACCCGCCGGCGCGTCCTGCGGAGGTGTGGATCAATCCGCCAAAAATCTCGGCGCCCGTGCAGACATCATCGGCGATCCCCCAGTTCCCGCTTGCTCGCGCTGGCGCCTTCGCCTAGGCTGTCAGCGACCGCTGCGCGTGGGAGGCCAGGAGAAGCAGATGGGTCGCCGTGCAAAGCCCGCGAAGGTTAAGGCGGAAGCCAAGCGACCGCTCGCCCGCAAGTCCCCGAAGAACGAAGGGTCTGGGGTCCGCGACCTACAGAAGCGCTTGGCGGAGAGCCTGGAGCGGGAGAAAGCTACAGGCGCGCTCCTGCAAGAGAAGAATCGCGCGCTGACCGAGGCGCTGGACCAGCAGACGGCGACCACCGACATCTTGAGAGTCATTCCCCAGTCGCCGACTGACGTCCAGCCGGTGTTCGACATGATCGCCGAGAGCGCGGCGCGGCTCTGCGAGGCCCAGTACTGCTTTGTCTACCGGTTCGAAGGCCAGCTCCTTCACTTCGTGGCGCACCATGGCCTCACCGCCGAGGTCCTCGAGATCAACCGAAGCGCCTATCCCGCCCCGCCCGGTCGAAGGAGCGTTGCGGCTCGCGCGGTGCTCGAGCGAAGTGTCGTGCAGATCCCGGATGTCAACGCCGACCCCGACTATGCCCTGGGCGCGATGGCGGCGGCCGGCGGATATCGGAGTGCCGCAGCCGTCCCGATACTGCGCGACGGTCTTCCCATCGGGTCGATTGCGGTCACCCGCGCTCAGGCCGGGCTGCTCCCCGGCCGGCAGATCGACCTGCTGAAGACCTTCGCCGACCAGGCGGTCATTGCCATCGAGAACGTCCGCCTGTTCACGGAGTTGGCGGCGCGCAACCGCGACGTTACCGAAGCGCTGGAGCAGCAGACGGCGACGAGCGAGGTGCTGAAGGTGATCAGCCGCTCCGCCTTCGACCTGCAGCCCGTGTTCGACACG
>JBGPOS010000177.1:0-3396 GCA_041488155.1 Tepidiformaceae bacterium
AATACGCGCTCGCCGGAATCGGCGCCAGCTACAACGGCACCCTCACCACGAAGAACGGGTACGCCGACTCGGTCGCGATCTCCTGCGTGCCGGCGACCGGCAGTGTGCCCGACAGCTGCGTGAGCGCTCCGCCCACACCCACTCCGTCGCCCGGCGGCTCTCCCTTCACTCTTACCGCGAGCGCAGCCACCGCCGGGGACTTCAAGTTCTACGTGCGGGCGGTCGGGGGCGACGCCGACTCCACCTCGCAACAACTGCCCGCGGAGTTGGGCGTTCTGGACTTCAGCGTCTCCGGCCCGCCCGCAACGCTGGATATTCACCGTGGCGATTCCACCCAACGCTTTCTGGTGCAACTGACCGGCCCCGTCAATTTCCAGTTCCCGCCGGCAGTGCCTGTGGTGCTTTCCTGCTCGGGGCTGCCCGCCGGAGCGGCCTGCCATTTCGACTCGCAGCCAGGGCTGAGTGGCTTACAAGGGAATTTTTTCGCCACCATCATGAGCGTTTCCACGACCAATCAGACTCCGCTTGGCGTGTACAACATCAGCGTTGACGCGACCGCGACCTACAACGGCCAGCTCACGCGTTCGTTCCCGATCCAATTCACGGTCAGAGATCCGAACACGCCGTCTGCCGATTGGGCGGCGCCCATCGATAACGCGGGCCTCGCGCGGACGTTCACCTTCCATTACACCGACCCACTCGGCTTCGCCAGCATTTCGCAGGCGCAAGCGCTGTTCAACACGACGCTCTCCGTAGCGGGCGCGTGCAACCCCATCTACAACCGCGCGAGCAACTCGCTGCTGCTGGAGAACGATGGCGGCGGCGGCACGACCGGTCCGCTGGCCGTGGGCCTGCCGGGTACGCTCGAGAACAGCCAATGCTCCATCGACGTCGGCGCCTCGTCGGTCACGGCAGGGGGCAACGAGCTGTACCTCCGTCTGGCCATCTCCTTCAAGCCGGCCTTCCTCGGTCTGAAGAACATCTACGGGCGGGTGCACGACACCGGCACGCTCGACTCCGGGTGGCAGACACTGGGCCCCTGGACCGTAGCGGCCTCTGAGCCCTATGCCACCTATGCAAGCCCTGTTCCCGGGACGGGCTTCATACAGACCTTCCGCTACTCCTACTCCGACGCTGACGGCTACACCTACCTCAAGCAGACACAAGCGCTCATCAACTCGTCGCTCAACGGTGCGGGCGCGTGCTACGCCATCTACACCACGTCGAGCAACTCGCTGCAACTCGAGAACGACGGCGGCAGCGGCACGCTCGGTCCCCTCACCGTAGGACAACCGGGCACGCTGCAGAACAGCCAGTGCGCGATCGACCTGGGCAGCTCATCGGTCTCCGGGTTGGGCACCAACCTGACGCTCAGCCTCGCCACCACCTTCAAGCCGGGCTTCGCCGGTTCTAAGCGTGTGTATCTGTGGGCAGAGAACACGAGCTCGGTCAACTCGGGCTGGCAGAATCTGGGCACCTGGACCGTGGGGCCTGCCCCCGCCCCGACGGCGTTTGACCTATTCCCGACTTCCGGGACGGGCAACGTGCAGGCGTTCGGCTACCTCTACGAGGATGTCAACGGCTACGCCAACATTACTCAGGCCCAGGCGCTCATCAACTCCAGCCTCAACGGGGCGGGCGCCTGCTACGCCCTCTACGACGTGGCCAGCAACTCCCTCCGGCTGGAAAACGATGCCGGCAACGGCACGTTCGGCCCGCTCACCGTCGGCCAGCCGGGGACGCTCCAGAACAGCCAGTGCTCGATCGATCTGGGCAGCTCGTACGCCTATGGATCGGTCGGCTCCCTGATCCTCAACCTGGCCACCACCTTCAAGCCGGCCTTCGCCGGTGCGAAGAACGTCTACATGTGGGTGGAGGACAACGCCGGGACCAACTCCGGCTGGCAGACCCGCGGCACCTGGACGGTGCCGGCGGGGACTGCTCCCGCCGCGGTCTCGGTGACGCCGAACTCGGGCAGCGGCAACACCCAGACGTTCGCGGCGTTGTACTCGGATGTCCACGGCTTCGCCGACATCGCCCGGGTCTACGTGAGGATCAACTCCTCACCCTCGCTGGTCGGCGCCTGCACCGCCTACTACGACACCGCCAGCAACAGCATCTTCATCAACCAGGACGACAGCAGTGGGTGGATCGGACCGATCACGATGGGGCAGGCGTTCACGCTGGAGAACAGCCAGTGCATCGTCAGTGGCGCAGCCTCGTCGGTCGTCGGCTCGAACAATGACCTCACCCTCAACTTTGCCCTCACCTTCAAGCCGGCGCTCGCCGGGGCGAAGAACGTCTACCTGAACGTCATCGACAAGGAAGCGCGGTCCTCGGGCTACCAGTTGCTCGGCACCTGGACGGTCGTCAACAGCGATTACACCATCGCCGTCTCGAATCCGACCCTGACCGTCTACCCCGGCGTGACGGCCGGGTTCAGCGGCACGCTGACCGCGATCGGGAGCTACAACAGCGGCGTCGCGCTCTCCTGCAACGCCGGCGGAGGCTCGGTGCCCTCAAGCTGCGCCGCCCTGAGCACGCCCGTCACCCCCAGCGGAGGGGGCGCCGCTTTCACCGTGAATGCTTCCAACCCCGCATCGGCCGACTTCGCCTTCTTCGCCAAAGGCGTGGGGGCGGACAGCAACACCACCACGCACAGCACGGCGGTCACGCTCCACGTCATCGACTTCACCCTCGCCGCCGGCACCAACCTGAACCTCGCGCCCGGCGGGACGGGGCAGACGACCTTCGCGCTCGCGCTGTCCGCCAACTGGCCGAACGGCCGCGCCGTCAACGGCACCTGCGCCATCTCGGGCGCGCCCATCACCGGCATGAGCTGCGGGGTCGGGCCTCCCTCGCAGACCACAAACGGTAACTTCACGCTGACGGTGAACACGACCAGCGCCACGCCGGGCGCGACCTACACCGTGACCGTCACCGCCACCGACTCACTCGACGGCACGCAGACGCGGCAGCAGCCGATCACCGTGATTGTGGACACGCCGCCCGACGGACACCTGGACAGCGCGCTCGGTCCCACGGGCACCGCGAGCGTGGCGCAAGGCGCGCTGCTGTCGGTAAAGGGCTGGGCCGTCGACAAGGAAGACGGCGCGCCGGTCACGCGCGTGCAGGTGCGCATCGACGGCATCGGCGTCGGCGATGCCACGCTCGGCTTCGCCCGGCCCGACGTCGCGAACTATTACGGCATTCCCGCCTGGACCAACAGCGGCTGGCGCTTCTCCTTCACCATCCCACAGTCGCTCGCGGCGGGCCCGCACAACGTGGACGCGGTCGCCTACGACTCCAAGGGCGTGACCACGGTCGTGCGCAACAGCCCGAAGGCGATCACCGTGCTCGCCAACACGCCGCCCGACGGCTTCGTGGACAAGGCCG
>JBGPOS010000178.1:0-3392 GCA_041488155.1 Tepidiformaceae bacterium
CGAGCGGCAGGCCGGCGGCGCAGAGCGGGCAGGCGGCTGGTAGCCACAACTCGTAGTCGTCACGGACAACCGCCTCGACCGCCACGCCACATTGCGCGAAGAAGTCGGCGCCCGTCGATCCGACCACGAGAAGCGCTCCCGCGACTACGGGCACGGCGCCATGCGCTTGGAGTTCCACGTAGGTGCCCCTGAGCGCCGAGCCCGCGCTCATCACATCATCCGCCAAAGCGATGGGTTGTCCCCGCAGTCGGCCAGCGAACGCTCTTGGTAGACGGTAGCGCGCCCGGTACAACCCGCTGACCTGGGAAGGCATCACGCGCTCGGTGTAGCAGAACTCCACGGTGAGGGCGTGGGCAATGAGCTGCGCGAGGAAGGCACCGCCAAGGAGGGGGCCGCATACCGCCGTCACGGCGTATGCGCGAAGCGCACTTGCGAGGGTCGCAACGAATGGATCTATCCGGCGCGGGGCCGCGAATAGGGCATCGAGATCAAGCCAGAGTCCACTGTGATGGCCCGACTCGAGCTGGAAGTGGCCACGGCGGCCGGCGACCATGTCGAGGAACGCTGCTTTCGTGGTTTCAGTCATTCCCAACCTCGTGGAGGGCCGGCTAACGGCTGGCGGCTCAGCGGCGAGCGCATGCGCGTTCGCTGCAGCCGCCGGTTAGGCGACCATCGCTTTCTCACGACTGCCCGGTCAGTAATGAATGACCATAGGAAGATCAGGGTCGAGGTTGGTCGTGACGCCCTGGGTGCCGTTGTCGAGCGTCACGCCGAGCAACCAGTGGCTGCCCACCTCGAACTTAACGAGCCCAAGGCCGGCAATGTAGGACGCGGCAGGCGGGAAGCCGTCCGCGCTTGGCGCCACGACGCGCAGCCCTGTGAGACGTCGGGCACCATTGGGATGGAGGAACATCGCACCCTTGACCTGATCGCGAGCGAGCATCTCATTCTCGCTCTCGCGCGTGCTGGTGGGATGGGACGAGATGGAGAGCGAAACCGCCTTGGGCATTTCCTTCGGCGTCATCATCTCGATGAAGGTGCCCTTCTCCATCCAATCGGCAGAGACTTTCCAGGTCGCAAACGGGAACTTCTCCGGCGTCGCGGGTGAGCGATCGAAGACGATGCCGATTGGAGAATAGCCGGTCTCGCGCCATCCTGACTTCAGGCGGAACTTCTCGGCACCGGCTTGCAAGGCTGGCGAGACCGGAACGGTCGGGTCGGGATAAATGAGCTCCAGAAAACCGTTGAAGAGCTCGACTGTAACCGACGCCGTCCCCTGACCCTCATGGCGGTTGACCGTCGGGGCGATGCGGAACCCCGCCTTCTCCAGTGCCGTGCGTTCCCGCGCGCCAGTCGTGACCACGATCCAGCCGTGGCTGAGCGTGAGCGGAGGCGCGTCGGCGGCGAAGGTCGGACCAACGGACGCGACGAACAATCCGGCAAATCGGACCGCGCGCATCATCTGTCCTCCTCTCCGTCCGCCGAACAGCTGGCGGCTCAGCGGAGAACGCAGAGAAGCGGAGCGAGGACCCACGAACCCGATTCTACGTCCCGAAGGCGACGGCAGTTTTCCGGCGGCACGGCAGGGAGGCACCAGGCAAGCAGGAGATGCCACCGCTGCCCGTTGACGAGCGAAAGCCGGGCGCTGGTGCTGCGGCCTCCCGCTGCAACAAGCAATCCTCTTCGGGAGGTGTATGCACTGGCGGTCGTGCGCCTCTTGTCGTGAGTTCGCGCTGCCCCGGCGGGGCGTCGTGGGGTCGGTCCTGAGATCAGGGCCTACCGAGCGAACGCGAACGCCAGAGGGTCAGTCAAGGAGCCACTGCCTACTCGCGGCTGATGATCAGACGTTTGCGCGGAATATCCAGGGTCAGCGCGTGCCCGGTCCAGAAGGCGGTTCCGAGCAGCCCATCATAGATGAGGTGGTCCTTGAAGACCACCTCCACCCGTCGGGCCAGGACACTCGGCACAGACGCCAGCGACACGTCCAAGGCGGCCTGGAAACGAATCTCCTTTGCGCCGAGGAGAGTCTGTGTTTCCTGGTTGGGTCTTTCCGCCAGACCGAGGGCCGGCGCATAGCGGGAATCGAGGACCGCAACGCCGGCGTGACCGGTGTCGAGCTTGCACTCGCATCGCGCCTGGCCGCCCACTAGGACATCCAGGAAGAGCTCGAGGCTCTTTCCTCGGTCTTCGATAGAGGTCAGCGGGACGGTGTAACCTCGACGAACCCGCGCCTGGAGAGATTGCGCATCCTCGAAGATGAGCTCGCGGCGGCTGAAATCGATCGTGACGGGCTGCGTCTCGAAGAACTTTGCCGAGAGCACCCCCTCCACCTTCAGACGATCGAGGACTTCCCAGACGGCGACGACGGGAGCCCGCTGGCGAACCGGGCCGATGGCCAGCGAGGAAACACGAAACGTGTCGAAGTCCACCCGTTCGCCGGTGTGCCGGAAACCGGAGAATCGCCCGGAGGGCGTCGGCTGGAGTTTCGCTAGAAAACCGGCGGAAACGACGTGGATCCCCGCGCCCGTATCGAGAACGAAGTCTCCCGCGACGTGATCGCCCGCGCTGACCCGAACCAGGATCAGACCCCCCTCTGTGATCCGAAGCGGAAAGCGAGGCGGAGCGACCCGGCCCGTCGCGCATCCGACCACCGCGAGCAGTAGGACCAAGAGCGTTTTCCGAGCTCTGTCCGAAACGAGAGGGCGAGACTTCGTCAGTCGGCGCATATTGAATAAAGAGACGAAAACCGCGCGCCGAAGTTCCCGATGGTAGGCCGGTAGTAGAAGAAGAGCACGGCGATGCCTGGGCCGGTCATCAGGATGACGGCACGCAAGCCCACGCCGAGACGACCGACTTTGGTCATCGTGTCCTGAAGCCGCCTAAAGACCCGGCTTCAGCGGCCGCGCCGAAGTGTCACTAGACGCGAAGGCGGCTACGGTGCAAGCCGAGGTTAGGCGGTAGCCCGGGCGCCCCCTTGGGGCCCATCTCCCCGAGGTAGGCGGGATGTGCCACCGATGGGTTGAAGCAAGGGTCGGCATGTCGCCAGAAGCCGTTGACGAGGGTTTTGCGACGACCACACCTCTCCCGCTCGCCAATCCCAGCCCCTTCATGAATGATCCGGGCTAGGCCGGCAAACGACCGTTTGCCGTCCGCGTACCTCAGCGGCCACACGCACCCGAGCCCAACGTGCCCCGGTGCTCGCCCGGTACCGCGAAGCGGTTTAGTTCAATACCTGTTAGGCGGCGCGGCATAGCCTCAAACACACCGCAGCCAGGACCGCTACTGCGGCCCCGGCTCACGGATCGCGGGAACCCGCTCGAAGCGGGAAGTCGCGATCGCCGTCGTCGGGTTCCCCAGCAGTGCCAGCCGGTTGATGAGGTCCTCCAGGTGAC
>JBGPOS010000179.1:0-3381 GCA_041488155.1 Tepidiformaceae bacterium
CCCTGGTAGCCGCTCAAGCCCAGGCCGGCCAGAGAGATCTTGCTCTCATCGGCGTGGATGTTGTCGAGCTTGAGCTTGCTGAAGGTGAAGAGCAGCTCGTTGGTGGTGGTCGGCGAGAGCACGCTGGTCACGTTCAGCGAGGCCGACCGCCCGAGCTGGGAGTTGTTGAGGGTCGTGGGCAGCTCGTAATCCGACGAGTTCCACCACAGGCCCCGGGCCTGGTTGACCTGCCCGTCGTCCTGCGCCAGGCGTGCGTACGCCTTGGTGTTCTCCGAGAAGTTGTAGTCGAGGCGCAGGGTGAACTGCGTCGTGTCCTGCTTCTGGAGCGCGTTGTAGACGTAGTTGTAGCGGTTGTTGGGGTCGACGTAGTTGGGCAGCGGGTAGAGGTTCATGAGCTTCTGGCCCATGGGGTCGATGTAGGGGCTCAGGTTGTTGCCCGGGGCCGGGGTGCCGGCGCCGGGGAAGCCGCTCGGGATGTTCACGGTCGTGGGCTGGTTCAGGTGCTGGCCGGCCGAATAGTCGTTGAAGAGCCCCTGCCGCTGATTGAGCGTGGGCACGACCGCGAACGCGGAACCCGTGTCCACCATCTGCCGCCACAGCTCGACCCCGAAGAAGAAGAACGCCTTGTCGCGGTTCTTGTTGAAGTCGGTGCCCGGGATCAGGATGGGGCCGCTGAGGTTGCCGCCCGGATACTGGAACTTGCTCTCCGGCTTCTTGACCCCGGCGATGGCGTTCGAGCGGTCGTTGGCCGCGAACTTGTAGTGGCGCATGTAGTCATAGACGGTGCCGTGGAACTCGGAGCTGCCGCCCTTGGTGATCGCGGCCACCTGAACGCCGCCCGAGCCGAACTCGGCCGCGTAGTTGCTCGACTGGATCTTGACCTCGGACACGAAGTCGGTATTGGGGGCGATGATGAGGCCGCTGTTCGAGCCGATGTCGATCATGCGGGAGCCGTCGAGGGTGACCACGTTGTTGCTGCCGCGGACGCCGTTGACGCTATAACCGCCCGTGTTGTTGGCCCCGCCGCCGTTGCTGACGCTCTCCAGCTCGCTCTGGTCCGGAGCCACCACCCCGGGCAGGATGCGCAGCAGCTCCATCGGGCTGCGGCTGATGATCGAGAGGTTCTCGATCTGCGCGGAGGTGATCAGGCCCTCACGGGCTCCGGTCTGGGTCTGGATGATCTCGCGCTCGGCCGTGACCTCGATCTTCTCGCTCTGTCCGCCCACCTCCATCGAGAAGTCGTAGCCGCGGGTGTCGTTGGGGCTGATGCGGATGCCCTTCGTGGTGTGGCCCTTGAAGCCCGACAGGTCGGCGGAGATCGTGAAGCTGCCGGGAAGCAGGGCCCCGAAGAAGTACCCGCCCTTCGCGTCCGTCACGGCCTGGCGAGTGGCCTTCGTGGCATCGCTCGTGAGGACGACCGTCACTCCGGGCAGCACCGCGCCCTGCTGGTCGGAGATCGTGCCCCGCAAGCTGCCCGCGTTCTGGGCAAAAGCGGCGGAAGCGACGAACACCAGCAGAAGCGCGATGGCCAGACGGCCCATCGACTTCGACATCACCATGGAACAACCCCCCTTTGGCTGACCAGACCCGCGCCGGGGTTCCGATCAACTGGTTCAATGGCCCTGATTCGCGGACGATGTGGTGGCACGAGTATCCGCACGTACGAATTTCCTGTCAAGAGGAAAAAGTAAGAGCGAGGACGACTTAAGCGCTTGCAACCGGTTGCATACGCTTGCAATCGGTTTCAATTGGTTGTACATGGAGGGTTCGATGCGTTCGAGCAAGCCCTCGGTCACGATCTACGACATAGCCCGCGTGGCCGGCGTGTCCGCCTCCACAGTGTCACGTGCTCTCTCCGGCCACCTGCACGTGGCGGCCGCCACTCGCGAGTCGATCCGCAGCGCCGCCGCTGCGCTCCGCTATCGCCCCAACCTCATGGCCCAGGACCTCGCGATGGGCCGGTCGCAGACCATCGGCCTGCTGCTCCCGGACACGGTGAGCGCCTTCTGGGGGCGTCTCGTCAAGGGCATCGAGACCGCCCTCCGGGAGACCGACTACTCGCTTCTGATGGCGAGCGCCGAGGGGTCGGCCAGCGGGCACAAGGCGCTCGAGCTGCTCGTCTCGCACCACGTCGACGGCCTCGTGGTCGCGGCGGGCTCGGACATCCCCGACGAGGAGCTGCTCGGGCTCGACGACGAGACGCCCGTCGTCGCGGTGGGCCGAAGCCTGGCCGGGCGCGAGGACGGCCTGATACGGGTCGGGAACTTCGAAGGTGCGTATCAGGTCACCCAGCACCTGATCGCCCTCGGTCACACGCGCGTCGCCCACATCTCCGGCCCGCTCTGGCACGTCGAGGCCAAGGAGCGGCTCCGCGGCTACCGCCGAGCCCTGGAGGACGCCGGGATCCCCTCCGACCCCCACCTCGTGGTGGAAGGGGACTTCACGATGCGCGCGGGTCTCATCGCGACAGAGCACCTGCTGAGCGCGGGGCGTGACTTCACGGCGGTCTTCGCGAGCAGCGACCAGATGGCCCTCGGCGCCAACCTGGCCCTCTACCATCGGGGACTGGAGGTGCCGCGCGACGTGTCGCTGGTCGGCTTCGACGACCAGCCCTTCGCCGCCTACACCCGCCCGCCTCTCACGACCGTGGCCCAGCCGCTGTTCGAGATGGGCCAGGCCGCGGTACGGTACCTGATCGGCCGCATCCGGGGCCGCGCCGAGGTCCTCCCCAGGTTCACGACCACCTTCTGCCTTCGCGAGTCGACCGCCCCGCGCCGCCCCGCCTCGTCCTGACCGTCCCGACCTCGCCTGGAGCACGTGCTAGATTGACCCCCGCAAGGGAGCCGCCATGGGTACCGTGCTCGTGCTCGCCGCCAGCCTCCTGACCACCGCCGCCGCCGACCGGCCCTTCGACCGCAAGGCCGACGGTGTCATCGTCCACGCGAAGGGTGCCGAGGTCCGTCTTCGCGTCTGCTCCGAGCGGATCGTCCGCGTCACCGCCTGGCCCGACGGGGCGCTTCCGCCCTCCCGGCCCAGCCTCGCCGTGGTGGCCCACTGGGCGTCCGCGCCGTTCGAAGTGCGCGCCGACGAGGGAGCTGTCGTCCTGACGACCTCACGGCTCCGAGCTCGCGTTGCCCTCGACAGCGGCCAGGTGTCCTTCCACGACGCCGCGGGCCGGCCGCTCCTGCGCGAAGCGACCGGAGGAGGCAAGACGTTCCGACAGATCACCGCCCACGGCGAGACCACCTACGAGGTCGGCCAGGCGTTCGAAACCCGAGAGGACGAGGGCCTCTACGGCCTGGGGCAGCACCAGGACCGGCTCCTCGACCTGCGCGGCCACGACCTCGACCTCTGGCAGCGCAACCGGGAGATCGTGGTGCC
>JBGPOS010000180.1:0-3369 GCA_041488155.1 Tepidiformaceae bacterium
ATCCAGCCCCCCATGCCCCTCGCATCCAGCTCAGCCGAAACGCCGACCCTCGTTTGGGCCCTGGAGACCGACATCGCTCGGCCGCGAATCGTACGTCGCAGCGACGTCCTCCTCATCTCGGGCTGGTGTTATCACCCGGAGCGGGGCATCCGAAGACTCAGCGTGAGCCTGGACGACATCGTGTATCCCGTGTCGCATCATGGACTGACACGGCCCGACGTCCTGCACGAGCAGGTCCGGCATCTCGATCGGACGGGAAACAGCATGTTCAGTGGTTTCTGGGTCACGCTGCCTGTGCCTGCTGTCGAGGCTCCCCGCCGCCTGCGACTCGCCCTCCACGCGCGTCTGGACGACGGCCGTGAGGTGAGGGCGCAGGTGGGCGAGCTAAAGCTGGTTCCCGCCCCGGCGGGGGCAAGGCACTCCTTCGCGGGCGTCCCGGCGGCGGCCGAAGGGAGCCTGGTTGCGATCTGCCTGGCCACGTACAATCCGCCGGTCGATCTCCTCGTCCAACAGATGGACTCCCTCCTGGCGCAGACCCATGGCCAGTGGGTTTGCATCGTGAACGACGACGACTCGGCCCCGGCGCTCTTCGCCGAGGTCAAACGGCTGGCGAGCCGCGACCCCCGCTTCGAGGTGGAGCGGAACCAGAAGCGCCTGGGAGTCTATCGGAACTTCGAACGGTGCCTGACTCGAGTGCCTCCCGAGGCTCGCTACGTGGCCTTCTGCGACCAGGACGACCTCTGGTATCCCGACAAGCTATCCGCGAGCCTGGCCGCGTTCGAAGAGGATGTCACCCTCGTCTATTCCGATATGCACATCGTGGACCGGAGCGGTGAGCGGCTTTCCGATACCTACTGGACCACCCGGCGCAACAACTACACCGACCTCGCAGCACTCCTCTTTGCCAACACCGTGACCGGCGCGGCGAGCATGTTCCGCGCGGAGCTGCTCGATCTGGCGCTGCCCTTCCCCGAGCCCGTCGGCGATTCGTATCACGACCACTGGGTGGCATGCGCAGCCCTTGCCAGCGGACGCATCGCGTACGTGGAGCGGCCGCTCTACGCCTATCGCCAGCACGCCGGCAACGTCATTGGCCACTACACCGCCGCAGGACGCCGGCTGTTGCCGCGGGTCTCCAACGTCGTCGCCGCGCTGCGATCTCCCGCGGCCCTCAAACACACGGCGCGTGTTCGCATGCGCCTCCTGCATCACGGCTACCGGATCCTCACCCGCCTGGTGCTCATGGCTCATACCCTCGATGTCAGGCTGGCGGGCGGCGGCGCTGCAGCCAAGCGAGCCGTGCTCTCCCGAGTGGCCCACATCGAAAGCTCGATCTGGCCGCTCGTCGGCGAGGCCCTGCGTTCTCGGCTGGGCCGGCGTTCGACCCTGGGGCTGGAAGCGCTGTGTCTGCGGTCGGCGCTCGCAACGAAGCTGACCGGTGCCTATTACAGGTTCAAGAGGCGGCGTATCTACGCGCAGGCGCTGGCCGACGCCCGCGTCCCGAGCGCGCCCGAGGCCGGCACCAGCGCCGTCGCAGCCGCCGACGCGGAGGCGAAGTTCCTCTTGATCAAGACGGCGCCGCTGAAGCTTGCGGTGCTTCCGAGCGCGCCGCGACGGGTGAACGTGCTCACCTCGACGGTGGACTTCCGGTACCTGTTCGCCGGCTACGTGTCAGTGTTCAATCTTGCGTTGCGACTGGCCCGCGAGGGTGCGCGCGCGCGGCTCGTCATCGTCGACGAGTGTGACTATGACCCGGCCGCCTGGCGAGGGCGGATCATCGACTACCCGGGGCTCGAGGGGCTCTTCGACTCCGCCGAGACCGCGTACCATTTCGATCGAACCGTTTCCCTCGAGGTGAGCCCGGAGGACACGTTCGTGGCGACCTCGTGGTGGACTGCCCACGTGGCACACCGGGCGGCGCGGGACCTGGGCCAGGAGCGCTTCGCCTTCCTGGCGCAGGAGTTCGAGCCCCTGTTCTACCCCGCGGGATCGCGCTATCTGATGGCGCTCCAGGCCTACAGCCTGCCCCACTTCGCCATCTTCTCGACCGAGCTGCTCCGGGACTACTTTCGCCAGAGCCGTCTTGGCGTCTTCCACGACGACCCGGGCCGGGGCGAAGACGAGTCCGTGGCGATCGCCAATGCCGTCCATGCCTTCGAGGTCCACGCAGATCAGCTTCGACGCGGCGGCCGTCGCCGGCTGCTTTTCTACTCCCGCCCGGAGGCGCACGCGTCGCGCAACATCTTCGAGATCGGCCTGCTGGCCCTCAGGGCGGCCGTGGCCAAGGGCGCCCTCGATCCCCGGGGCTGGGAGTTCGACGGCATCGGCGGCGTCGACGATGGCGCATCGGAGTCCCTCGATCTCGGAAAGGGCGCGAGGCTGCGGCTCTTGCAACGCACCAGCCTGCGCGAGTACATGCGCATGCTCCCCGGCTACGACCTGGGCCTCAGCCTCATGCTGTCGCCGCACCCGAGCATGACGCCCCTCGACATGGCGGCGGCCGGCCTCGTCACGGTGACGAACACCTTCGCGACGAAGACGCGGGAGCGGCTCGCAGCCATCTCGTCCAACCTCGTGCCCGTCGGGCCGTCGGTGGAAGCCATCGCCGCGGGACTGGCCGAGGCCGCCGGCCGAGTCGGAGACGTGGAGAAGCGGCTGGCCGGGACCCGGCTCAACTGGAGCATGAGCTGGGATGCGACGTTCAGCGCCTAGGTCATGCGGAAGGTCCTGCGCTTCGTGAGCGTCGAAGCGGCAGGCCGCGTGGAAGGAAGCGGTGGCACAGACGGCCGATCAAACAACGCGGCAATCGCCGACATCCCCGTTGGGGGGCTGGCGCGTTCTGGCGAGATACCAATGGCGCCGCCCGAGCTATTGGACTACGCCGGCGCGGGTCCCCCGGAGCAGTACAAGCGCGTCGGGGCGGAGTTCCTCGGTCACCTGATCAACCTCGGGAAGATCACGTCGGAGTCCCGCGTGCTGGACATTGGCTGCGGACCCGGCCGAATGGCCGTGCCACTCACGCGCTTCCTCCAGGGGGGAAGCTACGACGGCATGGACCTGAACGCGGGTTGCGTCGAATGGTGCACGGCGCAGATCGGGTCGCGGCACCCGAGCTTCCGTTTCCAGCGTTCCCTTGTCCGCAATGAGTTCTACAATCCGGAGGGAACCGTAGAGGCGTGGGAATATCGCTTGCCCTTCGAGGACGGCAGCTTCGACCTCGTGTTCCTCGCGTCGGTGTTCACCCACATGATTCCCGGGGACATGAAACGGTATCTGGAAGAGATCTCGCGGGTGCTCAAGCGCGGCGGTCGCTGCCTGGCGACCTTCCTGCTCATGAACGAGGAGTCCAAGGGGCACATCCTGCGTGGC
>JBGPOS010000181.1:0-3336 GCA_041488155.1 Tepidiformaceae bacterium
CCACACCGCGCCCCAGATCGCCGCGACGCCCGCGAGCTTCATGCCAACGGCGAGCCGCGGCATCCGGCCGCCCGAGGCGAGTGTGACACGCGCGGTGGTTGCCACACGCCCCCCGCACGCCGGGTCGGCGGCGGGGTCCGGAGGCGCGACAGTGGGGCCGGCGGGGGTGCCCCGGCCGGCGCCGCGTCTGGTGTCCGTGCCGCCACCGCCCGCGACCGCGCTGGTCCCACCCCGGCCGTCCCTCGGGCAGAGCGCGGTGGAGCGCCCCATGACCGACCGCGCTCGACCACCCTCGCCTCCGAGACTGGGTCCATCGCCCGGCGCGCCGCCGCCGTCACCCGGTCAGGGCCAGAAGCCGCAGATGGCGAGCCCGGCGGCGCGTTCGCTGCCGGGCGAGCCTGCCAATAGCCTCGCGCCCCATCGGGCGCCAAGCGGCCCCCCCCAACCGGAAAAGCCAGGGGGTTAGCCGACGTCATCGGCTAGACAGAACCGGCTCGGCCCCTCGGACCGAGGGCCGTCGGGACCGAGGCGGCGAGATCGAAGACGAGCCGAACACCGAGGCCGAGAAGGGTCAGGGCCGTCATGATCTCCCGTTTCCTCTCGCGGCGCACCCTCCTCGCCGACCTGTTCCTGTACGCGACGCCGGACAGGCTCGGGCTCGAGGCCGAAGACGTCGAATTCTGCTCGAAGGGAGGAGGGACGTTGCGCGGGTGGCTCCTGCGGGGCCCGAGGCTGAAACACGGGTTCGCATCCATGCGTACAATAAAGGCTGACGTGTTCAGCGGGAGGCCGTCCTGCCGGGGCAAGAACCAGACACCCCGTAACGGGGATGGGAGGGCAGAGCTCGAGCGGGAGTTTGCAGCCGAAGAAAGCCACGTTCTCCGAGGGCCGTTTCGTAGTGAAGATCGTAGCGCCGATCCGCTAAGTCCTCGCCGGAACAGGCTTGGGTCGGCGTCTTCTAAGTCGTGGGTCGGGAGTTCGAGTCTCCCCAGGCGCGCCAACACCCCAATGTTTACAATCGCTTAGCCAACGTTGTGGCGAGGCCCCCGCGCGGTGGATAGGCCGTTGCTCGACGCTCGCCTCGGCGAGTAAAGGCCTCACCCCGGATTTCGGCGTGGACAGACGGGTGGCCCCCCCGTGGGCCGCCGCGCGGAGAGCTTGGCCCAGTGGTCGTGGAAGCGCCGCCGTCGCCACCGGAACACCGTGTCCGGCGCCGCGATGACGAGGGCGTCCCTCCACCCAGTCCACACCCTGGACAGCCAGCCCCAGAGGAGCCGATGGCTCCTGCGCAGAGTGGGCCGGTTCGAAGTCCTCCTGTACACGGCGAGCGGTTGGCGCAGGGCGAGGTTTTCGAGGACGAGTTGGCGGTGGCCGCCGCAGAGGAACGGGAAGAGTCGAAGCAGGAGGAGCCGCGTGCTGATCATGGCCGGAGCGTGTCTCCGGATTGCTGAAAGATCAACCTCTGGTCCGCCGGACGAGGTTTTGGCGAAGGACACCGGACTATCGGCCGAGATCCTCAGCCTCCGAGGGGCCGTCCTCGACGTGCTGTCGCCTCCGTACCCGCGGCGGGCCACCTCCACGGACTCCCCGCTCCGGCACCGCGTGGACTCCGCGAGACACCATGCGCCGCATCGCCTGGCACGCCCTGGATCACGCTTGGGAGATCGGGGACCGCGCAACCACTCCGTCGAAAATGCGAGAAGGCAGGCAGTCCTAGCGAGTTCGCCGCCACAGAGACAATTCGAGTCCCGGGAGCCCGCGAGACCGTCGCTGGTTCACATCGAGGGTGGATATACAGAATGCCACACGACGCCGACGACATACTGGATTGAGATCGGGCGCTGCGCTTCACGGGCGCAATTCGTCGAGACGCGCTTTGGCCAGCGCGGCGAAACCCCCCTCGGAGTATTTCTCCAGATAGGCCTCGTACATCGCCGGATTGTCGCTACCCCTTACACTCTCCCAAAACGCCAGCTCCACGGCGACGAGCTGGGCTGGTGATGCCGGTGGTTCCGGAAGCGTCGGCCCCTCCACAAGCGCCTGCCGGCGCGCCTCGGCGAGCTTGGCGAACGGTCCATCGGCATACTGTTCAAGATATGCCTCGAACTCCGCCGGATCCGCACTGTCCTTGATCGTGTTCCAGAACGCAAGCTGGAAGGCCGCGGGATCGCTGACCGATGACTCGGCCACGACCGCCGTGACCGCTGGTCGATCCGGCGCTACTTCGATGTGCGGCACGCCCTCAAACCGCACCCGAAAGACCCGTATGGGCTGGGCGATGTTCTTGACGCTCTGTTCGCCCAGATCTTCGAACGTCAAGAGGCCCTTGTTGCGGAGATGGTCGCGAACGCCACGCGAGACACAGATCCCGCCTGGTTCGGCCAGCGCCTCCAAACGAGCGGCAATGTTGACGCCATCGCCAAAGATGTCGCCGTCCTTGACCATCACGTCCCCGACGTTGATTCCGATCCGGAACAGCATGCGGCGCTCGGGCCTCTCATCCGCCGTCGCAGCAGTGATCGCTTGCTGGATCTGTACCGCGCAGTCCGCCGCGTCGACCACGCTGACAAACTCCGCCAGCACGCTATCGCCGGCTGTCCCGGTAATCCGACCAGAATGGCGGGCAATCAAATCGTCGACGATAAGGCGATGGCGGGAGAGGGTTGCCAGGGTGGCGACCTCGTCCTGCTCCATGTGCCGGCTGTAGCCCTCGACGTCGGCGGCGAAAATGGCGACGAGCTTGCGTTCGAGACGGGGCGCTTCCATCAAGGGCTCCCTTGCGTCACACCCGGCTCGCCCCTTTTCTGAATCTCGCCCAGAACGTCCTCCACAGTTTTCTGAACCTTCGCCACGGAGGCGCCCTTGCTGGCCCCGCGGAGGTCCGCGATTCCTTGCCGGATGTTCAGGCTGGAGCGTGGCGGCTCGTCGGCAAGCGTCGTCAACTGAGGAGTGACCGCCCAGCCGATCCCGCCCGGGACGGAGAGAGTGAGGACGACGGCCACGAGGACCGAGGGTACCCGACCCAGCCCTCGCCGCTGGAGGATTCCCACCACAGGACTCAAGAGGAACGTGAAGAGGAGGGTAAGCCCAAGGGGACCGGTATGGCTTGCAGCCAGTACAAGGCCGCCACGACGAGCGCGATGATCCCACACCCCTTGTTCATGGTGGCTGGCGTGGCTGCGGGCTCACTATCTCATCCCTTGTCAATCTGGATGTTTTCCTTCAAGCCGCTGTTGGCGACGGCACACATGATCCCCACGCCGATCGCGATGACGACGCTCACGCCCGTCCAGAACGTGCCGATCGACGCAAGAACGCCGATCTTCCAGAGAGCCG
>JBGPOS010000182.1:0-3327 GCA_041488155.1 Tepidiformaceae bacterium
CGAACTCGATCGCTGGTTTCCAACTCTTCTTTCATGTATGACCGCTCGCCCACTTCGCCCATGACCCGAGCCCTCATCAGCGTGACCTTACTTGGCTAGGTGCGAAGGTAGGGCTAGAGGAACTCACCCTTTCCCGCTTCCCCTCGGGACGCGCGTAGAATCGCAGGGGATGAGCGAAGTACGGCGGCGCTACACCTGCCCCATTTGTCAGCTAAGGTTCGTGGTCGTCTTCGACGAGGCTGACCCGCTTGAGCACTTCGCGGTCCGGATAGACTGCCCCCGAGCGCCCGACGGCCACGCGCGGCCCGCCGACGGGCAGGGGCCCGCCTGTCACGGCCACATCGAGACCCACGATTTACCGACCAGGTATCGGGTCCTGCCAGCCGAGGGCTAGGACGCGTCACACGATGGCCCGGGAAGGCCCCGGAGAGTCGACCAAGCCGACGATCGTCGCTGGAGGCGCCTAGGCGAAAGGGGGGCGAAAACGAGGAGGGGCGGCCCCGAAGAGCTGCCCCTGATGATTCGCAGGCCCCGGGATTCTACGGCGGCGCGCCGAGCCCCCGCAGCTCAGTGAGGAGTGCGGTCCCCAACTCGGCTGGACTCCTTCCTTGCGCCCTTGCGAAGACGGGATTCATGCCGACCGTGACTCGAATGGACGGAAGGCCGTTGGTGCCAAGATTGAGGGTCATCATCTTCCCCCGCCAGTCCGGGCGCTCTGCGACGAACTCGGCCCACGCCACCTTTACGGCGGCCTCGTAGGGTGCGATCTCGGCGTCGTCCATCCCCGCTTGCCTGAGTTCGTCCGCCATGACAATCACCATGGCCAATTCCTCCACCAGATGAAGGCGCGGAAGTATAGTCTGCTCGTTCGTGCGCGAGGAACTCGACGAGTGCTCCTCTTCCCCGCCTTGACCTTCCCCGGCCACCCGCCGGCGCCACACTCGGCCCCATGAACCTCGGCCCGAAGCTCCCTTGCTAGGTTCTGCGGCGGCCGCGACGTCGACGTCCTCGTCGCCGTCGCGAGGATGAACCGCGACAGCCCGCATGCGCACAACCTTCAGGTGGTCCACGTCGGCGGCCGGCTATGTTGGCTCGACGTGATCCCCGGCCCGATCGGCGCCACGATCAAGCGGATGATGCCGCTCCCGATTGTGAGCCAACCCCTGCCCGATTCGATGGGGTAGGCTACTCCGCACTGGAGGCGGCAAATGCGACAGCCGCTAAGACTCACCGTGGCGGTGTTGTGTTCTTCCCAACTGCTGTCCTCGGGCTGCACCCGAGACTCCGCCTCCTCTGGCGTCACGCTGGCGAAAGAGTGTGGTCCCCTGAAAGAGGTCAAGGCCGCGTCTGACCTCATTGCGTTGACGCGGACCGCATCGTCCATGACCCCGGATCTCACGGCCAAGAACCCTCTATTGATCAGCTCAGAAGACTTCGCTCCAGTGGACCAACGAATTGGGGTACGCGTTCAAGGCAGGGTCGCCGGCCTCATCGGTGCATCGGACCGGGTCCGTATTCTGCCTGGCGCGACGTTTCGGCTGAGCTTCGACGAGGTCTTTACGCCGCCTATAGGGTCTGCTCATTGGGTAACCTTCCATGCTGCTTGCAGGGACGCGTGTACGCCGGGCGAGCGCCGCTGTGCCAGAAATGGAGTGTGCTACGACGACGCCACCGAATACTGCTTCGCCTGTACGGATGAGCCATCCGACCGACAACGATGTGGCTGCACAACATTCGATGGCGCCGATCTGCCGGACGGCACGTCGTGTCCTACTCCCGGGACAGACATGGGGAGCGGTTTCGGTCACTGCCGGGCTGGCAAGTGCGTTTGGGGGCCATAGCCCCAGATCGGCGCCACGACGTCGCGGCAGCAGCCTGAACCGCACACGCATCCGGCGCGGTAGGAGTCGGTGGGCGTGAACTGCCAGCGGGTGCGTCGACTCCGGAGCAGCTCAGGGAGGAACTCGTCTACGGCTCGGGCGTCCTAGAGTACATAGAGGAAGCGGTGGCAGGGCGTGAACTGGAGCAGTTGCTCCTCTTCTTTTAGGAATTTGTGGAGGGAGAGATCGTCCGAGTACACGTAGGTTGCCAGGTCCCTTTTGGCGAGGAGGTCTCGTACTACGAAGCGTCGCGGTTGCTGCCCGAAACCCTCGACGGAGCCTGAATATAGACAGGTGTTGCGTGACTCGTTGTAGCAGTACATTCCGTCCTGGTGACCGTGGTCGGCGTCGTTGGCCGCCTTTATGCAGGCACGCTCCCAGGCCGACATTTTTTGAGATCGGGGCGACGGGAGCATCGGGATCGCGTACACCGGGATCGCAGCAGGGCGCCGTACAACGACCCAAGCAAGACCGATGGAGGCTATGCAGGCCGCAACGCCCACCAGTGCCAGCTTTCGCTTCCCTGCTGAGAGCATCGCGGATCTCCCCTGTTCGGTCGACGTTCCGACGTTCGGCCAGTGTACTGCTCGACGGCGGCGGGGGTTGGGGATTCTCGGCCGTCCAACTCCATCACGTTAGCGGCCGGCGGTGCTGGGTTGGGATCGTCCCCGGCCCGATCGGCGCCTCGACGAAGCGGTTGCTGCTGAATGCCTGGACGTACTGAGGCCAGCGCCGAGGGCGGCCCATAATCCCAAGCGATGAGCTGCCCGGTGTGCGGGGTCCGCGCCGCTGTTCGCCCGGAGCCTCCGTGGCTCGCGGTGTCCTGCGTGAAATGCGGGGCCTTCCGAATCACCATTCCCGCGGCCGAGATCGTGGGCCTCTACAGCGCAGCGATTCGCCAGCGCGTGTCCTCGCGGCTCCGGCGGGCAGCTTCGGAACCGTCCTCGAGTGTCCAAGTCTTAAGCGGAAATTCAGAATTCGTTCAGCCGCGCCGCAGATATACTCCCGCCGGTCATCGGTCACACAACTCTCCCCAAGAGGGGCCGCTGACGGCCCCGGCCTGCAGCCCCTTTCGCGGGCCGGGGCGTTCCTTCCACGGCGGGTTTGGAAAATGAGCGAGGTCCGGCGGCGCTACACGTGCCCCATTTGTCAGCTGAGGTTCGTGGTCGTCTTTCGACGAGGCGGACCAACTCGAGCACGTCGCGGTCCGAATGGACTGCCCGCGAGCGCCCGACGGCCACGCGCGGCCCGCCGATGGGCAAGGGCCCGCCTGTCAGGGTCACATCGAGACCCACGATCTACCGACCAGGTATCGGGTCCTGCCTGCCGAGCGGAACCTGTCAATGACATTGAGACACCAAGGTCGACGTAATTACTGGTGCGGCTGCCTGAGGGAACGTAAGTGGGTGAAATCCGGGCGACCCTCAGGTCGTTCGAAGAGACGATC
>JBGPOS010000183.1:0-3322 GCA_041488155.1 Tepidiformaceae bacterium
CCCTGCACGGAGGTCTATACGGCCCCGTCCGGGGCGTCTTCATCGCCTTTCTCGCGCTGGCGACTGTGTACGCACTGCTCGTCCTGCGCGGACGCCGGCAGCTGTCGCTCTCGATAGGCGGTGCGGCCGCGCTGGCAGGGCTCGCCGGCCTCGGCCTACTCGCGTATCAAGTGAGCCCCCCCACCTGGGGCTTCGCCGGGACGCTGCTGAGCCTGCTCGTTGGCACCCTCGCCCTCGGCCTTGTGACCGAAGCGATGGTGCTCGGCCACTGGTACCTCGTCTCCACGAAGCTCCCCAGCCGCCCGCTCGAAGAACTCACCTTCCTCCTGCTGGCTACGCTGGTTGTGCAGGGCGCACTGCTGGTCCTGAACACGGCCATCCCCGCTCGAGAGGTCCCGCATAGCACGGCGCTCTTGGCCGGCAGCCTGAGTTCCAACCCCGCGTTCTGGCTGCGCATCGGCGTCGGGCTGATCTTCCCCCTCGTCCTCGCCTACATGGCCTGGCAGTCCAGCAAAGAGCGCGCCATGATGTCCGCCACCGGTCTCCTCTATATCGCCGTCGGCGCCGTTTTCGTCGGCGAGCTGCTCGCTCGCGGCATCCTCTTCGTCACCGCCGCGCCGGTATAGGCCCACGACCTCACCCAACGTAGGGGAGGCCTTCAGGCCTCCCGCTCGTCCTCGCCATCGACATGCCCCCGACTTCAGCCCGGAGGTCGAAGAAACCTTTTCCCTTTACAACTCGAGGGGGTTCGCCGAACTTTACAACCCGCAGGCCAGCCTTTAGGCTGGCAAGGATTCCTTCCATGCCGACCCGCGCGCCGAGCACGGCCTTGCCGGGTAGCCGGCTGAGACCGCCCCGCCGGCGGACGAAAAGAGGAGCCCCCGATCGGGGGCTCCTCTTGCATTTCGTTGCGGTTGATTCCGCTAGGGCGTCACGTGTGGGCAGCTGTGGCCGAACTGCTTGATAGCGATAAGGATGTCGACCACGTTCTCCTGGCCATCCGGCGCGCCCAGGTTCCATGCTTTGCCGCCTGGCACGCCCGTCCGGTCCGTGGTGTTGGTGTACGCCGGGTTGCCCTGGTTCTTACCGAACTGGGAAATGACCTTCAGGATGTCCGCCACAGGCTGGGTGCCCGGCGTTTGGACCTTCTCCGGGTCAAAGTAGTCCCAGGGGTTGTACGGGTCGCGGAAGCCGCCCGTCGCCTGCGCGCCTGCCACTCCCAACTCGCGCGCGTCCGAGCAGCCGTCGCGGTCGCTGTCGTACTTCTGAGCGTCGGTCAGGCCCTTCTCCGTCCTCAGCTCAACAATCGTTACCGTCCCGTTGATCGCCGCGCCCTGTGGCGTCAAGGCGTTGCAGTCCGCCAGCGTCTGATTCAGGTAGTACTGGAACGATCCCGCGCCCGTGTGCGCGTCGATCGTCGAGTTCCCGATCACGTTCCCGAAGCTCCCGCCGCCGAAGCCGGCGAAGCAGCCGCCTATGTGGATCGTATTATCGCTCGTGTCGTAGTAGCTGCCGCCCGGGAAACTCACCACCGGGTACGTCAGCGGATCAATGCCTGTCCAGGCGAACCGCGCCACCGGGCACGGCAGGACGGGGCAGGTGCCCGCCGTGGCGTCGGCGCACCAGGTGGCCGAAGCCGGGTTAGCGACGCAGCCCGGCGGCGGCGAGAGCGATCTGCCGTCGCCGCACATGTAGGTGGGCGCCGGTGGGCAGGTGGTGTTCGCCATGCCGCCTGCCAGCGGATTACTGCTGTTGATCACCGTCAGGGTGGTGTCCGTGTAGCAGCCCAGCCGGAAGGATAGCGCCCGGTGGTTGTTGCCGTCCTTCGTCTTCGTGTCCGTGAAGCTGCCCAGGCAGCGGGAGTAGGAGCCGTTGCCGTAGGGGGAGGCGGTGCTCGTGTTGTGCCCGATCGTGGTCGTCATGCTGATCGTAGCATTCAAATTGATGTTGCAGTCGTACGGGTTGAACGGGTCCATCCCGTTGACCGGGTGCGTCGCCCAGACGTAGACGGGCGGGTATGCCAGGGTCAGGGTAACGGGGTTCACATTCTGCATGTAGCCCCTGCCCAGCTCGTCCCAGTCCGGGCACCCGTCCCCGTCCCAGTCGTCGGCAACTTTCGTGGTTTCGCTGGTGCCGTCCGGGCTCTGGTCCGTGCCCTTCACCTTCGGGGTGTTCGGGCCGTCCGCGTCCTGAGCGATACCGAGGGTTACGTTTTCCTGGCACGCCACGTCGGTGCCGCAAGCGCCCACACTGGTCGCCCAGTGGTCCGTCCGCGCGTTCCGGCCGTATGCTGTGAACACGAAGTGGTACGCGAAGCCGCCCGTGGCGCAGTTCGTCCCGTCCGTCGTCGCGTCGTTGAAGCCGTCCCCGTTTGTGTCGATCAGGCCGGCCGTCGGCGCTCCTGCGCCCAGGTACAGCGTTCCCACGCCGTCGTTCGCGGAGCCTTTACCCGTCTTCGTAATGTGCGTGTCGCTATCGATGCGCACCCAGAGCGCCTGCGACTCGCTGAAGGCGCAGCTGCTGAATGTCAGGTGGCCGTTGCCGGCGGGGATATCCGTGTAGGTGCCGATCGCGGTCGGCCGCACGCCGTACTGGTTGCTGTACGGCACCTCGAAGAGCCCGCCGAAGCGGTTCGCCTCTGCCGATGCCGCCGCTGCCAACGTGGAAGCTCCGCAGGTCATGTTTGTTGGGCTGACCGGAGCGGGCGGGCCGCCCGGTACCAGGGCGCCCAGCGCCCCCAGCGCAACGGCGGGCGGCTTGCCCAGATAGCTCACGGTTGTCACGTCATACTTGCCGGACTGCGTCTTCGACGGCTCGGTCCGGCTCATCGTCATCGAGGTGATGTCAGCGTCGGTAATCACGGTGTCGCCGTTGAGGTCTTTCTTTCCGAATGTGGCCACGCCCGGGAAACCGTCATCGATGTATACGTTGGCGCAGCTCACGCCGGTCAGGTCCGGCGTCGGGCTCGGCGTCGGGCCGGTGGCAAACGTCCGGATCGCCTTGGCGCCGCCACCAACGAGGAACATAATCGCCAGCAGCGCCGCCAGCGGCGTCAGCAGCACCAGAAAACGCTTCCTGAATGTGAAATGCATTGAATGCCTCCTGTCCTCTCCGTGTAGTCAGGGGAGATATGCGCCTGCCGCGATTGTTTGCCCGGCCGTTCCCCTCCTTTCGCTCCTCGTCGTGAGGTCGCGGTTCCTAGACCTGTCGCCCACGTCATGTGCGGCGGGGAGGACGGATAGGGCGAGCAGGCGCGGTTCGCCTCATTCTGCGCACGAAGTACCGTTGCGGGGAGTGCCGAACGCTCCCCCCTCGTCGGGGC
>JBGPOS010000184.1:0-3291 GCA_041488155.1 Tepidiformaceae bacterium
ACGGTGTCCCGCCACGACTGTCCCGTCCGGTGTGATGAGTAGTGGCTGCAATATGCCCTTCTCGCGGATGGAGGCGGCGAGCTCGGCGACGGTCGCGGGATCAACCGGGCCGCGCGGGTTGTCGGGGTTCGGATGGAGCTCCGCGATGAGCCTCGTCGGCACTACAGATCCTCCAGGCGCTTTATGGGCTAACCCCGGATAGGGCGGGTCCGCGTAGGCGAATCGCATCGGTGGACCGGTCGCGCCCGCCTCGAGGTCGGGGCCGTCCACACGCCACCGCCAGGACGCCTGGCGGTGGCGTTTCCCGCAGAACTTCGAGTCGCCGCGCTTCTCGGGCGGGATCGGCTTGCCGCACCATGCGCAGGGCGAGGGGAAGAGCAGCAGTTGGGCCAGCCGCCGGCGCCGCCCCATCATTCGGGCATGGCCTCGGTCTCGCTCGCCGATTTCTTCGCTCGGCCCCGCTGGCGGTTGACCTTCTCGACGCAGTCAGGGCAGAGCGCCCGTTTGCCAGGACCGAGCAGCGCCCCACACCGAACGCAGTCGAGCGGCTGCTCTTTGGTGGAGACGAGCTGGGTCAGCTTTCCGTCCAGACCAACGACGCCCCAGGTCATCATCTAGCGTCGACCGGATCGGGCAGAACGCGCTCTGTGGTGCGGAGATATCGGCCCAAGGCGGGTGAGTGCTATCTGCACACCCTGACCGCTCGGAACCCACTCTTTCCAGGCGTCCAGGTGGATCACCTGGCGATCGTCGTCCCAGACCACGCCGTTGAGCCCGTCGAGGACACTCTTGGTCAGGTTGTCGAGGTCGGGCAATGGGTCGCGCCTGCAGCAGAAGTTCAGCAGCACGAACCATTCATGCTCGGCGTCCGACTGGAGTCCTGGGCACGCCGCCTTTGCGGTCCAACCAATCTTGTGTTCCCAGGCGACCGTGCGCGCTGGCGTGATCCCCCTGGCCTTCGCTGCAACAAACTCGACGCTGCCATCTTTGCGGAGGACCGGACGGATCCGGGAGCGACGACTCTCGACCACGCGCGGCCTCGCCTTCGGGACGGGCTCGCCGCTGACCGTGAAGATGATCGCCTCAGGCATGTAGCTTCAACAGCTTGGCGAGCCAGCGGAAGAAACGGCCAACGATCCCTTTGGCCTGAGGCTCGTCATCCGCCTCATTCAGCATTCGGTTCAGTTGCGCGGCCGTCAGGCGTTCGTGGTCGAGCAGCCCCAGACGAGCGCGGGAGGCCGGCGTCATGCCGAAAGCCTCTTCGGATTTCTCGATCTGCGGGACGAGGGCTGCCAGATAGCTAGCGAGCGGGTTCACCATCGTTTGCCCCGAGCCATGTACGAGGCGTGACCGAATGAGTACCCGGCGGACCCGGTGGTATTCATCGACGTTCTGAATCCATCGCTCGAGCTGGGGGAGGTCGGATTCGATGTTCACGGCCTTCGAGATGGGCGCGTCCCAGAACGCCCGCCAGATCTCGCGCGTTTCCTTCAGCAGGCCCGGCGGCGGCTCAGGCATGGACGAGTTCCTTTCTGAGCCCGGCGAGGGCGGTTAGCAGGCGCTCGAGGACCCCGCTCAGGCGTTCATCGTCCGGATCGATCAGCCCATGCTCGATGGCGTTCAAAAGCTGGTCGGCGTGGTACCGGACACTTGGCCCACCGACCTTATGCATTGCGACCACCTGCTCTTGGGAGACTTGACTACCGGCGAGATGGCGCATGGCACCCTTGATCGGCACCACGATGGCTCCGGGCCCGATCGCCGTGCGTCGGACCGTGATTTCGTCGAGGCGGTCCCCAGAGATGTGCAAAACGCTCGCGATCACCGCCTTGTCCAACCCCAGCTCCTGGGCTCGAACGATGATGCGTGTCCGGTCGTAAGGACTGAACTTCAAGCCGTGGCTGGCGTTGCGGTCAACCGCGTCTTTGTAGAACGCGGCCTCGTCGGGGTAATCACGCCATCGCACGCTGATTCGGGGTTCCTTGAGCCGTCGCTGCGCAGTGAGCCGATTGACGCCGTCGGCGACCTTCATCGTGGCGCGCCAGACGACAATCGGCGGGAGTGTCGCCCCCGCCCGGATAGCCTCCATCAGATCCCGCACGTGGACTTCGTCGATATCCACGCGCGGGTAAAGGTCGTAGTCGACGATCAGCTGATCGACGGGAACGCGCTCGAACTCTGGTATCGTCAGCTTCTCCACGATCACTCCAGAACGATTGAATTTCCCCTGCCCTGCCTTGCCACGCCATGCCCGGCCCAGCCTGGCCACGCCACGCCACGCCCTGCCAAGCAACGCCTTGCCGCGCCATGCTCACTCACGCTGAGCGCTGAACCTCCCGTAGATACCGTTGCGCTGTGGACGGAAGTCCCCAATGCCAATTAACTGGCCCGCTCGGGTCATGAATCCGTCGATGACGGCGAGTCCTTCGATGAAGCCTTCGTTGATTTCAAACCCCAGGATCGCGCCCCAACTCACATATTTGGGCCGCGATCGCAGAATAGCGTTCCTCTGGATAACGACCCGCTGCGTGTCAAGCACGAAGGCCGTCAGCCGCGCTCCGGAATCAGGGTCCAGAAGTGGGGTTCGTTCGTCCACGAGGCTAACGGAGCCCGAGACAATGGCTTTGGCCGCGATGGGCCTCTTTGATCCGGGAACGATGATGTTCGAGCCCTTCGCTGCCTCGAGAAGAGCCGAGCGGAAGGCGACCGAGGGGTGATAGATCGTTCCATCCTCAGCGCGGTATGCATTGATCTCCGCTTCCTCCAGGCCAGTCCGAGGTATGGGTCTGCCATTCGCCGCGACCGGCGGCGGTAACTGCATGCCCGCTGGATTGTGTTGGAGAAGCGGCGACGTACCGGTGATCCGATAGGTGACGAAGGTCATATTTTTGTTCTCATTCCTTCCAGGTGAATTTCCCTGCCATGCCCTGCCTGGCCCCGCCGCGCCCAGCCCTGCCGTGCCACGCCACGCCTTGCAATGATTTACGGTCCCAACCCCATGCGCTCCGCAACCGCCTTCGCCTCCTGGCCATCGGGGCAGTCGCAGCAGTACTCGTCGAACGTGCGGAGGTAGGCGGTCCCGCTGTCCTCGTCGCGGATCCGGATCCACTGTTCCCCGCGGCCACCGAGTCCGAGACACCAGCAGCCGAGCGGCCGGTCCCCCGCCAGCTGGTCGCGCTCGATGCAGCGTGCGAGTAGCGGCTGCCAGTCCTCGACGAGGATTCGCTCGATTCTGCGGCGCGTGGCGGCCACTGAAACCGCATACGCCGGCAGGGTCTTTTGCGGCAGCAT
>JBGPOS010000185.1:0-3235 GCA_041488155.1 Tepidiformaceae bacterium
CGCAGCGATTGCCTACGAAGACCGCGAGAGCGTGCGGACGGCCACGCTCGACCTGGGTAAATGCATCTTCTGCGGCTTGTGTGGGGAAGCGGACAAGTCAATTCGTATGACTTCGAGGTGCGAGCTGGCCGCGCGTCGGCGAACGGATTTGAAAGTGCAGACGCGTTACCAACTCGCTCCCGACGGCACTCATCAGAGTCTTCTGGAATCGTCGCGTGCCGAAGAATCCGTGACAAGCCAGGACGAGTCGTTCGAGGTCCTCGGACGACAGACGAGAAAGCGCATCGACCAGATGTTTGGCCGCTCGCTGCACATCCGCGAAGTGGACGCCGGCTCCTGCAATGGCTGCGAAGTCGAGATTGTGAATCTGAACAGCCCCGTCTATGACCTGGAACGGTTCGGCATCCACTTCGTCGCCTCGCCCCGCCACGCCGACATGTTGCTCGTCACTGGTCCGGTCACGCGCAACATGGAACTGGCGCTGCGAAAGACGTATGAGGCGATGCCTGCCCCGCGGCTGGTGGTGGCGGTCGGCGCCTGTGGCTGCAGCGGCGGGATCTTCGGCCAAAATTACGCGAGCCTCGGCGGAGTCGATCAAGTATTGCCGGTAGACGTGTACATTCCGGGCTGCCCACCCAATCCGTACGCTTTGCTCCAGGGGATGTTCGTGGCGATGGGGAGGGCATCCTGAACTACTGCCACGAGAAGGTTCCATTCGGCGTCGTCGGGGCCATCAACGGGAACCTCCACCGCCACCCGGCGTCACCAAGCCGCATGAACACAGGCGCGCCTACACATTCCGGTGAAGAGCGACAATTACTTCTTGACAAGACCTCCTCCGAGGTCAACAGTTGTGTTGTTGGTGCGGTCGCCACGCGAACGGATCGTGGCGGGCGGGAGCGAATACCAGTGATCAGGCAGCAGATGCCACAGGAGGTTGTGCCATGGCGAAGGTGTTGAGGTGCGCTGATGTGAGGCCGGGCTGCTTTTCGGTCATCGAAGGAAAGGATGAGGCCGAAGTGATAGCCAAAGCGACGGAACACGCCAAGACAGCGCACCAGATGACGGTCATCCCGCCTGACATGGCGGCCAAGGTGAAGGCGGCCATCAAGGAGAAGAAGTAGCTCCTGCGATCTTAGCCTCTGGGTAGGGTGGCCCCTGAAGGGCGTCGAGTCTCCCGCGGCGTTTGAGGTGTGTTTGTGTAAGAGTGATGCCCTGGGGGCCACCCGATCCTGACGCCAGAAGGCAGGTACCACACCTCCGTGCACAGGGTCCGGGTGACACCCTTCTGGTAGGTCGGTCCGGTCGGCGAGCACCCCCCTTGACGCGCAGATCGGTGCGGGTCTTGCTGGCGCCGATCAGATTGACCACGGTTTCGTAGTTCACCAGAGGACGGCCGCGCCAGTTGATGCCAATGAACGAGAAGAGGCGATGCTCGATCTTGTTCCACTTGCTTACCAGATGAGTTTTCGGCCAACGCTCGACCACTAATTGCAGCCTGTCAAGAGCTGTTCCGGAGACGTCGTCTCCGGGGACCTGGAACGTTCTCCGGCTCCGGCGCTTTCATCTTGCGCCACCTCTGCATGCCCGGCTGTGAAAGCCGTCCGAGAGCCGGGATGCGGGAAACGCGCACGCCCGGTTCGATGAGCAGACCAAAGGCGGGCGATCACGCCACCGGACCGGCCCGGATGCCGAAGGCGTCGTGCGGCGCATGGCGGGCGCGTGGCCCGATCGCGAAATCGCCGCGAGCCTCAACCAGCTTCGCCTGCGCACGGGAGCCGGCAACACCAGGACGGCCTCGCGCGTCTTGTCCCTGCGCAAGTGCCCGTCGGGCGGCTGCCGGCGCGGGGCCCGCTGCTCCACTGGGTGCTGACCGGCCCCGGGGGCGAGGTGGCCCGGGTGAAGGTGAAGGACCCGTCGTTCGTGAACTGGCCAGCCCTCGAGTACGCCGTGCTGAAGAACATCGTCCCGGACTTCCCGCTCTGCAACAAGAGCTTCAACCTCTCCTATTCGGGCAACGACCTCTGACGGGGTCACACCTCAACAATCGTCGTCGGGGGAGGGCCCACTCGTGAAGCTCGCCGGCAAGGTCGCGCTGGTCACCGGAGCCGCTCGCGGCATCGGCCGCGGGATCGCGCTCGCGCTCGCCGCCGAGGGCGTCCACCTCGCACTCGCCGACCTCGGCGTGGCGGAGGACCCGGCCCTGCCCTACCGGCTCGGGCGCCCGGCGGATCTCGAGGAGACCGCCCGGCAGGTGGCAGGCCGGGGCGTCCAGGCCGCGGCCCTGGTCGCCGACGTCACCCGCGCCGCCGACGTCGAGGCGGCCGTCGCGGAGACCGTGCGCCAGCTCGGCGGGCTCGACATCCTCGTGAACAACGCGGGGGTCATCCTGGCCGGGCCGGTGGAGGCGCTGACGGAAGCTCAGTGGGACCGGCTGATGGGGGTGAACGTCAAGGGCGTCTTCCTCTGCATCCGGGCGGCGCTCCCCCACCTCCGGGGGCGGAGCGAGGGCGCGATCGTCAACGTCTCCTCGATCTCGGGGAAGACCGGCCGTGGCTTCACCGCCGCCTACGCCGCCTCGAAGTTCGCGGTGATCGGGCTCACCCAGGCGCTCGCCCAGGAGCTGGGGCCGGCCAATATCCGCGTCAACGCCGTGTGCCCGGGGCTCCTCCGGACGAGCATGTGGCTCGACGTCGTGGGCCCCGCCCGGGCCGCCTCGCTCGGCGTCCCGCCGGAGCAGGCCTTCGACGAGTTCGTCCGCCGGAACACGCCGCTCGGCCGGGAGCAGACGCCGGCCGACATCGGCGAGGCGGTGGTCTACCTCTGCAAGGCCGACAACGTGACCGGGGTCGCGCTCAACGTCGCGGGCGGGGTGGAGATGCACTGATCGGCCAGCCCGGGCACGCCGGGCAGCCGCTGGACGGCGTGGGGCTCGCTCAGCCACGGGGCCGCATTTTCTGCTTGACAGAGTTTCTGAGGGAGAGTTGGCGGGAGTCGCGGTCTCGCCCTCCAGTCCTGTCCAGCGACCCGTGTAGGCCCGCGGTCCCGCGCGCGACCGCCGCCCCACCAGAAACGATCCCCGCCCTCGCGATCGGCCGTCCTGCGACCTCCCAGGTGGCTCGAAATTTGCGTGGTAGTGTCCGCGCAGCAGGAGGATCTGCCATGCAACATGCGACGGCCCTCGCGCCAGTGTCCACCGCCACGGACCTCGACCGGCTCGGCGACGAGATCGCCG
>JBGPOS010000186.1:0-3227 GCA_041488155.1 Tepidiformaceae bacterium
AGTTGGACGAGCGACTCGGCCTGAGCGCACTGATCGAGCGCCATCTGCGCGATCCTCGCACCGGATCCAACCGCCAATTCCCTCTACCAGATCTCTTCCGCCAGTCCATCTATAGCCGCTTGGCGGGCTACGAGGACACCAACGACGCCGAACGGCTAGCCGAAGACCCGACGTTTCGGATGCTGGCCTCGCGCGAGCGGCGGGAGACCAGTGTCGCCCTCACCTCCACCCTGCACTGGTTCGAGACGGAAGTCCTCGCTGAGGAGCGGAACTACCAAGGACTCGCTCGTCTCAATACGGCCTTGATCCAGCACGCCGTAACGCGATCCCCGGCCTCGCGCGTGACCCTCGATATCGACAGCTCCGAGAGTCCGGTGCACGGGGCGCAAGAGCAATCGGTCTACAACGGCCACTTCGAGTCCGTCTGCTATCACCCGCTCTTCGTCTTCAACCAGGGCGGCGACTGCCTGGCCGCCACGCTTCGGCCGGGCAACGTCCACAGTGCTGACGGATGGGATCAGGTACTCCTCCCCGTCATCGATCGCTGCCAAGCCGGAGGACACCCCGTCGTCGTCCGAGCTGATGCGGCCTTTGCCCTGCCAGCCCTGTACAAAGCGCTGGAGCGGCGGGGTGTGAGGTACGCGATCCACCTCCCGGCCAACAATGTCTTGGAGCGGGCCGTCGAAGATCTGCTCGTCCGGCCCCGCGGCCGACCCAGCTACGCCCCGTTGGTGCAGTATCGAAGCTTCCAATATCAGGCGGCCTCCTGGGAGCACCCGCGACGGGTGATCGCCAAGATCGAGCATCATCTCGGAGAACTTTCCCATCGGGTGGGATTCATCGTTACCACCTTGACCGGAACGAATCGGGCTGTCGTCCGCTTCTATAACCAGCGCGGGACCGCGGAGCAGTGGATCAAGGAGGGCAAAGCCGCCACTCATTGGACGCGCCACTCTTGCCACCGCTTCCGGGCCAACGAGGTCCGCCTCCTGCTCGGCGTCATCGCCTACAACCTCGGGAATCTCTTGCGTCGGCTGGTATTGCCTCTTGCCATCCAGAGCTGGTCACTCACGAGCCTGGAACAGCGGCTGTTCAAGACCGGCGGGCGCCTCATCCGGCATGCGCGGTACTTCATCCTCCAGCTGGCCGAAAGCCACTTGACCTGGAGCCTCTTTCGGCAGATTCTCCAGCGCATCGAGCGACTCGCGTGGCATCCGACCTGATCGAGCGGACAGCACCGGGAGGGAGTGAGAGCGGGGCGCCCCCCGGCGGGAGTGTCTCTGAGGCGGGTGGTCACGGGCGGTAAGCCTTCGGAACCTGCGGGGTCAGCGACGCTCGCGACACGAGAACGGCCGGGGTGACGTGTTGCGAAAGGACCGAACGGGGTGGTGGGGCGCGTCTCGGTCCGATCAGCGACATGACAGCGAAGGGAACATGGTCAGATCGGAAATCCCGGATAATACGCGATCGGTGTCGAGCGAGGTGACTGCGTGGGACTCGTACTCCGTTCCGTCGATGTCGCCGTCGAGCGCCAAGCGCTGGTCGCGGTGCTGCAACGCAACCTCACCGATCTCGACCACGCGCGGCGCTTCGAATGGCTGTATCTCCAGAACCCCGCCGGGCGGGCCTGGTCCTGGTTTCTTCGCGAGGAGGGACGGGACGAGCCGGTCGGTGTGGCCTCGCTGTTTCCGCGGTGGGTGTGGCTGCGCGACGAAGTCCGCCTCTGCGGTCAGGTGGGTGACTTCGCGGTGGACACCGGGTATCGCAGCCTCGGGCCGGCGGTGGCGCTGCAGCGGGCGACGTTCGGTCCGGTGGAGGCGCGCGCCCTGACCTTCTGCTATGACTGCCCGCCCCACGACAAGGGAATGGCGACGTTCCGGCGTCTCGGCCTCAGCGCGAATTGCCGGATGATCCGATACGCCAGGCTTCTCAAGGTCGACCGGATCGTCCGCAGGCGCGTGCGGCCGGCGGCCGCCGCTTCGGCGCTGTCGTGGGTCGGCAACAGCCTCCTTCGCCTCGCGGATCGCCACGCACGCCGGCGCTCCGCCGTGGACGTCGCTCTCCTCAACGGTCGCTTCGACGAGGAGTTCTCGGCGCTGGACGCCGAGATCGGCGGCCAGCGTGCGATTCGAGGCCGGCGACGGGCGGAGGAGCTGAACTGGCGCTACCGGGACGACCCGCTGCATCACTACCTCGTGCTGACCGCCCGGAGCGCCGGAGCCCTCGCCGCCTTCGCGTGCGTGCTGGTGCGTGGCGCCGACGCCTTCCTGGTGGATCTGTTCGGTCGGCTGACACCGGAGATCGTGACCGAGCTGGTCGATGGAGCCGTGGGGCTGCTCCGGCGTCGGAACGTCGAGACGTTTCACGCCCTGGCATCGGACCAGGGCGGTTTCGCTCAGCTGCTCCGCGCCGCCGGCTTTCACAACCGGTCGCCGGCCGCGTCCGTCGTCGCATACGCCCCGGAAGGCAGCGACGCGAGCGCGACCATCACCACGGCCACGTGGAACTTCACCCACGGCGACATCCACACCTGAGGGCGGCGACCGGCGCAGCTCACGCGCGGCCGTCAGCGCATAGGAAGGACAAAGGCCTCTCCGAGCGGGCGTCCGGGATCTGCTCTCCCGGGGCAACCCTCGAGCGACACGCGGCGGTGGCCAGATCGAAGAGCGCGAAGGTGAGTGGGGCCAACGCGGTCGCGTTCGGGCCCGAGTTACCGCCCCTATGATGATTGACGGGACCGCGACCATCCGCGCTGATCGCGTTGGGGCTGTTCCTTCTCGTCCTGGCTGCTGTGCACGGCGGGTTCTATACCGTGGTGGCCGCTGGTGGAGGAGATACACCCTACAACGCGTGTGAGCATCTCGCCGAGGTTCAGGTTGACCGCAGGCGGGCCCACCACGACTAGCGCCTTCGACCACCGATCAGGGAATTTCCGCTCGAGAATGGCCAGGGCAAGTTCGGGCGGAACGTGGACTTGGCTCGTAAGGGCCGTTACCATCCGGGCTTCAAGATCTGCCTCGGCCTTCCGAACGAGCCGCTGGAAGGTCTTGTACGGTTCGCGCTCCCATCTCATCCAGTGGCATAGCGTCTCCGGGGTCACCCCGGCCAACTGGGCCGCGGTTTCTCGATAGCAGCCGCAGCTGATCGTGTGGAGGATAACAGCGGCACGGTGATTGGTCAGTTTCGTTTTCCCACCTTACATTACGACATTGTCGTAATGTAAGACC
>JBGPOS010000187.1:0-3219 GCA_041488155.1 Tepidiformaceae bacterium
GGCGGCCCTCACCCGGCTCGCGCTAGCGCGCGTCGCCGACCGCTCCCAGAGAGAGAGGTTCAGCTACCTGAGCTCCCACTCATGAATGTTCCACGTGGGCTCGGCGTCCGCTGCTCGGAAGTTCACGCCCTGCAGGCCGGAAGCGTAGGCGACCACCGACGGGGGGAACCACAGCGGGTAGGCGCCGATCTCGCCGGTGAAAATCGTGAAAGCCTGGATGATCTTTTGAATCCGCTCGCTTCGGTCCAGCGTGGTCTGTACCGATTCCGCGAGCCGATCGTAGTCCGAGTTTGACCAGCCGCCTCGATTCCTTCCGTCCCACCGATTTGATGGGCCCGCGATCTGCGCCGAGGTGAACATGCCGAGCGCCGACTCGCCGGTGTTTCCACCCGTCCCGTACATGCTCCGGTACGTCCCGAGATTCTGGGCGTCGCGCGTGTCGCCGGCGGTGAACGCGCTTTGTTCGACCTCGAAACCGGCTCGCTTCCAGCCGTCGACCAGGATCGCCCGCCACGAGTCGTTCTGGACCGAGGTGTTTGTCTTGAACTCAAACCCGAGACGACCTTCTGTGGGGCTGACGAAGAACCCATCCGGTCCCTTTCGGTAGCCACCGTCATTCATTGCTGCCTCGGCAAGACGCGGGTCCTGCGCATACTTGCTGACGGCCCCATCGAGTTGGGCGAAGTAGTCGACGGTTGGCGGCATCATCGTGTCGGTAAGCACCCCGACGCTGTCGAACAGGCCTTCGTTGATACCCTGTTTGTCGACTGCATGGGCGATTGCACGTCGGACGCGCACATCGAGAATGGCCCGTGGGTTCGCGTATTCCGGCCGCTGCTGGAACTGGAGCCACTGGCCGTTCTGCGGCCGATACACGACTGTCCCACCTGCGCGAGCGTCCCACTCCCGCTTGAGGATCTGGCCCTGCTCGATGCGGATCGTCTGGTCGGAGACGATGTGCGTCTCGCCCGCGAGCAAGCTGGTCAATGCCGGATTCGAATCCGGCTGGAAGATCACTCGGATGCGGTCGATTTTCGGACGGCCCCAGACATGGCGGTCAAATGCGACGCCCTCGATGAATGCTCCGGGCTCCCACCGATCCACTCGATATGGGCCCGCGCCGACGTACTCGACGGTCCAGTAGGGGCTCAGGAGAAAGCTCTCCCGCTCCCCCTGGTAGACGGATTCCAGGATGTGCCGTGGCAGGGGCGAGAACGACGGCCCACCGTCGTCGGTGATCGCTTGCAAAACACCAGCGTCTGCGTATGGCTGGCGCCAGCGGATCAGCACCGTCTGAGCGTTCGGCGCCACCACCTCCTCGATCATCCGGTACGGAGTGGTGCTGGAACGCCCAAACTCCGGCGTCGCATATACCCGCCATGCGAACGCGAAATCGTCCGCGGTAAGCGGCGCTCCGTCGTGCCAGGCCAGGCTGGGTCGGAGCCTGTAGCTCGTCTCCATGCGGCCGTCGGGAAATACTCTCCAGCCCTCGGTGTTGAGCTGCGGCAGCGCCTCGGCCAGGTATGGAAGGAGTTTGCTATCCCCGTCGGTCTGGGCGAGGCCCGCGTTCCAGACGCGACGCAGCGTGCCGGTGTCCCCGGACAGGGGATGTAGCAAGGTACCAGCGATGGACTCGCGCTCGAAGCGTGTCGCTAAAACAAGCGTCCTGCTCGGCTGTGGCGGCGCGCCCGAGCTCGACTGGGTCATATCGGCAGGCTGGGGAGCGGCCTGCGACGCGCAGGCCGCGGTCATTTGAAGTAGAACGAGCATAACAACGATCCATGCCGGCCCTTGCCGCGCGCGAAAACCGCTGAACCCGTCCATTCTTGGTCCCTTCAGGCGTGCCCGGCTGTGTTGGCCCAACACATTCATGGCTCGATGCCTGCCCGCATCATCGCTCGAGCGCCGAGGCGCAGCGTGGCTTGTCCCGTCGGCGGAACGACGGCCGAGATGGCCTCGAGAATCTGGCGAGCGGTCGCGCCATGGCGTTGGGCGCGGCGCATGTGCTCGGCGGCCAGGTCGATCGCTCCTCTGATGCATAGCGCGGCAATGGCGATCAACTCCATAGCCGCCGGCGACAGGAGTGCGTCACGCTCGACCCCGCCATCCTGATACACGAGATTGTGGTGCGCGACGGCCAACTCAGCGAGTTTCGGGTCGATGCGGGCAACGTACGCCATCTCGGGGCTCGCGCCGAGGCCTCTCTCCGTCTCAAGCGCGCCGCGGTGATCTTCGCCCAGGTGAAGCTCGGGAAAATCGACCATCTCCGTCGGCTCGCCGCCTTGCGGAAGGCGGCCCTCGGTGTTGCTGGGGTCATTCGCCAGGCGGATCGCCTGGATGCCCCGCAGCATGTTCGCACGACCGAAGACCGGCTCCGCGGCCCACAACGCCTCGACCACGACGGCGCTCGTCACCCCCATGTGGTAGAGGCGACGGACGTGGCTCGCGGCGAACCGAACACCCTCGGCTTTCGAGATGAGGCCGATGATGGCAAGAAGCTCACGCATCTGGGTCGAAAGTTCCTGCCCGCCTTCCGCGAGCTCGTTGTACTGGTGGACGTAGTGGGCAACGCCCGAGGCCGCAAGGTCCGGCGAGTAGCTTTGCAGCGTCCGGGTTTCCCACCGTTCCGCGCGGGCCTCGGTGCGCGGTGCTGCCCCATCGTGGCGCGCGGCCATACACCCTCTCCTCGATACCGCGCAGAGACTAAGACGGAGCCGGTGATGTGTCAAACCGGGCTAGCGCGTTATGATCGGGGCCCACCGGCTGTTTGTTCCGCCGCGCGGCGGAGGATCGCTAGCCGGCAGCGCGCGGTGTTGCCGTCGCACTCGGGTCGCGGGCCACAGGAACCTCGGCGGCCTCGCCGCGCGCCGGCTGCGCACTCGCGCGGGCCAGTCTGAACGACGCGGCTGCCGCGCCGATCAGGCAGGCAGCAGCGCCCACAAGGAGTGTGGTCGCGGTGCCGAGCGTGCCTGCGAGCACGCCAGCCCCCAGACTTCCCAGAGGAACAGACCCGTTGAACGCGGTCGTGTACCAGCTCATCACGCGGCCTCGTTTGTCGCCTTCGGCGCTCGTTTGGACCAGCGTGTTGGTTCCGGTGATGAGAAGCATCATGCCGAAGCCGGCGAACGCGGCGAACATCATCGCGGTCCAAAGCAGCCCCGAGAACGCCAGACCCAGGAGACCCACTCCCATTACGGCAATTCCTGCCGTCACGAGCCA
>JBGPOS010000188.1:0-3197 GCA_041488155.1 Tepidiformaceae bacterium
GCCAGAGCACGGCGGAAGAGCATCACGACCTCTGTTGACGACAAGAGGGCGCAGCCATGCTAGGATAACGACCCTCGTCGCGCGCCCGATGGGCGCCTCCCTCATGCCGGCGTAGCTCAGCGGTAGAGCAGCTGATTCGTAATCAGCAGGTCCTCGGTTCGATCCCGAGCGCCGGCTCCAGTCCGGCAGATCCGTTTCGAAACGATGGACCTGCCATGGGAGGGCAAGCAACCGACGAATCGCGGAGCTCAGTCCTGCGGGCCGCCGCTTCCAAAGTCGTGCGCCTTGCCCGGGGTCGGATAGATGCCAATGTAGATACCCCCCCAGGCGTGCTGTCGCGAGTGCGGGCCGGTGAAGAGGGCCGCGTGGCGGTTGTACTGGTAGGTCAGACCCACATGCTTCAGCACGGAGCCGAGGCCGGCGCCGAACCGCACCGTCCCGCCGAACTGGTAGTCCCATATGGCGCTGCGCCGCTGCGCCGAATTCGGGTCGCTGCTCTCACCGTAGGGCAGGGTCACTTCGCTGTGCTTGAACTGCCCCTCGAGCAGGGCGTTGTACGCGAACAGGGTGCCCCCGGCGGAGACCCACGCGTAGGCCTCGCGGATCTTGCGCGGCCCTGGTGTGCGGAGCGTCGGCGCGACGGGATGCCGCTGTGCGGACCAAAACGGCGAGTCTATGTATCCTACCCGCAGCTTGGCTCCGCCGACGGCGTTGACGTAGTAGCCGACGTTGGCCTCGACGTCCGTCGTCAGGTCGAACCAGCGCCTCGGCAGATGGTTCTCCTCAATGGCAGGCGTGGCGAGGTCTGGGTCCGGCCCTGGATCTCCGACGAACCCGGTCGCCAGGAGCCGCCTCCACGCGACCCTGTACTTCGCGGTCAGCTCGCCGCCGTTGGAGATCTGGTTGCCCCACCCTCCGGGCGCCACGTCGTTGCCGATGCCCGTGTGAAACCAGGTCTGCAGCTTCGCTCCGATACCCAGGCCGATCACTCCGAGGGTGAATTCCGAAAGCCATGCGGCCTTGCCCTTCGCCGACTCTCGACTGACGGTGAGGTATAGGATCGAGGCGTACGGCCTGTCGTTGTGTAGCGGCCTCGTCAGCTCCAGGACGCAGCCGTGCTCCTGAACCTCGCAGTCCGGGTCGCCGGGCTCGCCCTTCCGCGGCGTGAAGAAGGTGAGCCCGGTGATGACGGAATGGGCCTGGTACGCGCGGTTCGGGCAAAACGGGTTCTTCTCGTCGCAAATGCCGTCGTGGACGCGCTTCATCTGCGTGAGCCAATCGAGGGCGCGGAGCGGGGGAGTCAGCGCCTTCGCGAAATGGCCGGTGAACGCGAACTGAAACCCCGTCGTGTAGTCCTTGTCGGTCGTCGGGAACAAGAAGGTGTCCTCGTCCACGTAGATCATGCTTCCCGTGTACCCGGGCTCGATGTAGGGATGCGGGGGAGGCACGGTCGGCGGAGGAGAGGGCAGCGGCTGGGGCTCTTCGGCGACCGCAGCTCCCCGCGTTATCGCATAGACAATACACGCACATGCTAGAATCTCGCCGAGCCTTTTCATATACCGCTTCGTTGGTGAACGGCAGGCTATCACAGATCCTCTCGCACTGGAGGCCAGAATGGTGAAGGCCCGAACCAACCGTCGGGCCCCGAAGAAGGGGGGAAAGCGGCCCGCGCCGAGGGCTGCCGCGAAAGCTGCCCGCTCGATTCCCAGTCATCATTGGGATTGGCCCGTGACCTTCCGTTCCGACGGTTCGCGGCACGCCACGCTAGCCGAGTACGTCGACTCGGCCATCCCAACGCTTACCCTCGCGCAGCTCAGCCGGGCGCAGCGTGACGAGATCATCCTGGCCCGCCTCGCCAAGCGCCGTCGTTTTCCGTTGGTGCTGGTCAATGGAGGCTACGTCGACAAGACCCGCGCCATGACGGAGGTCCGCCACCACACCGCCGTGGGCGAGGTCATCGCGGAACTCGAGCTGCGTATGATGCAGCGCCTGATCGGCCATGCGTCTCCGCAGCGCCCGCGTCGCCCATTCTCCGCGAAGGGGCGAAAGTGAGCGGCCCGCGACGAGCGACGAGAACCTCGGCCAAGAAACCGCGGGCCGCGGCGGGCGTCCGTGCGGCGGCCGCGACGCCCATTCCGGCCGCTGTCCTGTGCATCGACACCGACTCGGACGCGGAGACGGAGCCTCTCTTCGAGTACCGCCAGGCTCACCTCTATCCTGAGCTAGGAGCGAGCTTCACCCTCGTGGCAGCTCACGGCTCCGACGCGACGCGTGCGAAGGTCTCGCCCCTGGCCCGGAACCCGAGTGTACGTCTCATCACCGGCAGCGGCCACGGAACGGCGAGCGCGTTCAACGACGCCCACAACCGTCCGATCTTTGGCGTGGGCGAGTTCGACCCGAGGGAGGTGACCGGAAAGATCGTTCACTTCCTTGCCTGCCAGACGGGCCTCGAGCTGGGACCCGACTTCGTCGCGAACGGGTGCCGGGCTTACTTCGGGTATGACGTGGACTTCGTCTATTCGCCCTTCCCGGATTTGGCGGACCTGTTCTTCGATGCCGACTCGGAGATCGACCGCAGCCTCGCCAACGGGCTCACCGCGTCAGAAGCCCACGGGGCGGCTGTGCAGCGCTTCCAGGAACACATCGACGAGCTCGAGGGGAGGGCCACCCGGGAGACGGACCCAGCGCGGAAGGACGTGCTCTTGTGGACGGCGACGGCTCTCGAGTTCAATCGCGACCACCTGCTCGGTCCGCGCGAGGCTGGCTCTCAATGGGGCGATCCTGGGGCGCACCTGTGACCGACAGCTCGACGCCAGGTGGAAGGGCGCCTCGCCGGGCGGACGGTCACGAAGGACGCGGGGGCCGCGAGGATGCCATGGCACCGGCCCGGCCGGCCAACCGCGCGACCTCGATCACCAGCTCCGCGGGGGCCACCGGCTTGGCCAGGTGCGCCTGGAAGCCGGCCGAAACGGCCTTGAGGCGGTCGCGCTCTTCTCCATAGGCGGTGACGGCGAGCGCGGGAAGCCGCCCGCCTCGCTCGGCCGGGAGCTTCCTCACCTTTCGGATCAGGTCGTAACCGTCCTCGCCCACCATCCCGATGTCGCTCACCAGGACGTCGGGGACGGCGACCTCCAGGGCCTGGATCGCCTCGCCGGCCGAGGCCGCCCCTGTCGCCCGCGCGCCATACTGCTCGATGA
>JBGPOS010000189.1:0-3180 GCA_041488155.1 Tepidiformaceae bacterium
ACGTCTCACCGCCCCACCCGGAGGGGTACTGGCCGCCGTTCGGCCAGGAGGCCGACGCCGCGGCGTGGACGAAGACCGTCGAGGCGTTCCGCACGGACAGCAAGCGGTTCGCGGCCCACATCACGAACCCGGCGACCGACCTGCTGGCACCGATCCCCCACACCCCGGGCCACACCGTCCTGCGGGAAGTCTCGCTCCTGGTGGGGCACACCGCCTACCACCTCGGAGAGTTCGGCATCCTTCGGCAGGTAGTCCAGAACTGGCCGCCCGGCCACCACTAGATCCCTAGCTTTTCAGGCTGACCCGGTTGGCAGCGTGCTCGGCGCGCGTGCGACGGACGAGGTCCCACAACACGAGTGATGCGGGGCTGCGATACGGCGCCCAAACCGCGGCGCGGGCTTCCGCCTGCGCCGCGGTGGGTGGTTCATCGCCCTGATCGAGCAGCTGGATGCCCAGCCGCAGTCCAAGGTCGTCGCCCGAGAACACGTCTGGGCGGCGCAGATGAAAGAGCAGGAACATTTTCGCGGTCCACACGCCGATCCCGGGCAGCTGCACCAGCCGGGCGATGGCCTCCTGATCCGCGACCGTCTCGATGTCCGCCAGCTCGCCCCTGAGGTCAGCCTCGGCGAGCGCCGCGATGTAGCGCGCCTTCGCCCGGGACAGGCCGGCCGCCAACACTTCTTCAGGCGACAGCTGCAATATCGCGTCCGCGGTCCATGCGCCACCGCTCGCCGCGAGAAAGCGCGCGCCGATCGCCCGGCCGGCCGCGATAGAGACCTGCTGGTGAATGATGGACCGCGTCAGTGCGGCGAACGGGCTCGGCATCTCGTCGATCGGTCGATTGACCGGGTCGGGCGGGGCGGCGCGGTAAAGGACCGGATCGGTGGTCTGCCAGGAGGCGCGCGCCGCGGCCCACTCGGGGGCGAACAGCCGCTGCGTGGCTATTTCATTGTCGGGGTGCGGCGTCAACGCATGGTTCCCATTTAGCTTTTTACAGACCGGACGAGCGGCGATGACCTAAGGGATGCCCGTGCACTCGCACCCTGGCGCGGGGTTCATCCCCAGTATGCCGCGTACCGGCACCCTACTGGAACTTCGGATCGCCCTAGTCGCGAGAGCCACTGCCGTTGCCGCTCACCACGCTGCCCGGCTCGAGTATCGCGTGTGTCGCGGGCATGGCTAAGGGGGAGGCGCCGGTGGGCACCTCGCCTTTCGCCTCGGCTTCCAGGGCGACGACCGCCGCCTCGATGCGAGCCGTCGCCTCCGCGTGGGAGGAGCCCGGCCGAAAGAGGAGCGGCTCGCCGAGGTGAATCGTGAAGCCACCACGCCGGCGGGCACCTTTGCGTTGCAACACACTTTCGTGCTCGACGTGAACGTACACGGGTATCACCGGTGTCCCGCCCTCGACGGCAATCAGGCCCGTGCCGCCGAGGAACGGTTGCATCGGCCCCCCGAGCGTCAATCTACCCTCGGGGAAAATCAGCACCGACCAACCCAGGTCGAGGAGCCGCCCGATGTACTCCAGGCTGCCCCGGACGTTGCCGCTCTTCGACAAGGGAAACGCGTTGCAGAGCCGAGCGAAGAACCCGCGGATCGGCTCGTCGAACACCGAGTGCTCTTCCCCCGCTGTGCACGTCTTGAGGCGCAGGTTGCGCGGCAAGGCCATCCAGATCGCGGCCGGGTCGAAGCCGAAGCTCGTCCTGGCGCTACCGAAGTGGTGGTTCGCAGCGATGATCACGGGCTGCTGGACGTCGCGGACGCGCTCCCGGCCCACGACGCGCACGCGCCAGAAGGCGTGATACACCGGAAACACCAGGCCTTGTAAAAACAGCTCGCGTGCGGCGCCGGCCAGGGGACCGAGCGGCCAGGAGACGAACCGCGTCTGGACTCGACCACCTTGCGCCTCGACCACCATGGTCTCGAGCTGCGCCACCGTAGTCTCCGGTGAGATGAGCGTCTCTTCGATATACGCGCCCAGCTCATCCTCAATCGCGGAGAGCAGCTCAACGCGCCCGAGCGAATCCAGGCCGATGTCGCCCAGCGAGCTTTCGGGCTGAACCTGATGCGACTCGATCGAAGCGATCTCGGAGATCAAGCGCACGATAGGCTTCTGGTCCCTCGGAGCGTCGGATAGCACTTGCTCGGGACTTGCTCCCGCCCTCATCTGCATGAGTCGGTCCAGCACATCGCGCTTCTTGACGCTTCGTTTGGGCGTCCGCGGGAAGTCCTCGTCGGGCCATAGCGTGAAGCCTCGGATGCGTTGGTGGTCTGCGAGATGCTGGTTCGCCGCTTCCACCGCCTCGGCTGCCCTCGCCGGGTCGCGCATCAGCAGAACGGCATGGACCTCGACTTCGCCACGCTCCAGGGGCAGCCCCAGAACGACGGCCTCTTCAACGGCGGCGTTCCGCGCCAGCTCGTTTTCGATGTCCTCCGGGAAGACGTTCTGCCCATTGGCCAGCACGATCATGTCTTTCTTTCGGCCCTTCAAGTGCAGGTAGCCGTCCGCGTCGATGGAGCCAAGGTCGCCAGTGTGGTACCAGCCACCGTCCAGCACGGCCGCGGTCGCCTGCGGGTTGCGCCAGTACCCGGGGAAGATGTTCGGACCAGACGCCAGGATCTCTCCGTCGTCTGCGATGCGAAGCTCCACGCCGGGATACGGCTTGCCGACAGCGTCCAGTTTTCGCTGTCCCAGCCGATCGCACGCAATGATTGGCGCCCCCTCGGTGGCGCCGTAGCCCTGCAGGACGGTGATGCCCATCAGCTCCCAGCGGTGCGCGAGCGCAGGATCGAGGTAGGCGCCTCCGCTGATCAGAAGGTCGAACGCCCCGCCAAACCTGGCGTGCACGGACCGGAACAGGAGCCGGCGAAGAGGCTTGGGCAGACGCTCGGCGATCGCGAACAGCTTCGACAACGCCCCCTCTCTCCCCGTCCGCCGCGCCTCGCGCTCGATCGCGTTCATGAACAGATCCAGCGCTTGGGGCACAAGGCAGATCATCGTGATGCCGTTCTCGGCCAGGGTGCGAAAGATGGCGCTCGGTTGGCGACTCACCGGATAGACGATCCGCGCGCCCCCAGAAAGAGGGGCGAGCATGCCGACCGTCTGTTCGAACATGTGGCTCAGTGGCAACAGCGACAGCAGACGAAATCCCTGCGCGATGGTGAGCACCTCGCACGTACCCT
>JBGPOS010000190.1:0-3172 GCA_041488155.1 Tepidiformaceae bacterium
AACAGCTTTAAGAAGATGAACGGATCCTCGCCCACCGTTTGCGTCAGCGCCTGCGTCGCCGTGAACACGGCGATCAGGGCCATGATGAAGGTCAGACTTTCCAGGATCAGCATCCGGGTGCTGGAAAGGTGATCCGCCAGTTCCTTAAAAAACACCGCCCAGACGCCGGTCCAGGGCGACCCCTCACGCCTCATACTGTCCTCCGTGGAAGTGCCGCGCGTATATTTCATCCAGACTCGGGCGCTCGAGCGACAAACTCAACAAGGGGACGCCTTTTGAAACGACGCGCCTCGCGATTTCGGCGCGGCAGTCGCTCTTGGCTTCGAGCCGGTAGATCGACCCATCTTCGCGAGAGACGCCGACCACACCCGGCGTCCCCGCAAGCATCTCGTCGAGCCCGTCCCCGCTCACCTCGAGCCTGATCCGATACGCGCCGCCCAGTACCTGATCGGCCAGGGTTTCGACGGTGCCCTGCAGGACCATCCGGCCCTTGTGGAAGAGCCCGACCCGGTCGCACACGGCCTGCACTTGGTGCAGCAGGTGCGAGGACAGCAGCACGACCAGACCGTCGCGCTTCAGGTCGAGGATCAGCCGGAGAAACTCGTTGGCGGCCTCGGGGTCGAGTCCCAACGTCGGCTCGTCCAGGATGGCCACCACCGGCTGTTTGAGTAAGACTTCCGCCAGACCGAGACGCTGGCGCATCCCGCGAGAATAGGTGCCGACGCGGCGCTCGGAGACATCGGCCAGCCCCATCCGGGCGAGCACATCCGTGATCCGCCGGTTGCCCTCCTGCCAGCTCAGACCGTTGAGCCTGGCAATGTACCCCAGGTTCTCGGTGGCGGTGAGGTCGTCGTAGAAACCGACCGAATCGGGCAGGTAACCCACCCGGCGCTTCACTTCGAGCGGCCGGCGGGCCGGGTCGACCCCGAGCACGCGCGCCTCACCCGAGGTGGGTTCCGCGAGCCCGAGCAGCATCAGGATCGTCGTGGTCTTTCCCGAGCCGTTGGGCCCGAGGAGGCCGAACACTTCGCCTTCCTGTAGCGTCAGGTTGAGGTTGTCGACCGCCACCACCTGGCCGTAGTGCTTGGTCAGATTGGTGGTCTCGATCACCGCGCTCATCGACGGCCGTACCTCTGCACGGCCTGCAGGACCACGGCCACCGCGGCGAGCACGACGAAGATCCCAACCAGACCCCACAGCCTTGACGTGACGACGGTGATACGGAAATCTGACGAGGCCGTCGCGTCGCCGGCATTGGCGCGCAGCGTGACCATGTAGTCGCCCGCGATCGCCTTGGCCAGCGGCTTGATGTTCGCCGTGACGGTGGCCTCACCGTTTGGCGCGATCTCGGCGATCCGCTGCGGCTCGTACTTGATTTCCCACCCGGACGGCTCGGACGAGTTCATCTCCACGTTTCGGGCGGGCACCCCGCCGCGGTTCTTGATGATGAGTTTCATCGGTGTCGCGGACCCGGCGTACGCGCGCCCCGACAACCGGCCCCCTTCGGCGCTGGCGATCGAGATGTCGGCCCGGCCGGTCACGGTGAGGGTCAACTTGCGCTCGGCCACGGCGTCGCCGGACCGTGCCTTCACCACGACCTCGTAGTCACCCGCCGGCGTCGTCTGCTGGCCCAGGCTCACCTCGGTGTCAATATCGCGTGACTCGCCCGCTTTGATGGGCAGAGTGGTGACCTGCTGACCGACGGCCGTAAACGTGACCTGCGCGTTTTTCAAGGCGGGGAGGGTCGCGTCCAGATTCACCAGCAGGTCGCGGTCGCTGTCGTTGCGCAGGGTCAGCCGGTAACGGAAGCTCGACGTGGCGGCCCCCCGCAGCGTCGGCAGCTCGACGTCGAGCGCCAGGCGCGACGGAAGAACGTCACCCATGGTCAGGGTCAACGGCAGTTCGGCCCTCGCGCCCTGTCCTTCGGCGGCCAAGCGAAAACGGAACGTGCCGCTGCGCGTCCCCGCCGGTGGTTCCAGCCGGAGGCTGACGACGATGTCTTGATCGGGCCCGACCGCCACCGCGCTCACCGTGCGGCCGGCGGCAAGAAAGCTCGCGCGCCACCGTCCGGCGGCTTCAACGACCCGCAGCGTCACGATCTGCGGGGGCAAACCGTAGTTCTTGACGCTCACCGTCAACGTCACAGGGTCGCCCGCGCGGATCGTCTGCGACGGGTAGGGCGTGGACAGACCGAGCCCCTTGTAGGCAGGCTGGTCAGCAGCAGACGCCGTTAACATACCGACGGCTATCACGCTGACAACAGTTAATATCAGGATGAACACTCTCGGCACTGCGGTCACCTCCAGGATACGTACAGACGCACAAGGCGCGCGGGCCGGGGCCACCGGCGCATTATTATAGCGACAACCGCCCAGATTTGTCTCCCCGATATGGGGAGGGTTCAAAGCCGCAGGTGGTAGACTACCGGGTCTGCCGGGCGACTTCCTTCTCGGCTTTGTCCATAATCGTCGACGAGTGGCCTGGGAAGATCGAGGCGTCGGGATTGATGTAGCGCGCCGCGTTGTTGACGGCGGTGGCGGCTTCGCCGAACCCGGTCGCGATGAGCTTGAGTTTTCCGGGGAACGTGACGATATCGCCGGCCGCGTATATGCCCGGGCGATTCGTCTCCATCCGCGTGTTCACGACGATGGAGTCTTCATCTAGCGTGAGGCCCCACGTGGTGATCGGGCCCAAGTTGCTGATCAACCCCAGAAATGCCAGGACCGCATCAACGTGCAGGACTTCTTCCTGGCGGGTCTTGTTCTGAAAGATGACGGCTTCCTCGACATCGGGCTCTCCGCGCAACCCGCGCAATTCGTAGAACACCTTGACCATGATCGGCGAGTCAAACACCTTCTTCACCGAGTCGGCGTGCGCGCGAAACCCGTCGCGCCGGTGAATCAGCGTGATGGACCGCGCGTAGGGCACCAGATTCAAGGCCCAATCCAGCGCGGAGTCTCCGCCACCGATCACCAGCACGTTGCGATCGCGGAAGTCTTCTTTGCGGCGCACCGCGTAGTGGAGCCCATGGCCGAGGTAGCGGTCGAGTTCGGGGCGTTTGTAGGTCTTCGGCGTGAAGGCGCCGATGCCGGCGGTGATGAGCACGACCCGCGTCAGGTAGGTTTGTTCCGAGGTCCCCACGTGGATGGTGCCGTCGGGGAGGTGGTCCAGC
>JBGPOS010000191.1:0-3156 GCA_041488155.1 Tepidiformaceae bacterium
CGCAGCGAGAACGGCGCCTTGTTCGTCGAGAAGACCCGGACCATGCCCTGCTCGTCGACCCAGACGACACAGACGTGAGGCTCGATGTAACCCTGGTGCTGTTTCGGACCGAAGTACTCATCCTCGAACACACGGTAGGCCCGCGCGAACACGCGCTCGATGTCCGGCTCGCCCTTCTGCACGAGCTTGTAGCCCTGCAGGTTCTGGTGGGGCCTGGCAGGACGCTGGCCCGTGAGGTAGTAGTAGCCCTCGGGCGCCGGGTGGAGCAGCGGTGCATCGTCGGCGAGCGCCTCGTCGAAGTCGAGGACCGCGGGCAGCTCCTCGTACTCGACCTGGATGCGGCTCACCGCCTCTTCCGCGGCTTCCCGCGTCTCCGCGGCGACAGCGGCCACCCGCTCGCCGACAAACAGCACCCGGTCATAGGCCAGCACTGGCCAGTCGTAGAGGTAGCGACCGAAGCGACGATCGCCGATGTCCTGGCCGGTGAGCACCGCGTGCACGCCGGGCACGGCCTTCGCGGCCGACGTGTCAATGGAGATGATGCGGGCGTGCGGATGTGGGCTGAGCAGGAACCTGGCATAGAGCATGCCGGGCAGGCCCACGTCGCTGGTGTAGCGCGCCCGGCCCGTGACCTTGAGCGGCCCCTCGACGCGGTACTCTGGCTCCTCGAAGATCCGCGCGGCTTCCGGTGTCAACGGCAGCGCGACCACTTCGGTCCCCTCAGCTCGTTCCGCTGATCGCCTTTTCCAGGTTTTTGGCGAACTCGTTCATCATCTGTTCGGCCTTCTTCTTGATGATGGGCTGGCCGAACTCGCCGATTCGCCCCATGACAGTGGCGTCGGTGTCGATCTTCAGCTGCGTCCCCGCACCACCGTCCGGCGGCTGCGCCAGGGCCATGTTCATGACCGCCTTCACAGCGCCGCCAGCCCGCTTGTCCGCTGCATCCGCCCGCATCGACGCCTTCTTCGCGGCATCGTCGCGCTCGACGATGTAGACGTCGCCCTGCAGCGAGAGCCGAATCGGCCCGACCGCAACCTTGAGCGTCCCGCGATAGCGGTCGTTGCCGAGCGGCACGACTTCCTCGACGCCCGGGGCGCACTTCGCGACGCTCGGGACATCCATAAGGAAGCTCCACACCTTGTCCATAGGTGCGGCAATCGTCGCCACGTGCTCGAATTTCATTGTTCCTCCACTCCGGTGTCATCCCGAGAAGGCGCAGCCGACGAAGGATCTGTAGAGAGCTGGATCTTGGATTCGACTACAGATCCTTCGCTTCGCTCAGGATGACAGAATGACGCTTAGAATGACAGGTTAGCGCTTAGCGTGTACCGTTGCTGCCATCGACCAGGGAGCGCAGGGCGCGGCCGACCCAGACGCGCGCCATTTCGCGCTTGTAGTTGGCTGAGCCGCGCACGTCGCTGATCGGGTCCACCTCGTCGCGCACGAGCTCGGCCGCCGAGTTGATCAGCTCGGGAGTTAGCCGCTGGCCGCGCACTGCCGCCTCGACTTTCTTCGCCCGCAACGGCACCGGCCCCGCCGAGCCGAGCGCCACGCGCACGTCCTGACAGACGTTGTCGGCGCCGAGGCGTAGCGTTGCCGCGACGGACACCGTCGCGTAGTCATCCTCGGTGCGGGGCAGGAACTTGATGTACGTCGACTTCGTCCCTTGCTGTACCGGGGGCAGGCGTATCGCAGTCAACAGCTCGCCGTCCCCGACCGCTGTCTCGAAGAAGTCGCGGAAGAAGCCGTCCAACGGTACGGTGCGCTCGCCGCTCTTACTTGCGATGACCGCCTCGCCGTCCAGCGCCATGAGCATTGGCGGTGGGTCCTGCGCGGGGTCAGCGTGCGCCAGGTTCCCACCGACGGTGCCCTGGTTGCGAATGCGGATCGTCGCGACCCGCGAAAAGTTCTCCGCCAGCGTGGGGTCGTAGCTGCGCACCTCCGGCGAGCGCTCTGCCTGGCGGTGCGTTGTAAGAGGTCGGATCTCGAGGCCGCCGTTCGGGAGGACGCTGATGCCCTGCAGCTCCTGGATGCCACGCAGGCCGATGATGTGGCCCGCTGTGATCAGCCCCTGCTGCATCATCAGCAGGAGCGAGGCGCCACCGGCCATAGCGTGGCCGTCCTCGCCATATTGCTGTAGCAAATCGAGCGCCTCGGCGGTCGTTGATGGCGCGTGGTAGTCGAACTCCCTCATCGGCCCGACCCCTGCGCCCCGGGCGCTGCGATCACGCCCGGCCCCTGGAGCCCGCCGGATTGGATCGCGGGTCCTGGGTCGCCCTTCCCGGCCATCACATCGGCAGCGGCGAGGATCGACTCCACGATCTTGTAGTACCCGGTGCAGCGGCAGAGATTGCCCATCATCCAGCGTTTGACGTCGTCCGTGGTCGGTTGCGGATTGTCTTCGAGCAGTGCCGTTGCCGCCATGATCTGGCCGGGTGTGCAGATGCCGCACTGAAAGCCGCCGTGACGGATAAAGGCGTCCTGCAACGGGGTGAGATGCTCGAGATCAGGGGCGAGCCCCTCGATCGTTTCCACGGACGTGCCATCGACGAACAGCGCTGGCATGATGCAGGCGGACATCGGGTCGCCATCGATCAGGACGGTGCAGGCGCCGCACACGCCGACGCTGCAGCCCTCTTTGGTGCCGGTAAGCGCCAGATCCTCGCGGATGAGGTCGATGAGACGCCGATGCGCGGGTATGGTCACCTCTCGAGTCTCGCCATTGATCTGGAAGCGCAGCTGGTGCTTACTCAAAACTCGCCTACCCCCTCAGCAATCTTCTCTCGGTGCGGCGCGGGAGGAGCACAATACAGAACGGAAACGGCTGCATTGTAATAGACAGAATGTCGGCCACGGATTACCGTGGCGCGCGAAGAGAAAAGCTGAAGCGACGAACGTAGGGGGAAGCCCGACCGATGGGCTCGCCACCCAGAGCCAAAATCAAAGGGCCTGGGCGCGGCGCCCCACCGCGGGGCCGGTCACCCAGGCCAAAGAGGGCGGGGGGCGAAGCCGCCCGAGGGCGGTCACCCAGGTCAAAGAGGGCGGGGGGCGAAGCCGCCCGAGGGCGGTCACCCAGGCCAAAGAGGGCGGGTGGCGAAGCCGCCCGAGGGCGGTCACCCAGGCCAAAGAGGGCGGGTGGCGAAGCCGCCCGAGGGC
>JBGPOS010000192.1:0-3140 GCA_041488155.1 Tepidiformaceae bacterium
AGCCGCGCGGCGATGTTCTTTTTCGCCCAGGCGGGGTCCGGGTCCGGGAAGTCGATGCGGCTGTGGGCGCCGCGGCTCTCGCGCCGCTCCTTCGCGCTGCGGGCGACCGCCTCCGACACAATGAGCATGTTGCGAACCTCGTAGACGAGGCCCCACGACGGGTTGTAGGCACGACCGCCCGAGATCCGGATGTCGTTCCAGCGGGCTCGCAGCTCGCCGAGCCGGCGGATCGCCTCGTCGAGGTCGTCCTCGGTCCGGAAGATGCCGACGAGCGTCCCCATCGTGGCCTGGAGCTCCTCGTGCAGGCGGTACGGGTCCTCGCCGGCGGCGCCGCCCGCCGCGGACCCACCGCCTTCCGCGGGCCCGTCCTCGGTCCCCGACGCGGACCCGAACGGCTGGGCAAGCTCCGTCGCGGCCGCCCGGACAGCGGTCGGATCGACGTACGGCATGTCCGGCTGGTCGGCCGCGAACGCAGCCGCACCGGCGCCGGTCCGCTGGCCGAACACGAGCAGGTCCGACAACGAGTTGCCGCCGAGCCGGTTGGCGCCGTGCATGCCCGCCGCGACCTCGCCGGCGGCGAACAGGCCGGACCGCGTGGTCGCCCCGGTCTCCGCGTCGACGCGGATCCCGCCCATCATGTAGTGGGTCGTCGGCCCGACCTCCATCGGGCCGGCCGTGATGTCGACGTCGGCGAGCTCCTTGAACTGGTCGTACATCGACGGCAGCTTGCGCCGGACGTGCTCGGCTGGGAGGTAGCTGATGTCGAGGAAGACTCCGCCGTGGGGCGAGCCCCGACCCTCCCGGACCTCGGTGTAGATCGCCCGCGCGACGTTGTCGCGCGTCGACAGCTCGGGCGGCCGGCGGGCGTCGGTCGTGAGCCCGGAGCTCTGGGCGTCGACCCAGCGCGTCGCCTCCTCGTCGGTCGCGGCGTACTCGTTGCGGCGATCCTCGGGCAGGTACTTCCACATGAACCGCTCGCCGTCCTTGTTGCGAAGGATTCCGCCCTCACCGCGAACGGCCTCCGTGACGAGCAGGCCGCGGACGCCGGGCGGCCACACCATCCCGGTCGGATGGAACTGGACGAACTCCATGTCGATGAGCTCGGCGCCCGCGAGGTACGCAAGGGCCTGGCCGTCGCCGGAGTACTCCCACGAGTTCGAGGTGATCTCGTAGGCCCGCCCGATCCCGCCGGTCGCCAGCACGATCGCCTTCGCCGGAAAGAGGACGGTCTGGCCGGTCGTCCGCCAGTAGCCGAAGGCGCCCTTGACCCGATCGGGACGGGCGAGGAGGTGGGTGATCGTGCACTCCATGTACACCTTGATCCCGGCGGCGACCGCCCGGTCCTGGAGTGTCCGGATCATCTCGAGCCCGGTCCGGTCGCCGACGTGGGCGAGCCGGGGGTAGGTGTGCCCGCCGAACGGACGCTGGAGGATCCGCCCGTCGCGGGTTCGATCGAAGACGGCTCCCCAGAACTCAAGCTCCCGGACCCGGTCGGGCGCCTCCTTGGCGTGCAGCTCGGCCATCCGCCACTGGTTGAGGAACTTGCCGCCCTTCATCGTGTCACGGAAGTGAACCTGCCAGTTGTCGCGGGTATCGACATTCGCCAGGGCCGCGGCCACGCCGCCTTCGGCCATCACGGTGTGCGCTTTGCCGAGAAGCGACTTGCAAACGAGCGCCGTCTTCACGCCGGCGGCCGAGGCCTCAATGGCCGCGCGCAAGCCCGCTCCGCCCGCGCCCACGACGACGACGTCGTACTCATGTGTTTCGTACTTGTCCATACGCTAGAGAATCCTCACGTTAGGCCAAGTGCCGGAGGCCACCATCCAGACGAAAAAGTCACTGAAGCCCACCATGAACAGGCTTGTCCAGGCCCACGCCATGTGGTGCTCGTTGAGCACCGAAACACCCTTCCAAGCCTTGTAGCGTGCCTGGCCGAACGCCACGCACGAGAAGCAGTCAACCTTGCCGCCCACCAGGTGCCGCAGCGAATGGCAGCCGAAGGTGTAGCCGCTCAAGAACGTCACGTTGGCGAGCAAGACCAAGGTGCCGATGCTGATGCCGAACCAGGAGCCATTGGGCCGGAAGCACGAGCGCACGGCGTCGTACGAAAGCAAGGCGATGAACATGAGCGCGAGGTACAAGAAATAGCGGTGAATGTTTTGAAACAGGAGGAGGTGTGTTTCGCCGAGGTAGTTGTGCCCGCGCGACTCCCCCACCGCGCAGGCGGGCGGATCGAGAAAATAGGCCCGATAATAGGCCTTGCGGTAGTAGTAGCAGGTGGTACGGAAGCCGGCGGGTGCCCAGAGAATGAGCATCGCGGGAGAGAGCCACGACGGCATCCACGGGAAGATGAGCAACGGCGAAAAGAACGGCGAAAGCAAGTAAGCCGAATCGGGCGCCTTGACTTCGTACTCGGCGTTATAGAATGCGCGGAAGGTCGCGTAGACGATGAAGGCTCCCAGCCCCAGCCCGGTGGCGAGCGGCCCGACCCACCAGGCATCTCGCCGTTGCGTGGCGCCGAGGTGCCCCCTTTCCGCCACCGGGGCAACGTGTGTCGCCATAGATTCCCATCCCCTCGCCGACAAAACAGACAGCAACGCCAACGCACCCAAAGCGCAAAGACGTGGATGCAGCACTCTATCCCGTTATTCACCGGGCGTCAAACATTTCACCGCTGACTTATTCAAACCGTTCGCGCCACCCTTGCGGCCCGCATTCGAGGCCATTTCCATAACCAGCTTCTTTACAATGAGAGATAAATGATCTTTTGTATGACGGTAGAATTCCCAGTGATCGCATGCCGAGAATCGCAGCCTTGATGGTGTCACCGCCGTGATCCATAGGCTATGATAACGCCGCGCGAGGCGGGGGTACTGTGTCGGTGGGCGCGCGGTCGAGCCGCGCATGCCTCCTGGTTCCAGGCGATTCTCGGCTCGGTCGTTGCGAGTTCGAATCGGCTTCTCATCGTGAGGGCACGCACATGAGCGTTGGTCGATGCCTGAGCGGCACTCTGCTCGCCTTGGCCTTGATCTCGGGTGCAAGAGGGTCTGGGAGTGACACTCTCGAAGAGCGGGTGGAGGCGGTTCTGAAGACGCCGGGGTACGCGTCCGCGCATTGGGGGCTCATGGTGGTCGACGCCG
>JBGPOS010000193.1:0-3133 GCA_041488155.1 Tepidiformaceae bacterium
GCCGCAAATGCCGCTACGACCGGCTGTCGTGGACACTCGACGGGATGCAGCGCATCGATTTCACGGCCGACTTCGATGCCGGGTGCCGCGCGCTGCTCAGAGTGTGGGGAATCGGTTACCAGCGGGAGGGAGTGAGCCGGAGGATCGGGGGGAAGAGCGCGCCGTAGGGGACCTTGCGGAGTCGGACCCTGAGATCGGTCAGGGGAAGGTTGAGGGCCACCACCATGGCGTTACCGACGTACATCGCCCCAGACCGCTACTGGCTGATCGAGTGCCCCCGGGCGTCAGAGACGGTGGCAGGCGGCCGCGCCGAAGGTAGCAGCATGGGCATAGGCAGCAGCGCGTAAGTCGTTTCGGGCTCGGCGGTATCTCCTGGCCCTTGATCGATCGAGCAGAAAGGCCTAGGGTAGTCGCGTAACGACTCACGAGGCGTGGGGCACGTACAGGGCGGTTTCTGCCGTAGACAAGAAAGGCACCCACAATGCTGCGTCGTCCAACCACGCAAGACCTGACTTGGCTAATTGACCTTCATCAGAGAGCAGTCGAGGTCGGCGGTCAAGAAGGCTACCGGCCTCTGCGGAAACCCCGCCTCAGCTGCGATCCCGGTTCCTGTGCCCAGGAGGTGGAGCTGTACGTATTTGTAGACGCCGAAAAAGCGGTTGGACGTGTGGGCCAATCACGATAGGCTTGGCGCGGTCACCGGCGGAATGACATACAGGGCCCGCGTACGCAAGTCGAAGCTCGATCACGTCATGGAGCAGCTCACCGGCTGGTCGGCCCGAGCGTCTGCGATCGACATCCTCCGAGCCGGGAAGATCCAGGCGGCAAGGCAGGCTCACGGGTTCTCGGAGAAGCGCCGAACGGCATTTGCTGCCGCCTTCGTCGCGGCCGCGGTGGGGCAGTACTGGAAGGTGATACAACTCGGCTACGACAAGCCCTGGCCGCTTCCAGCACCCTTCGCGGAGTCGGACACGTGCGCGCTGACCGAGGAGGCGAAGTGGCTCGCCCGGGCTATCGGCCGTGCTGCCGCCGGGGTCGACCCAGTCACAGCTGGCTATTTCATCGGCACGACGTACGCAGCGGCTCTACCGGCTGAGGTGCGAGCGCGCTTCGGGGTGTACTACACGCCTCCCGGGCTCGCAGGACGTCTCCTCGACCAGGCCACAGCGGCTGGCGTCGACTGGAGTCGTTGCAGAGTGCTCGATCCCGCGTGTGGCGGTGGCGCCTTCCTGGCCCCCGTTGCCCAGCGAATGGTCAAGCAGCTGTCTCACCTCGAGCCTGAAGTCCTGCTCGATGAGGTCACCGTCCGCCTTCGGGGCTTCGAGATCGACCCCGTCGCCGCTTGGATGTCGCAAGTCTTCCTCGAAGCCACACTGTTGCCTGCGTGCCGATCCGCGAACCGCCGCCTACCTCAGATCGTCGAGATCCGAGACAGCCTGGCGGCAGGACAACACGCCAGCCTCTACGATCTTGTCATAGGCAATCCTCCATATCGCCGAGTGACTCTCGACCCGGATCTCAGGGCCCGGTACTCGGAGAGCCTCTACGGTCACGCAAATCTGTACGGAGTGTTCACCGACGTGGCGCTGCGATGGGTCAGGCCTGGGGGGTTCGTGGCCTACGTAACACCTACCAGCTTCCTTGCTGGCGAATACTTCAAGAACCTGCGGCGCCTCCTGGCCGGCGCCGCGCCCCCCGTCACGGTCGACTTCATCGCGCATCGCTCGGGTGTCTTTGACGACGTCCTGCAAGAGGCGCTTCTCGCCACGTACTGCCGCGACCGGAGTCGCAGCGAGGTATCGGTACACTTCCTGATTCCTCTCGACGAGAGCACTGTCCAGGTATTGGCGGCCGGGACCTTCACTTTGCCGGCCGCACCTGATGAGCCCTGGCTGATCCCGAGGAACCTCGCGCAGGCCCCGCTGATCCAACACATGCGGACGATGCCGCACCGGCTTGCGGACTGGGGCTACGCCGTCAGCACCGGGCCCCTGGTTTGGAATCGCCACAAGGATCAACTTCGGCGCACGTCAGGACCGAAGACCCTCCCCCTCGTGTGGGCCGAGGCCGTCACGCCTGACGGCCGTTTCGTCTTCCGTTCAACGAAGGTGAATCATCAACCGTTCTTTGTGCCTCGGCCCAGCGATGATTGGCTGATCGCCACCGAGAGTTGCATCCTGGTCCAGCGGACGACGGCGAAGGAACAGCGGCGACGTCTCATCGCCGCCGTGCTTCCCTCCCGTTTCCTCCGCCAGTATGGTGGTGCGGTCGTCGAAAACCACCTGAACATGGTCCGCCCTCTCCACTCGCGACCCGTGGTCAGGCCCGCGGTCCTTGCAGCGTTCTTTAACAGTGCCATTGTGGATCAGGCGTTCCGCTGCCTGAGCGGTAGCGTTGCCGTCTCAGCGTACGAGCTCGAGGCGCTGCCGCTCCCTCCGCCTGATGCACTGTCTGGCTTGGGCATCGCCGTCGCGACCGCGGCTAGCCGAGACGTCGTCGATACGATCTGCGCTCGGCTATACGGCTCAGCGTAGCAATCCGATGGCCGATCAAGTACCACTACCACTTCCGACCCTATGCCACCGCACTACCGTGCACGAGCGGCTCCGGCAATCTTCCCCGAGGGCACGCCAAACCGCGTGTACTGCGTTCGCGAGATAGCCGCCGCCACCGTCTTCACGATGCTCTATGTTGGAGCGGTCGAGGGATCGGGACGCTATCTCTTGCCGAAACAGGTCTACCGGATGACCGCGCAACAGGCCCTTCGCACGCGCGACAACGATCGACGTGCGTACACCGCGGCGTCACTCAAACCTGGGTTTTTGCCGGTAGGCCGGCGATGGTATGCCGACAACACCCGAGAGCCCATCCGAGACGAGACCTTGAGAGATGGTTTGGTTGCCGTCGGCGCGGTCGTGGTCAGGCCCGATGTGCCAACGACGTCTGGTCGTCCTCGTTACGCGTTGAAAGCGACATTTGCGGCGCTCTTCGACCCTCACCTCCAGGGGAGAGCGCTTGAGGCCGCCATCGAGCAGTGGCGCACGTCTCACCTGTCCCAGAGTGCGCTCGCTCGAGTGACGCTCATCGCCCGCGCGGTGATCTCCAGCAAGCAGGGTGTGCTGGTAGCGTTCCC
>JBGPOS010000194.1:0-3105 GCA_041488155.1 Tepidiformaceae bacterium
ACCAGCTGGAGTTCGACACCTACCTCCGTGCCGCGCCTGGCGTGGCCTGGTAGAGGATCGCGTGCCCGACTCGCGTCCGAACTGGCTGTGGCGAAACGCTCCACTTCTGACCGTGGTCGCCGGGGTCCTGCTCTTTATCGGTGGGGAAGCTCTCGACCGACGCTGGCAGGCGTCGCTGCGCCAGGCTCGTTGCACGGTCGTGTTCGCGAAGACCGAGGGCCAGATTCAGGCCTACAGCAGAAACCGCGGCCAGGTGAGGGCCAGGTTCGTTGAAAAGACCAGCGTGGAATTCCAGGTTGACGGCGTTGGGCCGCGCCGGACGGTTCGGCAGGTCCACGATGGCCGCGACTTCCAGGTGGGGCAAGTGCGCGACTGCTGGGTCGCAGGCGAAGCAATGTTCCTTTATCCGGAGGTCGAACGCCTGAAGCGGCGGGCAAGCACCATCGTCTGGTCGGCGATGCTCGGCCTATGGAGTTTGGTCTGGCTATTGCGGCGATCGGGATCGGCGAGGCAGGCGGGCCGGGGTTGAGGATTGTCGCGCTCGGGGCCAGCAACCTGACGCGCGGGTTCCAGACGGTCGTCTCGACGGCGCGCGGCGCGTGGGGGCCGGACGTCGAGGTCGTGGCGGCCCTTGGGCACGGGCGGTCCTACGGGGCCCATAGCAGGCTGGCGATCCGGACGCTCCCCGGCATCCTGGAGTCCGGCCTGTGGCGCCGGTTGGAATCCCTTGATGCGGTTCCGACCCGGGCCCTCGTCACGGATGTGGGAAACGACATCCTGTACGGGTTCTCCGCTCGACAGACGCTGGCGTGGGTCGCGGAGGCCGTGGAGCGTCTGCAGAAGTTCACGAAGGACATCGTCCTGACGGATCTCCCCCTTGCCGGCATCCGGCGTCTGTCCCGGGCGAAGTTCCTCGTGTTCCGGTCCATCCTCGTTCCTTCGTGCCGCCTTTCGCTCGGGGAGGCCCTGCAGGCCGCCGAGCAAGTGAACGACGGCCTGGCTGCCCTTGCAGCGGCCCGGAGCATCCAGTTCGTCCGGCTGGACCCGAAGTGGTACGGGTTCGACCCCATCCACATTCGCCCGTCCCAGTGGCGGCCGGCGTGGCAGGAGATCCTCGGCAGCCCGTCGGGGGCAAGGCGAAACGGCGGCGGGCGACTGGAAGGGCTCAGGCTCTACTTCACGCCTCCCGAGCGACAGTGGCTGCTCGGTAGGGAGCAGTTCACCCCCCAGGCAGGCCTGAAGCTACCATCAGGCGCCAGGGTCTGGCTCTATTGAGCTGTGCGGGTGGGAGGGGGACTGAAAACAGACGTCGCCGCTGTGGCAGGAGGCTGACATGGGCGTTTTGACGATACTGCGAGTGGTCGCGATTGGATCCGCTGGGCTGCTGGCCGGCATCTACTTCGGGGATCGCGCGGGCGCCTACTACGCGCGGGCCGAACTCAGTGACTCGAGCGTCGTGCAGTTCCAGCAGGTCGTCCACGTCCACTACGTGAGGTTCATGCCGCCTCTGGTCCTGACGGCCCTGCTGGCAGGCCTTGGCTGGCTTTTCATGGTGAGGTCGCAGTGGAGGTCGCCGGAGTTCTGGCTCATTGCAGTCTCGGTCTGCGGCATCGTGGTCATCGCTGTGCTAACTCGCTCCGTGAACGTCCCCCTCAACAACGCACTCATGACTTGGAATATCGCGGCTCCGCCGGCCGATTTCAGAAAGCTGTGGGCACCCTGGGAGACCGTCAACACCATCCGCGCCTTCGTCGCTACCGGAGTCCTTCTGCTTGAGGCTGTGGCGCTGAGCCTCCGGGCGTCCCCCCGAAGAAGATCCGCGTGAACGGCGCGGAGCTGAGCTACGTGGATCAGGGGAAGGGTGTCCCGGTCGTCTTCGTTCACGGGGGCCTGGAGGACTACCGGGTCGCCCTCTTCGCCAGACACTGACAGCCTTTGCCACGCCGACGGCTTGCGGGTATCGTTGGCATGCTGGGGTTGTCATGATCAAGATCCTCGTGAGCGGGTGCCTGCTGGGGGAGCCAGTCCGCTACCATGGCGGCGACGCCTCCTGTGCGGACGAGATCCTGGATCGCTGGAAGCGGGAGGGCCGGCTCGTATCTGTCTGTCCCGAGGTGGCCGGAGGCTTGCCGGTTCCCCGGCCGCCGGCCGAGATCGTGGGCGGTGACGGACAGGCGGTGTTGAGGAAAGAGGCCTACGTCGGAGACCTCGCCGGGGCCGACGTCACCAGGGCTTTCCTTCGGGGCGCTCGCGCAACCCTCGAGGCAGCCGTCGCGTGTGGGGCTCGCATGGCCGTGCTCAAGGACGGCAGCCCCTCGTGCGCCACCACCTACCTTTATGACGGGACTTTTCGCGGCCAACGGGGCCCAGGCCAAGGCGTGGCGGCCGCGATGCTTGCCAAGGCGGGGATCCGGGTCTTCAGCGAGCTCCAGCTCGAGGAGGCGGCTGCCTACCTCCAGGCCCTGGAGAGCGAGGACGGTGGTGTCCTCGACGAGCGCCCGGAGTGACCTTGCGGGCGCTCCGCGGCGTGTTCGCGCGGCGGTGGAGAGGGGCTAGAACCTCAGCTTCGCTCCCAGCATGACCCGCCGCGGCAGGATGAACTGGGTGGGCAGGCCGAAGCTCTCCGACGTCCCGATGCGGCTCCCCACGCTCTCGTAGGCGTCGTCGTTGGTGAGGTTCAGCAGGTCCGCGAAGACCGCGAAGCCCGCGTCCTTCCCGAAGGCGAACTCCTTCTGCAGCCTCACGTCCAGCACGTTCTGGGTCGCGACGCGGCGGTCGCCGCTGATGCGCTCGGCCAGGATCTGGGTGGGCAGGCCCACCAGGTCCTCGGAGAGCTGGACCTGGCGCCCACGGAGCCGCTTTTCGCGCTGTTGGTGGTGGCCTGGGGCATGCGCTCAGCCACGCTTCACCGACTGATGCTCCCAACCGGGCGGTTGATGGCCCCACTCATCACGCTGCTGGCAATCGTCGTCGCCTCGTTCGCCAGCGCCGACAAGGTTGGTCTTACCGCGAAAGAGGTCATCAAATGGGCCGAGATTCTGGTCCTGGCGGCGTTCGTCGCGGTGCAATTTCGCGACCAGGCCAAACAGGCCGCGCTTCTGACCG
>JBGPOS010000195.1:0-3047 GCA_041488155.1 Tepidiformaceae bacterium
GGTTTCTCGACCACGAGTTACGCGAAGGAGCTCGCCCGCAAGCTCTCTCGAATCGTCAGCAGCCAGGGTCCGACGAGCGCGCAAGGACCCGGCAATCAGATCTCCGCGAGAGCGGTGGAGGGCGTGGACCTTCCGGCGGGGCTCTCACCACAGGACCAACCGCCCATACCCGTGCAGCCCAGGCCGACAGGGCCTCCTCTCATCGCGGCCCATCCGTTCCAAGGCGACCTTCGCGATCTGCCGTACGTCCCGCCGGCCCACAAGGAGCGCCCCGAGCGCGAGCCGCCGCCCAGGATCCCGGTTCCCTACGGCTCCTCGGCGCAAGCGCCGGCGGAAGAGGCCTCCCTCGTCGGGCTCTCCGCTCCGGCCCCCTTGCCGTTGGCCAGCTTCGACGGCCTCGACTTCGCCAACTGGGGCGGCGGGCACCCGCCGGACACGAACGGAGACGTCGGCCCGACGTACTACATCCAGACCGTCAACACCTCGATCGGCATCTACAACAAGAGCACCGGTGTCCGCGCGGCGGCCTTCACTTTTGACACGTTCATGAGCCAGGGCAGCTTCGGCAACCTGTGCGACACGGACAACTTCGGCGACCCGGTCGTCCTGTACGACAGCTTCGAGGATCGCTGGGTCATCAGCGACTTTGCGTTCCAGCTCGACGGCTCCAACAACGTGATCAACCCGCCGGGCGCGTTCCAGTGCTTCGCGGTGTCGAGATCCGGCGACCCAGTCTCGGGCGGGTGGAACTTCTACTCGATCAACACAACGGGAGGCTTGGGCGACTACCCGAAACTCGGTATCTGGCCGGACGGGCTGTACATGTCGGTCAACATGTTCGACTACGCCGCCAGCGGGTCGTTCCAGAACGTCCGCGTCTACGCATTCAACAAGGCCCAGATGTACGCCGGGCTCCCGACCGTCCAGTCCGTCTCCTTCGACGCCCCGGCGGCAGAATTCACCCTGCTCCCGAGCAACGCGCGGCTCCAGGCGGGTACGCCCCCTGCGGGCACTCCGAACCTGTTCGCCGTGGTGTGGCAATTCACCAACGCGGAGTCCGTCTACAAGCTCCAAGTGGACTGGAACAGCATCTCGAGCTCCACCTTCACTGGCCCCTTCATCGCCATAGCGCCCTCGAGCTGGGCGGACCCACCAGGTACCGTGCCGTCGCAAGGCGGCAACAACCTCGACACTCTGGCCGACCGGCTGATGGCGCAGAACCAGTACACGAATCTCAGCGGAGCCGAGTCGCTGTGGACCAGCCACACCGTGCAGGGCAGCAGCGCATCGCAGGCCTCGCCCCGCTACTACCAGGTGGACGTCACCGGCGGCACGGTCGCGGGAAGCACCACGCAGGCTTTCACCGACACTCCTGACTCGACGATGAACCGCTTCATGCCGAGCGTGGCGGTCGACCGCGCGGGGGACATGGCGATCGGTTACAGCACGTCGAACTCGACGTCCAAGCCGGCGATCAAGTACGCCGGCCGGCTCGCGGGCGACGCCGTCAACTCGCTGCCCCAGACGGAGCAGCTCCTCATCCAGGGCACGGGAACCCAATCAGGGAGTTGCGGTGGGACGTGTACCCGATGGGGAGACTACAGCGCCATGACGCTCGACCCGGACGGCTGCACCTTCTGGTACACCAACGAGTACTACGCCGTGGACGGGTTGAACGACCTCACGCGTATCGGGTCGTTCCAGTTCCCCTCCTGCACAACGGTCACGAGCGGCACCGTGCAGGGCACGGTGACGGCGGCCCTGGGTGGCGCCCCGATCAACGGCGCGACCGTCACCTTCGGGAGCCGGACGACGACAACGAACGCCAGCGGCTTCTATCAGTTCACGAGCGTGCCCTCCGGCACCTATCCGAGCATTACCGCCAGCGCGCCCGGCTTCAACTCCAGCACGGCCACGAGCATCGTCGTGACCGATGGCAACACCACGACGCAAAACTTTTCGTTGACCGCCGCGCCGCAGAGCGGCTGCCTGACCGACACGACGCAGGCCGACTTCCAGACGGGCGTGCCGACGAACACCGATCTGACCGCCAGCCCCGGTAATGTCATCCTGGCGGCGCCCGTAACCGTTGACCAGCAGACGACGAACTTCACTAACAACGGCGTCGGTTTCAGTAGCACGTCCTTCGCAGCCCAGACCTTCACACCCGGCGTGACCGGCACGATGCAGAAGCTCGACGTCTACATCTTCTGCGCTAGTTGCTCCGGGACGAATCCGGACATCACCATCGAGGTTAGGACCACGAGCAGCGGCGATATTTTAATGACAGCCCCCGCGCTTCTCGCGTCGTCCACGATCCCCGGCACGGGAAGCCCTTCCGGTGGCTTTTTGACCGCAACCTTCGCCACCGCTCCGACACTCAACGCGGGTACGCAGTATGGCTTCGTGGTGCGGTTAACGGCGGCGCGAACAGGGACCCAGGCAGTGCTCGTAAGCGACGGTGACGGACTCACTGGTGGGAGGCGGCAGGTGTGCAGCACCTCCTCCTGCTCCAACGCCGCGGGTCAGTCTAACGACATCGTCTTCGTTTCCTACATGAAGACCGGCTTCGCGCCCTCTGGCAATCTGGTCTCCTCGGTGAAGGATGCCAACCCGGCCGTCGGCAGCACGCCCGACTGGACCACGATCTCGTGGACCGCCACGGTTCCCGCCAACACGAACCTGCAGCTCCAGGCGGCAGCCAGCAACGCCGCGTCCGGGCCCTTCAACTTCGTCGGTCCGGACGGCACAAGCGGCACCTTCTTCGCCAACGGCGGGTCGCTCGCCCAGTTCAATGGCTTTCGCTACCTGAAATACAAGGCGCTGCTCACCACGACCAACGGCGCCGCGACGCCCACCTTGAACGACGTCACCGGTTGCTTTGATGACGTTGGCGGAGGGCCGACGCCGACACCCTCGACGACCAGGACGCCCTCCAACACGCCCACGAGCACCCTGACCAGCACGACCACGAGCACGCCGACTCGGACCCCAACCATCACACCGACGGCAACGTCCACGGCGACCATCACCAGCACCCCGACTCA
>JBGPOS010000196.1:0-3034 GCA_041488155.1 Tepidiformaceae bacterium
GGGCTGACGAGCGGGGTGGCCGCCGTCTACGCTGGCGGCTACCACACCTGCGCCGTGAGCACGGCGAGCGGCGCCAAGTGCTGGGGCTTCAATGGAAAACTAGGTAACGGCACGACCACCGACAGCAGCACGCCGGTGGAGGTGAGTGGCCTAACGAGCGGCGTGGCCGCCATTTCCGCCGGCGACTTCCACACCTGCGCCCTGACCACGGCGGGCGCGGTCAAGTGCTGGGGCCACAACGCCAGCGGCGAACTGGGAGACGGCACGACCACCGACAGCAGAACGCCCGTGGACGTATCGGCTCTCAAACCGACGCCGACCCCGACGGCGACGAACACGCCGACGCAGACGCCAACCTACACTCCCGCCAACACGCCTTCTCCTCCGCTAACGGCGACGGCCAGCGACACGCCCACGCGGACCCCCACGCCGACGCCCCAGGGCTTGCGCGGCGACGTGAACTGCAACCGGCTGGTCAACGCCATCGATGCCTTGCTGATCCTGCAATATGCCGCCGGACTTATCGATTCGCTATTGTGTGCAGCGAACGCCGATGTTAATCATAGCGGGGGCGTCAATGCCATCGATGCCCAGCTCATTCTCCAGCTCGACGCGGGGATCATCCACAGCCTGCCCGCGGGCGAGGCGGCGGCAGGGCGCGCGCGCTTGCGTGGAGCCGGGAGGCGGAGGTCGTAGGCGAGGGTCTTTAGAACCTCGCGTCCCGGCGGCGGGGCTGAAGACACCGACCTACGTAGGTAGCGTGTCGGCATCGGTCTGCGCGTGACGCCGCCGAAGGCGAGCCTCTACGTGTGGGCGGGCCTGCCGGGCGGGATGAAGTCAGTCGAGTTCGCCGAGCGGGTGCTGGACCAGACAGGCGTCGTGGTCACGCCGGGCATCGGCTACGGGCGGAACGGCGAGGGCTACGTGCGGCTCTCGCTCTCGGTACCGGACGAGCGCCTGGACGAAGGCATTCGCCGCCTGCAGGACTTCCGCTGGGAGTAGGTTCGCCGGCCAGGGAAGGTCTGCGAAGTGGCCGAACGACATCTTTTGGTCTAGAGTTGTCACGGCAAGAACTCACCGATGGGTTCTGGCAGGAGGTCGACCCATGCGCTTCCGAACAGGGCACATCCTCGCAGTCTGTGTTCTCGCGATCGCGGTCGGGACCGGCTTGGCGAGCGGTCCCGGGCCGGCCTCCGCCGCCCCCTTGGCGGGCGGCACCGCGATTGCTGCCGGCGGAGGCCACACCTGCGCCCTTACTGTAGGCGGCGGGGTGAAGTGCTGGGGAAGTGAGGTGAGCGAGGCGTTTCCCGATTTCTCGCTCCCGCCCGTGTCCGTGGTCCCTGTCGACGTCACCGGGCTAACAAGCGGTGCGCACGCCATCGCGGCGGGCGAATTCGATGTGTGTGCCGTGACGGCAAGCGGTGGCGTCAAGTGCTGGTATTACGGCCACGCCCCGCAGGACGTGCCGGGCCTGACCACCGGGGCGGTTGCGGTTGCAGCCGAGAGTGGGCAAAATTCCCGACACGCCTGCGCCCTCACCACAGCAGGCGGGGTCAAGTGCTGGGGCTACAACGGCTCCGGCGAGCTCGGCAACGGCACGACCGGGGGTCCAGACTGTGGCGGCGTCTGCTACACAACAGCAGTGAACGTCTCGGGCCTGACCCGCGGCGTCGCGGCCGTCACTGCCGGCTTCAGCAATAGTTGTGCACTGACCACCTCGGGCGGGGTCAAGTGCTGGGGCCAAAACTTCTCCGGCCAGCTCGGGAACGGCACGACGACGAACAGTTCGACACCGGTGGACGTCACCGGCCTGGCCAGCGGCGTTGCCGCCGTCTCCGCCGGTGTTGGCTACACCTGCGCCGTGACCACGGGGGGCGGGGCCAAGTGCTGGGGGGACAACAGCGGCGGCCAGTTGGGGAACGGCACCACCACGGGCAGCACTACGCCAACGGACGTTTGCGCAACGGGCGCAACGCCGCCGTGCAGTGAGAGCAACGGTAATACGCTCACAGGTGTCACTGGCGTTTCCGCAGGGTACCAGCATGCCTGCGCCGTAACCACATCCGGCGGGGTCAAATGCTGGGGCGTCAATGATGCTGGTCAGCTCGGAACTGGGACGAGGACCGGACCGCAGACGTGCAGCGTGGTGTTCAGGGAGTTTGTCCCTTGCAGCACCGTGCCCGAGGACGTGAGTGGCCTGACCAGCGACGTTGCCGCGGTCGCCGTGGGTGTTGAGCACGCGTGCGCGTTGACGGTCGCTGGCGGGGTGACGTGCTGGGGCAGGAACTTCTTGGGCCAGCTGGGAGACGGGACGACCACGGACCGGCTCACGCCCGTGGATGTTATCGACACGCCGATCTATCGCGCAGGCGATGTGAACTGTGGCAACAGTGTCGACACCCTAGACGCCTTACTCATTCTGCAACTCGGTTCGAGGCTGCTGAGCTCGCTCCCCTGCCTGCAGAACTCGGATGTCAACCAGGATGGCCAGGTCAACAGCATCGACGCGTTGCTCGTTCTCCAATACAGCGCGGGGCTGATCAGTACACTACCGGGTGCCTAAGATCTCGGTACCTACGGGCTGCTGCCGAGGGCGTGAACGAGTGATCGGCTCTGTCCCCTACCCGTCTGCGCGCGGGCCCATGAGCGAGAACGAGCGCGACTCCGCTTCGATCCGCAGGCTATCGATGACCTCGGCGCGTAGCGAGCGCAGCGGCTCGCTATCGCTGCCCTGAGCGGCCACGCCGAACTGGGCGACAGCGGCGCGAAGCTGGCCGTTCGCCGCCGAGAGCTCGGAGAGGCGCACCGAGGCGTCGTTGCCCTGCGCGAGCGACCCGAGGGCGTCGCCGAGCTCGGCGTGCGCCGGATCGCCGGCGAGCGCCTCCGCTCCGCGCCCGGCCAGCGAGCGCAGCGCCGCGTTGTCGTCGACCAGGTGCTGGGCCGCGCCGTCGCACTGCGCGCCGACGATGCCGAGCAGCGCGTAGACGAGCATCACCTGGGTGCGAGCATACTCGGTCTGCACCTCGGGCAGGAC
>JBGPOS010000197.1:0-3033 GCA_041488155.1 Tepidiformaceae bacterium
GCTGGGAGCTGGACGTGCTCCGCCCCTGGCGCCGGGATCCGGGCTTCTATTCGGCCCAGACGCTGGGAGCCTTGGTCGACGCGCTCCTGCCGCCACCTCCCTTCACGCCGGCGCGCGGCCGCGAGATCGTCGCGCGGATCGCGTCGTTCCCCCGGACCCTCGCGGACGCTCGCACCAACCTCGACCAGCCGGTCGGGCCGTTCGCCCGTCTCGCCATCGACGACCTGAAGGACATCGGGCCCCGCCTGCGCGCGGCGATGGCCGCGCTCGGGCCGCTCGTCGCCGCGGACACTCGGCCGCGCCTGGACGCGGAGACGGTACGCGCCGCCGCCGCGCTCGAAGGGTATCGGTCCTGGCTGCAATCGAGGGCCGACGCGATGCCGGCCGGCGTCGCCGTCGGCCGCGAGGCGTATCTCTTCTTCCTGCGCAAGGTCGCCCTGATGCCGTTCACGCCGGAAGAGCTGCTTGCCATGGGGCGGCAGGAGTGGGCGCGGGCCGTGGCCTCGGAAGCGTTCGAGCGCCAGCGGAACCGGGGCCTGCCCGAGCTGCCGATCTTTTCCGACCAGGCGGCGCAGATCGCGCGGGCGCGGCAGGACGAGGCGTCCATTCGTCGCTTCCTCGTCGACAAGGGCGTCCTCAGCGTCCCCGAGTGGATGCCGCACTATGCGTACCGGCCGCTGCCCGCGTACCTGGCGCCCATCGCGGGCTTCGGCGAGGGCACCGAGTTCACGTCACCCGAGCGGCTGGGCGAGGAGTCGACGCGGTACATCCCACCGCCCTCCCTGGACCTCGGCTACTTCGCGCTTTCCATGGCCCGTGACCCGCGCGCCGACATGGTCCACGAGGCCGTCCCCGGCCACGCGTTCCAGCTTGCCCTGTCCTGGCGTCACGAAGACGAGATCCGGCGCCATTGGTACGACTCCGGGGTCAACGAAGGCCTGGCCTTCTACACCGAGGAGACGATGCTCGGCCTGGGCCTCTTCGACGACAGCCCGAAGACCCGGGAGATGATCTGGAACTACGCCCGGCTGCGCGCGCTCCGGGTCGAGGTCGACGTCCGGCTAGCCCTGGGTACGTTCACGGTGGACGAGGCCGCCGACTACTTCCGGACGGCAGTGCCAATGGATGCAGCCACCGCGCGCAGCGAGGCCGCGGCTTTCGCCTCGACCCCGGGCTTCGCCGTCGGCTACCAGATCGGCAAGCTGCAGATCGTCCGCCTCCTCGCCGAGGCCCGCCGGCAGCGGGGGGACGCCTTCGACCTTCGCGCGTTCCACGACTACGTGTGGAAGAACGGCAACGTGCCGCTCACGCTGCAGCGCTTCGAGCTGCTGGGCCTGCGCGACGAGGTCGACGCCCTGGGGGACGGTGACCCGGGGTATTGGGCTAGACTCCCCAAGGCACACGCGCTCCGGGACATCAGCACCGCGAGCGAGCCAGCGGAGACGGGTGCCCAACCATGAACCTGCCTTACCTGATGAAGGGTGCGGCCTTTCACCTGCTCCGGATCCTGCCGCTGTCCGCTCACGAGTTCCTGTCCACCAAGGTCACGAGGCGCGGCATCCGCAACGTCGAGAGGGATGTCCAGGCTCAAGGGGAGCACGCCCGGATTCTCGTCGACCACTTCCGCCGGTCGGACGTCCGCCTGCTCGAGTTCGGTGCCGGGAACGACCTCTTCAGCAACCTGTTTCTCGCCACCAGGGGTTTTTCGAACCAGATCACGGTCGATATCGCGAGGCTCACGACGCCCGAGTACCTCAATCGGCTGGTCGGTCATCCGACCTTCGCCGCCCTCGGGGAGCGCCGTTTCACCGCGGACTTCGAGAATGAGCTGCGGGGCCTCGGGATAACCTACAGGGCGCCGTTCGACATCAGGAGAACGGACCTGCCCACCGGGAGCATCGACGCAGTCGTGTCGACCAACACCCTGGAGCACATCCCCGTCGAGGACATCAAGGCCATCCTCCGGGAATGCCGCAGGCTAATTCGGCCAGGCGGAATCTGCAGTCTTGCGATCGACTACACCGATCACTACAGCCATACGGATCGCGCCATCACCGAGTTCAACTTCCTCAGATTCGGCGAAACCGCCTGGCGACTGCTGTCACCACCCAATCACTACCAGAATCGGCTGCGTCACCGCGACTACCGCCACCTGTTCTTGGAGGCTGGATTCGGGATAGGCGACGACAAGCCGATGTACTGCGGGGGATGGGAAGAAAGGCTCCGATCCCTGCGGCTGCATGCGCGGTTCGCGGGCTACGCCGAGAGGGATCTCGGGACTACCAGTGGCTGGTTCGTGCTGACGACCGACCGCGACATGCCTGCGGCAGAGACGCGTCGGTCAGCCCGAGGAGGAGCTTGAGCGTGGACTCGCTCTCGTACCCCCAGCGGATCGGCCTGGACCGCCGGCGAGCGAGGCGTTGACGCGGTGGTCACGGAAGGGTAGCGTCGGCCGGGTTCGTTGCGCCCGCAAGGAGGCTCGCAGTGAAGAACAGACGAGTTGTTCTCCTGTGTCTCGTGTCCTTCTCCGCCATGGCGCTTCCGGTCCGCGCCGGCTCCGCCGCGGCGGCCCAGAAGGAGGCGCTTCAGGTCCTGGAGGCGGGCATCAAGGCTGCGGGCGGCCTCGAGGCCCTGCAGAGCGTCAAGTCGATCTGGCGCGCGGGGAGCGGCACCGCCTACAACCAGGGACAGAGCCTGAGGCCGGACGAGCCGCTCACGACGCGCTCGCTCGAGGTGACGAGCCTCGTCGACTTTGCCGGTCGCGGCAGCTTCGGCGAGACCACCTCGAAGCCGGCCGCGGGCCCGGCGACGCGGACCAGGACCGTGCTGAGCGGCGAGTCCGGGTTCGGCTACAACCTCGTGATGAAGGTCGTGACGCCCCAGACCCCGGGGGCCGTGGCCGCGGCCCGGGCCGCGCTGCGCCGGGATCCGGCAGCCCTGCTCCTCCTGGCCCGGAGCCGCGCCGAGACGCTCCGATCGCTCGGCGAGGATACGATCGGGGGCCAGGGACACCACGTCATATCCTTCGCGGAC
>JBGPOS010000198.1:0-3018 GCA_041488155.1 Tepidiformaceae bacterium
CAGCGGCAGCGACACTTCGAGCAAGTTCATGGCGCCGAAGCGGCCCTGGGCCCGCAACACCGCCTCCGCCGCGCGGAACTGAATGATCGCGGGTACTGCGATCACTGCCAGCCAGAACGGTACGTCTTCCTCGTTCAGGCCTCGGAAAGCCAGCCCGGCGCCGCCTACAGCGATCGCGGTGACGAGAGTGGCAGTCAGCGTGATGCTGAGGCTGGCCTCCATGGCCTGACGGCCGCTAATCTCGCGGCGCGCCACGAAATAGACGAGGGCGGTGGCGATTCCGAGGCTGAGGAAGGCGAAGCCCAGCGTCACCGCAGACTGGTACAAGGCCGTGACGCCGCGACCCTCGTCACCGAGAGTGCGGGCCAGGAGCACGCTGCTGAAGAAGGCGAGGCCGTAACTCGCGACGGTGGCGATGAAGACGAGGTTGACGTTGAACAGGAAGCCACCGGGTGCGGCGGCCGGCTCCTCGCTGGGCCTGGTCATTGACCCGCATGCGGCTGCCGACCGGAGACCAGCGCCTCCACGGCTGCGACCTCGGCGTCCAGACGCTGGTCCCAGCTCCAGAACGAACGCTCGGCCAGGCGATGGGCCGCGGCACCCAGGCGTTTTCGGCGATCGGGGTCGCGGGCGAGTTGCGACAGGGCGCCGGCGATCGTCCGCGGCTCGCCGGAGGCAGGCAGGAGCACGCCGGTTTCGCCGTCGCGGATCAGGTCGCGCGTGTCGCCTTCGTCCAGCGTGAGCACGCAGCGGCCGGCGACCATCGCTTCGAGGAGTGGGTTGCCGACATTCGAAAGCTCGTTGACCGAAAGGAAGACATCCGCGGCGCCCAGGTAGCGCGGCACCTCGGACTGCGGCACCGCGCCGACAAAGGTCACCTGGGCGTCGAGGCCAAGCTCGTGGGCCTGGCGCTGCAGGTTGGCCCGCTCCTCGCCGTCGCCGACGACCAGAAGCCGCGCTGAGACGCCCTCGTCGCGCAGCAATGCCACCGCGTCGATCGCGCGGTCAATGCGCTTCCAGCGTGCCAGGCGGGTCGCGGTTACGAGGACGAAGTCGTCGTCGCGCAGGCCGAACTCCTCACGCGCCGCGTGGGCGCCGTTGGAGGCTGCACTGGGAACCGCGCTGACGTCGAGGCCGTTGCGCCAGAAGTGGACCTTGCCCTCCGACGCCGGGTTGAGGGTCTGCAGCACCTCGTCGCCGCGGGTGCCGTCGTCGGTCATGACGTACAGCTCCGCCGGCGTCTTGAGAGCGCGCACCTCTTCGAACTTGCGCAGCAGGCTCTGGGGACGGCGCAGGTACGGGTACATGACGGTGCCCTGGAATCGCGCTACAAGCGGCAGAGGATGCTTACGCCGAACTCGCCGCTGGGCCAGGACACCGTGGACCTCGTAGCCGTAAAGGATGTCGAAATCGTCCAGCTTGAACAGGCGCTCGGCCTGGCGTGCGGCGAGCAGCGGGAAGAGGTTGGCGAAGCGCAGCTTCTGGTCTGCCTTGCGAGCGACGCCCGGCAGCGGCAATCGTGAGTTCACGAGCGATGGCAGATTGAACAGGTGGTAACGCACGCCCTCGATTTGCGGCGGCGGCTGCGGCGGCGCGCCATAATGGTGATTGGCTCCGACCGTCGGGGCGATGAAGTCGACGCGGTGGCCGCGTCGTCCGTAGCCCTCTAGCGTCTTGAACAGGGAGGCGGCGCCGCCCTGGCCCGAGAGGGCCCAGACCTCCAGGGCGCTGATCATCAGGATGCGGAGGGACGGCATGATGAGAGCCTCGTTTGTGGTTCGTGCCGGGAGTAAGTCTACGCTTGAATCACGATCGGCTAAACTCGTAACATACGAACCTGAATCAAAGCCCCCGGGGTGTAGCTCAGCCAGGCTAGAGCGCACGGTTCGGGACCGTGAGGCCGGCAGTTCAAATCTGCCCACCCCGACCAGAAAAAATCGAAGATAGAAAGGCGTCCCGCCCACGTCTATCGTGTTTCGTGCAGCAAGAGGTGTCCAGAGATGAACTCACCTGTCGAGGGTGAAGACGATGCGCGTCCCAAGCGACCGGGCGCCGAGCAGGCGATCCAGCTAGCGCTCGAAAGCAAATGGGAAGAGGCGGTCGCCCTCAACAAGACGATAGTCGAGGCCCAGCCGAACGACGTCGATACGTGGAATCGGCTGGGTAAAGCTTTGCTCGAGCTCGGCCGCTACCGCGAGGCGTACGAGGCTTACGGCAAGTCGATCGCGCTAGACCCGGTGAACTCGATCGCCAAGCGCAACCTGGACCGGCTCGCAGGCCTGCAAGACGCCGAGGCGCCGCGGCGCGAGGCCGTCGCCAAGGTGGCGCAAGACCTGTTCATCGAAGAGGTCGGCAAGTCGGGCTCCACCATTTTGCGCAATACGCCGCGCGAGACGCTGGCGACACTGACCGCCGGTGACGAGGTCTACCTCAAGGCCGAGACGGGCAGCCTGCAGATCGCCAACGTCAATGGCGACGTGCTCGGTTCCGTCGAGCCGAAGCTTGGCCTGCGTCTGCTGCGTCTGATCCAGGGCGGCAACCAGTACGCCGCCGCCGTCAAGAGCCTCTCGGACGCTGACGTCGAAGTGATCATCAAGGAGACCTATCGCGACCCGTCGCAGACCAGGCTCTCGTTCCCCGCCACCGTGGTCGAAGGCGTGCGTCCCTACATCAAGGAGTCGCTGCTGCGGCTCGGGAATGACGACGATGACGACCTGCTGGACGACGACTCGGAGAACGAGGACTGGGAAGGCGAACAGGATGGCGGCGACAGTCCGGTGAGCCTCTCCGGCATGGCCGACGCCGACGCTGAGGACGACGAAGAAGAGGAGTAGCAGGCAACCGGCAACCAGTAGCAAGTAACAGGAGAGCGTCCTAATCAAGGGCGCTCTTTTTGTGTTCTAGACTGAACTCCATGGACGAAGTGCCGAGAGTCGCGGTCCCCCGTTGGCTCCCAGGGCCTGTCAGTGCTCCCACCACAAGTCAGCAGAACTACATCGATCGTATTCGCGACGCGGG
>JBGPOS010000199.1:0-3005 GCA_041488155.1 Tepidiformaceae bacterium
AAGATGCGAGATGCGCCGTGGCTCGACCCGCGATCATGACCGAGCGCAAACTGCTCGAGCAAGACAGCGTCGAGACCGGCGAGCGCGAGCGCACGTAGCGCGGCGACCCCCGTGACCCCGCCGCCCACGACGACAACATCAGCGTCCGGCGTCACCGCGCGATCCTACGTTGCATGGGCCAGCGTGCGGAACGTCCCCCGAGCACGCAGGCTCAGCGATCCAGTCGTTCGCCTCGCTTGCAATGCGCGCCCGGCCGTGCAATACCTACCGCCTGGCCACGTTCTGCCTCATCCACGGCAACTGGCACGACGGGTCTTGCTGGGAGCCGGTCGTCGACCGCTTGCGAGCGCATGGTCACGACGCGGTCGCGCCCGACATGCCGTTCGACGATCCTCACGCCGACTACGAGGAACGCGCGCGCCCGGCGTTCCAGGCGCTCGACGGCGTCGACGACCCCGTCGTCGTCGTCGGACACTCGATCGGATCAGCCGAGGCTGCGCTTGTCGCGGCATGGCGGCATCCAGCGCTCCTCGTGTATGTCTGCCCGAGGTTCGGCTCGTTCGCGACGCCGCCCGACGCTCCAGACGTCTTCCGAAAAGGCTTCCCGTTTCCCCCGAAAGACGCCGACGGCAGGTCGGTCTGGGCGCCCGAAGCGGCGATCGAAGCGATGTATCCCCGGCTACCACGCAAAACGGGGCGCGAACTCGCGGAACGTCTGCGGCCAGGAGCATCCGCGGTCGGCGACTATCCGCTCGGTCAGCATCCCAATCTCCCCACTGCGCTCATCTACGCGACGGACGACGAGTTCTTCACGCCAGAGTGGGAACGATTCCTCGCGCGCGAGCTGCTTGGCGTCGAGCCGATCGAGATCTCCGGCGGTCACTTCCCGATGGTGGAGGACCCGGACGCGCTTGCCGATCTTCTCGATCGCCTCGCCTCCAACGCGACCAAGTCCAGTTGACCAGCGTGGCCTCCGGCCCGTGACGTCTGATGCCGTGCGGCGCGTTCCGACGCCGGCTTCCGGGGTAGTTCGCAATGCCGCCCGCGATGTTTCGTGACGCCTCGTGTTGGATGCTCGGGTAGCAAGAAGGTCGCAGGGGATGGCCAACCGACTGGGGTTCGAGCCCGTTTTAGTTCCATCGCCTGAAAGCCCTGCAAATGCTGGGTTTTCTGTTTTTGGGGACCGCCACAACAAGGGCCAGAATAGGCGTGTGGCCTCCGTTTGTGGCCACCTTTCTGGTTTCTAACCTTCCCCCGGGCACTGCGGGCTCAATCGGAGACCGTTGTCGCACGCGGTTTAGGAAACGCCGTCGGCAGCGTAGAAGCAGCGTACGAAAACGGTACGTTCGGCAGTACGCTCCTGTTGTAATCGTGGAGGCGCTCGCCTCCTCTCTCTTGCTCCTCTGTTGTCTAACCAGGGAACAGAATGCGAATGGTGGGCAGGGTAGCCAGTGGTTCCGTGCAACCGGAATCTTGATACATTCGCGCACATGGCACCGTCTCCGTTCGAGGTTCCTGGACGATTCGCAAGCCGTCGGGTTATCGTGTCAGGCGGCGGCCGAGGGATAGGCGAAGCAACAGCCAGGAGAGCCGCGCGCGAAGGGGCCGAAGTCATGCTCGTAGCGCGTACGGCGACGGAGATCGACGCAGTCGCGGCCTCGATCGACGACGATGGCGGGAGCGCCTGGTCGTTTGCGGCAGACGTCGCCGATCCCCGACAGGTCGACGATGCCGTTGCCGCGGCAAATGACCGCTGGGGCGGTATCGACGTTCTCGTGAACTGCGCAGGGTTCGGCCACACCTGTCCGTTCCTTGAGTTCCCGGACGAGGAGTGGCGCCATGTCATGAACGTCAACCTGAACGGTGCGTTCATGATGGCGCAGCGCGTGGCGCGCGTCATGGCTGCGAGCGGAGGTGGTTCGGTCGTGCATATCTCGTCGATCGCGGCCTATGCCGCCGACGGCGATGAGGGTGCCTACAACGCTTCAAAGGCGGGCCTGCGCGGGCTCAATGCCACGATGGCCCGGGAGCTTGCCCCGCACGGGATCCGGTCGAATATCGTTGCGCCGGGGTACACCGCGACGCCGCTTACCCGTGAGTTTCTGGGAGAGGCGATGTTCGAGTACGTCATGAACGACTTCGATCGTATTCCGCAGCGGCGAATGGCGACATCCGAAGAGATCGCTGCCGCGATCCTGTTTCTCGCGTCGGATGACGCTGGCGCAATCAGCGGCAGTGAGCTCGTAGTCGATGGCGGCACACTTTCCACCTTGTACGTCGTCGAGAGCCTTCCTTCAATTTGAGGAGGAGGCCAGGGCCCCTCTGAAGCTATTAGAGATCGCCTTGGCGTTGCTGAGCGGGAACTGATCCGCTGACAGCTCAACGAACTCCTTCAAGGTTGTGCCGAGACTGAGATCTGTGCCTTTGATCTTCGGCAGTACCTTCTACAGGGGCTGTTCATCGAGCGCCGTCTCCCATTCCACATCGAGCGCACTCGCAGCTTGGACGTAGCTCGTGACCGGACGGGTTCCACCAGTTTTTGTGGGCACTGGGGTCGCCTGATGGCATCTCGAGCCGTCCTTCGCTGATCGACGCCCGCCGTCAAGCATCCTCCTTTGGGGCTGGGATATACGGGGCAAGGTCACGCCGAATTGTTACTTGCTTTGTTCAGGCGCCACCGGCAGGAGCGAAGGTCACCGGCGGCTCGTAGCGGTAGCAGCGCGCTGTGGCCCCGCCGTCGGCGACCAGCGCCGTCCCCGTTACGAACGATGAGCGCTCGGAGAGTAGAAACGCTACCACCTCGGCTATCTCTTCGGATGTACCAATGCGCCCGAGCGGGGCAAGCCTGGCACTGTTGGCTAGGACCTCTTCGAGTTCCTGGGGTAACGTGGCGGCAGCCCGCGTCATAGGCGTGTCGATTGCGCCAGGGCAGACGGCGTTGCATCGGATTCCGAATGAACCGTAGTCGACGGCCACGCCTTTGGAGAGCATGATCACGCCGGCTT
>JBGPOS010000200.1:0-2991 GCA_041488155.1 Tepidiformaceae bacterium
CCGTCAGCGGCATCACGTTCTGGAGCACCGACGACGGCGGCGTCAACTGGACATCGCACAGCCTGCCTGATTCTGGGAACCCGTAGCGCCCCAGTCACGGCAATTCCAGAATCCCAGCGTATTCCCAAAACACCAAAACTGCCAAACGAACTTCGGGCGGCCCTAAGCCGTCAGCTGCCGGTACAGCGTCGTGATCCGGGACGGCAGCGACTCGATGTCCGGCACCACCTCGTAGACTCAGTCGCCCAGACTAACAAACCGATTTACACTGGCTTCGAGCCGGGCGGTTACTAGCGCGAGCCGTCGCTATATTTAGCGCGCCGCCACCGAAGCGTAGGCGATTCGGCACAGTAAACGTAGCTAACGCTTTCAGCCTCGCTCGTAGAGTAGTGTTAATCCGCTCCTCCTTTGCGAGAATAGTTCTGCTATGTCACGCGGACGTCCCCGGCACCCGGACATCCTGACGCCTCGCGAGTGGGAAGCCCTCGCCCTTATCCGAGAGGGTCTCACCGACCCCCAGATCGCCGAACGACTCCAGATTTCTCTGGACGGCGCCAAGTATCACGTCTCCGAAATCCTCTCCAAGCTCGGCGTCACCACTCGCGAAGAAGCAGCGGCCTGGCAGCCGGAACGGCCCAGTATCGCGCGATGGGTGCTGGCGCTGGCGGGCGCGGGAATAGTGGGCGGGACAATAGCCTTGTTGGTGCTGCTGGCTTGGGGCGTTGCTCGAACGAGTGATTCGTCGTCCGCCGTCGCCGTGATCAAGGCCAGCCCAGGGGCACTTACCCTGGACAATTCGGCCAATACGAAGTTGATAGTCACCCAGCCGAGTAGCGGTGAAACGCGGGGTGACATGTGGTTGGCGAACCTGGATGGGCAACTGATCCAGAAGTTGCCCGTAACGGCCGGCGTTCAGCAGCGCGACTTCATTCGGGTCGCGCCAAGTGTGCGCGCGGGAAACATCGCGCTGTACTACGCGAGCGGTGCCTGGGAAGGCGATAAGTCTGTCATGCGCCTTGATCTCGCGACTCTCAAGACGGACGTCATCGGGACGATCGCGAAGTGTTGCCCTGGGCAGTTCGGACCGAGTCCCGGTCCCATGACGGACGTCAGCCCGGACGGAAGGTATCTCATTCTTTTCGATAGCAGGCTCGAAACGTTCTACAGGCATGACCTCGTTACAGGCGAAAACCTTGACCTGAACGTGCCCAGCAATACGTGCAAAGTGTCGTGCCAGTACTGGTCGATCAGATGGTCGCCCGACGGTCGGTACCTCTTGGCCGAACATCCGGCGGTGAACGATGAGACCGCTGAGGGCTTCATCTTTGACGGAACCGGCGCCTTGGTGGCGCAATTTGGACTGCCGAACAGTGATTGGTCTCTGAGCGTTTGGGGACCGGCGAGCGATCGGCTGTGCACGGTGAGGTCGGAATATACTGGACCTCCTTTCATAGAAATTCGCCGCGCTCCTGATTGGACGAAGGAGACATTCCTCGAAGACCTTGAATTCGATCTGGTGCCCCCTCCATCGCAGAACTTTGGTTCACCTGTAGGCCCGAACATGGCTGGGTGTACCTGGCTCGACGACACCCACGCGGCGGTCTGGCACAGCGCCTTCACCGGGCACGACTACGAGAGGCAGGCTCACCTGATTATTGTGGACACAGACGGCGGTGCCGTGCGGGCAGTGGAGGTTCCTTTCGACTGCCATTTCGAGTCCCCGATGAGCACTGGTGAGCAAAACCTGGTGGTCTTGCGCAACAGCATGGGCGGACAACGATGCGACGGCCCCTACGTGGAAAATGGGCCCAACGATCTCGTCGATACGGCAACCGGCGCCTCGATGAAGATTGGCGGCGCCGGGGCCATCATCGAAGGGATCGTCCGGGCCGAAGTCCTTCCCGAAAGCCTACAGTAAGCAATCGGCGTAAGCGGACTGGGCTTCCCCGTGCCATTCCCTACGTGAGCAGCCAGTACGTTCAGCAGCCGCCGTAGCACTCCGCCGGGTAGTGCAATTCTTCGCAGAGCGCCTTAAGGTCAAGGCATGCCACGCAGGGGGCGTCGGCCGTACCCGGACATCCTCACGCCACGTGAGTGGGAGGTGCTTTCGCTTGTCCGGGAGGGGCTATCGAACCCGCAGATCGCGGAGCGACTCTTTATCTCGCCTGACGCGGCGAAGTACCACGTCTCGGAGATACTCTCGAAGCTGGGCGTCTCAACTCGTGAAGAGGCCGCGGCCTGGCAGCCGGAACCGCCCGAGCGCCCGGAGCTGCGCCCGGCCTGGGCGCGAGCCCTCGGACCTATCGCCTCGCCCTGGCGGGCCTGGCCGATCGTGGCGCGGATCGCCGGCGCGGCCGTCGTCGCGGCCGCAGTGGCGGGACTGGGCGTGTTGTTGTACGGCGTGCTGCGAACGGGCGACGATAGCGGCAACCTTGTGCAAGCGACGGCCACCGCGCCTGCGAATGCCCAACCATCACCAAGTGGAAGCTCATCGCCAACCGCGTCGGGAACGCCTCCGGTGATGGGTATCGGCGCCCCGATGGACCTGCCGCCGGATCTCCCATTGATCGTGCAGATAGGCGGCGGCGAAACGCAGGTCAAGGGCCTTGAGCGCGTTACTCGCTCGAGCGACGGCACGGTACACCGTGACGTCCTCTTCTATGCCGGCACGCACACCTACCCCAACGGCGACGGCACTTCCCGCCAGGTGGGCGATTATCACGCCAACGGCGTCGCCATCCCGACGCCTGTTCCGGGTGCGCAGCTCGGACTCGATGCCGCGACGATGGCGAACATCTCCGGTTACGGCGTCAGCGCGAACGGGGCCGCGCTCGTCGTCAGCCTCTGCGTGAAGGGCCAGTGCGGCGGCATTGGTGCGACCAACGACGCCGCCGAGGCCGTGCTTTACCGCTCGCTGGACGGCGGTATCACCTGGAGCGAGATGGCGCGCGTGTCCGGCGGCGCCGTCTCTGTCCGCGTCGTCACCAGCGA
>JBGPOS010000201.1:0-2967 GCA_041488155.1 Tepidiformaceae bacterium
GCCACTCAGTCCGGCACTGCCGGGCAGGGCCGGAGACGTCCTCGGCAAGGGCAGCGCGATGGGTATGGTGGCTCCGGTCGCGGTCGATGTCCTGATCGACGGGTTCCTGCTCGGGCTGGCCTTCGTCGCCGGACAAAAGGCTGGCGCCCTTCTTGCCGTGGGCTTCGCTCTCGAGATGCTCTCCTTAGGCCTAGCCACGTGCGCGACCTGTCGTCGTTATGGGTGGTCGATGGTTCGCACCTTGGGCACTGTAGTTGGTATTGGAGCCTGTTTCATTGTCGGCGCGGGACTTGCGGCCGGGTTGCTCGGCGGTCTATCCGGTCCGTGGTTGGCCGGCGTCATCTCGTTTGGGCTTGCGGCTCTCTTGTACCTGGTGACAGAAGAGCTGCTGGTTGAGGCTCACGAGGTGAAGGAAACGCATCCGGCGACGGCCATGTTCTTCGTCGGCTTCCTCGCCCTCATCATCATTGACGTCGTCAGTTAAGAGGAGCTCGGGCTTCGATGGCGGATAGGTCAACAGGGTGGGTGGCGGCCGGCTCGAACTGCGTTTGCTACCACGAGCACCTCCGAGACTCTCATAGGCGACGATCGCCGCCCAGTGATCGCTCGGCTGACTGCCCCCGGGCTCAGCAGCCGAAAGCGGCGTTTACGAATCGAGGCGGCGTCAGGGCACCGTAAGCACCGGCCGATGCCGCCGATGGATCAGGTCGTAGGCGACGCTGCCCTCGAGAATAGCGCGCACTAGCGAGAGCCCACGACTGCCGACCACGATCAAATCGGCGTCGATCTCATCGGCGATCTCACCGATCACCCGAGCCTCTTCACCAGCCACGCTCGCTGCCTGCCGAGCTCGCGCCTTGACTCTCGCTCGCTTGAGCCGCTGGAGGGCCGACTCGAGGACTGCTTGCGAGGTTTCTCCTGCTTCGAGGGAGACCCGTACGCCGTGAATGTGCGTATGGACACGGACGTGCGCCACGACGACTTCGGCGGCGGCGACCTTGGCGAGCGGGATCACCAAGTCGATCGCATCCTCGGCCTGAGGCGAATCGTCAACTGCCAAGAGGATCCGGCGGAGGAGTCGAGGACGCCGCGCCTCCTCCCGAGCCTTGGATTGCGAAGTACGGACCATCATTACCGCACAGCATGGGGTCCGAGGGTGCCTCTTGACAGGGTCGAAGGGCCCGGCGTCTTTGTGATTCGGTCTTCGACGCCGGCCTTGGCCGGCCCAGCCAAAGGCTACGGGCAGATCTTCAGCGAGAAGAACGCGCGCGAGGAGGCACAGCGCTACAGGCCCAGGCGGGGCGTCGAAGGTTCAAGACGCTTATCGAGGTGGGGGCGGCATCGGAGCTGTCGAGATCGAACTGCTTGACGCAGGTGTCGTCCGAGCGGTCAATTTCCAGCTGACACCGACCTACGAAGCGGCAGCCGGCGAACTGCTTTTGCAGGTCAGAAGCTGGGACCGCTGCTCGCCCAATTTAATGACCTGGGCCTAGCCCAGCTTCGGTCGGACTGCGTCAGGCCAACTTATGCCGAAGGACTCCTGACGATGGCCGCAGGATTTGTGGTCGTATAGAAACTAAGTAGTCGATGTCCAGAGCTGGATTTGGGCGGCCAGTGGGCTAACGGACGCCACCGGGTTAGTGGCTATCGGGAGGTAACGTGAGCAGTCTTGTCATCACGACGTTCGGAGCGATCGCAGTCACATTCATGATGGTCATGTACGCCCTTGAGCGTCGACATCCCGGATTTGTGCTCGCCTTCGCCGTCGGTTGTCTCTTGTCGAGCGCCTATGGATTTCTGTCAGGCGCGTGGCCTTTTGGCGTGGTCGAGGTGATCTGGGCGGTAGTGGCCGCTAGACGTTACCTAGGACTCAGAGAGCGGCTACCGGTCAGTTAACAGCCGGGTGGTCTGATCTACCGAGGGGCCGTCGTTACTCGGATAGCCGTAACGCGGGCCAGATCGACGGATTACGCAGACCGGCGGATAACCAGATCCCCGGCTACGCCCGCGATGGTCGGATAGAACCAGCGAGTAAGGAGAGTCGCGGCGAGCGCACCGATGAGCTGGGCGACGATGAAGGGGACAACGGATGCGGGAGCGATGCCGGCGAACGTGTCCGTTAGCGTCCTCGCCAGTGTCACCGCCGGGTTGGCGAAGCTTGTCGATGCGGTAAACCAGTAGGCACCGGCGATGTAGGCGCCGACTGCGAATGGAACTAGACTGCCGCGGCCTGAGCGAGCCACGCCGAAGATTACGAGCAGCAGACCAAAGGTTGCGACAAATTCCGCAAGCCAGAGCCCGGGTCCCGATCGCATCTTGGTCGAGATCGTGACCGGGGCCAGAGAGAACATCAGGTTGGCGACGACCGTACCGACTGCGCCACCTGCCACTTGAGCCACCCAGTAGGCGACCGTCTCCCGCCAGGTCAGACCGCCCAAGAGGCGGTCGGCCAGCGACGCCGCCGGGTTCAGGTGGGCGCCGGAGACCGGGCCGACCGCGAGGATGATTGCCGCCAGCGCGGCGCCCGTCGCGATCGAGTTCTCCAGCAGCTCGAGACCAATGTCGTTCGGGCTCAGCCGCTGCGCGGCGATTCCCGAACCGACTACCGCGATCCGGAGTAGCGCAGTGCCGACGAACTCGGCGGTGAGGCGGCGTGCGAGCAATCCGGGGCAGGACCGTGAGGCCCCGCCGTTGTTAGTCGGGCAGCCATCAGGCGCAGCCGTAAAGCTGGGAATTGGTCTGGCGATCGGTCTTGCCGCGGTACTAGCTGTCGAAATGCGATCACTGCCGGGGTTGACTTCTGGCGAAGGGCCCCGAGCCACCTGGCCGAGTTGTGAAGCAGGTGCATTTGACTAGGTGACCCCCGTGTACTATCCATGACTAGTAATGGCCGGACGCAAGGTGCCATCCCTTAGAAGTCATGACGATCTGGCCTTACCCAGCGTGATGCGATGAGTCGGCGAAGAA
>JBGPOS010000202.1:0-2916 GCA_041488155.1 Tepidiformaceae bacterium
CATGTCGTCGAGCTTGCCCTGGTAGCCGGAATAGGTATCCGGATTGACCGATGACCAGTAGTACGCGTCGCCGTCGACCAGGTGCTGGATCCGCTGGTAGCCCTTGACATTCTTCTCGGACGCCAGGATCAGCAGACCCTGGCGCAGGTTGGCCGTCACCGATTCCACTTCGACAACGGTGTATGCCCAGGTGCCGGAGAAGATGACGAGAGGCTTCTCGAAGATTCGGAAGACCGCGTTCAGCGCGTAGTGCTGCTGGAAATAGAGCAGATCGGCCTCGACGCGGGCGGCCGGGAGTGGCTTGCGGTTGAAGTCGAGTCCCTCGTAGATGATGGCGAGCGTGAAGTGCTCCTCGGTCGCCACCTGGATCAGCATCTCGAGGCGGCGATCAAGCGTCGTGGTGCTCTTCCAGCTCACGATGAACCCGGTGATTCCCGCCGCCTTGGCCCAGCGGATGTGCTGCCGCATGACACTGGGGTCATCGCTTGAGTAGCGTCCGAGCGCGGGAAAGTCGCGCTTCGCTCGGTCCCATGACGTTCGGTCGAACCAGATGTAGTAATAGGCAAGGAACGGAACGGGGTTGCTCGCGGCTTGCCCACCGGGCTGGCTCAGGTGAGCGACTCCAGGCCTGCCAAGCGTCGTTGTCGCTGATCCAAGGGCCATGAGCACCACCGCACATGCGGTGAGCAGTGCTCGTGGCCTGCTCATGGAATCCTCAGCCGGGAGCCAGGCAGGATCCGGTCCGGATCGAGGAGGACATCACCGTTTGCGTGCAGGATTTCCGGCCACGCGTTCTCGTCGCCGAGCAACGTCGCCGCGATGGATCTCAGCGTATCGCCGGCTTGGACGACGTACCACGTGGGTACCCGGGTCGCCTGGCGCCTCGGAACGAGGAACGCCTGCCCCCTGGGAACCCTGGGAACCCTGGTCGCCCGAGCCCTGCGTGCCCGCGTCGCTTTCACGGCGGCCGATGGTTCCCGGCTTGGCAATCCCGGTGACGGGCCCCGCGCCAACGGCGTTGGGCCTGCCTTGGGCGGGAAGATGCCGGATGCCGCGGCGCGGACCAGGCGCGGGCCGCTCGCGATGGCCCCGGCCAGCGGAGCCGTCACGGCGACTGCAGCCGTGGCGACCTGCCCGCTTCGTCTCCCAACCGTGTCGCGCAGCGCCCGCGCCATGCCTGGCCGGCCGGCGACCACGAGGCCGAGAACGACGAGCAAGAGCAGACCCATGGCGACCGCAACGTCCAGGTAGCTGATGAACTTCAGCTCGACCTGCTGGTCACGGGAAAGAGCGACCGGCCGTGAGAACGAGATACCCCAGCCCTGGGCAACGACGCGGTAGTCGCCGCGAGCCAGGGCCGTCAAGCTCAACTCTCCATCCTTCGCCCGCATGGCGACCACGTGCCCATCGGGAAAGGTGACTGCCACGCTGGTGTCGAGCGGGAAGCCGAACAGCGCATCGCGCACCGAGATGTGTGCCGAGTAGAAGAGAAGCGTGATGGTCCAGACGTTCTGCTTGCTCGGCGTGAAGCGCTGCTGGGCAACATGGATCACGCTGGCGCCGTCGACCACGACATCCTCCGCGGCGTAGGTGACATCCTTCGCCTCGAGCTCGCCGGCGAGCGGAACCACCCGCTGACCGAGGACCGTGAAGGGTTTGTCGGCCGAGACACTGATCTGACTACCGATGGCGCTCTTGAGATCGACCTTCGTCACCCGAGCGGGGTCGACCGGGTGGCCCGCCAGGTCCACAAACGCGAGGCTGACCTGGTAGTACATCTCATAGGTCGCGTAGATATCCCCGTTGTGAGTCCTCCACCGCGCGAATCGCTCCACGACTCCGGGCGCGATCTGCTTGTCCCCCGTCTTGGGGCGCAGTGATGCGTCAAAGGTGGGGGAGATCTGAACGCGGGCGACTCCCAGCGCATCGGACACGAACTCTGTGCCGCCGAAGTTAAAGGGCAGCCCCGGGTTCGCCGGGACGGTTCGAATCGTGAAGAAACGCGGCTCCACGGTCAGGGTCCCGCCTGCCTGTGAGGGCAACAATGTCGATGAGCCGTTGAACGTCACCTGAAAGACATACGTCCCCGGATTGACCGGCGTCTTCACATCGAAGACCGCCGTCCCGCCTGCGTCCGTGCGGCCGCCCGCGACATCGCCGGCCAGGTGGAGATCGACGTGATGGTCGCCAACCGGGAACCCGTTCGGTAGCCTCAGATGGGCGGTCACCTGCGCACGCGCTCCCCAGGCGACCGGCGCCAGCCGCTCGACGGTAAGCACGGTGGGGTCCTTTACCGCCGCGCGCGCCGGAGACGCCATCAGAGCGACGACCAGCGCCGTGAGCAGCACGGATCGCATGCGGCGAGTGGACGCGCGCCTCACGTTCGGCTTCTCAGCCCGCGGCGCCAGGTCATGGCACGTGCCAGGAGCGCTGGGCCGACGGCCACCAGGAGCAACCCGAGCGCGACCACGATGGCCGCCGCATAGGCGGCGTACAGCACCGTCCGATTCGGTTCGACGGGCGGGCTCGTGGCGCCGCTCGCCGACAGGAATGCCGGTGGTCGCGGCGGCTTGGTGAAGTCGAACGCAGAAGCGATGCTCGTGGCGGCCGCGTCGCGAGCCGCCAACGGCTGCAGTCCCCAGTTCGTTTCAATGAACTTCAGGACCGAGGTGTAGTCGAGCGTGGTGGAATTCACCTGGCCCTGGCGCGCGTAGGCGCTGACGAGCAGGGCGGGAACCCGGAACCCGTAGCCGTACTGGTCAACCTGCGGCGGCGAAACGTGGTCGTACCACCCGCCCCAGTCGTCATACGCCCACATGAAGGCCGAGCTGTTCCAGTAGTCGGATCGCGTGAGGGCGTTGACGATGGTCTGGACCAGTCGTTGCCCCGCCTGGATGCTGCCCGGTGGATGCTCGC
>JBGPOS010000203.1:0-2908 GCA_041488155.1 Tepidiformaceae bacterium
GGGGAAGACCTCCTCGGTCACGGCGGCGCCGCCGAGCACGTGGCGGCGTTCCAGGACCAGCACCTTCTTGCCGGCGCGCGCGAGATAGGCCGCGCTCACCAGCCCGTTGTGGCCTCCCCCGATGACGATCGCGTCGTAGCTCCCGGGCATGGCCGCGCGCATTCTAGTGGCAAAGAGAGGGCCTTTGCACGACCGGGCGATCGGCGCTTAGCATGGCGAGCCGTAGAGAGAAAGCGAGGACCGCATGACCGAACGCATCTCCCTCTCGCGCCGGCAACTGTTGCAGGCCGCCGGGGCCGCCACCGCGGCCCTCGGTCTTCCGCGGTTGGGCCTGGGCGCCGAGGCCCCCGTTCCCGTCCCTGTTTTGTCGAGCGAGACCATGATGGGCGTGCCGTTCGATGCCCGCGACCTCGTACGGGTCGGCCTGGTCGGCTGTGGCCGCCGAGGCCTGAGCCACCTCGGAGATCTCGTCGGCATCGAGAAGCTGGAGATCAAGGCCGTCTGCGACGTCGTCCCCGAGCAGGTGGCGAAGGCGCAATCCCTCGTCGAGAAGGCGGGGCAGCGCCGCCCCGCGGGCTATGCGAAGGGCGACCATCACTTCGAGGAGCTGGTCCGGCGCGACGACGTCGACCTCGTGTACATCGCGACCCCCTGGCTCTGGCACCTGCCCATGGGCCTCGCCGCCCTGAACGCGGGAAAGCACGTGGGCCTCGAGGTGCCGGCGGTTCGGACGGTGGACGACGGCTGGAAGCTCGTCGAAGCCTCGGAGCGGACGCGCCGGCACTGCGTCATGCTCGAGAACTGCTGCTACGGCTGGAACGAGATGCTCGTCCTCAACATGGCGCGGGCGGGGATGTTCGGGGAGCTGCTCCACGCAGAGTGCGCGTACGACCACGACCTGCGCGAGATCGTCTTCGAGAACGCGTCGGAGGGGCTGTGGCGGCGGGCCGAGCACATCGGCCGCAACGGCAACCTGTATCCGACCCACGGCCTGGGGCCGGTCGCGCAGTACATGGGGATCCACCAGGGCGACCGCTTCGACTATCTCGTCTCCATGAGCTCGCCGGAGGCCGGACTCACGGACTACCGGAAGCGCCGGGTGCCGGCGGGCGACCCGAAGTGGCAGGAGAAGTACGACTGCGGCGACGTGAACACGAGCCTCATCAAGACCACCCGCGGGCGCACGATCATGCCTGGAGCGCCCCGGGCCCGCTCAGCGAGGAGTCGGTGGCGAAAGGCAGCGCGCCCGTGGCGTTCCCGGACTTCACGCGGGGCGGCTGGCAGGCGGCGCGCAAGGCCTGAGTCGGCGGCGAGGCGCGGTTGGCGTCCCTGCCATTGGATTGACGAGGAACGGATGCCCATGAAGGACCAGCTCGCTCTTGCCGCGCGCCGCACTCGACGGCTCGCCTGGCAAGCGACTTTCTTCGTCTCCTTGACCCTCGTCGCGGCGCTCCGGCTGCACGCCGAGTGGCCGCAGTTCCGTGGTGTGGACGGCACGGGAGTATCCGACAGCCGCGACCTCGCGCTGTCGTGGGGCGAAGGGAAGAACGTCCGATGGAAGACCGCGATCCATGGGCGCGCCTGGTCCTCCCCGGTCGTTCTGGGAAGCCAGGTCTGGGTCACGACCGCGACCGAGGGCGGCGATCAACTGTTTGCCGTCGGCCTCGACCGGGAGAGCGGCCGGATCATCCACGACCTGAAGCTGTTCCAGGTCGCGAAGCCGCAGTATGCCCACCCGTTCAATACGTACGCGTCGCCGACGCCCGTGATCGAGCCGGGGCGACTGTACGTGACGTTCGGGTCGCCGGGAACGGCCGCCCTCGACACCGGCACCGGAAAGGTGCTGTGGGAGCGGCGCGACTTCGAATGCAACCATTTCCGCGGCGCCGGCTCTTCTCCCATCGTCTTCGGCGATCTCCTGATCATGCACTTCGACGGGAGCGACCATCAATTCGTCGTCGCCCTCGACAAGCGCACCGGAAAGACGGTGTGGCGCACGGAGCGCTCGATCGACTTCCGAGATCTCGGGCCCGATGGAAAGCCGGAGGCGGAGGGCGATCTCCGCAAGGCTTTCGCGACTCCCCACGTGGTGATGGTCGAGGGCAAGCCGATCCTCATCAGCATCGGCTCGAAGGCGACCTACGGCTACGACCCGTTCACCGGCCGGGAGATCTGGAGGGTCGAAGAGCGGAGCAACTTCTCGGGGAGCACGCGTCCCGTCGCCGGCCAGGGGATGGTCTTCTATCCGAGCGGCTTCGCGACGGGGGAGCTGCTCGCGGTGCGGCCCAATGGAACCGGAGACGTCACCGCTACCCATGTGGTGTGGCGAGTGAGCCGGGGGGTGCCCAAGAAACCGTCGCTGCTCCTGGTCGGCGGTCTGATCTTCATGATCGGGGACACCGGCGTCGCCAGCTGCCTGGAGGCCGGCACCGGCCAGGTGGTGTGGACGGCGCGAGTGGAGGGCAGCTACTCCGCTTCTCCGGTGTGGGCGGACGGGCGCGTCTACTTCTTCAGCGAGGAAGGCAAGACGACCGTGATCGAAGCCGGCCGCCGATTCAAGGTGCTGGCCGAGAGCGAGCTGGACGCCGGCTTCATGGCTTCCCCCGCGGTGGCGGGGAAGGCGCTCTTTCTGCGGACCCGAACGCACCTCTACCGGATCGAGGAGACGGCGGCCCCGCGCGCGGCGGCTCCGACTGGCGAATGACGGCGGTGTCGATCCGGCCTCCGCTTGACGCGGGAAAGGCGCGAGGTATCGTTACAGTGTCCCGTCGTAATCCTTGGAGGTAATCATGAAGAAGCGCACCCGGGCGATGCTTGCCGTGGCGGTCGCGGCCGCGTTCCTCGCGGCCGGCCCGTTCGCGGCGGCGGGTCCCCTCGACAGCAAGACGAAGGCCGCGGACGCCAAGAC
>JBGPOS010000204.1:0-2893 GCA_041488155.1 Tepidiformaceae bacterium
ACGGTGTCCCGCCACGACTGTCCCGTCCGGTGTGATGAGTAGTGGCTGCAATATGCCCTTCTCGCGGATGGAGGCGGCGAGCTCGGCGACGGTCGCGGGATCAACCGGGCCGCGCGGGTTGTCGGGGTTCGGATGGAGCTCGGCGATGAGCCTCGTCGGCACTACAGATCCTCCAGGCGCTTTATGGCCTCCGCCGCGGTGAGCAAGCTTTGAATGTGGCGCTCGTACCAATCGTGCTCGTCGGGCTCGCTGTCCTCACCACCCATCGCGGAACTCGGCGACCAGTCGATCGACGAGCGACGCGTGGTCGACCTCCTCCCGTTCCGGGTAGTAGTTGGCTAACCCCGGATAGGGCGGGTCCGCGTAGGCGAACCGCATCGGGGGACCGGTCGCGTCCACCTCGAGGTCGGGACCGTCCACGCGCCATCGCCAGGACGCCTGGCGATGACGTTTTCCGCAGAACTTCGAGTCGCCGCGCTTCTCGGGCGGGATCGGCTTGCCGCACCATGCGCATGGCGAGGGGAAGAGCAGCAGCTGCGACAGCCGACGGCGGCGCCCGATCATTCGGGCATGGCCTCAGTCTCGCTCGCCGACTTCTTTGCCCGTCCCCGCTGGCGGTTGACCTTCTCGACGCAGTCAGGGCAGAGCGCCCGTTTGCCGGGACCGAGCAGCGTCCCACACCGAACGCAGTCGAGCGGTTGCTCTTTCGTCGAGATGAGCTGGGTCGGCTTTCCGTCCAGACCCACGACGCCCCAGGTCACGCGGTCTCCCGGGCAGCGCGAGCCTTCGACCGGCAGGCGAAACAGACGAGGAAGCCGCCCTTACCGCGGCACTCGCCGCAGGTGACCCAGGTGCCCGGGGGCGAGTTGATTGGGTCCTCGTCGTGGTCATCCCAGACGCCATCGTCGCAGCCCGCCCAACAATCCTCCCAGTCGAGGAAGTTGCCGCACGTCGGGCAGAAGTCGGCAGCGATCACTAGCGTCGACCGGATCGGGCAGAACGCCCTTTGTGGTGCGGAGATATCGGCGCAAGGCGGGTGAGTGCTATCTGCACACCCTGACCGCTCGGAACCCACTCTTTCCAGGCGTCCAGGTGGATCACCTGGCGATCATCTTTCCAGACGACGCCGTTCAGCCCGTCGAGAACACTCTTGGTTAGGTTGTCGAGGTCGGGCAATGGGTCGCGCCTGGAGCAGAAGTTCAGCAACACGAACCATCCATGCTCGGCGTCCGGTTGGAGTCCTGGGCACGCCGCCTTTGCGGTCCAACCAATCTTGTGTTCCCAGGCGACCGTGCGCGCAGGCGTGTAGGCGTGGGTGGTGGTTTCAATGCCAAGTGGCGAGCCAGCGAATCCGTTGACCGCGACACGCTGAATGATTCGCGGCCGGGCCTTGGGAACGGGCTCGCCGCTGACCATGAAGATGATCGCCTCAGGCATCGCGATTCAGTTCGCGGTTTACGTCACCGCCTGTCGTTCGTCGGAGGCGACGCCCGGACCGCAAAGCATCCTCCACCGCAGTCATCATGCGATCAACGGAGTTCTGATCGATGTGGATCATGAACGATGTCCCCTTTCCCAACCGTCGCGTCCTCGGTGGCGGCGGAGATAGCCTTTTCTGTTGCCGGGAACCGTCGCGCGATCGCAAGCAAGTAGTCGTAAACGCGGCTGATGGGGCTCTGTGGGGACAGCGGCAGCGGATGGTCCTTCACCGTGCCCGCCCCAAATAGGCCAGATAGTCCTCACGTCTGACTAGGCGTCGCTTGATCCCCGGCAACCGCGCTTCGTGAAGCTCGCCACGATCCATGAGATCGCGGACGGACGTCTCGGAGATTGAAAGACGCTCGGCGATTTGGCTTACGCTCAGCATGTCCGGCAGTGCTTGTGACGCTGGTGGGGCCGAGTCGGGCCCACCAGCGTCATCGTCAATGAGCAACCAGCGCCACAGATCACGCCAGGAGGCGCGGAGGGCTTCAAAGTCGGGCTCTTTCTTCGCCACTGCGCTATAGCACCAGGCCGCGCAAGCCGAATGCTCGCCTCTTACCGGCGCCATATTGGGTGTTGGTAAGGGGGCCAACCGGCGGCGTTCGTCCGCCTATCTTGTCGGGAACGTGTCGGGGACTGTGGTTGGCGGTCGGCGCCCGCAGCTCGGCCCGATCCGGCACGCTGCCTTCGCCACGAGTCCGCGCATGAGAACTCTTTAGTGCAGCCTTGGTCACCTGCCCACCTTTGAGCTGGACGTGTGCGCCGGCCCACTTTTGGATGAATTTATCTGACGCCTGTCCCTCGTGCTGATCGAAGTCGATTAGGTTCGATTGGGCCAAGCGCGGAGTGAGGAACGTGTATCGTAAGGGTTTTTCTGGGTCGGTGAACCGGATCGTTTGCAGATCAACCGAAACACTCCGCGCTCCAGGAACAGCAGCCTTTACTGCGTCTGCCCACATGCAGTGGCTCGAATCTCGTGGTATCGCGTCGCGAATAAGTTCTTCCGTCAGGGTCAAGTTGACGGTAGGGATTCGCGGGCGGCGTTGCGTTGGCATTAGGAACTCCTTTTCCTTGCTTCGCCACGCTCAGGCGAGCCTTGAGCTTCTCGACCGTGTTCTCCCATGCGCTCGGCGACCGCTTTCGCCTCCTGGCCGTCGGGGCAGTCGCAGTACTCGTCGAACGTTCGCAAGTAGGCGGTCCCGCTGTCCTCGTCGCGGATCGGGATCCACTGTTCGCCGCGGCCACCAAGCCCGAGACACCAGCAGCCGATCGGCCGGTCCCCCGCCAGCTGGTCGCGCTCGATGCAGCGTGCGAGTAGCGGCTGCCAGTCCTCGACGAGGATTCGCTCGATTCTGCGGCGCGTGGCGGCCACTGAAACCGCATACGCCGGCAGGGTCTTTTGCGGCAGCAT
>JBGPOS010000205.1:0-2890 GCA_041488155.1 Tepidiformaceae bacterium
GCAGCCTCGATACCCTTCAAGGCGAACGGATGCCACGGATTACTGGGGTTCCACAAGACGGCGATTCGCACGGCCCGAGGAACCGCCTCCTTGAGGAGTTCGAGCTGTTTGATGCTCAAGTCCGCACTCAGGGTGGTGGTGCCAGTGACGTTCCCGCCCGGTCGCCCGAGGCTGACGACAAGGCCCAGCTGAACAGGATCAGGAGTGTTCACCATGACGATCGGGATCGACGCCGTCGACCTCTTGGCGGCAAAGGTAGCCGCCGGGTTGGCCGCGACGATCACGTCAACCTTGAGGCGCACAAGTTCGGCCGCGAGGTCATCGAACCGCTCCGTCTTCCCTTCTGCATCGCGCCACTCGATGGCAAGGTTCAGCCCTTCGACGTACCCCAGTTCGCGGAGGCTTTGCCGCAAGAGTTCAGGGGAACCGAACCCCAGAGCACCGATTCGGAACATCTTCCCCGCCTGCTGGGCGTCAGCGGCGAACGGTGCGACGAGCAGGCCGCCAGCCAGCGTGCCGATGAATGCCCGGCGTGTGGTCACTGGATCACCTGATCCGCCCGCCCCAGCAGCGACGGCGGGATCGTCAGGCCGAGGGCCTTGGCGGTCTTGAGATTGATGACCAGCTCGAACTTCGTCGGCTGCTCGACGGGCAGGTCGCCGGGCTTCGCGCCCTTGAGACTCTTGTCCAGGTAGGTAGCGGCGCGCCGAAACAAATCAGCAAGGTTCGCTCCATAGGACATAAGGCCCCCGGCATCGACAAACTCTCTCTGTCCGTACACTGCCGGCAGCCGGTTCTTGGCCGCCAGGTCCACGAGGCGTTTTCGCTCATTGAAGAACATGGTGCCTCCCAACACAGTCAGAGCACCCGCGCGCGCCCTGGTCATGTCCGAAAAGGCTCTGTCGAAGTCGTCTGGCCCTCGCGCCTCAACGACTTGAAGCCGCACCCCCTGAAGTTGACCCGGTTTGGCGGAGGGTGAATGGCTTTCGTTCAAGTCAGACATGGGCGGCTGGTTAGCGGCGTGGTTTGCGTCGCCGAGGAGCCGCCCGGCGGACAGCCTGGGCGAGGCGCCACCGCTTCCAGTTCGGGGCGCCCCCGGGGGACGGACGCAGCGCCGCACGCGTGACCTCGACGCGGAGGACTTCACTGGCGTGAGCGACGACGAGGTCGCGAATCCACTCGGGCAGCGGTGGGCGCCGCCCCGCCACCGGGTGGTCGACGTGCCGCGCCTGCTGAAGCGCGCCCCACTCCGTGTCCGAGAAGCGCACGAAGACCCCCTGCTGGCGGGGATGCGGGCCTGGCGGCCGGCCACGGGGTGCCATAGTCTTTCTGATATCACGATATCAGGAATTCGCACAAGCGGCCTCGGCGCGGCGTCCCGCGCCCGGCGTGGGCGCCTGCCGCTCGTAGTCGCGGGGGGACAGGTACCCGAGCGCCGAGTGGCGCCGGCGCGGGTTGTACCAGCCCTCGATGAAGTCGAACACGGCGACGCGGGCCACCGCCGGCGTCGGGAAGCGCTCCCGGTCCAGCAACTCGCACTCGAGCGTCGCGAAGAAGCTCTCGCACAGTGCGTTGTCGTAGGCGTCGCCCACCGACCCCATCGAGGGCCGGATGCCCGCCGCGCGACACCGGCCGCCGAAGGCGACCGACGTGTACTGGCACCCCTGGTCCGAGTGATGGATGACGTCCGTGGGCCGGCGCTGCACCACGGCCATGTCCAGCGCCGCCAGGACCAGTTCGGTGCGCAGATGGGTCTCCATCGCCCAGCCGATCACGCGCCGACTCCACACATCGAGGACAACGGCCAGATACAGGAACCCCGCCCCGGTCGGGATGTAGGTGATGTCTGCCACCCACAGGTGGTCGGGCCCCGGCGCCGTGAAGTCCCGGGCGGCGAGATCTGGCGCGGCCGGCTGGGCCGGGTCCCGGACCGTCGTCCGGGGCCACCGGCGCCGACTGACGCCCTGCACGCCGAGGGCGCGCATCAGCCGGGCCACTCGCTTGCGGCCGATGTGGATCCCGAGCGCGGCGAGCTCGGCGTGCACTCGGGGGGCGCCATACGTGCCGCGCGACGCCCGGTGGATGGCGTCGATGTGCGCGCTCAGCTCGACGTCGGCCCGCGCGCGCGGCGACAGCGGCCGCTTCCGCCACGCGTAGTACCCGCTGGGGGAGACACCCAGCACCCGGCACCCGGTGGCGACGTGATGGACAGCCTGGTGGGCAGTCACGAACTCGAATCCTTGGACGGGATCGAGCCGGTCTCCCGCGCAAACCAAGCCGCGGCTTTTTTTAGGATCTCCCGCTCCTCCCGGAGCGAGCGATTCTCCCGCCGCAGGCGGCGCAGTTCGGCTTGCTCCTCCGTCGTCAGGCCGTCCGGGCGCCGCCCGTCATCGCGGTCGGCCTGCCGGACCCAGTTCCGAATGGCCTGGGCCGACGGTTCGAACTGCCGCGCCAACTCCTCAGGCCCCCGCCCCTTGTGGACCAGCTCGATGATGCGCTCCCGAAATGCCGGTGGGTACGCCCGATGACTCTTCGGCATTGTGGACTCTCCTTTCCGCCCCAACGATGGGGTGTCCACGAAACCGGGTCAAGTCCAATGAAGACAATGGGGAGGGTCCCTGTCGCTTGCTTGGCGGCCAGGGCATGGGGTGTGCCTGGGGCCACGATGACATCAACCTTGAGCGCAGCCAGTTCGGCCGCAAGAGCGGGGAGCCGCTCGGGCTTCCCCTCGGCATCTCGGTATTCGATCACGAGGTTGCGGCCCTCGACGTAACCGAGGTCACGCAGTCCTTGACGTAAGGCATCTGGCAGGTGGGGAGCAGCGGCCAGGTTGAGCGCCAGGAAGCCTATTCGAGCGATCTTGGCCGCCTGCTGGGCCTCGGCGACGAAC
>JBGPOS010000206.1:0-2885 GCA_041488155.1 Tepidiformaceae bacterium
CATGAACTCGACGGCGGGATGCCCGCCGCCCGCGTAGCTCGCGAGGGCCGCGTCGGCACCCAGGAGCCGGGCGAGCTTCACCGCGTACTCCGCCATGATCTCCTTGTCCGTGATGTCGTCCGACGCCGCCGGGTACACAACCACGCCCCGGAAATCGACGTCGCGACCGTGGCGGTCGTACAGCTCGCCGATGATGCCGTGGTTCTGGTTGTCGAACGTCGTGCAGCGACCGGACGCATGGAGGTTGCTCCGAACGTTGACGACGGCGCCGTCGAGCACCTCACTCGGATGGATCACGGTCGGCAGTCGTCCCTGGAGATAATCCCCGTACACGACCGCGCCTGAGAGCTGATAGAAGTACACGACCTTGGGCAGTCCGTCCCCCACCCGGCTGAGCTCGTAGATCCGCGTGCGGTCGGGCTCGTCGGCGGCCGCGGCGCGCGCCAGGTAGCCCGCCGCCTTCAGCTCGGCCACCCGCACCCGGCGGTTGTAGCGCTGCGCGAGCACGGAGCCCACCATGATGTTCTCGATGACGGCGTCCGGCCGGCCGGCGTCCCGGTACGTCGCGCTCGGCGTGAACGTCAGCACGAGATTGACAATGGCGCCGAAGGGCGTGGCCTCCGCCCCCGGCCCGGTCATGTCGATGATGGCTTCCCGCCAGTAGGTGGGCTCCCCGGCGACGGCCTCGCTCGTCGAGACGACGGCGACGCCCTCGAGACGGTGGGTGCGCCCCTGGCCGACCGTCCGCGGCGGTCCCATCAGCACCGGGAACGTGCTCTCGGGCGCCGGCTTCCACCGCGGCTCCACGACGTCCATGACGTGAATGATGCGCGCCGACTCCCCGGGCCGCACGATGTCCAGCGCGACGCCCGCGAACGCCTCTTCGCCGTCCAGCAGGAGCCGCCGCAGCTCGTCGCGATCGATCTCGAGCACGCCGTCCACGACGCGGGTGTGCCGGGAGAACCGTACGTCACTCACGGTGGTCGTGGCCATCTCGAGCCGCATCCGTTCACCCTCCTCCGGGCAACCCGCGGCCGAAGGCCGTGGGCTGGATGCCGAGGTTATGCGGACTGAAGGGGCGAGCCGATCCACGAAGAAGCGACGTTCTAAGCTGGCGCGGCGGGTCGATGGCGGCGACCCATTCTGCTGGATATAGGTAGTCCTCGCCGCTCTCGTCTACGATCCGGAGATCGCCCTCTGCAGCGGCGTCCTTGTCAGCCAGGACCCGATAGATCTTGTGCGACTCCAAGGAAGCCGGGTACTCGGAGCTTTCGATGCACACCGCGAACTTGGTGATCGAACGACGGCGTGCCTTTCGAGGTCTAGTCGACATACCGCTTGCGTTTGATTTCCTTCCTGCCGATCCTGGACACCATTTCCCTCCGCGATCGTCTCGATCTGCGTGATCTCGCCGACGATCTCGAACGGCATTGGCCGCCATTATGGCTCCGGGGCAAGAGGCGTGCTACCGCTGACTGCCGCGGAGTTCGACGCCTCACCATCGCAATAGGCCCGCAGTCACGTCCATCATTCAATCACCTGATCCGCCCGCAGCAGCAGCGACGGCGGGATCGTGAGGCCGAGCGCCGTCGCGGTCTTGAGATTGATCACGAGCTCGAACTTCGTGGGTTGCTCGACGGGTAAGTCTGCAGGCTTGGTTCCTTTCAGGATCTTGTCAACGTACGCGGCCGCCCGGCGAAACATCTCCGGGAAGCTGGGGCCGTACGACATGAACGCCCCCACCTCGGCAAATTCCCTGCTGCCCGAGACCAGGCTCAGACGGCTCTTCACCGCATCGTCGGCGATCCGCCGTCGATGCGTGAACGTTAGCGGGTCGGTGAATACCACGAGGCCACCCGCCCCTCGTGGGAGCAGTCCGAGTTCCCTCTCCAACTCCTCCGCCGACCGCACGCTTACGTTACGGACGTCTACTCCGAGGCCGGGTGCCACGGCCTGTATCTCCTTCAGTGCCAGGGCCCCCGCCGGCGTCGCCGCATTCCAGAGAAAGACGACATAGGTGAGCCGAGGAAGCGCTTCCTTCAGCAACTGGAGCTGTTTAGCCGCGATGTCGGGAGTCGCCGAACTGAGGCCCGTGAGGTTTCCGCCCGGCCGCGCGAGGCTCGCGACGAGCTTCGTGGCAACGGGATCGCCGGGGTCCACCATCACAATGGGGATCGTGGTCGTCGCGCCCTTTGCAGCGACCGCGGCCGGGGTCGCCGCTGTTACGATCACGTCGACGTTCAGGCGGACCAACTCGGCCGCAAGTTCGGGAAGCCGAGCGAAATTCCCCTCGGCCCAGCGGGCCTCGATCACCACGCTTCGGCCCTCGACATAGCCCAGGTGCCGCAGACCGTCTCGGAGAGGATCAAGACGGATTGGAGCAAGCGCTGCGCTTCCCGGGTTGAGATAGCCGACCCGGTAGACCTTCCCCGCCTGCTGCGCTTCGGCGACGAGCGGTGCGGCAAGGAGGGCGAGAGCAAGCGTGAGGGCGCCTAGATGCATTGCCTACCTCCCGTCTTCCGACCCCGTCGGCCCGCCTGGCGAGTTCCTCCGGTGGCCGCTTGCGACGGCCGCTGACATACCGTCACGCTGGAGTTCTACCGCCTGTGCGTGGAACTTTGTAATTCCCCAGAACTGTGTAGCACCGAAGCTGCGTCTGTCGCAGGGTAGCGCGGCGAAAGGCGTCCGGGCCAGCGCAAATCGTGTCTGACGTGACGTCCACTTCGCTTGGCCACCAGGCTCCGGACGCCGTGGGATAACCAGACCGAGGATATTCGGCGAGCGGGGGGGCCGTTACGATTGGGGTCCCGGCGGGGGCCGTCGAAACCCCCTTCGATCGATCCGCGGATCCAGCAGGTCGCGAAGTCCGTCACCGAACTGATTGA
>JBGPOS010000207.1:0-2879 GCA_041488155.1 Tepidiformaceae bacterium
ATAACGAGTCAAAACGGCAGCATTTTCGTAGCGAAGCTGAATGCCAGTGGTTCCACGCTCATCTACTCTGGACGCTTCGGAGGCTTTGGCGACCACGGTAGCGGGATTGCCGTTGACGGCGCCGGCAACGCCTACGTTACCGGGGCAACCGCTGATCCCAATTTCCCCACGACGGCCGGATCTCTTCAGAACTCATCAGTCGATAATCTATCTGGTTTCACAGGGACTGCTTCACACACGGACGCATTCGTGGCGAAACTGAATCCTAGCGGCTCGGCGTTGGTGTATTCGACCTATCTCGGCGGTGGCGAAATCGACGTCGGCCAGAATATCGCCGTGGATGCCCCCGGGAACGCCTACGTCACGGGATATACAGCCTCACTCAACTTCCCGACAACCGCAGGGGCGTTCCAAGCTGCTCTGGGCGGCGGCTTCGACGCCTTCGTAGCAAAACTCAATGCCGACGGCAGCGCTCTCGTCTACTCCACCTATCTTGGCGGGCGCGACAACGAAAACAAACCGCGCATAGATACTGACGGCGGAGCTGACATTGCGGTCGATTCCGCCGGCAACGCGTATGTGACGGGCCTGACCCTCTCAGACAACTTCCCGACTACCCCTGGAGCCTTTCAGGCGCAGCACCCTCCAACGGGCGCAAACGCGTTTGTGACGAAATTCGATGCCGGAGGCATCCCTGTCTATTCTACCTACCTCGGCCCCACCAATTCACCCTCCGACCTCTCCGAAACAGCGGCTAGGGGTATCGCTGTTGATCCTGTCGGTAACGTCTACGTCACCGGCTTTACTAACTCGATTCATTTCCCGACCATGAGCCCCGTTCAGGGTCAGCTCCGGGGGTCGCCAAACGCGGACGCCTTCGTGACTGTCTTGAACGCGACTGCTTCGACGCTACTTTTCTCCACCTACCTGGGTGGAAGCTTCTACGACGAGGGCCGATCGATTGCGGTGACTGGCGACGGCAACGCGCATCGCGATTCTCGAGACGGTGAAGCAGCAATATGTAACGCAGGTGCTGGTCGACGAGGCGCCTGACTTCTCTGCGGTGGAGCTGGCGTGCATGCTGGAGCTGTCCCATCCGGCATTTCGTTCCTTCTTCGCGTGCGGAGATGTTCGGCAACGAGTCACCAGGTGGGGGGTGCGGAACTGGTCGGAGCTTCGGTGGGTGTCCGCGGACTTCGAGGTGAGGGATATCGAGATCGGGTATCGCCAGAGCCGGCGCCTGGCCGAGCTCGCCTCGTACATCGCGGGGCTCGGGGGTGGAGACCCGCTAACGTTGAGACAGCCTGAGAACGTGCAGGATGTGGATGTGGCGCCAATCCTCGGCGAGAATCTGAAGGGCGACGAGTTGGCCAGGTGGTTGCGGGACCGAGTGCTAGAAGTAGAGCGGGCGGTCGGGAAGCTCCCGTCGATCGCAGTCTTCGTCGACAGTGACGACCGGGTCGATTCGCTCGTGGCGGATCTGGGACGGCTCCTCCGGGAGCAGAATCTTGACGCCGTGGCCTGCAAGGAGGGTCGAGTTGTCGGAACGGAGAGTCAGATCCGCGTGTTCGACGTGCAGTACGTCAAAGGCCTGGAGTTTGAAGCGGTGTTTTTCGTAGCGGTTGATGCCCTGATGGCACGCTACCCAGACCTGTTCGACAAGTTCCTGTTCGTAGGGATGTCCAGGGCGGCGACGTACCTTGGCGTGACGTGCGAGGGTAACTTACCGGCGCGGCTCGAGGTGCTGAGAGGCTATTTCTCGAGCGAGAGTTGGGGCTGAAGCCGAGCTGTTAGGTGGGAACCAGAATCGGCCGTGCGTCAGATGGCCAGGGTTCACTGGATTCCCTGATCTGCAATGTGGCTGAGCGTTCCGGCCGGCCCTGAAGGGGGATCCACATCCACCGCTCGGCGGCTTCGCCGTGGACGCCTAGGGTCGTGTCCCGTCCTTCATTGCGGTTTGCTCCCTGGCGACGGTGGTTCCAGTTTGGTTCCAACGTATCGGTAGTGAGGCGCCGTACTAACAGGCAGACGTCAAGGCGATGGGTCGCTATCCTCGCGAGATACCTCGTCATGAGTTTCGATGCGCAGTTCCTGAGCCCGACTCTTAATCAGCGGGTCCTCGGTTCGAGTCCGTGACGGCCCACCAAGTTTTCGGGGAGTTCCAGAACATCGGAACTCCCCGAAACTGCTCTATGGGCTGACTGTGGGCTGAACTTCGCACCCAGGCCCAGGGTAACAAGTCCGACGCCCTCAAGCTCATGCGGGCGGCGGCGGACCTCGAGGACGCCAGCGAGAAGCACGTGGCCATGGAGAACCGCCTCTACCCGATGCGTGAGCTGCTGGCCGACATGTTGATGGCGCAGGGCGAGAGCGCGGCCGCTCTGAAGGAATACGAGACGTCGCTCAAGAACGCGCCGATGCGGCTGCGGGGCTTTTACGGGGCGGCCAGGGCGGCCGAGGGATCGGGAGATATGAAGAAGGCATCTCTGTACCTCGACAAACTCGCGCGCGTGACCAAGAACGCCGACGGGGACCGCGCCGAGCTGGTCGCGCTGAAGCCGGCGCCGGCGCGCAAGTGAGGGGAAGCCGTCTCGCTGCGACGCTTGGGCTCGTGCTAGCAAGCGTCGCGGCGCCGATGGCGCCCGCGACGGCGGATCCCAGCGACGAGTCGGCCGTTGCGCGGCTCGACCCGGACTACGCTGCGGGCAAGGTCGCCATCGACGCGAAGGACTGGAGCGCCGCCATCAGTGCGCTGTCCTCCGCCGCACTCCGGGACACTCGCAACGCCGACATCCAGAACTACCTCGGTTACGCGTACCGGCACACCGGTCAGCTCGACCTCGCCTTCAAGTATTACCAGCGCGCGCTGCAGCTCGACC
>JBGPOS010000208.1:0-2865 GCA_041488155.1 Tepidiformaceae bacterium
CCCTCCAGGCCGAGGCCCGGGCGATGGGCGTCTGGGCCGGCCACCTTCCGAAGGAAGCCGGGGGCATGGGCCTCTCCGTCACGGACTACGGCCTGCTCAACGAGGTGATCGGCCGTGCCTATCACGCGCCGCGCGTCTTCGGCTCGAACGCCCCGGACAGCGGCAACGCCGAGATCCTCTGGCACTTCGGCACCACCGCCCAGAAGGAGCGCTTCTTCTGGCCCCTGCAGCGGGCCGAGGTCCGCTCGTTTTTCGGGATGACCGAGCCCGAGGTGAGCGGCGCCGACCCCACGTCGCTCCGGACCACGGGCGCGCGCGCCGGCGGCGAGTGGGTCATCAATGGACACAAGTGGTACGCGTCGAACGCCAACGGCTCCTCGTTCGGCATCGTCATGGCCGCCACCGAGCCCGATGCGCCCCCGCACCGGCGCTACAGCCAGATCATCGTCCCCACGGAGACGCCCGGCCTCCAGCTGGTCCGACCCATCTCGGTGATGGGCCACCGTGCTGGCCCCGGACACTGGGAGGTCCGCTTCAAGGACGTGCGGGTGCCCCTCGAGAACGTGCTGGGGGAGCCGGGGCAGGGCTTCGCGATCGCCCAGGCGCGGCTCGGGCCGGGCCGCATCCACCACTGCATGCGCTGGCTCGGCCAGGCGCAGCGCGGCCTCGATCTCATGTGCGCCTACGCGCTGAAGCGCGAGGTCTCCGGCGGCTTGCTGGCCGATAAGCAGACCGTGCAGAACTGGATCGCCGACTCCGCCGCCGAGATCCAGGCCTGCCGGCTGCTCACGATGCATGCCGCCCAGAAGATCGACCAGGGCGACGAGGCGCGCGTCGAGATCTCGCTGATCAAGTTCTGGGGCGCGACGTCGCTCCACAACGTCATCGACCGCGCGATCCAGGTCCACGGCGCGATGGGCGTCTCCGAGGACACGCCGCTCGCGTCGATGTACCGCGAGGCGCGCGCCGCCCGCATCTACGACGGCCCCGACGAAGTGCACCGCATGGTCGTCGCGCGGCGCATCCTGCGCGCGTTCAAAGACGGCGGCGTCTGGGACTTCGAATGATGTGTCATCCTGAGCCGAGCGGGGTAGAGGGAGCGGCGGGGCGGAGGGCGAAGGACCTATCGCAACAGGCGTCAGCGAGTAGCCGCGCCATCACCGGTGGGGACGTAGCTTTAGCTGCGTCCGCGCGACCGCAGGTCGCGGCTCGTAGGGCCGTAGCTTTAGCTGCGTCCGGGTCGCCGCAGGCGACGCCCTTTAGGGGCGCATCCCAGCCCTCGGGCGCAGCGGAGGGTAACCGCCCCGCTCGGCGCGAGAGCTCTTGTCATCCTGAGCCGAGCGGGGTAGAGGGAACGGCGGGGCGGAGGGCGAAGGACCTATCGCAACAAGCGCCAGCGAGTAGCCGCGGGTTTCAACCCGCGGATCACCGACAACATGCCTAACCCCGAAGTCCGTTACTGCACCGCGAAGGACGGCGTCAGCATCGCCTACTGCGTGGAGGGTGAGGGGCCACCAGTCATCACAATGCCGTTCTTTCTCGATTCATTTTCTTTGGATCACTTAGTCCCTGAGATTGGCGATGCGCTGCGGTCCGCTGCAATGGGCTGTCGCCTTATTCGATTCGATACCCGTGGAACCGGTCTGTCGCAACGGGCTGTCACCAATATGTCGGCTGCAGCTTTACGTTTGGATGTTGATGCGGTCGCACATGCGCTCGGCCTAAAGCGCTTCTCGCTCGTCGCAAGTGCCATCGGTAGCCTGCGCGCTTTGGACTATGCTGCAACGTGCCCTGAACGCGTCGACCGGCTTGTGCTGCTTGCCGCGTTAGCAAGGGTGCTCGATGTTTTCTCGGAGGAGCTGCTTCGTGCATTCATTTCTCTAGCCCGATCGAACTGGGCTCTTGCCGCGCGCACCTTCGCAGATCTCGGTGTAAGGAAGGACTCAGAGGAATTCGGTCTGCGATTCGCCGAGTTGTTGGCTCAGTCCACGACTGGAGAGGTCGTCGTCAAGTTCATCGAAGCCAACATGGACATAGACTTGACTCCACTGCTGCCAAAGGTCGTAGCACCGACGCTTCTCATATACGACATAGGTGACACGTCATACCCCGTTGCGTTAGGGCAAAAGTTGGCTGCCGCAATTCCCGATGTGCGCCTGCTTACTCTGCCGAACATGGGCTTGGCCTTTCTCTTCGACAAGGATGCTTTGGGGAGAGCGAGTGCATTTCTACGCGGAGCCGAAAGGGATGAGCAACAACCAAGCCTCGGTCCCACCCTCCGCACCATCCTCTTCACCGACCTCGTCGGCCACACCGAGATGATGCAGCGCCTCGGCGACGAAAAGGGCAGGGCGGTCCTCCGCGAGCACGAGCGGATCACGCGCGAGACGCTCAAGCAGCACGGCGGCGCCGAGGTGAAGACCACGGGCGATGGCTTCATGGCCTCGTTCGGCTCGGTGACGAAGGCCGTCGAGTGCGCCATCGCGTTGCAGAAAGCCTTCGACGCCTGGAACCGCGGGGAGGGTGGGGCGGCCGCAACCCCCGACCCACGACCCGCGACCCTGTCGATCCGCGTCGGCCTCAACGCAGGGGAACCGATCGCGGAGGAGGGCGACCTCTTTGGCTCCACCGTCATCCTGGCGTCGCGCGTCGCCGCGCAGGCGGGCGCAGGCGAGATCCTCATCCCGGAGCCGGTGCGCCACCTGCTCGCCGGGAAGGACTTCCTCTTCTCGGACCGAGGCGACGTGGCGCTGAAGGGCTTCGAGGACGCAGTGCGGCTGTACGAAGTGCGCTGGCGGGAGTAGCCCTGCCCACACGATGCAGACGTAGCGCGACCCGTTATCGTGTAGACCGACCTCCTCCTCC
>JBGPOS010000209.1:0-2859 GCA_041488155.1 Tepidiformaceae bacterium
ATCTGCGCGCACGCCTGGCCCTGAGCATGATCTTCATCAGCCACGACTTGCACGTCGTCCGGTACATCGCCCCCAAGGTCGCCGTCATGTTCGGCGGGCGGATCGTGGAGGTGCTGCCCCCGGGCATGCCGCTCGAGCGAGCCCGCCACCCATACACCGAGGCGCTGTTGGCGGCGAGGTCGCGGCTCGAGCCGGGATGGCTGGCGCACGCCGCACAGCTCAACGGCGAGCTCGCCGCGGCGCTGCCGGCCACAGGATGCCCGTTCCGCGCGCGGTGTCCCCATGCCTTCGCGACCTGCGAGGAGGTCGACCCGTCTCTTCGCGATCTCGGAGCCGGCCACGCGGTGGCCTGTCACCACGTGACCTGAGAGCGGCCGCCATCCGGGTGGACTGCCCTGACGCCGAGCCGCAAGAGCGCACGGCGTCCACCAAGCTTCAGGCAAAGGCCGCCCCGGCCGCATCGGCTCGGTTCCTAATCCGCGACCGCATGGATGCGAACCCACTGCGACAACGTGCAGCGCCGGAAAGGGCCTGTAAGCCGGGTTCAGAACCGACGGGGATATCTTCCGTGTGTGCCTGCAGTTGCGCAGAACCATTCATCATCGAGAGGGGGTGGCTGTAAACCCGCTGGAACCTCGTCATACATGTCGTGGGCCGATGCGGCGTGGGTTGAGGACAGTTGGACAAGAGCCGAAGACTGGTATCAGCACAATGATCTGAGTTAGACGACGGCGATCCTGGGGGGGTCCTCTTGCCTTGAATGGCGGATTCCTCGACCAATGTATTCCTCATTGACGCTGTTGAACGGAACCTTGATTGAATAGTCGGCAAATTCGAGGTCTAAGCGCTCATTCTTCGCTTGGCCTCGAAAGAGGTTGACGAGATTCAGGTCCTCTTCCACAAAGCTAAGGAAGGCACGTATAGCTAATCATTCCCCCCTCGTATCAATCGCACACGGGATGGACAAACGCACTGTCGCCGTCGAAATCGAGGAGCAGGAAAGCCTCCACAAGAATGACGCCATGAGATGCCCGGTCATGCGGCTTCGGGAAGCCACCGACCTCGGTCCCAGTGGAGGCGCAGTGGAGTTGGTCGAAGTGGAACCTTCCCCTGAATGGTTGCCAGGGCATCCAGCGTGTAATCGTTGACAGGTGCCCGGGTCGTGACCATGAGTCGCAGGAGGCGATCGGCTTGGGGGCTCATGGGCACCCGGCCCTGCTCCCAACGCGATACCGTTTCAGGGGTCGTTCCCATGTGACGGGCGAAGTCGACCCCCGACCAACCGAGCCACTTGCGGAGGTACTTAGTCTCGGCTGGGGCCAGCCTATGGGGACGCCTGATGACAGCCTGGGCCATCAGGCGGTGCAACTCCTCGATTCGAGGGATGGCGACCTCCTCCGCTCCGCACTTTTGGCAGCGGCGAACATCCACCCCCAAGAGGACGACGCCGGGGAGTCCGCTATCGGTGTACCGGTAGGGCGCTCGCGTGACCCTCAGCGCCCCCCCACAGTCCAGGCACGTCATCTTCGTCCCACCCTCCATCCCGTTATGACCACCAGTTCCGTCTCGGACCGGAACGCGACCACCACGACGAGGCGTGCTGTGCGCACCCGGTACCGCCAGGTTCCCCGCTCCAACTCCCCTGGACCGACGACGCCACCACGCAGCGCGTTGGCCGCGTCGACGGTGGTCAGGTCGTCCTTGCCAAGCTCCTCCTGCGCATGCCGCGAGAAGGTGACCACCCCCACGTCCAGAATCGTCCGGATCAGCGTTTTCGCCGCCGCGGGGTCGAGCGGCTCTAGCACAGAGGGATGTTAGTCAAGACTTGACATGATGTCAAGTATTGGCTTGCGGACCGCTGCATTTTGCAGCGATGTGCGGCATTTCCCGGCGACCGGATGAATAGGTCGGGCCTTCGTTGGAGAGACCCGCTGAGCGGTGGTGGGGCTTCGCTGGCGCTGGGTTACTGGGCATCAGATTCGACAGAAAGGAGCTGGCACGCGGGTTGGATCGCGATGGTGCCGAGGGAACCGGGATGATGGCCAGTCATAGTACCCGGTTCGACAGGGGAGAGGGGCCTGTGAGAGGGCAAGATAAAAGCGTACGACGCGCGTTGGCCCACCCCTCCCGGAGATTCGGCGATCGCCAGGACACATGCACGCGCCGACATCGAACGACGGCCCTCACGAGGGCCGAGGTCTTTGCGCGTCGGCGGAGTGGGCGTTCGTGAACGTTCGGGGCGAGGTTCACGCCTATCTGGTCCCCGAAGACTACCGGCGGCTCCGACTGGAAGCGCTGGCCCGGGGGGTCTCGCTCTCGCGGTGCGCGGCCGACTGTCTGGGCGAGTACTTCGCGCTGCGACGGGAGATGGCGACGGCCATCGAGACCGAGACTCCAGATCAGGCCGGGACGTTGACCCCGTCCCGCGTGATCCACGTCCTCCTGGCCCAGACCGAGCAACGGCTGGTCGCCACGCTGGATCGCCACGTGGATGAGCTGGCGGCGGTTCGGGACGAGATCGCCGCGGTCCTCACCATGCTGGACCGCGCACACTTCGTCTACCTGTGCCATACGCCGGAGATGCCGCCCGAAGCCAGGGATCACGCCTACGCGAGGGGCCAGAAACGCTTATGTACCCGCTCTCTGAGGGCCGGCGGGACGCCGCCTAAGTCCTCAGAACCAAAGAAAAGCGCCGGAGAGGGGGTCTGTAAGCCGGGTTGCGCGACTCTCTCGCTGTGAGCCTGCGCGCCCGTCCGTCGGCACCACCTCGTCGATCGTATACCGCGGACCCGTGAGCCGCGGCGCGAGAACGATATCCGCGGCGCGAGGCGTCGCCGGCGGCTCGTACGCCGGCTAGGC
>JBGPOS010000210.1:0-2850 GCA_041488155.1 Tepidiformaceae bacterium
CAGCCCGAGCATGCCCGCCATGAGCCGCGAGTCCACCGAGAGCGTCCACGCCAGTACGACGCCGACGAGCAAGAACAGCGCCTGGGCGATGGTGATCGTGGTCTTGGCAATGATCACCGAGGCCACGCTTTCGCGGTACGGGACATGAGGGCGGAGCAGCCACACCTTGATGGCGTCGCCCGCCACCGGGGCCACCGCCGTGATGACATTCACGGCTTCGCCGGCGACGCGCGCCGCCACAAGCCGAGGGAACGGGACGCGATCGAACGCGAAGGCGTAACGCCACCCCAGCGTGTCGACGGCCATGATCAGCGCGAACGGAAGGCAGACAAGGAGCACCTGCCATCCCAGGGCGTGGGCCAGAGCCGCGAGCGTCGCGTCCTTGCCCACGCGGAGGATGAGGAAGGCCAGGATCGCGAGGGCCGCAATGAGCGAGAGAGTCCGAAGCGTGCGCACGGAGGAAGAGGCTAGCAACTCCGATGCCAGGGCCGACCCAATGCTCGCGATGACCGGTCATGGCATCCCGCTCTCGAATGTGGCATGCTTACGATTGTGCGAAGGCGTGGCATGGGACCGATCACGGCGCGAGTGGTGCTGGCCATGGCCATTCTGTCCTTCGCGGGCTTTCTCTCGCTGGCCGTGGTGCCGGCGCAGGACCTCCTCGCCGGCGCGGATCAGCGCACGCGCGCCCTGGTTCACCTCGCCCGGCAGCCGCTCCTGGACCCCGCGATGCGCGGAGTCACTCTCCTGGGCAACGACTCGGGGCTCATCCCTCTCATTGCGCTCGGCACGGGGATTCTCTGGCTCACCAGCCGCCGCTGGGCCCTCGTGCTGCCCCTGCTGATGGTAGGCACGGGCGCGCTTCAGCTACTGGCCAAGTGGGCGGTGGATCGGCCTCGCCCGAACCTCGCCCCCTGGGGATACCCGAGCGGTCATGTGCTGAGCCTTGTCGTCCTCTTCGGCCTCATGACCTACCTGCTCTGGACGTCCCGGATCAAGCGGCGGTGGCGATGCCTCGGGAGCACCGGCTGTACTGCGATCGTGTTCGTGGTGGCCTTCAGTCGTCTCTATCTCGAGGCGCATTGGATGTCGGACGTGGCCGGCGGTTTCATGCTCGGGCTCGCCTATCTCCTGGTGACCATCTGGCTCGTCGAGACCGTCGTCCCGGCCGGGCTCACGCCGCCCCAGCCGGCCCTCGCCGAATAGCGGCGCGCGGACGCTTCAGAAGCGGACGCTCACCTTGGCAGCCACGAACGGCCCAGACCCAACGTCGAGCCGGTTGTCGTGGCGGTCCGAGTAGCCCTCGCCCTCGAAGAAGAACCGATCGAAGAGGTAGCCCCCGGAGAGCTCGACTCCCACGTGCCGCAAGTCGAACCGCGCGCCCACCGTGAGTCGCTTCTCGTAGTAGAAGAGCTGATCGCCTTTGTTCTGGCGATCGGCGCGGTAGTAGCGGTCGTTGTCCCAGTCGAAGCCGGCGTAGATCCGCAGCGGCGGAAGGATCTGGTAGGTGGCACGCGCGCGAACTCTCCGGAGCGGGAAATATTCCGCATCCAGCGTGAGGCCCTCGATGGGCTTCCACTCGATCGACGAGAACGGGAACCCGATGACGGCGGTGAATCGGTCGGAGGGCGAATAGAGGTACGCGATTCCCGGAATCGGCACGCCGCCCAGGAAGTCCTGGTCGCTCGCGTAGATCAGGCTGAAGAGCCACGCGTTGCGATCCCCCTGGGGGACGCGGACCATCCCCACCGCTCGCACGATCATCTCGTCCACGCTCGCGAATGGCTTGTCGCTGGCCGAGCCGACGGTCACGCTTGCGCCGGCCGTCCAGCCGCTGTCGAAACGGTGGCGATAGCTGGCTCCGACCCGCACGTCCCACAGCTCTCCAGGAAAACGCTCGCCCGTGTCGGGGAGGATCGCGCGGGTGTCGATGTCCTCGAGGCGGACCTTGCCGGAGACTGACCATTCGTCGGTCGTGCTCTGGAAGAGCGGGAGCGTCAGCGAGAAGTTGTGTTCGAGGATCCGCAGGTCCCCCCCCTGGCCGTCGACCGGCTGGCCGGGAAAGTACGTGAGCTTGTAGTCGCTTCGCGGCATCAGCTTCCCCAGCGTCGGGTTCAGCCAGGTCTGAAGCTCGGCCTGGGCAAGCGCGACGGTGGGCACCGCGAACAGCAGCGCCGTGCCAAGCGCGAGGACGGGCAGCGGACCGGCGAGAGACATGTCCGTGTTCTCCTCTTGCGTGTCGGGAACTCTTCAAGCGCCGGCGGCCGGACCTGACGCCTGCCTCCCTCGTATTGCTCTCGCGACAGGTTAGCAGATAAGGAGAGAAGGTTCCACCATCAAAAACCGGAGCCTCCGTTCCTTGTACGAACGTGCCACCCCGTCACGATGGTCGACACGGCCACGAGCTCAGATCTTCCTCAGCGTGATCGATCTCACGGGGCCTGCTGCAGCCTCGGCCCCTTCACGAAGAAGTCGGCTCGCCGGTCGCGGAACCGGCACGCCTCGTCCTGCGTCCGGCACGCGGGCTTGAGGCAGGAGGCAGCGCAGCGGGATGTCATACGCCTCCCCCGGAGGCAGGCGCATGAGAATGGTGCCTTTGCCGGTCGCAGTCGCCGGCAATGGTGGCCGTGCGAGGCGCCAGGGTGATCGGGGCGACCTCCCGCGGAGGAAGAGCCAGACCCACCTGCGGCGAATCGGAAACGCCATTGCGGGACCCTTTCGACGACGCCCGCTGTCCGGTCGCGCGAGCGCTGTCCGATCGATGGCACCGTCAGGACGAGCGGGGCCTCTTCGGGATCCGGGCGCCCGCCCGCCTCGCCTCGCTCAGGCCGATGGCCACGGCCTGGCGCC
>JBGPOS010000211.1:0-2842 GCA_041488155.1 Tepidiformaceae bacterium
CGTGGGCGAGGGGCTCGTCCAGAGCCTCGGACACCCGGGCGGGAGCTTCACGGGGCTGAGCAGTCAGTCGGTAGAGGTGACCGGGAAGCGACTCGAGCTGCTCAAGGAGCTCGTCCCGAGTGCCGGGCCAGTGGCAGTCCTCTGGGATCGGACCGTCCTCCTGCAATGGCAGGCGGCCGAAACTGCCGCCCGGGCGCGGGGGTGGACGCTGCTGTCGCTCGAGATTCGAGATGCTGGCGAGATCGAGCGAGCCTTCAAGGCGGCGACGGACGCGCGGGCCGGCGCTCTCTTCGTGTTCGCGTCTGGGCCCCTCTTCGGGCACGCACGGCGAATCGCGGAGCTGGCCGCCAAGAGCCGGCTCCCCGCGATGTATTCGCAACGGCCGTATGTCGAGGCCGGCGGGCTGATCTCCTATAGCGCGGACCTCATCGAGACCTGGCGGCGCGCGGCGGTCTTCGTCGACAAGATCCTCAAGGGCGCCAAGCCCGCCGACCTACCGGTCGAGCAGCCCACCAAGTTCGAGCTGGTCATCAACCTCAAGACCGCCAAGGCGCTCGGGCTGACGATCCCGCAGTCGCTGCTGGTCCGGGCGGACGAGGTAATCCGGTGATTTCCAGGCGGGCATTCTTACGGTCGGTGGCCGTCGGCGTCATCGCGGCGCCCCTCGTCGCTGAGGCGCAGCAGCCGGGAAAAGTGTATCGGATCGGCTTTCTCGGCAACCAGAACCCGACGCTGACCGCGCCGTCGCTGGACGCGTTCCGGCACGGGCTGCGAGAGCTCGGATGGGTCGAAGGGCAGAACGTGTTCATCGAGTACCGATGGGCGGACGGCAACCTTGATCGGCTCCCCGCTCTTGCGTCGGACCTGGTCAGGCTGCCGATTGATGTCCTCCTGGTGGCGGGGCCAGCCGGAGTCCGGGCGGCCCGACAGGCAACCCGCACGGTCCCGATTGTCGCGGCGATCATGAGCGATCCGGTCGTGGCTGGCTTCGTGGCGAGCTTCGCGCGGCCGGGCGGGAACCTGACAGGATCGGCCGTCCAGTTCGAGGACTTGGTTACCAAGCAGTTGCAGCTCCTCAAGGAGACGGTGCCGAAGGTCGTCCGGGTCGCCATCCTCGCCCACCACACCTCCTTGGTGAACCCCAACATTCTCAAGGCGGCCGAAACGGCCGCTCGGGCACTCGGACTCAAGGGACGAGTGTTCGAGATCCGCGATGTTTCCACCCTCGAGGGCGCGTTCCGAACCGCAAAGACCGAACGCGCCGACGCCATGCACGTTCTGCCCTCACCGGTGTTCAGTCGTCAACGGGCGCGCCTCGCCGAGTTGGCCGTGAAGCATCGTCTGCCGGGCATCTACGAGGACAAGGGGTACGTGGATGCCGGCGGATTGATGTCCTACGGTCCGAACTTCCCCGACCTGTTCCGCCGTTCGGCGAGCTATGTCGATCGGATCTTCAAGAGGGCCAAGCCGGGCGACCTCCCCATCGAGCAGCCCACGAAGTTCGAGTTCGCGATCAATCTGAAGGCGGCGAAAGCGCTCGGCCTCACCATCCCTCCGTCGGTGCTGGCGCGGGCGGACCAGGTGATCGAATGATGGACCGGCGGGCATTCCTACGGTCCGTGGCCGGCGGCGTCATCGCAGCGCCGCTGGCCGTCGAGGCGCAGCAGGCGCGGAAGGTTCCGCGGATAGGAGTCCTGGCGCCAGGTACCCCTACGCCGGGGAATCTTCCCCTCCAGGTCTTCGACGCCTTTCGGCAGGGACTGCGCGACCTCGGCTACGTTGAGGGCAAGACGGTCGTTCTCGAAACGCGCTGGGATGAATTCCGACCGGAGCAAATCGCCTCGCTCATCCGCGATCTGTTGCAGCGCAACGTGGACGTCATCCTCGCCGGCACCACGGCAACGAGCGTAGCGGTTAAGCAGGCGACCAGCACGATGCCGATCGTCATGGCGGCGACCGGCGGGGACCCGGTCGCGCTCGGGCTCGCCGCCAGTCTCGGACGCCCGGGCGGGGAAGACGTACGAACTACCGCGGAAGCGGCTCGAGCTGCTGAGAGAAGCGATTCCACGCGTCAGCCGCGTCGCGCTTTTTTGGAACTCCAGGCTGCCTGGCCCGACAGAGGTGAAGGACCATGAGGCGGCTGCTCAATCGCTCGGCATCCGGCTTCAGCCCCTCCAGGTGCGTGGTCCTGAAGACTTCGACGGCGCATTCCACGCCGCCGTCCAGGGGCGAGCGCAGGCCCTGGTGATGGTCCAGAGCGCCCTATACGCTGCCCATAGGGCGAGGATCGGGAGGCGGACGTCGCTGCTCGGGGGTTGGGGGTGAAGCTTGAGCCGATCGCGGCGCGGACCCCGAGCGATCTCGACAAGGCGTTCGCGGAGATGACGCGAAAGCGAGTTGGAGGTGTCCTCGTGCTGGCCGATCCGATGTTCATCTACGAGTCGGGCCGGCTGGCGCAGCTCGCATCGAAGAGCGGCCTCCCGGCGATGTATGGGGAACGGCAGCACGTCCTCGCCGGCGGCCTCATGGCGTATGGGGCCCTTTTCACGGAACTGTACCGTCGTGCTGCCTACTATGTGGACAGGATTCTCAAAGGCGCCCAGCCCGCCGACCTGCCCGTCGAGCAGCCGACGAAGTTCGAGCTGGTCGTGAACCTGCGCGCGGCGAAGGCACTTGGGCTTACCATCCCGCCGTCGATCCGGCTCCGCGCGGACCAGGTCATCGAATAGCTCGGAGGGCGACGGTGATGCTCGCCTCAGCGTCGAGCAGTTCGAGGAGTTAGCCTGACCCTGATCTCCTTGCTTCGGCGACGCCTCGAGGTTGTTCAGAAGTCAAAGCCTGA
>JBGPOS010000212.1:0-2791 GCA_041488155.1 Tepidiformaceae bacterium
ATCGAGCTGCGGCCGGCGGTAGCCGTGGCCTGGCGGGAGCTGGGCAGCGCCCTCGTGGACCTGGGCCGGATCGACGAGGCGATCGGGGCGATCCAGCGGGCGCTCGCCCTCGATCCCGGCGATGCCGGCCCTCCCTCCACGATGGGCCGCGCTCTCTTCGTAGGCCGGGGCCGGTTCGCGGAAGCGGCGACCTGGTACGACAAGGCGCTGGCCCTGAACCCGAAGGCGGGCTGGGCCGCCCTGCAGCTCGCCCACTGCTGCGCCCTGCTCCGGGACTTCCCGCGCGGCGAGGCCGCGGCCGACCGCGCGGTCGCGCTGCAGGAGGAGTTCCTGTCCGGGAAGGAAGGCATCCTCATCGTGGGGGCCTACATGCGCCGGGGCCATCTCCTCGCCCTTCGGGAGCGACACGGGGAGGCGGTGCAGGAGTTCCGCCGCGAGCATGATTTCGTGGCCCGGGTCAACCACGCCCTCCGCGGCCGCATCTCGATCGAGCTGAACCAGCGCCTGGGCGCGGCCTACCTGCGGCTCGGGGAGACGGCCCGGGCCGAGGCCGCCTTCGCGGCCGCGCTCGCGGGCTGGGAGGAGCGTCTGCGCATGGGCGCCGACGAGCCGTTCACCCGCTACTACGCGGCCTGCGTCTACGCACTCCAGGGGCAGACGGAGCCGGCCCTGGCCAACCTGGAGAAGGCGGCCCGCGCCCGCCGCGCCTACGTCGTGGAGCGCGCCCGGCTCGAGCCCGAGTTCGAGGGCCTGCGCGGGGAGAGTCGTTTCCAGGCTTTGATAGGGGGCTGAGGTCGGCTCGGACAATGATACCGATTGACACACTCCCGGGACTTGTGCAAGTCTCCTGCAAAACCGTTCCCGTTTCGGCCAGGGCCCTATTAGAGAAGGAGCACACCATGCAGTTGGGAAGAGCCTCCTTGACTGCGATCTGTTCTTCCCTCTTCCTCGTGGGGGGAAGCGTGGGAGCCGTCCACGCTCAGTCCATCCAGGAAGGGAAGATTACCGGCACGGTGGTCAGCGAGGACCGCCTGGCCCTCCCGGGGGCCACGGTGGAGATCACCAGCCCCGCGCTGATCACGGGCACACGCTCGACCACGACGTCGGCGAAGGGCTCGTACGTCTTCCTCAACGTTCCCCCGGGGAAGTACAAGCTCACCGCGTCGAGCGGCGGTTTCAAGACGGTCTCGCGCGGCAACATCGACGTCGCGGCGGGGGCGGTCGCGACGCTCGACCTGACGCTGCCGGTGGGCACCATCCAGGAGACGATCGAGGTCAGCGGCGGCTCGATCGTCGACACCAAGACCTCGAGCATCGAAACGAGGTTCGACACCGACATGGTGGAGAAGCTCCCGACGAGCCGGGACGCCTTCTACGACCTGTCGCTGACGGCGCCGGGCATGTCCGAAGGCTCCGGTGCGCCCACCGGGACCACGGAGTTCCAGAGCCCCACCGCCTACTCCAGCGCCACCAACGAGAACGTCTTCCTCATCAACGGCGTCGACGCCACCAACCCCCGCGCCGGCTCCTTCGGGTCGCTCGTCAACGTCAACTACGACACCGTCGAGGAAGTGCGGGTGGTGGCCCTGGGTTCGAAGGCCGAGTACGGGAGCTTCTCCGGCGCGGCCATCGACGTCCTGACCAAATCCGGCAGCAACAACTTTCACGGCAGCGGGGCGTTCTACTCCAAGCTCGGCTCCGTCGCCAGCAACCAGCCCGCCCTCGGGGCGAACCTCGGGGCGCCGTTCCTCTTCGTCGGAGAGGGCGAGCAGCTCGCCGGCGAGGTGAAGAAGGACTGGGAAGGGAGCGCCACGCTGGGCGGCCCGATCCTCAAGGACAAGCTGTGGTTCTTCGGCGCCTTCGACTACACCCGCGGCGCGAGCCTGCCCCCGCGGTGGCCGCTCCAGAGCGAGTCCTGGGGGCGCAACGCCGACGCCAAGCTCTCGGCGGCGCCCTTCAAGAACCACCGCGCCTGGGCCGCCTATCACTACGAGAACAACGACGGCAACGGCTGGAGCTGGGGCAGCCAGCCGGGATGGGACACCACGATGACGTACGGCTCCAAGCAGGGGAACAACACCGTCTCTTCGCAGTGGCAATGGTTCAGCGGACCCAAGACGACGCTCTCCGCAAAGTACCTGGGGTTCTGGACCAAGGACAAGCCCTACCTGCCCGCCGACCATCCCGACCATCCCGGCTACATCAACTGGTGGAAGTGGACGGACGCCTACGGCAGCTACGGCATCAACGGCGCCTTTCCCTACGTGGAGGGCTACCAGTCGAGCCGTCACACGACGCAGGCCGACCTCTCGCACTATGCCGAGGGGTTCCTCGGGACGCACGACCTCAAGTTCGGCGTCCAGTACACGAAGGGGCGGAGCAACTCCCAGGGCGGCTACTTCCAGAACTACGTCAACTTCCTCTACCCGTACCGCTGGACGCAGAGCGTCCAGTACATGCAGTCCTGGTACGGCGACACCGGGCTGATGTTCTACAACTACCGGGACACGATCAACCCGTCCTTGACCGTGCGCACCGGCGACTCCACGGGAGCGTTCCTCGACGATCAGTGGAACCCCACCCGGCGGCTGACCGTCAATCTCGGGTTCCGCTTCGATCACATGACCACCAAGTACGGGGCGGGAAAGGTCTACGACTTCCCGAGCTCCCCCGACGGGATCAACAATCCCAAGGTTCTGCGCGACCGCGCCTCCACCGACAACATCTTCGACTTCAAGACCATTGCCCCCCGCATCGGGCTGAGCTACCAGCTGACGGGGGACGGCAAGAC
>JBGPOS010000213.1:0-2770 GCA_041488155.1 Tepidiformaceae bacterium
AGTGTGCCGTGAAAGTCGAGTCAACGCAGCCGGTGAAAGACCGGTCCAAGGAAGTGTCGGAACACCTTGGTAGCTACCCGGGCGGCGGTGAGGGCGACCGACCCGTCGAAGCCCCGGGGACAGAGATCCGCTTTGGGCGGGTCAGCGAGCGTACGGGCCGCAACGCGAGTGAAGCCTGAGCAGGCCCCGAAAGGTTGAATGCGAGCGCCGAGTCTCCTCTCATTGGACGAAGGCCGCCGCGGGCGATCGGAGACACCGACACCTGAAGATCGCTCGGCTCGCCGGGGTAGTGGGCGCAGCACGTACGCACGCGGGGACTGGCAACACGGGAGGCCTGTCGAGCGGCCGGGGCGACCCGGTACCGGTCCCTTCGGGGGACGGGCGAGGCAGGCGTCGGAGGGGCCCATAGTACCGAGGAAGCTGGGTAACGCCAGTGGAGGGAAGGGGCCCTGGTTCGGGGCGCGCCCGGACGAGCCGAGGGGAGGGGGATTGGCGTGAGCCTGGCAACCCCCGCGAAACTCCGGACGCTCTAACGGGCGCTGTACGCGACGGCCAAGCGGGATCCGGCCCGGCGGTTCCATGTCCTGTACGACAAGGTGTGGCGTGAAGACATCCTGGCCCACGCGTTCGCGCTCAGCCGTGAGAACGGTGGGGCGCCCGGTGTGGACGGGGTCACCTTCGCCCAGATCGAGACGTATGGCGTGGCCCGCTGGCTGGGCGAGCTGAGGGAGGAGGTTCGGACGGGACGCTACACCCCGCAGCCCGTGCGACGGGTGATGATCCCGAAGTCCGGCGGCGTGGGCCAGCGACCCCTCGGTATCCCCACCATCCGCGATCGGGTGGTGCAAACCGCGGCGAAGCTGGTGATCGAACCGATCTTCGAAGCGGACTTCGACGAGGCGGCGTATGGCTACCGTCCCCGTCGGAGCGCGCACGAGGCGATTCGCATCGTCCACAAAGCTCTGGATGACGGGCGAACTGAAGTGGTGGACGCCGATTTGCGGCAGTACTTCGATACGATCCCGCACACGGCGCTGCTGACGTGCCTCGCGCGCCGAATCAGCGACGGCCGGATGCTGCATCTGCTCAAGATGTGGCTGAAGGCGCCGGTCGCGGAGGCGGACGAGCGGGGCGCTCAGCGGATACGTGGCGGGAAGAGGGCGACTCGGGGAACCCCGCAGGGCGGAGTGGTGTCGCCGCTCTTGGCGAACATCTACATGCATCGGTACATCAGGGCGTTTCGCCGGTACGGTCTTGACCGGAAGTACGGCGCGCAGCTCGTCACCTATGCCGACGATCTGGTGGTGCTGTGTCGGCACGGGGCCCACGAGGTCCTGGAGAAGACGCGGGGCTGGATGGGCAGCATCGGGCTCGCGCTGAACGAGGGGAAGACCTGTGTGCGGGACGCTCGATGCGAGTCCTTCGATTTCCTGGGCTACACCTTCGGCCCGATGTACTCGCCGCGCACCGGCGGACGCTACAACGGAGCACGGCCTTCGAAGAAGGCCATCGCTTCCATCAAGGGGGCGATCCGGACGCAGCTTCGGAACGGGAACCAGGCGCCGTGGGCGGAGGTGGTCAGTCGTCTGAACCGCACCGTGCGGGGCTGGGCGGCATACTTCTGCTACGGCTCGTTGGCGAAGGCGCGCCATGATGTGCAGCTGCATTTGTATCATTCGGTGCGCCGCTTTCTTCGCCGGAGGCACAAGGTGGCCGGGCCTGGGTATCGGCAGTTCCCCGTTGCCGTCGTATTCGGGGAACTTGGCGTTCTGGCTCTTGACCGACTTCCGCGGCTCGCCCCTGCGCATGCCGCCCGTGAAACCCGTCCGAGAGCCGGATGACCGAAATGGTCACGTCCGGTTCGATGAGCGGGGGCGCGAGACGGAGCGATGGACTTCTCGGCGAGAGCGGCCACGAAAGACGCCGCTCGCAGCAGGCGCCGCCGGTCCTGTACGCCACCGCGCGGGTCCTCGACTCTACCGAGGAGCAAAACGGGCACGATGGGGGTGTCTCTGAGGTAGATAGTCACGGGCAGCAAGCCTTCGCGGCACGCGATGTCAGCGGCGCCGGCGCCCCGAGAATGGCCCGGGGCGCCTATCACGAATGGGCAGAACGGGTTGATGGGACGTCACCTGAGAGGGAGGAGAACGTGGTCCATATCGCAAATCCCGGCTGAGATACGACAGCACCTGAAGTGGCTCCTGGCCGAGGAGCCTCGGCTGCGGCGACAGGGATGGTTCAACTGAGCGGGAGGACCCAATGATAGACCGGCGCACGTTCCTTGTTGGCACGGGTGCGGTGCTCCTCGCCGCGGCGCTCGCCGGCGAGGCGCAGCCGACACGCAATGTCCGCGCGGTCGGGTTCTTCGGACCTCCGCCGTCGGCCGGCGGTCTCGTGCAGGCGTTCCAGCAGGGCCTCCGCGATCTTGGCTACGTTGAGGGGCAGAACATCAGGATTGAATACCGCTACACGGACGTGGCGCTGCAGGGACACCCCGATCTGTTTCCTCGGTTCGCCGCCGAGCTTGTCCGGCTCAAGCCGGATGTGCTTGTCGTGTCCGTGACCGAAGCGGCCTTGGCCGCTAAGAAGGCGACAAGCACGATCCCGATCGTGATGGTGAGTGTTCCCGATCCTGTGGCCGCCGGACTCGTCGCGAGCCTCGCCCGGCCGGGCGGCAATGTCACCGGCCTGTCCCGGCAGACCCGCGACATCATCGGAAAGACCCTTCAGCTCCTCAAGGAAGCCCTCCCCGAAACCGCCCGCGTCGATC
>JBGPOS010000214.1:0-2769 GCA_041488155.1 Tepidiformaceae bacterium
CGCCTCGGTCTTGACGCCGAGGCTCCGTTGCCGCTCGACGTTGCGGACGAGCGCATCGCGGTGCTCGGGCCCCACGAGCTGGACGAACCCCACGGGTTCGAATCCGCAGTCGCCGCCGACGATGGCGGCGAAGTCGCGGAAGACCTTGAAGCTCTCGACGGCCAGCGCCGTCTCCGCCTCGTTCGTGTAGTGCATGCGCACGAGCGCCCCCGACTTGCCCGTCGCGCCGGCGGCGAGGTGGCGCCGCTCGAGGACGAGGACACGCCTGACCCGGAGGGCAGCGAGGTGGTAGGCGACGCTGGTGCCGCAGGCGCCCGCGCCGACTACGACGACGTCGGCCGTGCGCGTCATGGAGTGAGCCTCGTCTCGATGGGCATCGACGTGCGGTGATTCTAGCATTGCGGCCGACGTATGATGGGCGACGAGCGGGACGGAGGGAGGATTGCGGTGGCGGATCGGACGGTGCTGGTGACGGGCTTCGAGCCATTCGCGGGGGCGAGCGTCAACCCCTCGGCGGAAGTCGCCAAGGCCCTGGACGGCCGTCGCGTTGGCGCGTGGCAGGTGCGGGCGGCCATCCTGCCGGTCCACCATCGCACCGCAGCCGCGGCGGCGGGCGCGCTCCTCGATGACCTCGATCCCGTCGCGGTCGTCCACCTCGGGCTCGCCGCCGAGCGCGCCCAGATCGCGCTCGAGCGGATCGCGATCAACGTGATGGACTACGCGATCCCCGACAACGAGGGCTTCCAGGCCGTCGACCAGCCGTGCGTCACCGGCGGCCCCGCCGCCTACTTCAGCACGCTGCCGCTGCGGGCGATCCTTGACGCATTGCGCGCCGCCGGCATCCCCGCCTACCTGTCCCCGACGGCGGGCACCTATCTCTGCAACTTCGTCCTGTACACGACGCTCCACGCGCTGGCCGTCCGACCGCGGCCGGCGCGCGCGGGTTTCATCCACCTCCCGCTCCTGCCCGCCATGGTCGCGCCGGGCAACGCCCAGCAGCCCAGCATGGACCTCGATTTCATGCTGCGCGGGGTTGAACTGGCGCTGGAGACGCTCGCGGCCGGGTAGGAGCCTGTCAGAGTATCGAGGAGGTACATGGCTTTGCTGGGGCGCCCCCAGCGCAGGGCGGCATGGGGGACCATGTCTGGGCCCCCCATTTCCCTAGTGGGTCAGCAGGGTCGGGGGGGCGGGGTCTGGGAGGTCCGTTCTCGCCGCGCGACGGCACGTGCAACACGCTCCGATGCACGGTGAAATCGCGGGCGGCGAGGTGTATACTGCCGCCGTCTGGTTCGATCGTCGGTTCAATCGGGAGCCCGCATCACTCAGACCGCGTCTCGGCTCGCTTCCGCGCCCGGCGACGTGTTCACCAACACGCGGAAGACGGAGGCACCCCATGGCCCAGAAGCTGTTCATCGGCAGTCTTTCGTTTTCCACGACGAGTGAAGGGCTCCGTGAGTTCTTCACTCAGTGCGGAAACGTCACCTCCGCCACCGTCATCACCGATCAGTTCTCCGGCCGATCGCGCGGCTTCGGGTTCGTGGAGATGGCGACGCCGGAGGAAGCCACCCAGGCGGTCCAGCGGTTGAACGGCAAGGACCTCGACGGCCGGCAGATCAAAGTCGAGATCGCCAAGCCGGCGGGTTCTGGTGGCGGACCCGGCGGACCTCGCCGGAGTGGCCCGGGCGGCGGCGGCGGCGGTGGGCGAGGTGGCTTCGGTGGCAGTGGTGGCAATCGGGGCGGCGGTGGTGGCGGCGGCTCCCGGGGCAGCCGCTGGTAGATTGCTCGGAGGGAGGCTTCGTCCCTCATCCCCGTCGGAGGGGGCCGTCGGGGGCCCCTCCGACGGCCTCTCCCAGGATCGATTGCGGCCGGCGCAGCCGGCGCTCGACCGAGCGGTTACTCCGACGCGACCCTTAAGGGGCGGACTCGACTAGCGACTGGATCAGTGTCCGGGCTGCGGGGGTGCTCCAGTCGCGCGCGCCGACGACGCGGCCGATCAGTTGTCCCTTGCGGTCGATGAAGTACACGGTGGGCGGGCCCCAAACTCCATAGAGCCTGCCCGTCACGTCACCGGAGGCGTCGAGCAGCACGGGAGCGACGTAGCCCCGCTCCTGGGCCGCCTTCTTCACGGTCTCGGCACTCTCGCGGAAGGTCACCAGCAAGACCTCCAGACCCTTGCCCTTGAACTCTCCGTACAACCGGTTGATGGAAGGTAACTCCTCCCGGCAGTCGGGTCACCAAGTCGCCCAGAAGAAGACGAGGACGAGCTTACCCCGCAGCTCCTCCAGCCGGACCGTGCGCCCGTCGAGCGAAGGCAGGGCGAACGCCGGAGCCGGCTTGGGCGGCTGGAAGGGCTGAACCTGGAGGCTCGCGAAGTCGGGGCCGGCGGCCCCGACGCCGCCGACGGTCAGCAGCGCCAGGGCCAGCACGACGACGGTAGTCCGACGGATCACGAGGCCGAGGCCTTAACGGTCCGCAGCACTTCGTCGGGGTTCAAGAGATCGAGCGGGTTGTCCATGACCTTGGCGAACTTGACCGTCCCGGTCTTGTCGATGATGAAATACGCCCGCTTCGCGTAGCGGAACACCGGGCTCTTTTCATCGGTCTGCATCGCGCTATAGGCGGGGAGCATCTTACGCCCGAAATCCGAGAGGAACAGCAGCTTGCTGTTCTGTGCCTTCTGCCAAGCGGCGAGCGCGAGGTGATGATCGGTGCTGATGCCCACGACCTGGGCACCCAGGGCCTCGAACTGCGGCAGCGCCGCCTCGAAGC
>JBGPOS010000215.1:0-2750 GCA_041488155.1 Tepidiformaceae bacterium
CCACGTAGATCTTGTTTCGCTCCAGAGACGCTCGGTAGCCCCGGTTCCGGAGACACACGACAAAACGGCGGGCCGGCTTCTTCTTCTCGGCCATGGTTAGTCCAGGTACCGCTTTCGCTTTATCTCTCTCCGCCCCACCCCATGCGCCTCGTACCAATGAAGCTCTGCGAGGCGAACACGACCACTGCGAAGGCGGATCATTGCCTGTCCCTTCATCTTCCTCCATCGCCCCTTTCCGTACAACCTCTGGAGGCGGGGTAGGTCCCGGATGCCCTTCCCGACCGCAATGGTCGCGGAATCGGTGATCTCTCCCAGGACCTCGAAAGGCATCTCTTCCTATGTGTTCGTCGAACACCTGGATGGTACCGGTGCCGGCCTGACCGCCGGACGGCGCTACTTCAGCAGCTCGACCACCCCCGTGTCCAGGTCGTAGCGGCCGGCCACGATCGTGAGCCCCTTCTTGACGAGGCCGGCCACGATCGGCTCCGACGCCTTCAACTGCGCGGCCACGCGCGCGGCGTTGGCGCGCACGCAGTTGTCGACGGGATCGCCGGCCTGGGCCTTGACGCTCTCGCAGGCGGGTCGGATGGCCTTCACCAGAGCGGCCACGTGGCCGGGCGCCTCCCCGCCCTTGACCGTCGCGTCCACGGCGCCGCAGCGCTCGTGACCCAGCACCAGGACCAGGCGCGGGCCGAGGTGTTCGACCGCGTACTCGATGCTGCCCAGCTCGTCGTCCCCAACCACGTTGCCCGCGACCCGCACCACGAACAAATCGCCCAGGCCCTGGTCGAACACGATCTCGGGGGGCACCCGCGAGTCCGAACAGCTCACGATCACCGCGATCGGGTGCTGGCCCTTGGCCACCTCGGTCCGCCGGGCGGGGTCGCGGTGGTCCTGGCTGGGCTTGCCCGCGACGTAGCGTTGGTTGCCGGCGAGAAGCCGGGCCAGCGCCTCGTCGCCGTTCACGCCCGGGGCGTCGCTGCCCGCTGCCAGGGCCGCCGCCAGCAACGCGGCCATCGCCGACGCCATCATCTGTCTCATGTCCTCTCCTCGTTCGCGCGGCATTCTACCCGCTATCACGGCGCCGGCTGCTTCATCCGGGCCGCCACTCGCTGCGTCGCCGTCCGTAGCACGCGCTTGACGTCCTCGAAACGCGTCTCGGGCAGGTTGTTGAAGTCCATCAGCCGGCCCTCGAACTGCCTGCCGGGGCTGGCCTCCTCGACCGCGAACCGAACTTCCTGTAGCGCGACCCTGGTGTGATCGTACCTTCCCAGCACCTCGATACAGGCTGTCTCGAGCGCACAGAAGAGGCTCCACTTCCCACTTGCCTTGTCGTCATCACACTTCTTGTCGTCCCTGCGATTCCAGGCCGACTCGTCCTTCAGGAGCGCATCTGCCCTCTCCAGGATGCGGAGGTCGTCCGCCGTAACGGGCTGATTCGGCCGCTCATGCCAGAGGAACTGGAACCCGGCGCCGGTCAGGGTCAGTAGCAGAAGCGACGCGAGGAACACGAGTCCCATCACCGCTTTCCTGACGAGAGTCACTTGTCGAGACCCGCGCTGACGCCACAACCATCGAAGCCCGAGGCTGGCCAAGCCAACCTGGAGAAGACCCATGGCGAGGAGCAGTTCATACCGTGGCACGCGGCTGAGGCCTTTCGCTTACCGGCGCTAGCCGGGATCCTTTGGAATCATTTTCGACATTGTGGGCAGGTCCGTCAGGTCAGAATCATGGATCCCCGCTCGGTCCTTCGCCGGTGAGCCATGGTGTTCGATCTCATCGCAGAGCGCCCGAAGGCGGTCGGCGGCGTCGGCGGACGCCTCGGTGCCGCGGAGAGCCGCGGCATGGCGCCACAGGCTCTTCAGTTGATCGAGTTGCCGGTTCTTCTCGCGCCGCATGTGCCCGAGCCGAGCTTCTTGGCCTCGGATCAGCTCGAGTTGCTTGGCCAGGAGCTCGCGCATCTGGTGGCGCTCGGCGGGTTCGTTGTCGGGCGGAGCGACTAACGCGGACAGCTTGTCGGCCAGGCGCTGGGCTTCGGCGGGATCGTGTTCCTTTTCGCGATCGCGCAGCTCGGTCTCCAGGGCCGAGAGGGATTGGCTCAACAGCTTCGCCGCAGCCAGGGCTCGGTCCGCCGTCTCGCGTAGCGCTGGCGGCAACTCCGCCGCGAGCTGTTTGAGAGCGGCTTCCAGGTCTTGTGCGGAGTTTGGCTCTTTGGTGCCGTGCGATGCCCCGACAGGGGTCAAGAGGGGAGCCAGTCTTGGCTGGCTCCAGTAGCGCCGGTTTGCCGTCGAGTTCAGCAGGAGCTCCCACAACATGTCGCTGGCGTAGGCCGGGCCGAGGAGTTGGCGAGCCCGTTTCCGCGCACGCAGCGATTCCACGCCAGCCACGAGCAGGAGCGTCGCGAAGATCAGCAAGGGGGTCGGCGACGGGTCGAACATGCCCCAGAAGCGTGCTCTGGAGGAGGCGTAAGTTTGCAGGGAGTCCCGCACGCTCCACTCCATCATCAACACGGTCGGACCGAGGACCAGGACTCCGTACAGGGCGAGAAGGCCGGAGAGGGTACGCCCGCTGCGGATCGGGCCGGGCAGCCGAGACCAGACGTCCCCGGTCCGCCGGAAAGGTCGCGGATACCAGGACCACCACCAGCGGGGCTGTTGCAAAGCGGCGCGTGGCAGGCTCCGCCATGCGTGACCTTTTTCGAGAGCCTTCAGGATCCCCACGAATAGGAACAACGACCCGACGATCGGAAC
>JBGPOS010000216.1:0-2743 GCA_041488155.1 Tepidiformaceae bacterium
CCTGATCGACGAGGTCGGCGTCGACCGCGTCGTGCTCGGCAGCGACTGGCCCTTCGTGCCGTGGCACCCGTCGCCCGTCGCCTGGGTGCAGGGCCTCAAGGCCTTGACCGAGGACGAGAAGGAACAGATTCTCTGGCGAAATCTCGAATCGTTGCTGAAGCTGTAGCAGGCTGCTGAAAAAGGCCCATCTGCTTCGTTGGCGCCCTTGGCCGCACGCTCACCGTACAGGGAGTACGCCTCGCGTGCGGCCGGCGGGCGCCGCCTCGCATCTGAACCTTTTTGAGCAGCCTGCGGGGTTTCCGCCTCCGGCTAGAAGGCGCTCAGGCGTACGGGCGACCGGCTAGCTCGTAGGCTTGGTCGATGAGGTGCGCGACCCGGTAGCAGTCGTGGACGTTGATCGGGGGCGGGGCGCCGCGCCGCCAGTGATCGAGGGTAGTGCGCAGGGCCGTTAGGGCCAGCGGTTGCTCGGGCTGCCCGGGCATCGTTTCTTCTCCGGCGGCCGTCGTCAGGCGCAGGGTCCCGTCGGTGTGTCTCAAGATCGCGTCGCGGCCGGCGATTTTCCACTCGCCGTCCGTCCCGTCGCGCGGGACCGTGTTGCCGACCTCGATGGTGCCCAGGATCCCGCTCGCTGAGCGGACCAGCACAGAGGCGTAGTCCTCGACCGGCTGACCGAGCGCGCGCGAACCGATCTGGGCTCCCGTCACCCGGGCCTCCTCGCCCGTCAAGAAGAGAAAGAGATCGAGACCGTGGGTGCCCAGGTTCCGCAGGCAGCCCCCGCCCGCCGCCGCGGGATCGAGCATCCACGGCGAATCCCACGCTTGATAGCGCGCCGAGGTGGGACGGTTCGTCCGGAAGTAGAAATGTGACAGGGGACCGAAGCGGCCGGCGGCGAGCATCTGTCGGGCGCGGGTCACGAACGGGTGATAGCGCTGGAAGAGCGGGACAGCGGCAAACCCGTTGGTCGCCGCCGCCTTGTCGGCGACGCTGCGCACCTCGGCGGCGCTCACCCCCATCGGCTTTTCCATCAGGAAGGGATGGCCGCGGTCGAGCAGATAGTGAGCGACTTCCGCCATCTCACTGTGCCGTCCGAGCGCGATCACGAAGTCGGGCCGGGTCTCCGCCAGCATCTGGCGGTAGTCGGTGAAGATCGGCAGGTTGCCCAGCGCTGCGGCCCGCTTGGCGGCGATCGCTGCGCTGACATCTTGAAGGCCGACGAGCTGCACGTCGGGCATGCCGGCCAGGTGGCGCAGGTAGGCGGCGTCATACAGCGAGTGCCAGTGGCTCACCCCGATCGCCGCGATGCGCGTAACCACAAGAGGCTCCTTCGAGCGGGGCGTCAGAACTCGACCTTCTCGCCCGGATTTATCGGGAAGACCTTGACCGGCGCGTTGCCCAGGGCCTCGATGTATTTTGGCGGCGTGCCGGTGTGCAGCGGATGCGAGCCGTAATGCATCGGGATCGCGTATTTCGGCTTCAGGTATTCGCGCGTGGCGAATGCGGCGTCGGCCGCGTCCATGGTGAAATTGCCGCCGATCGGCAACAGCACGAGATCGGGCTTGTAGTACTTACCGATCAAGCGCATGTCTCCGAACAATCCGGTGTCGCCCGAGTGATAGATCTTGAAGCCGTTCTCCAGCTGAATCACGAAGCCGGCCGGCTCGCCGCCGACCAGTATCTCGTCGCCCTTCTGCGGCAGGCCGCCGACCCTCGCCTCGCTCGTCGGCGTAGCCGGCTTCCAGTTGAACTCGGAGGAGTGCTCGGCGTGGGTCATCGTGATCTTGACGCCGGGAAACGGCAGGATCGTGCCGCCCTTGTTGAAGCGCGGCACGAGGTTGCCGGGCAGAATGCCGAGCGCCAGCAGCAACTGGTTCAAACCGGCCGGCCCGTACATGGGCACGTTATGTTTCTTTGCCAGTGGCACGGCATCGTCGAAGTGATCGAAGTGGGCGTGAGTCACCAGAATCAGGTCGACCTTGCCGAGGGCATCGAGGTTCTTGTACTGCGGCGGCGTTTTCGGGTTATTGATCAGCCATGGGTCGATGACGACGACCTTGCCGCCAGGGGTGGTTATCTTGAAGCAGGCCTGGCCCAGCCAGAGGACTTCGGTCTTGCCGCTCTGCTCCAGCACGGGCGTAGCGGCGAACGCGCAACCGGTGAACAGTGTGGCGAACAACGTGACGCGAATCGTGACGAACCATGAGCGCGGCTTCATATTTCCTCCCTGAGGTACGAGGGCGCCAGCCACCAGACCATCCCTCCGAATCGTAGAGGGGCTATTTAGCGGATCCGACGGAACTTCCGGAAGCACCGGAAGTAGCGGGGAGGCGTCATGTGGCGTCCCCGGATGGTGTAGGCCACGTCGCCCACGTAGAGATCGCCACGGGAATCCACGGCCACCCCGTGCGGAGCGATGAACTGGTCCGGCCCTTCGCCCTCCTCCTTGTCGCCGAAGCGGGTCTGCAGTTGCCCTTGGAGGTTGTAGACGCTCACGCGGTGGCCCAATCCTGGAGCGTCATCCACCCCGCCCATGCCGTTGAGCTCGCCGATGAAGAAGTTCCCCTCCGCGTCGAGGGCGATGCCGTCCGGCCGGTGGATGTTGTTCCACATGGTGATGAACTTGCCGTCGGCGTCGAACACCTGGATGCGATGGGCCTCGCGGTCGGCGATGTACACGTGGTCGTCCTTGTCGACGACGACGTTGTGGGGCCGGATGAACTGGCCGGGATCGATGCCCGGCTCGCCC
>JBGPOS010000217.1:0-2689 GCA_041488155.1 Tepidiformaceae bacterium
AGACTACCGAGGTCGCCCCTCGCACGTCGGTAAATTAGACCTGTCCCGTTTGTGCGTCGCCGTTTGTGCGTCGCCCCCTCTCCCTGAGTCGCCGCGCTCCCACTCGGCCCCACCCTCTGATACAATCCCCAAGGACTGGGCCGTACCCTGGGACGCTCCGCGGCTCAGTTCAACACGTTTTATCGCTCATCCCGGCGCGCCGGGACGAGGCGATAAAACGCTACTCGTTAGGCGGCGGAAGCGAGTCGCCTTCGTCGCTTGGACATGACTCGCTGAGGAGACGTCGATGCGCATCAGATTGTTGAAACTAGCGACTCTGGTTATCGCAGGCGCGATGTGGGCGAAGGGTTATGCTCAAGCGAAGCAGGAACCCCAAGGCCCCGAGGAACTGGCTGCGCAACATGTTCCGGCCACGGCGGAGGAACCGCTGGCCAAGGAGTTCTCCCTGGAGCGAGCCGCTCGCTCGCTCGACGCCTCGGCCCTGGCCTGGCAGAAACAGTCGCGTCCCTGGGTCTCAGTCGGGTGCAGCCAGTGTCACGCGAATCTCATGTACCTTATCGCCCGCCCGCTTCTGGCGGAGATCGTGCCACCCCCGCCGGATGTGCGGGCGCAGTATGAATCCCTGGCCGAGCTAGGAGGGGGAATGAGCTATGCCACCGCAGCGACGGTGGTGGGCGTCCCCCTGGCCTTTCACGACCGCCAGACCACCGGCAAGCTGCACCCGCAGACCCGCAAGATGCTCGACCTCATGCTCAGCCGCCAGCGCCCGGATGGCGGCTGGACCAACATCGGCGGCGGACCCAATCCGGTCATCAACGACTACGAGGAGACGTTGCTCGCCGCCTTGGGAGTCGCCCACGCCCCCGAGGACTATGCCCAGACGGCAGCGGCCCAGACGGCGCTGGCAGGAATCCGCAAGTATATCAAGGGACGGCCGGCGAAGAATGCGTATGAGCAAGGCATGCTGCTCTGGGCAGGGCGGCACGTCGAGGGCCTGATGACCGACGCCGAGCGTGACCGAGCCGTGGCCGACTTGCTGGCCCTGCAGCGCGCCGACGGCGGCTGGGCGTTGGAGCGCTTGACCCTGGGCAACGACGAGAAAGACAGCGATGGCTACGGCACGGGTTTCGTGCTCTTCGTGGCCCGGCAGGCTGGCGTCAAGGCCGATGACACACGCCTGCAAAAGGGCATCGCCTGGCTCAAGTCGAACCAGCGTGCCAGCGGGCGCTGGTTCACAAGGTCCCCGGGCGGGAGCAAGCAGAATCTGCACTCGAACGCGGGGACGGCCTTTGCGGTGCTCGCCCTGCACGCCTGCGGCGAGGTCTCTCAAGCGTCCGGCAAGCAAGGTGAAGATTGGCCGCAGTTTCGTGGGCCGGACGGCCAGGGGCAGGCCGCCGCGCGCGGGCTGCCGATCACCTGGAGTGAAACGGAGAACGTGGTCTGGAAGGTGACCATTCCAGGGCTCGGTTGGTCTTCGCCGGTCGTTCGGGATGAGCAACTCTGGCTAACCACGGCGATCGACGAGGGCCGATCACTGCGGGCTCTTTGCATCGAACGGGCGACCGGCAAACTGTTGCACGATGTAGAAGTCTTCCCCAACAACACGCCGGGCCGACTCTATCCGCTGAACAGTCACGCCTCGCCGACACCCATCGTCGATGGCGATCGGGTCTATGTCCATTTCGGCGGCTATGGCACGGCCTGCCTGGCTTCCGATGGCAAAATCATCTGGAAAACCAAGCTCGACCACTCGCTGGGTTACGGCCCGTCGAGCACGCCGGTCCTGTTTGATGACCTGCTCATCGTCCCTTGTCACGGCACCGATGTGCGGTACACGGCGGCGTTGGACAAGAACACGGGCGAACTGCGTTGGAAGCAACCGCACGAGGGCCGCAGCTCCGATTCGACGCCGCTTGTGATCGACACACCGTCGGGCCAGCAACTCATCAGCAACCTGGCGGAGCGAGTCGTGGCGTACGATCCTCGCACCGGCAAGGAGTTGTGGTCGGTCCAGCAGGACAACTACGCGAATGTACCTCGCCCCGTGTTCGGGCACGGGCTGGTCATCGTCTGCGGGGGCTACATGAGCCCGGGACTGCACGCCATTCGGCCCGATGGCCGGGGAGATGTGAGCAAGACCCACGTGGCCTGGAGCCTGAACAAGGCGGTGCCGCAGAATCCCTCGCCGCTGCTCGTCGGCGACGAACTGTACCTCGTCAGCGACAAGGGAATTGGCAGTTGCCTGGACGCCCGAAGCGGCAAGCTGCACTGGAGCGAGCGCCTGGGCGGTGAGTACTACGCTTCACCGCTGTACGCAGACGGACGCATCTACTTCCTCAACGACAGTGGAGAGACGACGGTCATCGCTCCGGGTGTCTCCTTCAAGAAGTTGGCCAGCAACAAGCTCGAAGGGCGCAGCTTGGCCTCGCCGGCCGTGTCCGGCAAGGCAATCTATTTTCGAACCGACCATCACCTTTATCGCATTGAGGAGAAGTGAGTCCAATAGCAGGACGATTGGGGTCAGGTCTTGACTTTGAACTTTTGCGGCGTGTAGGGTCGCGGGCATGGTGCGACCGCTACGGATCGAGATAGCGGGCGGGGTGTAGCACGTGACGACGCGGGGCTGGGAACGCCGCGACGTGGTGCGCGATGACCAGGACCGCGCAGCCTGCGTCCGGCTGCTCGACCG
>JBGPOS010000218.1:0-2688 GCA_041488155.1 Tepidiformaceae bacterium
CCAGTAAAACATTGTGCTACAAGAATATAGCGTATAGGGCCGTACGCTCGTTGATATTTCTTGACAAATGATGACGTGGGTTTATATTGGGCAACGATCATACAAATTCGGCTCGCCTCTCTCCACCCGGAGGAAGAAACGATGTCGCCTGAAAGCCGTGCCCGCCTTCGTCGTCGGGCCGGAGTCGCCGTCCTGTCGGCGGCCCTGGCCTTCGCCCTCCCCGGCTCCGCCCTGGCCCAGGCCGTCCGCGGAACCCTGCTCGGCAACGTCATCGACGCCCAAGGCGCCACCATGCCCGGCGTCACCGTCACCGCCACCGAGACCCAGACCAACGTCGCCCGCTCCGCCGTCACCAACGCGAGCGGCCACTACGTCTTCGCGAACCTCAAGGACGGCCTCTACCGCGTGGAGGCTGAGCTCAGCGGGTTCAAGAAAGTCTCTCGCGACGGGGTGGAGGTGAAGGTGAACTCCACCGTGCGCGTGGACCTCGAGCTCCAGGTGGGCGCGCTCAGCGAAACCGTCGAGGTGGTGCAGGAGACCCCGGTCCTCCAGACCGACCGGGCCGACACCGGCCGGACGATCGAGGGCCGGCAGGTCGCGGAGCTGCCCCTCGGCTACAGCCGCAGCTTCCAGGGCATGTGGGTGACCGTGCCCGGCACGGTGACGATGACCCGTCCCCACTCGCAGTTCTTCAACCCGCAGGACAGCCAGGAGACCAAGTTCAACGGCCAGTCGCGCCTGTCGAACAACGTCCAGATCGACGGCCTCGACGACAACCACAAGACGGGCCTCCTCACCGTGCTCATCCCGTCCGCCGAGTCCGTCGACTCCGTCAACGTGAGCACCTCGAACTTCGATGCCGAGTTCGGCAAGGCCGGCGGGTCGGTCACCACGGTCGTTCTCAAGTCGGGCACGAACCAGTTCAAGGGCAGCGTCATCGCCTTCGGGAACACCGAGTCCACCCAGGCCAAGAACTTCCTCTCCTCGGCGACCGCGACCAAGCCCAAGACCAAGTACCAGCAGTTCGGGGCCAGCCTCGGCGGCCCGATCATCAAGGACAAGCTCTTCTTCTTCGCCGACTACCAGAGGACATTGGACAACCTCGGCAACACCTACCGCAACGTCGTCCCGCCCGCCGAGTGGCGCAACGGCAACTTCTCCTCGGCCTCCACCACCATCTACGACCCGGCCACCGGCAACCCCGACGGCACGGGCCGCACGCCGTTTCCCGGCAACGTCATCCCCTCGGCCCGGATCAGCCCGGTGGCGCAGAAGATTCTGGGGCTCCTGCCCCTGCCCAACCTTCCGGGGGTAGCCCTCGGCCAGAACAACTACGAGTTCAGCTCGACCCGGGAGAAGACGACGAACGCCGTCAACGCCAAGCTGAACTTCAGCCCCACGAACAAGGACCAGATGTCGCTGCGTTTCAGCTTCCAGAGGCCGGAGATCTTCGACCCCAGCACTTTCGGCGACAACGGCGGCCCCGCGAACGGCGGTTTCGGCGGCAGCGGCACCCAGAACACCTACAGCGGCGCCCTCACCTGGACGCGGACCCTCAGCCCGAGCCTGATCATGGAGTGGCGGGCCGGCCTCAGCAAGTACCACAACCAGGCGCTCGCCCAGGGCAGCGGGCTCACGACCGCGAACGACGTGGGCATCCCCGGGGCCAACTACGACGACTTCTCGAGCGGCATGACCCAGATCACGATCAACCAGGGCTACACGAACCCCCTGCTCGGGTTCTCGGCCAGCCTCCCCTGGGACCGCGGGGAGACCACGGTCAGCGTCGTGGGCATGGTCACCAAGCTCACCGGCAACCACACGATCAAGATCGGGACCGAGGTCGGGCACAACAAGGACTTCCTGCTCCAGGTCCAGGACGCGGGCGGGGTGCGCGGGCAGTTCACGTTCAACGGCTCGCAGACCGCGATCCCGACCGACAGCCGGGCGATCAACGGCTTCGCCAACGCCTTCGCCTCGTTCCTGCTGGACGTGCCCGGCACGATCCAGCGGGACGTCAAGGTCATCGATGAGCCGGGCACCAAGCACTGGCGGTTGTTCGCCTTCGCCCAGGACAAGTGGCAGGTGAACCAGAAGCTCACCGTCGACCTCGGCCTGCGCTGGGAGTACTACACCCCCTTCACCGGCATCGTGGACAAGGGCGGGCTCTCCAACTACGACCCCTCGAACAACACCGTCCAGGTGGCGGGCTACGGAAGCGTCCCCCAGGACGTCGGAGTCCAGAGCAACTTCAAGAACTTCGCGCCGCGGCTCGGCTTCGCCTACCGCTTCGACGAGAAGACGGTTCTCCGCGGCGGCTTCGGCACCACGATCGTCCCGTTCCCCGACAACCGCTACGCCTACAACTTCCCGGTCAAGCAGACGAACCAGCTCAACGCAGCGAACGCGTTCGTCCCGGCCGGGAAGATGGCAAACGGGTTCGGCACGCCCGGCTTCTTCCCGATCCCGGACAGCGGGGTCGTGGACGCGAGCATCCCGCAGCTGCGCAACGCCCAGCTCTTCTACGTCCAGCCCGACCTGAGGGAAGCCAAGCTCCATTCCTGGAACGTGGCCTTCCAGCGGCAGCTGCCCTGGAACCTCGTCGGCGAGGTCGCGTACGTGGGCAATGTCGGGCGGGGCATCCTCCTGCCCGACTTCAACATCAACGCGGGGATGACGCTGGGCGCC
>JBGPOS010000219.1:0-2688 GCA_041488155.1 Tepidiformaceae bacterium
AATCCGCGCCAATCCGCGGCTAAAATAATCTGCGTCCCTTCTCCGTCGTGCGATAATCTGCGGCGAGACATCCCCGCAAGGAGGGCCCCCCATGCCAGGCTTTGAGTTCGACCGCGAGTGCCGCACGCCCAGCTCCGAGAGCTACATCATCGAGATGGAGGACGAGGAGATCGGCCGCGTGGACCTGCACTATACGGCCTCGGTCACTTACGCCAGTCTTTCTGTCGTCGAGAGCATGACGGAGGAGGACATTCGCTCCCTGATCAGCGAGATCGATGAGCGGCTGGTGCTGACCAACGACCCTTTCCGCGAAGACCTGATGGTGACCGTCTGGTCCGGCCGCGAGTACGGCAACTTCTCCGACGAAGATTTCGAGGACGGCCTGGGCGAGGACACAGACGGCGACGGCTTCGGGACCGGCTAGGCCGGACTCGCTTGACACCCGAATTGGCTTTGGCTACAGTCTGGCCATCGCTGGGGAAGGTCTCCTTGCGCCGACCGATCGAGGGAGGTTAAGCCATGCGGAATCGTCTGCTGCTCAGTCTCCTCGGCGCCACGGGCGTTGCCGTGATACTGATGGTCGCCCTATCTGGCATCGCTGGCTGGTCCCCTGGACCGCCGGAGGGTGCGCTGGCAGGTGGCTGGGGGGTTGGCAAGACAGCGGACGCAACCAGCGTGGCCGCCGGAAGCCAGATCGGGTTCACGGTTAGGGTCGTCAACCAGCAATCGTTTGCCGATTCCATGTACATCCGGGACCCGCTGCCCGGCGCGGCGGGCACCAACTGGATGATAGAGAGCGCCCTCGTGTCCACTTCGCCCCAGGGCAATGGCGCCAACACAGGACTGTTCGATCCAGGGCTCGCCTCCATCTCAGACCCTCCGCTGCGTTCACGAAGGTTATGAAGATTTCTATCTCACGGTGCACGTCATTAGCGCCACGACGGCGCAGGGCTGCGGCGACTACCACAACACCGCGAGCGGTTCCGTAGGTGGCACCGAGGACCACACGGCGGAAGCGTTCATCACAGTCGAGTGCCCAACCCCAACGCCCGACGCCATCGCCAACGCCGGAGCCCTTCCTCCCGCGGGATTTCGGAGGCCACGACAGCCAGGGGGACAACGTGGTTATCATCCTGCGACCCGGCGGAAACACCGTTACCTCTGATGGATTCGAGATTCCACTGGGCCCCGCCTGCCCCGGCCAGACCGATACCTTCGAATTCCCCACTATTCTGCTCGGCGGTGACAAGAGCTTCGACAAGCAGGGCGGCACTGATCGCGTCCAGGGCCAGATGACCGACGAAAACGGGCTATCGGTAGCGCAGGGCAACATCACGGTCGGCGAGGGCACGGACTGCGCCAACACGCTCGCCTTCGTCGCGGAGCAGTCAAGCCGCGCACTCCTCCTCGGTGACATCGATTGTAGCTGGCCCGAACTCTACGCCTCCGCAGCAGTCGCCGGCATCGCCTTCCCACAAGACCCGTCGCCGGCGCCGACACCGCCGGCCGACCCGAAGAAGGGCATCACCGTCAAGGACGCCATCGCTGTACTCAAGTGGGTGGCTGGTTTTGAAGAGGACAGCCCGCCGTTGGACTGCCCGCTTATCGACGCTGCATTCCCCACGCCGGTACCCGGAGCCGTAACCACAACGCCGGCTCCAACCGCCACTCCTGTGCGAATCTGGGGCGACGTCGATTGCAGTCCGTCACCGTCAGTGAACTCGGAAGACGCTCTGAAGATTCTGAGTTACCTGGCCAAGCTCGACCAACCGTCATGCGGCGGCCGCAAGGTCGGCCACTTCATCCTGCTCGACAGGTGACATTGGCGAGCACCAATTCCGGAATCCGAGCGTATCCGAAACATCAAATCTGCCAAACAAACTTCGGCCGATGGCCCCCGATCTACCCGGCGAAGGCGGGCACCTTCACCGGCCACCTGTCGTTCCAGGGGCGCGCCTGCTCGTAGGCGTACGAGGCCTGCAGCACGAGGTCATCTCGGTGACGGCCGCCGACGATCTGCAAGCCGACGGGCATACCGCTGTCGCTGAAGCCGGCTCGCACGGACGCCGCCGGGTGGCCCGAGAGGTTGAACGGGTACGTGAAAGCGACCACGTGCAGGGGGTTCTTCAGCTCGCGGCCGGCGATGCGGGTGGGCCAGGCGCCGCGGGCGTCGATCGCCTCAACGGGTAGCGTGGGCGTCAGCAGCAGGTCGTAGTTCTCGAAGAAGTGCCAGAGCTGCTGGACGAGCTTGGCGCGGATGCGCTGCGACTTGCCGTACTTCTCCGGCGTGACGTTGCGCGTGCCTTCAGCGCCGGTCAGGAAGCTGTGCCCGAACTCTTCGCGATGCTCGTCCACCTTGTCATAGATCTCGGCCCAGGTCTCTGCGCCGGAGATCCGCGACCAGATCGTGCCCGGATCGTCGAAGATCTTGCTGACCTCGTCCACCTGGTAGCCCATCCCCTCGAACGCTTTCACTGCTGCCTCGCACTCGCGCATGACGTCGGGCTCGCTGATCGCGTAGCCAAGGTCGGGACTCCAGGCGATGCGCAGCTTCTTCGGCAGCTTCTCGAGAACGTCGGCGTACTTGTAGCCGGGGTGCGGCAGCGCGTTTGGGTCGGCTTCGTGCGTGCCGGTGACGGCGTCGATATACATGGCGGCGTCGCGGACGGTGCGCACCATCGGGCCGTG
>JBGPOS010000220.1:0-2627 GCA_041488155.1 Tepidiformaceae bacterium
GTCCTTGGCCTCGACTCGTTGGAGCAGGGCCTTCACCTTCGTGCCGCCCAGGTCGAGCAGGGAGGCCGCACGAACGACGCCGTCATCCGTCGTTTCGGGGTCGCCCACCCGGCCGATCGTGATGGCGCCGAAGAAGGAGACCTTCACGCTCGCGCCGGCGCGCCGCGTCAGCACGGTTCGCTCGTTGGGGCCTTCCTGCACGGTCTCCCCCTGCTTGACGAACGAGAGTGCCTGCTCGAGCTCGCGATGATCGAGGGGATCGTGGGCGAAGAAGTCGAAGTCGACGGATGCCCGATGCGCGAGCCGGAGCGCGAGCGCCGTGCCGCCATAGAGCACGTACCGTCGCGGAATCGATGCCAGCTCCGGCCAGAGGGCGCGCTGGGCGGGTGGCAGCACGTCGATGCGTGGCGTGAACGTCACGGCGGCAGGGGCCGACTCGGGAGCGGCGGGGCGGGGTGTCCGAAGAGGACGAGGTGCCAGTAGCTCCAGGACCGGGCATCGAGCAAGCCGGGAGGGGCGGAGCGCAGGGCGTCGCGCAGCGCCTCATCCCCGAAGATCCGCCGCGCCGAACGCACGTCCTCGGCCGTTCCCAGTTGCAGCAGATGGCAGAGGAAGTGGGAAGGGCGCCGGAGCGCCTGCTCCGGCGACTCCCACCAGACGTAGCGGCTGGCCAGGTCGCGAAGGACGGCGTCGTCGCCTGCCATTCGTCCAATTATAGGCCGTAGGGTCCGGCGCCGCCGGCCTCGCGAGAGCGCTCCCCGAGCGAAGCCTCGGCATCTCCTCGGTCTTGCCGTCGGCGTACTCGAACGATCTGGGACGGTGGCTCCGGATCGTCCTTGACGACACGTGGACCGCGACGATGCCGGGATGAGAGAGTCGGGCGGCTATCTGGGCCTCGGCGAAGAAGCGCTGCTCGAACACCCTGTATCGCTGTGGCGAGACCGCGAACGATAGGTGGAACGTCTTGAGGGCGATGGTGCGGCGCAGCGACGGGTCATAGGCCTCGTAGACGACCCCCATCGTCCCGCGACCGATCTCGCCCCCGGATCTCGTAGCGGCCGATCTGAAAGGACGCGTCATCATCGGTGACCGCGGGTGCGCTCAAAGCGTCCCTCATGGATTCGCCACCCTGGCGCCCGCGTGGGCGCCGACCTCGGGCTCGCCGTCGCCCAGATAGTGGCGCTCGGGCGCGAGGACGCGGTTGCGCCCCCGCTGCTTGGCCAGGTAGAGCGCCTCATCCGCCGCATGCAGCAGGCGGGCGCTGTCCAAGGCGTCTTCGGGGTACTCGGCGACGCCCCCGCTGATGCTGAGCACACCGAGGGGTTGCCGCTTGGCAAACGGGAAGTCGTGGGCCGCGATCGCGGCCCGGACCTTGTAGGCAACCGCCATGGCCTGACCCAGGTTGGCGCCGGGCAGGATCAGCAGGAACTCCTCGCCTCCGAAGCGACCGAAGATGTCGTCCTTGCGGATGTTTTCCTGGACGAGCCGGGCCAACTCTTGGAGCAGCCTGTCACCAGCCCCGTGGCCGTTGACATCGTTGTAGTTCTTGAAGTTGTCGATGTCCGAAAGGAAGACCGACAGTCTGGAGAGGCGCTGGCTAGCCTCGAAGATGCACTCGGCCAGCGTGTTCGTCATGTGCCTCTTGTTGAACACTCTCGTGAGACCGTCCAGATCGGCCGTAGTCTTCATCTGGCTGTAGGCCGTCACGTTCTGGATCGCCTGCGCTCCCGTCTGGGCGATGAGCCGGAGAACCGCCTTGGCACTCTCGGAGGTCCGTCGGCAACCCGAGAGCGCGATCAGGCCGAGGGTCTCTTCGCCGAAGACCATGGGGGCCACAAGGTCGACTTCGAGGCCTCGGGGGTTTTCCCGCTTGAGCCGAAGGCGCGTCGAAGCCGGCGCCGCCTCGAGGTCCTGGCGGTTCATCACCTGCTGCGCCTCGGCGACGAATCCCAGCTCTCCATGGCCGACGAGAACCTCGGTGCCCACAGCGATCGGGGAGTCGCCATGCGTGGCGGCGACCACCAGCCGGTTCTCGCGGGCCGGGTCGGTTTCCGCCCTCAGCCGACGCACGAGCAAGATGGCCCCGCGGGGCTCGAGGCTCCGAAGCACCACGCTCAGGATCACGCCCGGGATCTGGCGCTCCTTGACGCCGCTGTGGAGGCCCTGTGTCACGTGGAGGAACTCCCTCAGGAAGCCGGCCAGGAACTCCTGGTCCTCTTGGAGTTGGGCGTTCAGCCGCTGCAGGCCGGCCACATCGCGCTGGACCGAGGCATGCCCCCGTTCCGCTTCGACCAGCGCGCCTCTCGTGTCTCTCAGCCGGCGATTGAATACGGCGTAGAGCGCCAAGAAGGCGATGACCGCTAGGCTCCAGACAACGCTCCACATCTCGTGGGTGAGTGGTGCAAGGATGGCGCCAATGTGGCTCGGGGGCCAGACATCTTGGCTAACTTCTTGCCTTTGAGCTTGTTATAGAGCAGGAGAGATCGCCGTGGGGCGAGAGTGCCGCCCGTAGGCACCGAGCGGCCGAGAATGCGACATTCCGTGTCTGATCTGGCGCGATCGACTCACAGGGTCGCTATTTTGTGAGGGCCAGGCTCGCCCGCGCAGGAAGCGCGGCCCATGGAGAC
>JBGPOS010000221.1:0-2623 GCA_041488155.1 Tepidiformaceae bacterium
CGACTACAGGGGCACGCACTTCGTCGGCCTCGTCAACGTGCTGAAATACAAGGGCGAGGGCGTGGGCGCGCTCGGCGAGGAGCAGATCGAGTGGCTCGCGAACGACGTGGCCCCGCTCGCGAGCAGTGCACCGGTGGTCGTCTTCGGACACGTGCCGCTCTGGGCGGTGTACCCGCAATGGGGCTGGACGACGGAGGACGCCGAGCGGGCGCTCGCCTCTTTGCGCCGCTTCGGTTCCGTCACGGTGCTCAACGGCCACATTCACCAGGTGCTTCAGAAGGTGGAGAGCCACGTCAGCTTCCACACGGCGATGTCGACAGCGTTCCCGCTACCGGCGCCCGGCAGCGCGTCGGCGCCCGGGCCCATGAAGATCCCGGAGGCCGAGGCGCGGCGCATGATCGGCGTGACCGAGGTGACCTACGTGCCGGGCACCCATCCGCTGACCGTCGTCGACTCGACGCTGGGCTAACGGCGATGCCTCACCCGCGTCATCACGCGATCCGCTCGTATGGCGAAGGCCTCGAGGGATTCGCGACGAACCAGTCCGTCCACGACCTCCCGACGTGGCTGAGCGTCGAGATTGGGAGCTGACAATGATCAGGCAATCAATCGGAGCGCTCCTCGTTTCCATCCTCTGCTTCCACACGCCAGCCCCGGCCAACACTGAGCCGCTGGAACCCCTCGTCAGAGGGTGGGAGCAGTTCTTCACGACTGATTGGCGGGTGTCGGAGCGCGGCCATCGTCCGGTGATGACCGGCCATGTCATCAACACGTGGGGTGTCACTGCGACGAGAGTCCAGGTGCTGGTCGAGGGGCTCGATGCCTCTTCCCACGTCGTATCGCAGGCCGTGATGTGGCTCGGAAGTCCCATCCCGCCGGGCTCGCGCGTTTACTTCGAACTGCCGCTGTCGGCGCCGGTCGCGCACTACCGCGTGAGCGTGTTCGCGTTCGATTGGCTGCAGACCGCCTCGGTCCAGGCGCCCTGAAAGGAGAGGCTAGGAGTTTGAAAGGCCCAGGGCGGCCCGCCACGTCAACCCGCCCGGGGTGAAGAGGCTGGTCCGGTCGCGACCATCAGGAAGGCTCAGGATGCGGCGCGCGGCCGACAACCCCGGTGTCGGCCACGGGGAAGCCGTGCTCGGCTGCAGCGGCGCCGACGTGTCGTATGGGTCGCCGGTTTCGCGTCCGTGAAGGATGCGGTCGGCAAACGCTATATCCGAGTCCCGGAAGACCTGCGTCAGTTCGACACCGACCAAGCGGCCATTCGGCCGGCGACAGACGAAGTCGGGGCGTTCGCCCGACTGGACACGCGTCAACCGCTGCCCCGTTCCCGCCTCATACGCTTCTGTGAAAAGGGCGGGGTGCCAGTCCTCGACCATTTTCATCCCGACTCTTCATGGCCATCCTCCTAGCCCATCCGCGACGCCTAAGATCATCTCACATCAGTGCCCTGACGTTCTCGTCAGCCCCAACGCCTTCGTGGGCGGGAACGCTCTATGCCTTGTTCCACCGCCCCAAGCCGCCCCCTGCGCGTCGCGCCCGAGGAAGACGATCACGCGTGGCGCATGCCCGCGACTCCTTCGGAGAGCGACCTGTTGAAGCAAACGTTCGGGAAGGAGCGCCCACGGCAACTCACGCGAGTGCGATCGCGTCGATCGCGATGAGCACGCCCGGGATGTCAGCGCCGAAGCGGACCATCGCCCGCGCCGGCTTCGGACCGAGGAAGAACTCCGCGTACGCCTCGTTCATCTCCTTGTAGAGGTCGGGACGCGCAAGCAGGACGGTGACCTTCACCACGCGGTCGAGCGAGCTGCCGGCGGCTTCGAGGATCGCCTTGACGTTGCGCAGCACCTGGCGCGTCTGCTCCTGCATCGTATCGCCGACGATCTCGGTCGGGCTGCCCCCCGGCCGCACGGGGATCTGGCCTGACACGAACACGAAGCCGTTGGCGACGACCGCATGCGAGTACGGCGAGTGCGGCGCCGGATAGCCGGGCACGTCGTTGACGTGGCGGATCGCGGGCATCGACGACCTCCGAGGTCGCGGGCCATCGTGACCGGCGACCGGCGTTCGGGCACGTCGATGCTAGCAGTAAGTTGGGGCCTTCGCGGCCCCCATCCACGCCCGCCTCGAACGCGACTTCATTAGGCGCCACTTCGTGAGGGATCTCGGGACCGGAGTGGCGCTCTCGGGAGCTTGCGCGACGCCTGGGCGGAGCCCGCCTTCGCAAATTGACTGAAGTGAGCAGCTCGCCCTTGCGCTGGCGCTTTGGTTAGCGGTGGAAACAGTCGAGGAGGCGGGCGAGGACTCCGCGCCGCCGTGGTCGCGCCGCCTCGAAGGCGACGCGCCCGCCGCCCAGGCGGATGCTCACGCCTCGCGGCTCCGGCGGCCAGCGGAACGTCGCACTGAGGTCCCCAGGTCCGCACGGGAACACCGCAGGCGCCCATCGTGGCGGAACGTGGACCGCTGGCCGAACGCGGAGGAATCTCGTGTGGCCCAATTTAGACTGCCTCAGCATCACGCGTTCGATGGATAGCACCGGACCTCGATGCGATTCCCGTCGGGATCCCTGAAATAGACCGACTGCCCATACCCACGGGCTCCCCATCGCCGACCCGGCCCTTCC
>JBGPOS010000222.1:0-2604 GCA_041488155.1 Tepidiformaceae bacterium
AGCGTCACGGCCGTGCCGCTCGCATAGCCCGCCGAGCAGCTTGCCCCGCAGTTGATCCCTGCCGGCGCGCTCGTCACCGTGCCTCCGCCAGTGTCGATCTTCACCACCGCGAGGCCGACGCCCGTCACCGGCGTTCCACAAGCCACGTCGGAGTAAGCAGAGTAGCCCACCGCATCGAAGGCGCGCACGCGATAGCAATAAGTCGTCAAGGCGACCACGGTGAGATCCGTATAGCTGGTCACGGCGGGTCCCGTCCTCGCCACTTCGGCAAACGCCCCGGTCGTCCCCGTGCTCCGCTCGACCGCGAAGCCGAGCTCGCCGGTGGACGCGTCAATCCAGGTGAGGGTGAGCTGAGCGGCGATGGCCACGATCGGCCACGTGAGGATCATCAGGACCATGACCGATGCAACGACGACACGTCTACTCTCAAACATGGGGCCTCATCCGAGTTGTGTTGGTTTTTGCCGGCAACACCGTATCACCGCGGGCAACTGCCCGACGGAGTATATCAAAGCGAGGAAGAATGCGCCTGACTCACTCAGCCGCGGGAACTGTAATATTTGCAAGGTAGGACACTACTCAGCCGCGAGCCGATAACCGACACCCGGCGGCGCGCGGACCGTGGACAAGGACGGCAGGGTGCTCACGGTCTCGACGGACGTCCCGCCGGGGTCGGCCGGGAAGCAGTCGCTCCGGATGACGGCCACGGAGGGCGAGAACAGCGGCGGGCACCTCTGGAAGCTCTTCGACTCGGGCGTCGATCAGATGTGCGCTCGCTTCTACGTGAAGTTCGCGCCGGACCATCCCTACGTGCACCACTTCGTGAAGATCGGGGCGTGGAAGGACTCGCCGAAGTGGCCCCAGGGCGAGGCGGGCTACCGCCACGCCGGCACGAAGAGCTTCCAGACTGGCGTCGAGCCGGGGAGCGACTGGGGCAGGAACGTGCCGCCGGGCGGGTGGTTCCTCTACACGTACTGGCACGAGATGCGGTCGTGGCAGGGCCCGCAGGGGACGAGCTTCTACGGCAACGGCTTCGGCCCGGAGAAGCCCGAGATCGCCCCCCGCGGCCGATGGACGTGCGTCGAGTTCATGGTGAAGGCGAACTCGAAGGAGCGTCTTCACGACGGCGAGCAGGCGTTCTGGATCGACGGGCGCCTCGTCGGCCGGTGGGCGCCGAGCACGCCGCGGGGGGCGTGGGTCAAGGACCACTTCGACGTCGGTGCGGGCGAACCGTTCGAGGGCTTCAACTGGCGGACGACCGGCGACGTGAAGATCAACACGTTCTGGCTGCTCTACTACCTCTTCACGAACGACGACGACCGCGCCCGGAGCGCCGCCTGGAACAAGGCGCACGCGGACGATCCGGTGAACACAAAGACCGCGAGCGTGTGGTTCGACGATGTCGTGGTGGCGACCGCGTACATCGGGCCGCGGCGCTCGAAGTGACAGCCGCCGCGGAGCGTACGGCGGCGACGCCGGCGGGATGCGCTCGGCGGTCTTGGCTGGCCCCGCCCGGCGTCCTGCCCCGTCGCCTCGAGGCGCTGCACGACGAACTTGCCCTCCTCCTCTTGCCCCCACGCCGGTCGCAGCGGCGCTTCCCGCGCGCGGTGAAGATCAAAATGAGTAACTACCCGGTCAAGCGGTCGCCGCGCAGGAGGCGTCGTGTTAGCTAGTTTCTGTCGCGAAACCAAGAAACATTAATCTTGCTCATCACTTAGCGTCCATAGAGGCCGTCAGGCCTCAGAGGCCGCGTCGGCGGGAAGGCCGCCAAAATCGCGGCGACCACTGTTCGCACCCGCACAACATCTTGCCACCAAGGCGGGGCGGGGCCAGCGCCCCCGAGGGCCCGCCCGCCGGGCCGTGGGAGAATTCCCGAGCCGCGCCCGCGTCACCGTGAATCTCTTGTTGACGAGGTGTTGGGAAGTATATATACTATCCTCAATGACACGCTCTCACGCCACGAGCCCCGCCGGCCGGCGGATCCTGGCGCGGCTGCGCACGATCGCCCCCTTCCTCGAAGGGTCCCTCACCCTCAGCACCAAGCGGTGTGGCCGGCCCACGTGTCGGTGCGCGACCGCGGGCCCCCTCCACGAGACCGCGCTGTTGACCTGGAAGGAGCAGCAGAAAACCTGCACGCTGTACATCCCCATCGCCTGGCGCGAGGAGGTCGCCGCATGGGTCGCGGAAAGCCAGCGTCTCAAGGCGCTGATCCACGCGATGTCCGCCGCTCAGCGGGCGTTCCTGATTGCCCAACGCCGGCGCGCCCGATGAGGCCGCGGGCCCGCCCCCTCAGCTTTGCCGATTTCGAACTGCAGTCCCAAGGGGTCGTGCTGGAGGCGACCATGCAGGCCCTTGCCGACTTCCTCGACGCCCATGAGGAACTCGTGACGCTCGTCCACGCCGATCTGGTGCGCGGGCTCAGGCGCCCCCGGACGGGGCGCGACGGCCTGAGCGCCCCCCAGGTCCTCCGCGCGTTCGTGCTCCAGCGCGTCCAGGCCTGGGATCTCCGCGAACTGCGCGAGCGCATCGCCGACGGCTACACGCTGCGGCTCGTCACGACCTTCGACGCCCAGCCCGTGCCCCAGCACGACGCCTTCCACCCCG
>JBGPOS010000223.1:0-2603 GCA_041488155.1 Tepidiformaceae bacterium
CCTGAGACAGGCCCCGGCGTCGCCCCGAGCGAGCGCCCCCAGCTTGAGCCTCGGGCGGTCGCCGCGCCGGATCGGCACCGTCCACACAAATCCGTCGGGCGCAACGTCGCGGCCGAAGTAGAGCTCGACCGTCTCGGACGGTTCCCCATCCACCTCGACCTGCGCCGTGTGGACCACCTGCGCCGGCAGGCCGAACCCCAGCTGGCGGTGGAGGCGGTAGGACACGCCGCAGGCGAGCACGCAGGCCCGAGCCGACAGGCGCGCGCCCCCCACCTGGAGCTCGACGCCGCGAGCGCGACCTGGATATCGTCGACCCGGGCGCCGGTGCGGATGGCCGCGCCGGCCCGCTGCGCCTGCTCGGCCAGCTCCCGATCGAATTTCGCCCGATCTACGACGAGGATCTCTTCATTGCCGGAGGCGGTCCACGGCACCTCGCACGCGCCGCCGCCGGGCCCAACGAGTCGCGCACGCTCGAGCCGGCCCAGCACGATCTCGTCGGGGATCTTGGCCAGCGCGGCCGTCTCGACGGAGATGATGCCGGTGCAATGGGTGGGCTCGCCGATCACCGCGTGCTCTTCGAGCAGGACCACATCGAGGCCGGCATCGGCACAGCGCCGGGCGGTCAGCAGGCCCGCCGGCCCGCCTCCGACGACTGCGAGGTCGTACATGTGGCCCATGATATCGGCCGCGCGCCGTCCGGCCAAACTTTCCCGGAAGCAGCTTCGCGGGTCGAACCAGACCTTCCGGCCACGCCGCGTCGGGCCGCCGCCAAACAATCGCCCGAGATCCCGAGGCCCGGTCCGTCGCTTGCTAGTCGGAGCGCGTCCGGGGCCGGAGCCTGTACACCGCCTCGGCCGCGGATGCCGTCACGATCTCTCCCTGAACTCCGGCCGGCAGGAGAGACATGTCCCTCGGAGGACTCTGCAGGAGCACACAGGACTCGCGGAGGACGAGGTTTCGCAGGTCTATCTCCTCCCGCCACTCAAATCCCTTGATGACGAATCCCCCTTGGTCGAAGAGAACCTTCGGGTACCGGGCGCGCAGCCGATCCGAGAGATCGAGCCCGGAAAACTTGGAGAATAGGTTACCGAACTGCAAGGCGTACGCGCTCGCCGACGTGCCATAGGAGTAGATCTTCGTACAGTCGGCGGCTCCGTTGAAGTTCTCAACCGCCCGAACAGCGACCTCTCGGTCCGCTCGTGTTGCCACCAGCACGTTCACCCTTGCCGCGAACGCCCGTCCCTGGAATGCGCCGAGGCTCAGCAGGAGGATCGCGCCACCAGCGAGCAGGGCCTTCTGACGGACAGCACTGCGATAACGCCACATCAGGTACAGATTGAGCCCGAGCATCGCGGACGCGGGCGCGAGATAGTGTGGGCTTGGATGCTTCGCGACGAGCACGAACTGGAGGATCTGCATCGCGCCGACAGCGAGCAGCGCGCGCCGGCATGCGTCGGACGGGCCCGCCGTAGAATTCCCCCTGACCTTACGAGCACGTTCCAACGCCCACAGGCCCAGCGACACGAGCGCCACGGCACCCGTGATGGCCTCCGTGGTCATGAGCGCCCAGAGGGCCGGCAGGTACCGGGACGGATGGACCAGCGATGGACTCCCGCTGCCGTACATGCCGGCGTGAATGGCCAGGTTCAACACCCATTTGCCCATGGATGGAATCTTGGGCCAGGCGGGCGCGATGCACACTAGGAAAGCCGCCGCCGCCAGAAAAAACGCCTTCCTGCGACGCGCGTCTCTGAGGAGGAGGAGCGGTATGACCGCGAGCGGCAACGCCGTGAACTTCGTGGCCACAGCCACACCCGTCAATATCCCTAAGGCCGCAGCGCCCCCGCCCCGGCGGCCGCGGTCCCATCGCTCGACCATTGAGACCACCAAGGCGCTGAAGACGGCAGCGATGGACAGCAGCATCACCTCAGGCCGCACGCGGGCCAGCTCTTCGAGCAGGCCCACCGAGAGCCAAGGCATCACCTGGACGAGGAGCGCTGGCCCGACACGACCCGTCTGCCAGTGCACGATGAGTCCAGCCGCCAGCAGAGCCAGCGACGCAGCCACCAGCAGGCTCACGTGAACCGCACCGAGATACAGCTCCGGCCGTTCGACCACGTCACCAACGAGATCGCCCCGGCCAACGGCGGCGTATACGGCACGAACGATGGCCGCGCCGAACACTTCCAGCGGAGTGCCGGGATGCTCGATGAGAAAGGGGATCTTCCCGTAGAGAATCAGAACGGAGTTGAACAGGTAGGCGTATTCGGGATCGCTGTTCGAGCCAAGCCAGTACGGTCCCCTGATCCTCCGGAGGTAGAGCCCGGTCACCATCAGCAAGGCCGGACACACACACAACGCGGCAACCCCCGGCCACACGTCGAGGAGGCGGGCGGCGCGAAGCCTCGCGAAGGCAGGCGTCACAGTTTCGTGTCGCGCTGCTCCCAGCGGCCGCGGAAGGTGATCCAGAAGGACAGCGCCACCAGCACCAGGTCGAGGCAGAAGCTCCGGCGCCTGATATAGAGGAGGTCGTAGCGGAACTTCTGCCGCCGCGCGATGTTGCGCGGGGCGTAGACCTGCGCCAGCCCCGTCAGCCCGGGACG
>JBGPOS010000224.1:0-2602 GCA_041488155.1 Tepidiformaceae bacterium
AGTGTGAAAACGGCCGTCAGTGTGAACCCGGGGCGGGCGCGCAGCATCCGTGCGGCGTAGCGCAGGTCCTTCAGGAGCGTGTCCATGGCCCTCCCGGATACAGATCCCATGCCAGCGGCCGCTGATCCGAAGTCACTGTCCTGCCGAGGTTACTCGCGTCTCCAAACGCCTGCACAGGTGGAGACCGTGCGCTTCCGGGATTCGCCCGTCCCGCGATCGGCCGCCGAGGCTCGCCCCAGGCGGGGAGTTGGCTCACGGCTCCAGGTTGAATCTCAGCCTGGCGGCATGCTTGCCGTTGTCATCCTCCATGGCGTAGAAAGCGGCGTTGAGGGCGCCCAGGGGCTTGATGGCGATGCCGAGACTCTTGCCGTCGATCATGCGCTGCAAGACCGGCTTTCCAATCGTCAGGTAGGTCTTGCTGCCGTCCCCTCCGGTGACCGGCCAGTCGATGATCATCTGGGTGTTCAGCACGCGGTTCAGGGGCTGATAGTGGCAGAAGCTGTCGGTCGTCACCGTCTTCTGGTCCCAGCGGGGATCGCCCCCGAGGATCTCCACCACGCGCACGAGGCCGAAGTCCTTCAACTCCTCGGCCTTTCGTTCCACCGAATGGGTCGTCAGCTCGAGTTGCCCGTGGCCGGCCACCTTCCTTCCGGCGAAAGCGCTCAGGTCCCAGCGCAGGATCACCTGGTGGTTCCCGCCCACCGTCAGCAGCCTCACCCTCCGGGCGCCGTCCTGCGCGTACCAATCGTTCAGGTTCACGTCGGTGTTCTCGAGGTCGATCATGCTGTCGTGGGCCACGGCCTCCGACTGGGCGAAGCTCTTCGGGTCCGCGACGGGCGGGTGGTACGGCACGGCTGAACCCTTGTCTGGCCCGGCCGTGGCCACGTCGACTATGTCTACCCTGATGTAGTCCAGGTCCAGGCGGTACTTCTCCAGCCCCCAGTCCATCAGGGCCAGGTGTCCGATGAGGGTATCGCCGGGTCCCGCGTCGAACCCGTGGGTCGTCATGCCGATCGTGTGCCAGTTGTCCGTGTCGGGAATGTCGAACTCCATCAGGTTTGAGTCCCAATCGGTGGTCCGCTGTGTCGCGACCTGGAGATTCACCCGCCGCGGAGCATGGCTGGAGCGGATCCGCGCCTCGATGCGAACCTCGCGCCCCGGACCCAATTGCCTCAGATCCATGTTGTCGGAGACGTTACGGTTCACCAGGGCCCACCAGATCCCCCGCTTGTCGGTGGTCGCGTCCACGAAAATGGACGCATAGCCCTCCCCACCCTGGCGGAACTCCATGGTGGCCGTGCCGTCCCCTGCGAAGAAGAGCCAGCCGTTCCTGCCCGAAGGGTCGGCCTCGAAGGAATCGAAATCATCCCGGAACTGGGCCCAGGCCGAACCGCCGGCCGCGACGCTCAATACCAGGGCCAGAGCGTGGGCTCTCATCGAGCCGAGTCCAAGAATCACTTCACGGACGGATCGGACGGCAGCCCGGCCTGCTTGTACAGGTCGCGCCGCCCAGCCTTGTCCCCGTCGATGATCTGATGCGCGTAGCGGGCCACGTCCTCGGCCACCGCCCGCGGCACCACCACGACACCGTCTCCGTCGGCCGCCACCACGTCTCCCGGCATCACCAGCACGCCGCCGCAGGTGATGGGCCGGTTCACGGACTCCAGCTCGTTGCGCCCCGGCCGGATCCCGCGACCCGGATGGCGGAAATACAACGGGACGGCCTCCGTCTCGACCTCGTCGAGATCGCGCGCCGTCGCGTTGGTCACCACACCCACCATCCCGTGGAGCTTCCACTCGAGGATGTTGTAGGAGCCGATCGAGCCCACGTCCGCGCGCTCGGCGTCGTCGATCACCAGGGCGCTCCCCTTGCGCAACAGGGCCATGTACGTCTCGGGCGACACCTTGTCGTACCAGTCCCCCGACCACGCGTCGTACTCCTTCGTCGTCGCCCGCCTCCCCGCCTGGGCGTGTTGCGTGGGGACGTAGCGAGCCGTGACGGCGATGCCGATGAACCGGTGGCGGAAGGTCTTCGGGTCCTTCCACACCGGGTGAATCTCGGGATCCATCAGCCCGACATTCTGCAGACCGACCGCGTCCATCCCGTCGGTGATGTCCGCAACGCGGAGCCCCTCGAACTGCGCCAGCAGCTTCTGGTCCTCCGCCTCGGAGTAGACCTTCGTGGCGATGAGCCCCTTCCCCCCGCGCAGGTCCGCAGCGGCTGCGGCCTCCGATGGGTTCTGGGCAGGGACCGTCGCCGCAGCGACCAGGACGAGAACAGGAGCGAGTGCATGCATCGTTACCTCCAGCAGCCACAGCCCACACATTCTAGCCCGCGTGACGGCGGCACGGCGGGACTGACCGCAAGGCGCCCCAGCGCGGGGGTAGCGTCTCCACTCACGCCCAGGTCAGGACCTCACAACCATCCTAGGCAGAGCGGCCAGCGAGAAAGATCCCCCGCGCCGTCATGAGGTTGGCCGAGCTCGAGACCTATCAGACGCAGACCGCGGGAAGACGCTCACTGGGTGTTGTAAGTGAAGCTCACGGTTCCGGTCGCGTCCCCTGGCGGCTGCGGGTAGTAGTAGTTGAAGTTGACCTTGGC
>JBGPOS010000225.1:0-2593 GCA_041488155.1 Tepidiformaceae bacterium
CGATCGCCGCGGCGCCGGACGGTAGGGGAGAGCCGGCGACGGCGGTCGCCACGCCGGCGTCCAAGGTCAGACGCAAGGCTTCGCGTCCGAAGCGCAGGACGCTGGCGGTCGGGGCCGCGCTGGTTGTGGTCGCAGGCGCGGCGGTTGCGGCGAGCATGGTGTTCGTGCTGCGCGACTCCGGTCCGGCTCATGAAACTGCGGCGAGCCTCCCCCTCGTCGCTGAGGGGTACACGCCGAAGCTCGAACCGTGGGACTGCCCTGCGGAACTGGCGGCCGACCATCCCGGCGTGCGCTGTCAATACTTGGTCGTGCCCGAGGACCGCAGCAAGCCGGCAGGCCGGCAGGTCCGGATCCCGGTCTGGGTCGCCCCGTCCCAAGCACAGCACCCGGGAATCCCGACCGTGTTTCTTAACCTTTTGTTCAATGGCCACGACGTTCCCATAACAGAAGATGTGCGTGCGTATGGCGATGCCGTCATGTTTGGCGATCGGGGTGAGCAGTTCTCCCAGCCCGCGCTCACCTGCCCCGAAGTGGCGAGCGTGCAGCGCCAAATCCTGGAGCTGCCGGCGAACGGCCCGGAGGCAAACAAACTCTGGCTGGACGCGGCGGAGCAGTGCGGCCGGCGGCTCGCGAGTGAAGGGGTTGACCTGAATGCGTACGGCCAGAACGACACCGTGGCAGACGTGCGTGACCTGGCCATCGCGATGGGCTGGCGCCAGATCAACATAGAAACGTGTTGTAGGACCCGCGCCGTGCTCGCTGCGCGTTACCCGGGCCTCGTGCGCTCCATGGTGCTTGTGGCGCCGTACCCGCTCGACTCCGCGGTGCAGGACGATATCAGCAGCTACAGTTCCGCGTCGCAGGCATACTACGCGGCGTGCCATGCCGACGCGCCGTGCGACCGGGCATTCCCCAACCTGGAACAGGCGCTGTCGGCCGGGTACGCTCAGTTCCAGCAGAAGCCGGTTGTGATCACCACGGCGGATCCGGCGGGCGGCCCCGACATTCGCGTGATGTTCGACGGCGACAGGAACGTCTCTGCCTTGGTGTTGGCGCTCGGAATCCCAGGCGCCCTGCCGTTCCTCGCGTTATCGCTGACATCCAATGACGAAGCCGGCCTCGCTTCCGTCGCAACGTTTCTGGCAGAAACTGCCGGTCTCGATCTCGCGGACCCATTCGCGTTTGGACGGCATATCAGTGAGTACTGCGAAGACGAAGATCAGTCTATATCGAGAGCCGGTGTAGAGGCGGCGGCGTTGGCGTATCCGCTGTTCCGCGCGTTCGCCCACGACCCGTGGCTCGAAGTCTGCAAACGCTGGCCTACCCAGCAGCGGTCCGAAGTGATCGCCTCGTCAGGGCATGCGAGCACGGTGCCTGCGCTCATCCTCACGGGCGCCCTGGACCCGTATGCGCCGCCCGCTTACGCGAAGGACGTAGCGAGAGTATTCAGGGAGGCAACCGTCGCCGTATTCCCATCGCTCACGGGCTACGTGCTGGACGCAGCGCCGCCGTGCGTCGCCGCCTTACGGCTGGCCTTCCTGCGCGATCCCAAGGCCAAACTCGACGTCGACGGCTGCATCGCCAAAGTGCCGCAGATCGCGTTCCTGGGAACTGACGGCGCTGCTTCGACTCCCACCGGGATACCCACCACGGCCCCGTAGGCGTAGGTACGAAAGCTGAGCGCGTACGCAGCTCATGGCCCATGCTCGCCTGTCCCGAAGTGGACGGCGTGTGGCGCGACAGGCTGGCCCTGCCCGATAACGGCCCGGAGGCGAACAAGCTCTTCCTGGACGCGGCTGATCAGTGTGGCAAGCGGCTCGCCGGCGGGGGCGAGATCTTGGGCCTACCTCTTTGTCCTCAATGGAGCGGCTGCCCGGCAGTGAAGTGCTTCGGGCAGGCCTGACGCCGCCGGCTTGACAAGGCAGGGCGGGAGAAAGTACTATTTTTGAGTCCGGTGGCAGTCCCAGCCAACACGGTCTCTGAGGCAAGGAGCGCCCAGCCTTCGGCTGTAGGACGCGCCGGTAGATTGAGCCCAGCCGTCTAGCTCCTGACCCCGCCCGAGGCCACCGGATTGTCGATACGTATAGCCGGCCTTCTAGTAATCGCTGTCGCCATCAGTGCTGTTCTCTTGGTGGTTGGGACACGCGCTAGTCCGGGCGCCTTTGCCACGTGCTCCACATCCCCGTACGTGCCGGTGGTCGTCACGGACCTGCCAGACTATTACCCGGGCGATACAGTTACGATTGACGGCTGTGGCTACCAGAGCTACGCAGGGCAAACAGTTTTTCTCGTTGTCACCTATCCCGACGGTAATCCGTATGTTGAGACGGCGGTCGTCGACTCCGCCGGCAGCTTCACATTCTACTGGGTCCTATCGAATGCGAGCGATGGGAAGTATCTCGTCCAGGTCTATGACTCCATTGTGACAACGGTGCTCGCCAGCACCACGTTCCTGGACCAGACGGTGGACCTGGACCAGTGCTCGAACGGGAGTCCGAAATTCCTCGATCTCCACTGCGACTGGCAGAACGGCGACCTTAATGGCTCCAACTCCCAATACGGCGAAGGTGACTCTGTGCCGTACCGCCTATTC
>JBGPOS010000226.1:0-2586 GCA_041488155.1 Tepidiformaceae bacterium
ACGCGCCTCTATGTGGACCGGGACACCCGCCAGCGGCGCCGGCACCACCTGCACGAGTCCGTGCTCCAGCGCGTGGTGAAGGGTGCCGTCCGCCGGGCCGGGATCGCGAAGCGGGCCACACCCCACACCCTGCGCCACTCCTTCGCCACCCACCTGCTCGAGGACGGGTACGACATCCGCACCGTTCAAGAGCTCCTCGGCCACAAGGACGTCAGCACCACACAGATCTACACGCACGTGCTCAATCGGGGGCCGGCGGGAGTGCGGAGCCCCGCAGACCGGCTCTTCAATGCCTGAGGCCCCGTACCCTGCTGTGCCTGTCGGGATAGGCCGACGGGATACACCGCAACTTGGTGCTGCAGAACACCGCAACCCTGGGCGCCGGCGTCAGCTTGCAAGTGACTGGAAGACCAGGGAGGTACGCGAGTGACACTGACGTGCTGATCCGTGATAGGCTGCGCCATGCTGCAGCCTTCGCCGCGCTACACAGTTCCGCATATTCCGAGACCGACTTGTAGTTCGGCAGAAGGAGGGCGCGTTTCGGTGGTAAAATAGTGACCGCGGTTCAGGTGGCGCTGGGCCGAGACCTCTCACGGGAGCAGGTCCGAGGGTTCGTTCGGGACCTTCGCGAGGCCCTCGCCGCGTCCCTCGCCGATTCAGAAGGATACATGCCGCTCATCCGCTCCTTTGAGCGAATCGGTCGGCACGTCCGCTACCTAAAGTCTGGCCCGCCGATCGACTACCTCACGCTGGCGCGCCTTCGCGATGATCTGGCCTTGATCGTGGCTGAGTCCTCAGGGGACCGCGAGCGACTCCAGGCCCTGTTCGAGCTCATCCTCGAAGCACGCAATCATGCGGTCCATCAGGGAGGCGCAGCGCGTCAGCTCCGATCGTGGGGAGTAACCTATGCGCTGGCCTTACAGGAGGGGCTCTTGGCCAACCTCGACGAGGTGAGGGCGGAGGACGTGATGGTCACCAATGTCATCGTGGCCGAGCCCTGGCATCTCCTCCGCGACGTCCGCACCAACATGCTGGCGAACTCGTTCTCCTGGATCCCCGTCCGCTTGGATGGTAAATGGTGGTTCCTCCAGGATGTTGCGATTGCCCGAATTCTTCTGACTGTCGCACCGGCGGAGCGTCGATCCGCGCTCGACCGTCGCGTCGAGGACGCCCGCGAGTACCTACGAGAGGCGACCAGGGTAGGGCCAACTGATCGACGCGCGGACTTGCCGATCCCGCAGGATCCACTCCTCGTCGTGGACGCGGAGGATCACCTGCTGGGTCTTATCACCGCGTATGACCTTCTGTAGGACGTTGTCCGGCCGCGGGCCTCTGCCGAACAACGGCGTCCACCTGACGGCCGCGCTCCGCGCGCCCGCAGGTGACGCCGAGCGTTCGCCGCAGGGCGCAGGGATCGAGAGCGATAAAGAAATATCATCGGCCGCGGCGCGGAGCGATCACCCGAGAGTTGCGGCCCCGCACTGAGCGGTGGCACGACTGGCGCCACGGGCATCGTGCGTGACCGGCGATCGGGACCCGCGCAACGCTGAGGCGTCGCGATCTCGAGCCGGAGGTGAAGCATGACGACTTCACGGCTGGTCCTCAGGGTGGCTCTGATGCTCGCCCGGTGCGCGAACGAGGTACTCGACCGGTCGTTGAGATCTTTGCTGACTAAGCTAGACGACCTCAGTCAACGTCGGGGGGAGCGACCGCCGCTCCTCCCCGACACCCCCCCCCAACGGTCACCGGTGGCGTGGATTTCTTCACACGGTCAACTTTGCGGCGCCTTCGGGGCGTGGTGCCCCCGATGCCCCCGCCACATCATGGCCCGGGGACCCATCTGGGCGAGCTTGTCGCGCTGCTCGGCGGTGAGCAGCGGGCCGATCTGCTGGAGCGCCTGCACGCGTAGATCGAGCCCCTGGGCCAAGAGCTGCTCGACCTGGGTCTTCTTCGCGGCGAGCGCGGCCGCGTCACCACCGCTGAGCGCGAGCTGACGCACATCGGTCTGGGCCTGGTGGAGCGACTGCCAGAGCTGCCGCCGGGCATCGCGCTGCCTCTGGTGGATCTGGCGGATGGCGGTCACCTGGTCGTCGGTCAGGCCCAGGTTCTGCTGCATGCGGGAATACATCCGGTCGCCCCTTGTGCTTGGCTGGGCCTGGGCGACGGTCGCCGTGAGCACGGTCGATGCGATCAGCACGGCGACGAGCCAGAAGGAACGAGTTCGTGGCATCGTTTTCTCCCTTCGTCGGAGTCTTGGGCGGCGACTCTCTCGCCGTCCTTGCCCATTTGGACGGTGCCCGCGACGCATGCGTTTAGCCCGCCTCCCGGCGGGTCACCTGACCCGGGGCTCAGCGACGAGGGAGTCTTCGCTGAGCTGGCGCTCGAATCACGGGCACGTTCCTGGTAGGATCGGCAGGCGATGCGACTGGCCCTGCACACCTGGACGCTGGACACGACGCCGCTCGCGGGTGTCCTCGACGCCGTGCGTGACACCGGCTGGGACGCGATCGAGCTGCGGCGCCTCGACTTCACGCGGGCGGCCGAGGCCGGCGAGCCCGCCGAGCGCGTGATCGAGCGCGTGCGCGC
>JBGPOS010000227.1:0-2580 GCA_041488155.1 Tepidiformaceae bacterium
CCCGAAACTCGGTATCTGGCCGGACGGGCTGTACATGTCGGTCAACATGTTCGACTACGCCGCCAGCGGGTCGTTCCAGGACGTCCGCGTCTATGCCTTCAACAAGGCCCAGATGTACGCGGGGGCCGCGACCGTCCAGTCCGTCTCCTTCGACGCCCCGGCGGCTGAATTCACCCTGCTCCCCAGCAACGCGCGGCTCCAGGCGGGCACGCCCCCTGCGGGCACTCCGAACCTGTACGCCGTCGTCTGGCAGTTCACCAACGCGGAGTCCGTCTACAAGCTCCACGTGGACTGGAACAACCTCTCGAACTCCACGTTTACCGGCCCCTTCATCGCCATAGCGCCCTTGAGCTGGGCGGATCCGCCAAATAGCGTGCCGTCGCAAGGCGGCAACAACCTCGACACGCTGGCCGACCGGCTGATGGCTCAAAACCAGTATTCGAACCTCGGCGGGGCTGAGTCGCTGTGGACCACTCACACCATCCTTGGCAGCGGCGCTTCGCAGGCTGCCCCCCGCTACTACCAGGTGGACGTGACCGGAGGCACCGTCGCCGCGAACACCACGCAGGCCTTCACGCACAGCCCCGACTCGACCATGAACCGTTTCATCCCGAGCCTCGCGGTAGACCGCGCGGGCGACATGGCGATCGGGTACAGCACGTCGAGCTCGGCGTCCAAGCCGGCGATCCAGTACGCCGGCCGGCTCGCGGGCGACGCCGTCAACTCGCTCCCCCAGACGGAACAGCTCCTCATCCAGGGCACGGGAACCCAGCTGTGGAGTTGCGGCGGGACGTGTACCCGGTGGGGAGACTACAGCGCGATGACGCTCGACCCGGACGGCTGCACGTTCTGGTACACCACCGAGTACTACGCCGTGGACGGGCTGAACGACCTCACCCGGATCGGGTCTTTCCGCTTCCCCTCCTGCACCGGGGTCACGAGCGGGACCGTGCAGGGCACGGTGACGGCGGCCCTGGGCGGCGCCCCGATCAACGCCGCGACCGTCGCCTTCGGGAGCCGGACGACGACAACGAACGCCAGCGGCTTCTATCAATTCACGAGCGTGCCCTCCGGCACGTACCCGAGCATCACGGCGAGCGCATCCGGCTTCAACTCCGGCACGGCCACGAGCATCGTCGTGACCGACGGCAACACCACGACGCAAAACTTTTCGCTGACAGCCGCGCCGCAGAGCGGCTGCCTGACCGACACGACGCAGGCCGACTTCCAAACCGGAGTGGGAACGAACGTCGACCTGACCGGCAGCCCCGGCAACGTCTTCCTCGCGAACTTGACGGCTAGCCTCGACCAGCAGAACACGACGCTGGGCGGCAGCGGCTTCAACGTCACCACGACGCAGTGGATAGGTCAGACATTCACGCCCGGCGTCACCGGCACGCTGCCAAAGGTCGACATCAACCTGTTTTGCTCCGGCTGCAGCGGCGCGGACCCTTCCGTCACAATCGACATCAGGACGACCAGCGGCGGCCTGCCAACCGGCACGATCCTGGCTTCAACGACGATCCCGGGGTTTTCCAGCGGATTCGCCCTCTTCTACACGGCGACCTTCTCCACTCCGCCAACACTCACGGCAGGCACCGTCTATGCAATTCTGGTTCGCCTGGTGACGCCGCGCACCGGGAACTACGACGCCACCTTCAGCACTGCCAACCCGTACGCGAGCGGCAACCTCGTGTTTACGACGAACGGTGGCGCGAGCTTCGGCTCGATCGCGGGCGATGACCTCGGATTCAAGACTTACGTGACCGCGGGCTTCGTTTCCTCGGGCAATCTGGTCTCTTCGGTGAAGGACGCTAACCCGGCTGCCGGCAACACGCCCGACTGGACCACGATCTCGTGGACCGCCGCAGTTCCGGCCAACACGAACGTGCAGTTCCAGGCGGCGGCCAGCAACTCCGCGGCAGGGCCCTTCAACTTCGTCGGCCCGGACGGCACGGCCGGCACCTTCTTTGTGAGCGGCGGGTCGCTCGCCCAGTTCAATGGCTTTCGCTACCTGAAGGACAAGGCGCTGCTCACCACGACCAACGGCGCCGCGACGCCCACACTGAACGATGTCACCGCCTGCTTCAGCGACGTTGGCGGAGGGGCGACGCCGACACCGACTGTGACCGGGCCGCCGCCCTCCATCACGCCGACCCTTACGGCGACGAACATACCCAGCCCGACCACCCCGACCAACACGCCGACCACGACTCCGACCCCAACCAGCACACCGACCAAGACGCCGACAGTGACCAGCACGCCCACGAACACTCCGACCAACACGCCGACACCGACCAACACCTCGACCCTTACGCCGACCAACACGGCGACCGCCACGCCCACGCTGACCAGCACGCCGACGAGCACGCCGACCCGGACCCCAACCATCACACCGACGGCAACGTCCACGGCGACCATCACCAGCACCCCGACTCAGACCGCAACCGTTACGCCGACGGCCACAGCGACTCCAACCATCACGAATACGCCGACTCGGACTCCAACGATCACCGCAACCCCCACTTCGACGCCGACCATCACGAACACGCTCACTCAGACTCCGACGGTCACCCCCAC
>JBGPOS010000228.1:0-2572 GCA_041488155.1 Tepidiformaceae bacterium
CGCAGCTTACCCTCCCCTCGACGGGGAGGGTCGGCTCGCGAAGCGAGCCGGGGTAGGGTCTGACCCCGGGGTCAGACCCCACGCCTACAGCTTCTGCTCGCGGAGCCAGGCGGCGATGGTGTCGGCGAGCGGTTGCTGGTTGTCGGTGAAGACGTGGCCCGCCGGATTCGGCCCCTTCCGATTGGGGAGGGAGACGAACTTAATGCCGGGCACGAGCGAACCAGGGGCGGTCGCCGCGGATAGCAGCATCTGGGGCTCGAAGGGCTGGATTACCACGTCCCCCTCGTCCCGCACCATCAGGATGGGGTAGGGGACCCGCCGGATCCAGTACGTGCCGTCCGCGGTGCTCGACGACTCGGCGCGGTAGGTCAGGAAGTGCTGGCCGGTGATCGGCACGCTCTGCCCGGTGATCCAGCCCATGCGCATTGGCAGGACGTCCTGCGGCTTCCCCTCGCGCAACGTCTTGAGCGCCGCCGCGTGGAGCTGGGCGAAGCTCTCCTCGTTCTGGATCAGCACGTAGCGCGACTTCCACGGAAGATTGGCGAACATCCCGGTCAGCACCACCGCTTTGACGTCCGGGTCCCAGTTGTTCGCCGCGTAGTACTGCACGTGGATGTTGCCCAGGCTGTGTCCGTGCAGCACCATCGTCCGGTATCCGAGAGCGCGGGCCGTGTAGATCCCGGCTTCGATGTCGCGCCGGATCTCGAGGAAGCTGTCGGTGTTGACGCGCGATCCCGACTGGCGCGTGTTGATGCCGAGCACCGCGTAGCCCTTGCCGGCCAGGAGCCGGGCGAGGAAGCCGTTGGGGTCTCCGTGAAAGCTGCCGCCCGAGCCGTGCACGGACAGGACCAGGACGGAATCGGCCGGCGTCTTCGTCTTCGGCTGCGTGAGCGCCGCGTCGACGCGCGAGCCGTCGATGGCCGTGATCCTCAGGAACCTCACGCCGGCGTCCGGCCCGGGCTGGAATTCCGCCGGCACGCCGGCGGGCCGGTCGACAAACTCGTACTCGACGCCCGCCGCCCGCTCTGCCATCGCGGCGGGAGCCAGGAAAAGCAGGCTCACTGCGGCGGCGGCTCCCAATGTTCCGAGCACTCGGCCAATCATCGCGACGCCGACCTTCATCGAGACTTCCCAATCCGCGGTTGCCGCACACCAAACAGGTGGCGCGTGCCGCCGTTCCGTTGCGGCAGCGGCTGATCGGACCAATCCACATCGCCTCCGAGTCGCATGCGGGCCGCGCCGAACCATGCGACATTGTCAACTTCGCAGAAGCGAGGCTGGTAGCTGACAGCGAACGCGTCGAAGCTGGTCAGCCGGGCTATCACCGCCTCGCGCAACGGCAAGGGCGTCTCGCTGAGCGACGACAGCGCGACGAAGGCGGCCCGCTCGGGCGGCCTCGGTCCGAGCAGCGCGTCGAGCTCGTCGAGCGTGGACAGGGTGACGATCTCGAGACCGCTGCCCTTGCCCGCTGGCCGCGAGACCACGGGCAGTCCATGCGCCCGAAGGTAGAACCGCTGGAGTGCCCCGAACTCGGGCAGGTCGAAGATCGCGAACGTGCCCTGAAAACCGAGCTCGCAGAGGAGCCGACAGAGCACGCCATAGCCCCCTCCGAACTCGAAGATGAAGTCGAGGCTCGAAAGACGGACTCCTGTGACATCTTCGAAGCGGCACACGTGATAGGCCTGATCGAGAAGGTTGCCGCTGCTACGCCGGTAGTCAAAGAACGGCCGCGGATCGCCTACCGCGGACTCGCGGACCGCCGAACGCCACCGCGAGGCCCAATCACGGTGGGCCTTGAGGTACGCGAGCTCCCCGGCAATGTATGGGGCGTCGCGCCTGTACATCGGCCGAAGTACCGGCCAGCGCAAGAAGCGCCGAGGATCTTCGCTTAGCACCTGGCGACGGAATCGAATGCGACAGTCGAGCCAGGTCGCCTCGGCCTCGGAGGATCCAGCTGGTAGCAACGCCGGCAGAGCGCGAATACTCGAGCGAAGGGCTGCGATCTCCGTGTCATTGATCGCACGACGTTCCCGCGCCAGGCGTCGGAACAGAGCGACCGCCTCTGCGACCGTGCGGAGGCCGGCCCGCCGGAGCTGCCGCGCCGCCCGCGCAACCGCGCCACGCGCGTCGTACGTCCTTACCGTCGCCAATCCGGAAGTCGAACTCATCAGTACTTGTTCGCGATGGGCAGCTCGTCGGCGGGGAAGAGGGTGATGATCTGGGCGCCGCTCGGAGTCACGATGACTTCTTCTTCGATGCGCGCGGCCGACACGCCGTCGGTGGCGGGGCAGTAAGTCTCCACGGCGAACATCATGCCGGCGTGCAGCTCCATCGGGTCGTCGAAGGAGTTCAGGCGGCTGATGATGGGGCGCTCGTGCAGGCCGAGGCCGATGCCGTGGCAGAAGTTGAGGCCGAAGGCGCCCATCTCGCTCTCGAAGCCGATGTCCTGCGCCTTGGGGAAGCACCGCGCGATGCGGTCCGTTGCCACGCCGGGCTTGATCAGCGCGATGGCGTTGTCCATCCAGTCACGCGCCCGCTTGTACGCGGTCACCTGGGGCGGCGTGGCGCGCCC
>JBGPOS010000229.1:0-2571 GCA_041488155.1 Tepidiformaceae bacterium
CGCGACGTGTACACACGCCCGGCGAACAAGACGGTCGCGGATTTCATGGGCCTGGTCAACCTGATCCCCGGTCGGGTGATCCGGGCCGCCGGCGAGGGCAGCCTGGTCGCGGTCGGCGACGGCCATCCAATCAGCCTGGCGCTGCCGCGGGGGCTCGGCGAAGGGCAGACCGTCCACGTGGCCATCCGTCCCGAGAGCCTTCACGTGACCGCGCTCGCCGGCGGATCGGCCGCCGAGATCCAGGACACCGTCCCCGGCAAGGTAGCCGAGTTGACCTTCCTCGGGAACCTGACGGATTGCTACGTGACGCTCGACGACGGGACGCGGGTTCGGATCCAGGTCGATCCCGGCCGCGCGCTCGAGGTCGGCCAGCGGGTGGGCGTGGGCTTCGACACGCAGGCCACCAGCGTCTTCAGCGCCTGAGCGCTGCCATCGGCGCTCGGGCTATCCCTTGACGGCGCCCGCCGCGAGGCCCTGGACGACGAAGCGCTGGCCGATGAAGTAGAGAATGGCGATGGGGACCGACGCCAGGATCGCGCCCGCCATCAACTGGCCCCAGATGTACTGGTCGCCCACCACCATCATCGAGAGCTTGATGGGCACCGTCATCGTGCTCTGGTCCACGGTGAAGACCAGCGCGAGGAGGAACTCGTTCCAGGCGAGGGTGAACGAGAAGATGGCGGAGGCGACGATGCCGGGGGCGGACAGGGGCAGGAGGATGCGGACCATCGCCCCGATCTTGCTGCACCCGTCCACCATCGCGTGCTCCTCCAGCTCCGGCGGGATGCTGCGAAAGTACCCCATCATCATCCACGTGCAGAAGGGCACGGTGAACGACAGGTACGTCAGCATGAGCGACTTCAGCGTGTTGCCGAGACCAAGGGACACCACGATGGCGTAGAGGGGGACGAACAGCATCGCCGTCGGGAGCAGGTACTTGAACAGGATGACGCGTCCGACCCACTCCCGCCCCCGGTAGCGGTAGCGCACGATGCTGAAGGCGGCCATCGCGCTCACGACCACCGTGACCGCGGTCGTCGTCATCGCCACCGCGAGGCTGTTGCGGATATTGGTCAAGAGATCTTCCCGCTGGATGACGCGGACGAAGTGCTCGAGGGTAGGCCGGCGCGGGAGGTAGGTGAAGTCCTCGTAGAGGTCCTTGTTCGTCTTGAGCGCGGTCGTCACCATCCAGAAGAGGGGGACCGCCACCATCAGCACGAAGACCGCCAGCAACCCATACGTGACGGTCCGGATCGCGAGCGTCTCGCGCATGGCGTGTCCCTCCCTCTCAGGCCGTGGCCTTCTTGTGCAAGAGGATCGTGACGGCAAGGACGAGGCCGACGAGCAACGGCAGGAAGAGGGTGGACACAGCGGCGGCCTCGCCCAGGCGCAGGTTCACCATGCCGCTCACGTACGCGAGCATGGTGTAGACCATGGTCGCGTCCGAGGGGCCGCCGCCGGTCAGGAGATACACCGGCTCGAACGCGTTCGCGGTCCAGATCGTCGAGAGGAGCAGCACGACCCCCATGATCTGGTAGAGCCCCGGCAACGTGATGTGGCGGAACTGCTGCCAGCGGGAGGCGCCGTCCACCTGGGCGGAGTCGTACAGCTCCTGCGCGATGGTCTGCATCCCGGCGAGGAAGGAGATCGCGTAGAAGGGAAACTGGCGCCAGGAGTGGGCGATGATCACGGAGGCCATGGCGGTGCTCCGATCGCTCAGGAACGCGACGGGGCCCTGGATGAGCCCCAGGTCGAGCAAAGCGTAGTTGATCAACCCGCTCAGCGGGTCGTAGAGCCACCGCCAGACCAGGTACACCACGAAGGCCGGCATCACCCAGGGCAGGAGCAGGAAGGCGCGGAAGAAGTTTCGCCCGCGGATCTGCTGGTTGAGCACCAGCGCCACCGCCATCCCGAGGACGAGCTTGATCGCCACTGCGCACACGGTGAACACGACGGTATTGCTGAGGGCGGCGCTGAACTGCGGCCAGGCAATGACGTAGCGGAAATTCGCCAGGCCCACGAAGCGCCCGACCGAGCCGATCGTCTTGTCGGTGAAGCTGAGCCAGATGGCGAGAACGAACGGGTAGAGGACCAGCCCCACGAGGATCAGCACGGTCGGAGCGAGCAGCGCCATCCCCCCGAGATCCTCCCGGTTGACCCGCCACGGCCGCCGCGCGAGCGGCTGGGGGACGGGAACGGCGACGGCCAGGGATCGCTCTCTCATGGCCATGGCGAATCGCCCCTCACGCGTATTTGCCGTAGATCTTGCCGAGCACGTCCACCGTCTCCGCGAACGCCTTCTCGCGCGACCAGTTGTCCACGACGAGGCGCTGGAGCATCCGGGAGACCGTCGTGTTCGTCGCCTGTTCCCGCCAGGCGTCGTTGAACACGTCCGGCCAGCCCTCGGGCTCGCCACGGAGCGACATCTCGACGAGGCCTTTCATGAACGACTTCTTCTTCCAGACATCGAACGCGAGGTACGCGTTGAGCACCGGCCCCCACTGGCTGACGCTGAGCTCGCGGTCCATCTTGCCGGGCTCCATCGAGTCCCACAGGAACTGCTTCGCCAGC
>JBGPOS010000230.1:0-2570 GCA_041488155.1 Tepidiformaceae bacterium
ATCAGGAAGGGGATGGCGTACTTGACGTCGCGGTAGCGGACATTGATCGCGGCCAGCCACAGGCCCACCGCGAGCGCGACGACCACCGTGTAGAGGCCGAGGACTGGCACCCACAGAAAGGTCACCGACGGAAGCCACCCGAAGAACAGCATAGCGATGACGAGGACGGCCGCTGCAATGAGGAAGTCAATGACGAAGGAGGTGACCGCCGACAAGGGGAGAACGAGCCGTGGGAAGTAGACCTTCGAGATCAGGTTCTGGTTGTTCACGAGACTGTTGGACGCACCGCCCAGGCTCTGGGCGAAGAGGGTCCAGGGGACCAGTCCCGAAAGCGCGAAGAGCGGATACGGGATGCCTGCTGAGCCGATTCCGGCGATCCGGCCGAGGAAGGCCGTGAAGACAAGCATGAGGAGCACCGGTTGCAGGACCGCCCATGCCGCTCCGAAGGCCGTCTGCTTGTACCGAACCTTGAGGTCGCGCCAGACAAGGAAGAAGGCCAGGTCCCGATGCTGCCAGATCTCTGGCGCACCAAGGCCGATCCAGCCTCGGCTGGGCCTGATGACGATGGGCGCGTTGCCTGTGGGCTGCATGGCGGCCAATGCTACAGAGTCAAGTGGGCGACCGCCGGAAAGCGCCGGGCCCTGCGACTATGCCAGCAGGAAGGCGAGCGCCGCCAGTGCGGCATGGATGACGAGTCCTCCGACCACGAGGAAGACCCGCATGTCGCGCGGGATCGCCGATCCGCCGGTAATCAGGTACGCAAGCGGGCGCGCGGCCGGCGCCGCTCGCGCGGCGGGCGAGGAGGCTGGGGGCCGGGCGGCGCCTCCAGCTCGACGACGTCGCACCATCGCTCGGACCCCGCGAGCAGCCTGCGTCCGACCGCCGGGCGAGCCCGCAGGACGGTCGATAGCGCCTCGAGCCGCCGTGCGCGGAACGCTTCGATCCCCCGCGGGACCAGGAACGGGTCAGTGAGGTCGAGGACGACGCCGGCTACCTTCGACAGATCGCGCGGGACACCTGGCAGCGAGCTGGCCGATGCCGGCACATCGGCACGCAGAACCAGGCGCAGGTCGGGCGCGCCCGCTGCGACGACGAGAGCAAAGGGACTCTCGACGCCGAGGGCGATCGCTCGCGCGCCCATGACCTGGAGCCGCCCAATCTCGCTCAGCTCGGTGAGCAAGCCGCTTCGCTGCCGGCCGAGGAGAGCCGTTGGCAGGACGTGCGGCCGAACGGCCCAGTACGTCAGAGCGCTTGCGTACCGCCATCTTTCACGCCACGGATGCGCCTTCTCGGGCGCGCGCGCCGGTGACGCTGCGATGCCGATCGGGCTGGGCTTAAGAGCGCGGACCGCGCCGGAGACGATGAGCCGCACGCGGTTGATTCGGGGAGGCAGCCCCATGGCGTGCAGCTGGGTGTCCGGCATCCGCGCGAAGCCTCGCGAGGCGATCCGCGCGAAGGCCCTGGGATCGACCGTCGACCTGGCGGCGACGGGGAGGTCAAGGCCGGCGTCCACAGCCTCGACCATGGCCTTGTACGAGTACGCCGGGTTGAGCGCGACCTCATCGCGCGCAACCTTGGTGATCCGTTCCCAGGTCTCGCGGTCGCGGATGGCCCCCGCTACCTCGTCCATGTTCGAGTGGTCCTTGAGCAGCGGCACGTAGTGACGCCAGGGCTGGAGAATGCCGGAATACTCCCCGGGATAGAGCACCATGAGCGTGCCCAGGGCGGCCGACTCGAAGCAGCGCGGCGAGATCTGGTTCAGGCGGATCCGCCCCTCCACCTTCGCCAGACAGGCGCGCTCGACATCCTCGAAGGTCGCGGCCGGGTGGGCCGCAATGAACTCGCTCACCGCGCGCTCGACGGACCCGTCGAAGTCGAAGACACTCGCCCCGCTCTCAACGCCCAGCATCGCCTTGCAAGAGCTGACGTAGTCCAGCCAGGCGTCGCCATAGAGCCGATCCTCTTCCCGAGTTGAGATGTCGGCAACCAGATCGTAGCGTGGCGCATCGGCGGCAAATCGGTCGGCGATGAGGAGTTTCTCCTGGGCAAGCCGGCCCAACCACATCGGCAGTCGCCGTCCGCGATAGCCGACGTCGATCGGCCGCTCTCCATAGGCCGGCACCGGCCGTGAGAGAGCGGCTTCCGGAACGTAGCCCGTCAGGACGCTGATCTTGCGACGGAGGGCGGGAAGCTTCTCATCCGGATAGACCAGGTGCACCTGGTCCTGCGGCACGCAGGTGAAGAGCACCTGGATGCCGAGCGTTCGCATGACGCCTATGGTCCGATCCACGAACCGGTACTCATCCTGGATGAAGGCCGCCTTGACACCGCGGAACTGTCTGATCCGCCAGCGCGCGAAGGGAGACAGGTAGTACCCATTCGACATCACCACGTTGTAATGGATGGCGAGGCCGTCGAAGGCTTCCAGATCCAGGTCGTCCGGGATATCCCCATATGTCGGCAGCACGAAGACGTCATAGCGCGACCAGGTGCGAATGGCCTCGATGTGGTCGATGACGGTTGCCGCCTCGCGGGGTCGGTAGTCGCACAACAGGAGCAGCCGGGGCCGC
>JBGPOS010000231.1:0-2537 GCA_041488155.1 Tepidiformaceae bacterium
ACCTGGCCGTCCGCCGTGTAGGCCGGCTTCAGCGTCGCCAGCTTCTCCAGCGTCGTGTCCTCGCGCGGGTTCTGGTCCTTCTCGACTTTCACGCTCGACCCGTCGGAGTATTCGATCGTGATCGGCTCGATCTCATCGGCCAGCAGGCCTTCCTTCTGCGCGCGGACTGCCTTCTTATGGCTGTCGAACGAAAACGCGTCGGCGTCCTGGCGGGTGATGCCCCGCTCCTTGGCCAGCTTCTCCGCCGTCTGGCCCATGTCCATGATCCACGGTTCCGTTACCTGGTACCAGCGCTTCGTCCACTTCGGCGCCTTCGCCGGGTCCGGCCACGGCTGCAGGAACTCGCGCGACATAACCTCCGTCGTCTGGATCTGCTGCAGGTTGCGGTCGTCGCCGGGCGGGATCGGGTTCACCCGGTCCATCGTCTCGACGCCGCCGGCCAGCACGATGTCCGACATCCCGGCCATCACCGCGAAGGCGCCCTGCGTGCTCGCCTGCAGCGACGAACCGCACTGCTTGTTCATGTCTGTCGCCGAGATCGTGTAGGGCAGCCCCGCCTCGAGCACGTAGTGGCGGGAGCGCGTTAGCATGCCCGCGATGCCGACGGAGCCCCAGAGCACTTCGTCGACCTCTTCGCCGGGCACCTTGTTGCGGTCCAGCACCTTCTTCATCAGCGGCACGACCAGGTCTACGTGGGAGATATCTCGAAACACGCCACGCTGGCCTGCCCGGCCAAACGGCGTTCGCAACATATCGATGAGGACGGCTTCTCGCATTTTTCGGGGCCTCCTTGCTGTTACTTGGCACGCGCTAGTTTAGCAGGTGCCGGGGCATGAAGCAGCAGCGAACAACGCTCCAACCGCTCATCCTGAGGCTCTCGAAAGACGAGCGGAGCCACCACAGTTCGCCTTAACCGCCTCTCAACAATTCACCGTTCCTTTACTCCGCCGGCCTTCGCTGTCACCTGCCCATTCACCGGCCTCGCGGACAATGTCCCCAACGCACCAAAATACCAGAAATGAAATGGGGGAAACGAAATGACACTCTTCAAGAGGGGCAAAGTGCAGCCAAAGACCCGTATCGTCCACATCGAGAAGATCCAGGACACCACACCAGCCACCGCCATCGTCCGCAGCGTCGTCCAGACCCCGCGCTGGGACGTCCGCCGCGGCGAGTTTCGCGGCTTCGATAGCCCGCCCGGCCGCTTCTAGGCCGCATATCTCAGTCTCGCTAATCGGGGGCCTTCGGGCCCCCTTTCACGTTGTCCCCGCCGCGCCCGCGAACCGCCGTGGCATCGAGTTCCTGTGTCAGCAAACAGCTCGCCCAGACGCGACCCTTAGAACGACTCGTGCCAACCAGGAGACGCCGTGCTATAGTGCTTACGAAAAGTAAGCACAAGGAGTCACCATGCAACAGACCCCAGCCGCCATCAACGTCGCGCGACTCAACCACGCTGTCCTCTACGTGCGTGAGCTCGAACGCTCCGTCGACTTCTACAAGCGGGCGTTCGGCTTCGAAGAGATCGCCCGGGATGGAGGCATGATGGCGTTTCTGCGTGCCGCCGACTCCGCCAACCACCACGACCTCGGCCTGATGCAGGTCGGCGCCAACGCCGAGCAGCCCGCAGGACGCGCCGTTGGCCTCTACCATCTCGCGTGGGAAGTCCCGGCGATCGAAGACCTGACGCGGGCCGCCGCCGTCCTCTCCGAGTTTGATGCGCTGACCGGCATGAGCGATCACGGCGCCACCAAGTCCCTCTACGGTCGCGACCCCGACGGCATCGAGTTCGAGATCATGTGGATGGTCCCGCGCGACCAGTGGGGCGAGCACGAGCACCGCGCCATCGTCCAGCCACTGAACCTCCAGCGCGAGCTGGAACGCTTCGGCAAGAAGTAGAGCCTCTGTCTTTCTGAGCACCGACTCCACCGAAATGAGCGAGGTGCTATCTCCGCGAAGGAATCTGGGGGGCCGGGAAAGATGGGTTAGGAGCGCCGGACGTGGGGGCCGTGGGGGGGTGTTCCCCAACCACCCCTTCGGGCAGGTCGGTGGGTCGAACGACCCAGCTTTACGGAAATCGGTGCCATTGACACGCCGCACCCCTCTGCTACACTAATCCTGCCGCCCATCCGGCAACGGAAGGCGAGTCACATCGAATACGCGATCCCGCTTGGATCCGCCTGAGGCGGACCGAGACGGTGCATACAGGACGGAGTCTTTCCGCCAGCGTGCCCTTTCGGTCAGCCGAAAGGGTTTTTTCTTGCGGGTCGCATCCCGGGCTCGTACGGACACAGCTTCAGTTCTGTCCAACGGTGCGGGGAAGGGGAAGGCGGAACGCATGCGGATAATGCTCAAATCGAAAATCCACCGCGCCACGGTCACCGGCGCTGATGTGGACTACGAAGGCTCAGTCACCCTCGATCCCGAGCTCATGCACGCCGCCGACATCGTCCCGTACGAGCAGGTGCACGTCGTCGACGTCAACAACGGCTCGCGGCTCGTCACCTACGCCATCGAAGGTGCGCCCGGCGCCGGCGAAG
>JBGPOS010000232.1:0-2509 GCA_041488155.1 Tepidiformaceae bacterium
CACCGGCACTAGGGCGAGTGCCGTGCACACGACGCGACGGAGTCACGCCTCGGCCTCAGCGGTCATTCTCAGGGCCTTCCTGCTGCAGCCTTCGGGAATCCTGTTCGGAATGCACCCGACCGAGGCCCGCATCATGGTTATCGCCGCAGCCGCCGCTCCCCTGAAGGTCTGCCAGTTCGGCACGACCTTCTCGACGTACTGGAAAGGGGGCTGTCGGCGGTTGGTTGGACGACCAATGGCGCTCCCCACCAGCGGAGGTGCTGTCCACATCGGTTTCCGCGTTCTGCCTTCGAATGGCCGCACAACCCGTGTGGTGGCCCTCCGGGTGCGCTGGCATTGCGTAGACCACTACTTCGCCCTCCTGCGCGGGACGACCCTTGTACGCAGCGCGAGCCCGATCTTCGATTGCTAACAGCCCAACGCGCGGACACTCAATCGCTGAAGCATCTGGTCTGTTTCGTTAGGGGTTCTAAAGCGCGGGTTGGTCGGCCAGACGAGTACTTCTGGCGGGAGACGGCACGGAACTCTCGACCGAGTGGGGGCGCGCTGAGGGTCTCGAAATATCTCCACGGGTTCTATTCCGCGACCACGACTTGCCTGGAATCACGGCTCGTGAGATTCTGGAGTCGGGCCGTCGAGAAGGTCTTTAAGACTTTCAGGAGGGTTTGAAAGAACTCCCTTGAGGACCATTTTCGTTGCGGTTTCCACAACGGGCTATTGCTCGTGCGAGGTCTGGCGACGGCTTGAATGCTGGATCGCGCGGATGTAGCTTCGCTTTATTACGAGCGACGATTTGGGCCGGATCAAGCGTCCGCCCAGGCGGCGCACTGCGGAGGGCAGCTGAAGAGCGACGACGTCCAGTCCGCGCTCTCGAAGGCGGGGGCGTACTTCGACCAGGGCGACCAGAGAGCAGCGCTGAGTCAGCTCGAAGCCCTGCTGGTCGAGGCGAAGAAGAACCGGGACGTCGGTCTGGTGGGCGAGGTGCTTCCCGTGGCCAGGGAGCTCGCAGCCCGATCCGACCCCCGCTATGCCGACGGCTACGGGCAGCTCGTCGACGGACTCGAGCAGAACCTCGCGTATCTGGAGCGGACGGGGGCGGTTCCATCGCGGGCAGCCGTGTGGGCCGGGAGGCGCCGGACCGCGGCATTGGTCGGCTTGTGCGTCGTCGTGCCGGGCCTCGTCATCGCCGCGACTGGAAACACCAATATCGCCATCGTCTGGACAGAGCCCGGGCTCCTCCTCTCGCCGGTGGCCTTCTTCGCGCATGGCGAGCGTTGGGGCGCCTCGACATGGTTGTGCGGCGTCGCCGCCGTGTATGTCCTCTGCAGCGCCGCCTTGTGCTTGCTCACCGTTTTCTTCGTCGGCTGGGCGGGGGCCGCGATCGCGCTCGGGCTGCTCGTGGCAGTCTTTGCCGGGACGCTTGCGCTCGTGGGCTGCGTTACGTCCGGCGGTTCGCTGCGAACCCTGGTCGCGTACGAATCGATCGCGACGGTCGGGATCGTCGGAGCGCTCGCCCTGATCGGCTCCGACTCGGAGCGTCTTCACCACGTCGAGGGCGGGGCCGGCACTCAGCAGTTCGTCAGCGACCTCAGCGGTCTGTACACCATTTGGGCGACGGCAGCCGTGATGATCCTCACCGGTGTCGCCGTCGCCATATGGGAGTTCAAGCGCCGGCGTCAGTAGCGTCCCCCGATAGGGGACTGTGACACTGCCCCACACGAGCCGCGTGCTCGTTCATCCGTCGTGAGTCCATCGCTCTAGCGCTTTACTCGACTACCTCAAGCAGGTTGAGGGGCGCTTACCTGCGCACTCCGCGGCGGCGTTCGCCGCCGCCACGCCGCGCGTCTCCTCGCCCTTGGCTTCGTAGCGTTGGACCACCTTTGCAGGCCCGAAGCATCCGTATACTCGCGCCGTGCCCGAGGCGCCACTCGACGACTCCGGCTCAGGCCTCGCACCCGCCGGCGACGGCTGGTTCGTCGTGAACGTGCGGGACGCCCAGTGGTTGACGTCGGAGAACGGCGGAAAGAAGCCGTCCGGCTCGGAGTGCTCCTTCGAGAGCGGGAAGTTCGAGTTCCCGCAGTTCGGCATCAGACTCCACGTCCTGGAGCCGGGCGAGCCGAACGGCCTCTACCACTCCGAGTCGGAGCAGGAGGCGTTCCTCGTGCTGTCCGGGGAGTGCAGGCTGCTCGTCGAGGGTGAGGAGCGGCTCCTCCGACCGTGGGACTTCTTCCACAGCCCGGCAGGGACCGAGCACATCTTCCTGGGCGCCGGCGACGGGCCGTGCGTGATCCTGATGGCCGGTGCGCGGTCGGAGGACTGGCAGGTGCTCTACCCGGTGTCGGAGCTCGCGGCGCGCTACGGCGCGAGCGCGGAAGAGGAGACGTCCGACCCGAATCAGGCGTACACACAGTTCGAGCCGTCACGGCGGGAGCGGCCCTCGTACTGGGACCGCCTCCCCTGGGCCTAGCCCCGAGCATGCGTTCGACCGCACCAGATCATCAACCTTTGA